>NZ_JABBJN010000063.1 GCF_012928505.1 Achromobacter sp. Bel | reverse complement strand
GAGCCAGCCGGCGATCTTGCCGCCGGCGCGCAACAGCTGCGCCATGTAGAGCAGCGGCAACGGCCCGCTGCCCGCCACCCAGACCGGATCGGCCGGCACCTGGCGCGACGTCTTCAGCAGGATCTGCGCCGCCCCCACCGTCAAGACGCCCGGCAGGGTCCAGCCCGGGAACGGCGCAGGCCGCTCCTGCGCACCCAATGCCAGCACAATGCGGTCGGCGCGCACCGACTCGGCCTGCCCGTCCCGCGTCATATACACGTGCCAGCCCGGCTCGATCTGCCAGACCTGCGTCTGCGGCTGATAAGCGGCGCCGCTGTCGCGGAACGCGTGCGCCAGCGCCGCCCCGGCACGGTATTCGCTGCCCAGCAGCGTGCCCGTCGGCGTCTGTGCCACGGCCTCCACCGCGCGCCATATCTGGCCGCCGGGCGCAGGCTGCTCGTCCACCACCAGCACCGACAGGCCCTGGCCGCGCAGGCCAATAGCCGCGCTCATGCCGGCCGGGCCGGCGCCGATCACCACAACGTCGAATTCGCGCTTCATGGCAGGACGCTCCGGCGGCCGAACTGGCGCTCGACGCGCATGCCATCGCGCACCGTGACCAGACAGGTCTGGGTGGACGCCACGCCATCCACGATGGCCAGGCAGTCGAAGCACACGCCCATCATGCAGTACGGGGCGCGCGGGCTTTCATGCACGGGCGTGGTCCGGGTGGCCGGCGTCTGCTGGCGCAGCAGCACCGCTGCCACGGTTTCGCCGGGTTCGGCGGCGACGGACTGGCCGTCTATGGTGAGCGTCAGCGCGGGCGCGCCGGACTCATGCAGCTTTCTGAACATTGAAACGCTCATGGTGAAAGGCATCCAAGGGTTCGAGCGGCGTGGCGCCGGCCAATGCACGGGCATAGGGTCCGGCATGAAATGAAGCCAGCGTCACGCCCGAATGGCACAGCGCGATGTCCGCGCCGGGGTGAAGGGGGGAACTTGCGTAGACGGGACAGCCGTCGGGCGTCATGATCCGCAGGCACGACCATTGCCGAACCAGCCTTGCCTGCGCCAGATCAGGCAGGATGCGCAACGCGTTGCGCGTCATGCGCACCGCAGCGGCGGACGTGGTGCCCAGGTCGTATCCGACTTCTTCCTGGGTCAGGCCGACCATGACGGTGCCTTCGGCGGTTTGGCGGATGCCGCTGGCGGGTACCGGCAGCAGGGGCGCCAGCCGTTCAGTGACCAGGATCTGGCCGCGCTGGGGCCGCAACGGCACATCCAACCCGACCATCGCCCCCAGGGCGGCCGATCCCAACCCCGCGGCGATCACGACGCGCTCGGCGCGCGCGTGGAAGCCACCGGCCCCCACGGTAAAGCCGCCGCCGGGCATCGCGTCGATGGCGGTCACGGCATGCCGGTTCAGCAGGGTTCCACCCCGTTTCAAGAACGCGGCCTGCAGGGCGGCCAGGAGGCGCAGCGGGTTGACGTGCCCGTCCAGTTCGCCGACGCTTGCGCCCGCCACGTCGGCGCCCAGGCGCATCGACGGAAAGCGGCGCAGCAGCTCGCCACGATCCAGCAGCTGCGTACGGGGCGCCAATTCCGGCGCCTGCGCATGCCAGGCGGCCAGGCGCGCCGCGCGGGCGGAGAGTTCAGCGTCGCCCAGGCAGAAATGCAGGCCGCCCCGGCGTTCATAGGCCAGCGTCATGCCGCTGTCGGCTTCCAGCGCTTGTGCAAAGTCCGGCCACGCCTGCACCGCCTGATGCGACAGGCGTTGATAGGCCGGGTGGCCGTGGCCCTTGCCTTGCAGCCAGACCAGGCCGAAGTTGGCCTTGGCCGCGCGGAAATCGGTGTCGGCGCCATCCAGCATCAACACGCGCCGCCCGTGCCCCGCCAGCCCGTAGGCGATCGCGGCGCCGACCATGCCGGCGCCCGCCACGATGAGGTCAAACTCCTGGCGCATGGCGATTCCTTCTTGTGCGGACGAATCCGGCGCTATAACCTTTGCGACAGGAAATCGGGTTTCCATCAAACTGGGTTATGGCATGAATCAGACGTTGAACTTGCGGCAGATCGAAGCGTTCAAGGCGGTTGTCGAACATGGCACCGCCAGTCAGGCCGCCGTAGCGCTGGGCGTATCGCAGCCGGCCGTCAGCAAGCTGCTGTCGCATCTGGAGGCCGAAACGGGCCTGTCGCTCTTTGACCGCGTGCGCGGCAAGCTGGCGCTGACCAACCAGGGCATGCGGCTGTACGAAGAGATCGACCGCGTCTTCAGCGGCTTGCGCCAAGTGGAGCAGGCAGTCGATTCCATCCGCCGCGACGAACAGCGCACGCTGAACGTCGGCGTCCTGCCCGCGCTGGCCGGCCCGTTCATCCGCCGCGTGACCATGCAGTTCCTGAAGCGGCATCCCGACGTGCGCGTGTCGATCCAAAGCCGCGGGTCGCTGTTCCTGGCGGACTGGCTGGCAACCCGCCATATCGACGTAGCGTTGGTGGGCAGCCGCGTCGACAACCCCTACATCGATCGCGAGCCGCTGTTCCAATACCCGTTGTTCTGCGCCATGCCCCCGAATCACGAGCTGACGCGCAAGCGCGTGGTGCGGCCGCGCGATCTGAGCGGCCTGCCGTTCGTGTCCTTCGGCGCGGACAGCCAGACGCACGAATTGGTGCGCCAGGCATTCAGCCAGGCCGGCGCCCGATTGAATGTGGTGCTGGACACCAACACGGCGCCCACGGCCTGCGAATTCGTCGCGGCGGGGCTGGGGGTTTCCTTGATTCATCCGTTGTTCGCCGAAGGGTTGCATAGCCGCATGGTCTTGCGGCGGTTTGATCCAGAGCTGCTGTTCCACTTCCAGTTGTGCCGCGTGCACACCTCGCGCAACGCGGCGCTGGTCGAAGCCTTTGTCGACGCGGCCCGCGACGTGGCCGCGCAGGTTTCCCGCGAAGTGCTCAAAGGCCAATGACGACCGGCGCGCCGGTCAGGGCGCGCTGACCGTCGTCAGTTCGGTGATGGGAGGCTGCAGGTTCAACGCGCCGGTCAAGGCGTAGCCATAATTCACACGGTCGCCGCGCGCCCACACCTGTTTCAGCCCGAACAAGGGAACGGCGCAGACATCGTCATGGATCTTCACCTGCGCGTCCTTCCACAAGGCCAGCTGCTTCTGCGCGTCGGGTTCCACCCGTGCCTGGCGGATCGCGTCGTCGGCCACCGAGCAATGCGAGAAATTCGACATCGCGCCCGGCGCACCGATGGCGGCGGCCGAGTCGTAGAACTCGGTCAGGTACGTATCCGCGTTGGGGAAGCGCGCCGCGCCGTAGAACACCAGCCCGCTCAGGTCCTGGCGGCTCTTGGCCTGGTAGGTCGCGTGGTCCACCACTTCCATGTTGAGCTTGATGCCGGCCTTGGCCAACTGCGCCTGCACGATTTCCATGATGGGCTGCTGCGCCGAGATGTTCGACACGACGGACTTGATCTCGATGCCATTGGGATAGCCCGCTTCCGCCAGCAGCTTCTTGGCGCGATCCACTTCATAGGCGTAGGCGCCCGCGCTGCAATCCTGGCCCAGATAGCCGTTGGGCACCACCGAACAGCCCTTGTCGGCCACGTCCTTGCCCGCATAGCGCACGATTTCATCCACGTTGACCGCGGCGGCGACCGCCTGGCGCACCTTCAGGTTGTCCAGCGGCTTGACGTTGCGGTTCAGGTGCAGCGTGCGGAACTCGGCCGGTTCGAAGATATCGATCTTCATGCCGCGCTTGGCCGACCGTTCGACCCACCGCTGCTCGCGCTTGCCCTGCATGACGTCGATTTCGTTCGAGGTGAAGGCCAGTTCGCGGGCGCTGTCCGACGGGATCATGCGATACAGGATCCCGCCCAGCTTGGGTTTGCCGCGAAAGTACGCGTCGTTGGCCACCAGCTTCACGTACTGCTGGGTGACGTGTTCGCCGAACGCGAACGGGCCGGTGCCGATGGGGCCGGCGCCGAACTTGTCGCCCAGCTTCTCGGCCGCCTTCTTGCTGACGATGTTGCCGCCGTGATAGTTCGAGACGCGGCCCAGGAAGGTCGCGTCGGGATATTTCAGCGTGACCCGCACGGTGTAGTCGTCCAGCGCTTCGACCTTGTCGATGATGGCGAAGGTGGCGGCGAAGCTGGATCGGTTGGGATCGCCGGCGCGCTGGATCGAATAGACCACGTCGTCGGCTTTCAACTCGCCGTAGCCGCCATGGAACTGGACGCCGTGGCGCAGGTGGAACGTCCACACCTTGCTGTCGGCCGAGGCTTCCCAGCGTTCGGCCAGGCCCGGCTCCAACGCTTTGGGGTCGGCGCTGCCCGCCGGGAACTGCACCAGCGCATCGAACATCTGCGCCGCCACCCCTTTGTCGGCGGTGGACGTCGCGCGGTGGGGGTCAAGCGTGGCGTTGTCGGCGGCGCCCGAACTGATACGCAGCACGGGGCGCTCTTGCGCTTGCGCCGGCGTGGCCAGACCGGTGCTACAGACCGCCAGGAACGCGGCCGCCAGGGCGAGGGGTACAGGACGATTCATGGCTTCCCTTGTGCGCCGCGCGCTGGCGGCATTCGAAATTCGCAGTCGAAGATACGGCGTGACTGCAGACTAGGATCGGGACGCCATGGCGTCAAAGTCCTTCAGGTGCTTGGGCTATTCCTCAGGGTTATACGCACGCGTTTTGCCGAACGCGCCGCACTGGAGCGCCCGATAGAGGCTAATGGTTAGTACTGAGGGATGAAAAAAGCCGTGCCCCCGGGAAAACACCGAGAGCACGCACGGCGGACTACGGCTTGACGGCGTACGTCGCCAGGAACGTCGGCACGTAGCGGTCGATCAGGAAACGGGGATTGGGCTGCTGATCTTCGTGAAAGCCCGCAAGCAGGAAGCCCGCGTCCAGCTGGCCACCGATCTGGTCGGTCAGGCTGTGCCCGAATACCACCGCCTCTCCGCGCGCCAATTTCGCGTCCAGCGCCGCGGCGTCCAGGTCGCGGGTGTCGGCATAAGGCAAGGCATACGCGGGCCGGATCACGCCCTGCTTCGCGTAGGCGGGATCGCGGTCGCCCACGAACACGATCGGGTTGTAGAAGCTGGACAGCAGGCGGCCGCCACGCCGCAAAACCCGATGGCATTCGCGCCATACCGGCCGCACGTCCGGCACATACAGGTTCGAAATCGGGTGGAACACGACGTCGAACGACGCGTCCGCAAACGCCGACAAGTCGCGCATGTCGCCTTGCACCGCTTCCAGCGCCAAGCCATCGCGTGCGGCCACGTGGCGGTCCTGGTCCAATTGCTTTTCCGACGCATCGAAGACGGTCACCTGTGCGCCGACCGCGGCCAGCACTGGCGCCTGCTGGCCGCCCGCCGAGGCCAGGCAAAGAATGCGCAGGCCTTGGGGTTGATCCAGCCAGCCGCGCGGCAGCGGCCCCGGCGTCAGATGCACCGACCACTGGCCCGCGCGCGCGGCGGTGATGGTTTCGGTCGTGACGGGGCGCGACCATTCGCAGTCTTGCACGGCAAGCTGGTCCCAGGCGGCCTGGTTGTGGGAAAGGAAATCGAAGGAAGAAGAGGCAGTCATGAATGATCCTTTGAAGCGGCTTGCGCGACGCCGCGCGGGGCGGCAGGCACGCACAACCATGGCGGCCGGCTCCGTAGAGCAGGCCCGACGAGACGGCGGCCCACGGCGCGAAGGCTGGGCACGGCAGTCTGATTCTTGTCGGCTTTAGAGGATCACTTCGATGCGCTCCTGGAAGATGCGGAAATTCTACCGAAATGCCGGACCGTCCTCACGCGCCCGCTGTTGCCACCACCACAGCGCGCCCGCCGGCAGCAGCATGCACGCCGCCGCCAGCGACAGGTTCGCCCGCAAGCCCAGCGCGTCCACACTGGGCACGCCCAGCAATGAACCGGCAGCGATCCCCAGATTGAACATCGCCACGAACAGCGCCGTGGCGGCCTCGACGGCATCCGGCGCGGCACGCATCATCCAGGCCTGAAGCGATACCGACACACCGCCATACGCAAGCCCCCACGCCACCAGCAAGACGCCGCCCGCGATGCGCAGATGCCCCAGCCCGGCCAGCAGCGCCAGCGTCAACAACAACGCAACGGCGATCGCCAGCAACACGCCACCCGGATGTCGGGCGGCGGCCGGCCCCGCTACGAAATTGCCCGCGACGCCAGCCGCGCCATAGGCGAACAGCAACGGGCCGATCCACTCCTGGCCAAAGCCCGCCTGCGATTGCAGCAGTGGCCGGACGAAGGTGTACGCCATGAAATGCCCGGCCACCAGGAACAAGGTAACCAGCAAGCCAAGGCGCACCGCCGGATTCGAAAACTGCCCGGCCAGTTGGCGCGCGGACAGGCCGCGCGCCGCGGGCAACGGCGACAGAACCACGCCGATCAGCAACAGCACGGCCGCGCACAAAACCGCCATCGCGCCGAACGCGCTGCGCCAACCCGCCAGGTCGCCGATGAAGGCGCCCAGCGGCACGCCCAGCACCGAGGCGACGGCCACGCCGCCAAAGATGATGGCGGTGGCCGTTCCCACCGCCTGCGGCGGAACAATCCTGCTTGCCAGGCCCCCCGCTATCGCCCAGATGCCGCCGATGCACACGCCCACCAGCACGCGCGCCGCCAGGAACCAGGCCATGGACGGCGCCAGCGCGCTGGCCAGATTGGCGCCCGTCAGCAGCGCCAACAATCCGCACAGCAGCCAGCGACGGTCCGCGCGTTTCGCCGCCACCACGACCAGCGGCGCAAACAACGCCGCCAGGATCGCGGGCACGAAAAGCATCAGGCCGCCCTCGCCCACCGACACGCCCAGGTCGCCAGTGATGGGCACCAGCAGGCCCACCGGCAGCATTTCGGTGGTGACGACGCTGAACGTGGCCAAGCCCACGGCAAGGACGCCCAGCCAGGCGCGCCGGGAAGTCCGGACGAGCGGGTCGGAACGGGTTGGAGTAGAGGAAGGCGTGCTGCGGGGCATAGGTGGGTCTATCCGGAAATGGCCTGTTGCCAGGCCGACCCCTATGCAGTCTACTGTTTCCAATGTGCTGATAAAGTAGGCAAAAAGCGAAACACAAGGGACAATTCGTGGACAATAACGCCGCCCCTTCCCACCGTCTGGACCACATCGGCGACCTGCTGGCGTTCGTACGCGTGGCTGACGCGCAGAGCTTCACGGCGGCTGCGGAAAAGCTGGGCCTCTCGCGATCGGCCATCGGCAAATGTATCGCCCGGCTGGAGCAAAGCCTGGGCGCCCGGCTGATGCACCGAAGCACGCGCAGCGTCAGCCTGAGCGACGACGGCCGCATCTTCTACGAGCACGCGCAGCGCATCCTGTCTGAAGTCGACAATGCCACCGATGCCATGGCCAGCCGCAAGCAAGCGCCGCGCGGCCGCCTGCGCATCGACTTGCCGGTGTCGCTGGGCAGGCTGCATCTGATGCCGCTGCTGCGCGCCTACCTGCGGCGCTGGCCCGACGTGGAAGCGGACGTCAGCTTTTCCGACGACTACACCGATCTGGTGCGCGACGGCATCGATGTGGCGATCCGCATCGGCGGCGACGTGGACAGCCGGCTGGTACGGCGGGTACTGGCGCCGCACCGGTTGATCACCTGCGCCGCGCCGGCCTACCTGGCGCGCCACGGCGTGCCGATCACGCCCGACGCCTTGAGCCAGCATCAGACGCTGGCGTACACGCACGCGGGGCAGTTGGTGCCGTGGCGCTTTGCCGCCCAGGGCCAGGATCGCCACGTGTCCATCGCCGGCCGCCTGCGCCTGGGTCATACCGAAGCCCTGCGCGACGCCGCGCTGGCGGGCGACGGGATCGTGCAGCTGGGCGCGTTCCTGGTGGCCGACGACTTGCGCGCGGGCCGACTGGCGCCCGTGCTGGAAACCGTGGCCCCGACGGGCGCGCCGGTGTGCGCGGTGTATCCGCACCGGCGGCATCTGTCGCCCAAGGTGCGCGTGCTGATCGATGAGATCGCCGGCGTCTGGAACACGGATCCGCCGTGGGCACCCTATGCGCAACCCGTGTGCCCATGATCTTTTGCTTTGCATCAGCCAGCCTGATCATCAATATCCATTAAACTGATGCAATTACCGCGACGGGCCATGCTGCCTAGCATACAAGCGCCCATCGCCTGCGGCAGCGCCCGCAGCGTACCGTCTTTGCTACCCGGAGTTTTCCCTTGAGCGACATCTATCATTTCAGCCGCGGCACCGCCCCGCTGCTGATCTCCATTCCCCATTTGGGCAGCCAGATCCCCGATACGCAGCGCGCGCAGATGACGCCGCTGGGCCTGGAGTCCGGCGACACCGACTGGCACCTGGACACGCTGTACCAATTCGCCCAGGCGGTGGGCGCTTCGGTGATCGGCGCGCGCTATTCGCGCTATGTGGTGGACCTGAACCGCCCGCCCAACGACGAAAGCCTGTATCCCGGCCAGACCAAGACGGGCCTGTGCCCGACCCAGACATTCCGCGGCGACGCCCTCTACCAGAACGACGCGGTGCTGACGGATGCCGAACGCGCGCACCGCTTGCAGACCTATTGGCAGCCTTATCACGCCAAGCTGCGCGAAGAACTGGGCCGCATCAAGGCCGAGCACGGCACCGTGCTGCTGTGGGAGGCGCATTCCATCGCCAGCGTGCTGCCGCGCCTGTTCGACGGCAAGCTGCCCGACCTGAACATCGGCACGTCCGACGGCGCGGCATGCGCCCCGGACATCCTGGCAGCGGTCAAGGAACAACTGGACGGCTGCCGCGACTACACCTGGGCCATCAACGGCCGTTTCAAGGGCGGCTACATCACGCGCCACTACGGTGCGCCGGCCGACAATATCCACGCCATCCAGCTGGAAATGTGCCAGTCCACCTACATGGACGAAACCCATCCCTACGGCTGGCGGGCCGACCTGGCCGGCAAGGTCATCCCCGTGGTCGAAGGCATGGTGCAAGCCGCCCTGCGGCAGACCACGGCGCGTCAGCGCTGATCCCCCGCATCTCGGTCCAGGACACGCCAGGCGATGAACCGATTTTCCTTCAGCACGACGGAAAACTATCCGGAATGGAGCCTGTTGCTGACCTGGGTGGCGGTGGTGGAAGCCGCGTCGGTTTCCGGCGCGGCGCGCCTCTTGGGCCTGTCACAAGCGGCGGTGTCGCAGCGGATCAAGCAGCTGGAAGGCGCGATGTCGACCGAACTGCTGGACCGCAGCACGCGGCCGGCGCGGCCCACGCCCGCCGGCGAGCTGCTGTTCGACCATGCCGCGCGCCTGCTCGCCCAGGCCGGCGACATGACGGAGAGCGTGCGCAACCTGAGCCGGGCCAAGCGCAACATCGTGCGCTTCGGCTGCGTGGACTCATTCGCGGGCACGCTGGGGCCCACGCTGATCCATGGTCTGTCGGGCGCGTCGCGCCAGATCCGGCTATGGTCGGGCATTACGCCCGTGCTGGACAAGCAGCTGGAAGACCGGCAACTTGACCTGGTGGTCACCACCAGCGCCGTGGCCGGCAAGCCCACCATCAAAAAATACAGCCTGTTCAGCGAACCCTATGTGCTGATCGTGCCGCGCACGATGGACATGGACAAAATCGATACGCTCAAGGAACTGGGCAAACGCACGCAGTTCATCCGCTACAGCGCGCGTTCGTTCATCGGCGCCGAAATCGATCGCCTGATCGAATCGCACGACGTGATGATCGAGCGCACCTTTGAATTCGACAATACCGACCCGCTGCTCAGCCTGGTCACGGCGGGCATCGGCTTCGCGATCAGCACGCCGCTGTGCATCTGGCAGTCGCGCCATTTCGTGGACCAGTTGCGCGTGTTGCCGCTGGCGCCTTACCTGGGCGTTGCGCGCAGCGACGACGCGAGCCTGTCACGCACGCTGTATCTGGCGGCGCGGCAGCAGGAAGTGGGCAAGCTGCCCACCGAGGCGCGGGACGTGATCCTGATGGCGGTGGAACGCCTGATCCAGAAAGACATCGCCCCGGCCCTGGGGCTGCCGCCCGCCACGCTGTGGCGCAGCATGCGGCGTTGACGCGCCCCTACAACCCGGCGGTGAAGGCGGGGACGGCCTCGAACAGATCGTCGACCAGACCGTAGTCCGCCACGCCGAAGATCGGCGCGTCGCCGTCCTTGTTGATGGCGACGATGGTCTTGGAGTCCTTCATGCCGGCCAAGTGCTGGATGGCGCCCGAGATCCCGACGGCCACATACAGCGCCGGCGCCACGATCTTGCCGGTCTGCCCCACCTGCCAATCATTGGGTGCGTACCCCGCGTCCACCGCCGCGCGCGATGCCCCGAGGGCGGCGCCCAGCTTCTGCGCCAACGGGTCCAGCAGCTTGAAGTTTTCCGCGCTGCCCAGCCCGCGCCCCCCCGACACCACCACGCGTGCGCCGCCCAGATCCGGGCGCTCCGACACCGCGAGCTCGCGGCTGACGAAACGCGCCCGGCCCGCATCCGCCACGGCAGCGACCGTTTCGACCGGCGCGCTACCGCCCTCGGCCGGCGCGGCGTCGAAGGCAGTCGGGCGGATCGTCGCCACAACGACGGGGTAGCCGCTCTTGACCGTGGCGATCGCGTTGCCCGCATAGATAGGACGCTTGAACGTGTCGGCCGACACCACCTCGATCACATCGGACACCTGCGCCACGTCCAGCAGGGCGGCCACGCGCGGGGCCACGCTCTTGCCTTGCGTGGTGGCGGCCAGGAACAGATGTGCATAGCCGCCCGCGACCGCCACCGCCTGCGCGGCCAGGTTCTCGGCCAGGCCATCCCCCAGATGCGGCGCGTCGGCCAGCAGCACTTTCTGGACGCCCGCGACACCTGCGGCGGCGTCCGCCACGGCTTGCGCGCCCGCCCCCGCCACCAGCACGTGGATCGGCACGCCCAGCTTGCCTGCGGCGGCGATGGCGTTGCGCGTCGCGCCGGCAAGTACGCGGTTGTCGTGTTCGGCAATAACCAGGACCGTCATCAGATCACCTTCGCTTCGTTCTTGAGTTTATCGATCAGCGCGGCCACGTCCGCCACCTTGATGCCAGGCGCCCGCACGGCGGGTTCTTCCACGCGCAACGTCTCCAGGCGCGACCCCGGATCCACGCCCAGCGCCTCCGGCGTCAGGACATCCACCGGCTTCTTCTTGGCCTTCATGATGTTGGGCAGCGTGACATAGCGCGGCTCATTCAGCCGCAAATCGGCAGTGACGATGGCAGGCAGCGTCAGCGCCAGCACCTCCAGGCCGCCGTCGACCTCGCGCGTGACACGTACCTCGGCGCCGTCAATCTCGATGGCGCTGGCGTTGGTGGCCTGCGGCCAGCCCAGCAGCGCCGCAAGCATCTGTCCGGTCTGGCACGCGTCGTCGTCGATCGCCTGCTTGCCCAGGATCACCAGTGCGGGCTGCTCCTGCTGCACCACGGCGCACAGCAGCTTGGCCACGGCCAACGGCTGCAGCACGGCGTCGGTCTGCACCAGCACGCCGCGATCCGCGCCGATCGCCAGCGCGGTGCGCAGCGTTTCCTGGGACGACGCCGTGCCGCAAGACACGGCGACCACGTCGGCCGCCGCGCCTTGCTCTTTCAAGCGCACGGCCGCCTCGACGGCGATTTCATCGAACGGGTTCATCGACATCTTGACGTTGCCGATATCCACGCCGCTCTGGTCGGCCTTGACACGTACCTTGACGTTGTAGTCAACCACGCGCTTGACGGCGGTTAATACCTTCATGCGAACACTCCTGGATTAAGGAATCAATCAATGCCCCCGGCAGGAGGCGAAGAGAAGAGCGGTCAGGCGGCAGCAAGCGCCGCCACGCGCAAGTCCAGCAACACGGCCTCCCGCCCGCCCACCGCCAGCGGCCCGGCGCCCCACTCCACGCTGATGCCGAACGCCTGAACCAAAGCGGGAACGGCGGCAAGCGCGCCGACAATCAGCGGGGCGCGTGCCGAGCCGGCACAGGACACCGTTGCCTGGGCCGCGCCGCGCAGCACGAACAGGTTCAACACCCGCACGGGACCGCCCAACAGACGGCACTCCAGCGCGAGGTCGCCGGCAAACGCCGTCGGCACGCCGGGCAGCAGATCGAGCCCGGCGCCCTCTCCTTGCAGCGCCACGCCTTGGCCCGACAGCACGACCGATACGCGGTCGTAGCCCGGAAAGCGCGAATACGGGCCATCCCGCTCGATGTCCGCGATGCTGACGCGCCAGCGCGGCATCGCCGCCTGCCCGTCCACCGCCAGCGTGCGCGTGACGCCGCCGCCGTTCTTCCACGGCTCGGGCGGCAAGGCCTGCCAAGCGGCGCGTGTCCAGCGCATGCGATCAGGAGACGGCGCCAAGGCCGTACTTCCCGGTCAGCAACGCGCCGCTTTCGAAGCGGCCGATGTCGTATGGCTTGAGCGACACGTCGGTCGCCAGGCCCAAGGCCTCCTGCGCCAGCACGCGGCCCACGGTCGGCGACAACTTGAAGCCATGGCCCGAAAAACCAAAGCCCACAATCAGGCCCGCTACGCCGGGCACGCGGCCCAGCACGGGATTCCAGTCGGGCGTCACGTCGTATACGCCGGTCCAGGACGAGGCCAGCCCGGCGGTCTCGTAAGCGGGGAAGCGCGCGGCCACCTGCTCACCCACTTCGGCCACGTAGTCCAGCGGGATATCGCCCTGTTCGGCGTCGCTCTTTTGCAGCGCCTCGCCCACGATGCCCTCGCTGACCAGCATCTGGTTGCCGCCGTAGCTGCGGCAATACAGCATGCCGGGGGATGCCAGGTCCTTGTAGACCGGCATCGAATACGTGTAGGGCGCGGCCTCGCATTCCAGCGCCAGCACCGCGTGGCGTTCCGGCACCACCGGCATCGCAACGCCCGTCCAGGCGGCCAATTCCGACGTCCAGATGTTTTGCGTGCTGATGACCAGCGGGCTGGCGTAGTCGCCCTCGGAGGTGGACACGCCGACCACGCGCCCATCCTCGATGAGTAATTTGCGGACGTCGACATTTTCGCGGATGGTCACGCCGCGGCGGCGCGCGCCGCGCGCAAAGCTGGTGGCCACCAGATACGCATCGGCAAAGCCGGCGTCGGGCTCAAAGCCGATCAGCGCCGCATCGTCGAACGAGGCGATGGGCAGCAGCTCGCGCGCCTGGGCGGCGTTCAACAGTTCCAGCGCGATGCCCTGTGCGCGCTGCTGTTCCAGCGCGCCGCGCAACGGCTCCAGCTTGTCGTTGTCTGCCGCGCTGATCAGATAGCCGCACTTGACCAGGCCGCAAGAGGCCTCGTCATCGCCCACGTAGCTGGCGAAATTGTTGAACACGTTCCAGGACCGCTGGGCCAATTCCACGTTCTCGCGCACCGAGTAGTGGGTGCGCAGGATGCCGGACGACTGCGAGGTCGTGCCGGCGCCGATCGTGGCCCGGTCCAGCACCAGCACATTCTTTGCGCCCAGTTCGGCCAGATGGAAGGCTACCGAACTGCCGATCACGCCGGCACCAATCACGATCACGTCAAAACTTTTCACGGATAAGGCTCCAAGGACAAGTGGCGCGAGTGTGAACCTGCCCTATCCCGGCCGCCGCAATATAAGCAGCGCGAATACTTAATAAAAGCGGCCGATGAAACGGCGTCCGCAGAACCGAATTGCTTAAGCACGGCGAATTTTGACCATCGCCGCTCCTTATATTCACGCCGCCAGGCGGTGGCCGGGTGACAGTCTGGCCTGCCGCACCCCAGAGTGCCGGCGACATGACATCTATCGGTCAATCTACATTCCAGTAGGGGAAAAATATGAACATGACTCGCCGCGCCATGCTGGTGCGCACCGCAACGTTGGCGGGCGCCAGCGCCCTGGGATTTCCCATGGTCGGCCGCGCCGCCAACGCCTCGTACACCTATGGCGGTTCGGCCTGGCTGGGCCACTATTCGGCCTACATCGCCATGAAAACGGGCCTCTTCGCCAAGCAGGGCCTGGACATCAAGTGGCAGAGCTTCGCCACGTCGTCCGACCGCATGAGCGCCGTGATGGCCGGCAACATCGACCTGGCCGGCACCGGCGTCGTCTCGTCGCTGGCCCTGATGGCCGCCGGCGCGCGCCAGTTCCAGGTGATTGCCACGCCCAACAACTTCGGCCGCGCCGAAGGCGTGCTGGTGCGCGAGGACGTCAAGTCGGTGGCCGACCTGAAGGGCAAGAAGATCGGCGTGACCTATGCGTCCAGCGCCCATGTGCTGCTGCTGGACGTGCTGCGCCAGGCCGGCCTGAACCCGGACCGCGACGTGTCCATCATCAATCTGCCGGCCACCAACCTGCTGTCCGCCTATCAGGGCAAGCAGATCGACGCGGCAGTCGCCTGGACCCCGGCCTTCGACCGCATCAAGGCCGTGCCGGGCACGCACGTGCTGCTGGACGACACCGCGTTCTCGCTCTACAAGCAGTACGCCATCACCCCCGGGCCGGACGTGCTGCTGACGCACGCCAAGCTGGGGCGCGAGAACCCGGAAGCGGTGAAGAAATTCCTGCACGCCGTCTTCCAGGCCAACGCCATGTTGACCGAGCAACCCGAAGAGGCCGCCAGCGTGCTGCTGGAACTGACCGGCCTGTCCAAAGACGACCAACTGGCCGTCATCAAGCAGACGCAGTGGTATTCCGCCGCGGACCAGAAGGGCCTGATGGTGGACCCGGGCAACTTCGTCGCCGGCATGCAGCAACTGGCCGAGATGCTGGTGACGCTCAAGCAGATCGACAAGGCGCCCCAGGTCAAGGACTGGGTCCAGGCCTCGTACCTGTAAGCGCGGGACCGCTGCCTATGTCCTCGCGTTCGACTTCAAGGGAAACACGGCTGATCTGGGTCAGCGTGTTTTCGCTTCTTAGCTTCTTGTTGCTGTGGGAAGGCCTGTGCCGCGCCGGCGCGGTCGATCCCATCTTCCTGCCCGCGCCGACCCAGGTCCTGGCGCGGGCCTGGTCCCTGTCCGACCAGGGCACACTGTTCTACAACGTGCTGGCCTCCACCCGCCGCGTGATGGTGGGCTTCCTGGCGGCAGTCATCGTGGCCATTCCGCTGGGCATCCTGCTGGGCACGTCGAAGGTGGCGCGCGCCGTATTCGACCCCATCATCTCGTTCCTGCGGCCGTTGCCTTCCATGAGCTGGATCCCGCTGTCGCTGCTGTGGTTCGGCATCACCGAAACGCAGAAGTACAGCATCGTGTTCATGGGTTCGTTCGTGCCGGCGCTGCTGTACGTGATGGAAGCGTCGCGCAGCATCGACCCGGTGCTGGTGCGGGCGGCGCGCAACCTGGGCGCCAACCGCTGGCAGGTGATGCGCGAAGTGCTGTTCCCCGGTTGCCTGCCGCAGATCCTGTCGGGCATGAAGATCATCCTTGGCCTGTCGTGGACCTGTGTGATTTCCGCGGAGCTGGTGGCCTCCAAGGAAGGCCTGGGGTTCATGATCATGAACGGCAAGGAATTCTTCCAGACCGACACCGTGGTGCTGGGCATGGTGCTGATCAGTTTCACCGTGCTGGTGACCGATCTGTGTTTGCGGCTTCTTGAGCGATGGGTGCTGGCATGGCAACGATGAACGACACGATGATCCAGCTGAAAGGCATCTCGAAATCCTATGGCGACGTGGCCGTGCTGGACCGCGTGGACCTGGAGGTCAAGCGCGGCGAATTCCTGGTGCTGCTGGGCGCATCCGGCTGCGGCAAGTCCACCTTGCTGAACTTGATGGCGGGCTTCATCACGCCCAACACCGGCACCGTCGCCATCAATGGCCGCGCCGTCACCGACGTCACCGCCGCCTGCGGCATGGTGTTCCAGCAATACGCGTTGTTTCCGTGGCGCACCGTGCAGGAAAACGTGGAGTTCGGCCTGAAGATGCGCGGCATGTCCAAGCAGGAACGCGCGCCCATCGCCCGCAAGTACATCGACATGGTCGGCCTGAAAGCGGCGGCCGACAAGTATCCGCATGCGCTGTCGGGCGGCATGAAACAGCGGGTGTCGATCGCTCGGGTGCTGGCCAACGACCCGGACGTGATGCTGTTCGACGAACCGTTCGCCGCGCTGGACGCCATGACGCGACAGGTGCTGCAGGACCAGTTGCTGTCGATCTACGAGCAAAGCGGCAAGACAATCGTCTTCATCACGCACTCGATCGACGAGGCCCTGACGCTGTCGACCCGCATGGCCGTGATGGGGTCCAAGCCCGGGCGCATCGTGCAGGACATCCACAACGACCTGCCGCATCCGCGCAGCGCCGACGTTCAGTTGTCGCCGCGTTTCGTGGAGCTCAAGCGGTCCATCTGGGAACGCGTGCAGGAAGAGGTCACGCGCAGCATGGAACTGGCCAGCGATTAGATGCAAGGCGGCTTGCCCGCCCCTTTTTCCCTCTGAACCGCCCCAAGCGCCCGCCGGCCTTGGGGCGGTTTCTTTTGCCCGGACAAAGCGGGTTTACCCCAATTATTCAGATCACAAAGGCGGACGTAGTATATCAATAAGGCTACGTAAAACATTACGAGCGACAATGAAAAATACGAGGAGACAACAATGAAGTCATGGAGTTCTGCCGCCTATGGCGCGCTGGCGCTGTGCGCCGTGTTTACGACGGGCGCGCACGCGGCCGAACCCGAAACGTTCAAAATCGGCGGCGTCGTGTCGCTGTCGGGTACTTACGGCATCTTTGGCGAAGACATGCGCAAGGGCGTGACGGTGGCAATCGAACAGCGCGGCGGCAAGGTGCTGGGCAAGCCTATCCAGGTCACCTGGGAGGACGACGAGACCAAACCCCAGCCCGCGGTCCAGAAGACCACGCGCCTGATCTCCGACGGGTCGCAGATGATCTTCGGCGCGGTCAGTTCAGCCAGCACCCTGGCCATCATGAACATCGCCAAGCAACGCAAGATCCCGCACCTGGTCACGATGTCGGCCGACGACAAGATCACGGTGCCTGGCGGCTCGCGCTACACGTTCCGCACCTCCAACACGTTGGGCATGGAACAGCGCATGGCGCTGGCCTACACCAAGGAGCAGAAGCTCAAGCGCATTTATGGCGTCACGGCCGACTACCAGGCCACGCGCGACAGTTGGGACTGGTACCGCCGCGAAGCCGAGAAGGCCGGCATCGAGATCGTCGGGGCCGACTTCCCCCCGCTGGGCAACCGGGATTATTCGTCCATCGCCGACAAGATCGCCCGCTCGAACGCGGACGGCGTGGCGCTGTTCATGACGGGTTCGGATGCCGTCACCATGGTCAAGCAGGCAGGACAGATCGAGCTGGGCAAGACGCGCAAGATCTTCGGCCCCGTCATCGCCGACGAGACCATGGCGGCCGGCGTGGGCCCCACCTCGATCGGCGTGCAATCAGGCGTGCGCTATCACTTCACCGTCGAGAACGCGCCCAATAAGGCTTTCGTCGAGGCGTTTCGCAAGAAATACAACGAGTACCCTTCCGCCGCCGCAGGCGAAGCCTATGACGGCATGAGCTGGTGGCTGGACGTCGTGGAGAAGACCGGCAGCTGGGACAAGGAAAAGTGGGTGGACGCGTTTGCCGGCAGCGTGCGCGACAACTCCGTGGAAGGCAAGAAGACCATGCGCGCCTGCGACCACCAGGCGATGCAGAACGGGTTGTGGGGCGTCGTGACCGCAGGCAAGGCCCCCCAGCCAGCCTATGTCATGGACATCGTCGGCGTCTTCCCGCCGGACCAGGTGTTTGAGCCCTGCGCGGGCTGACGGATCACTGCCATGTCCACGGTAATCATCGGCTTGAGCCTGGGAATGCTGCTGTTCCTGCTGGCGTCCGGCCTGACGCTAATCTTCGGCATGCTGGGCGTCATCAACTTCGCCCACGGCGCGCTGTACATGCTGGGCGCCTACCTGGCCTTCGACATCCAACTGCGCACCGGCTCGTTCATCGCCGGTCTGGTCGTGGCGACCGCCGGCGTGGGCTTGGTGGGCGTGGCAATGGAACGCCTGGCCCTGCGGCCGCTCTACAGCCGCCCCCACTTCTACCAGTTGATCCTCACATTCGGCTTCATCCTCGTCATCAGTGAAGCCGTGAAGTTCATTTGGGGCCTGGGCTATCAGGAGACACCGATGCCGACGTTGCTTTCGGGCACCGTGGACCTGGCGGGCAGCACCATCCCGGTCTACCGGCTTTTTGTCATTGCTTTCGGCCTGCTGGTCTCGGTGGTGCTCTTCTTCGTGCTGGAAAAAAGCACGTTCGGCATGCTGGTGCGCGCCGCCAGCAGCGACGGCGAAATGGTACGCATCCTGGGGTTGCCGGCCGCCACTATCCGCAGCGCCGTGTTCGGCGTGGGCGCCGCGCTGGCCGGCCTGGCCGGCGCCATCTCCGCCCCGCTCTTTCCGATCGAACTGGGCATGGCCACCAATACCATCATCGACTGCTTCATCGTGGTCATCCTGGGGGGGCTGGGCAATATCCGCGGCGTGGTCGCCGCGTCGCTGTTGATCGGCATGGTCCGCGCGGTGGGATATACCTTCATGCCCAGTTGGGTAGACATCCTGACGTTCGCCATGCTGATCGCCACGCTGCTCACGCGTCCGCAGGGGCTGTTTTCCCGCCAAGCGAGGTTGGCATGACGACCTTCCGCCAAGATGCCGCCATTGCCGTCGGCGTTGCCGCCGCCGTGCTGGCGGTGCCGTTTCTCACCCAAAACGACTTCCTGCTGAACCTGACCATCCTGATCATGGTGTGGTCGATATTCGCCGTGGGCTTCGACCTCGTGTTCGGCCTGCTGGGCATGGTGTCCTTCGGCCACGCCGCCTTCCTGGGCACGGGCGGCTACGCGCTGGCCCTGGCCACGCAGCGATACGGCTTGCCGTTCGAAGCCGGGCTCGCGTTCGCCATCCTGGCCGGCGCAGCCTGCGCCTGGCTCTTCAGCGTGTTCGCGCTGCGGGTGTCCGGCATCTTCTTCGCCCTGGTCACGCTGGCGTTATCACAACTGATGTACATCCTGGCCGACAGCAAACTACGCGAATGGACGGGCGGCGCGGATGGCCTGCCTGGCATCGGCAGGCCGGAACTTGCCGGCATCGACTTCTTCGACACCGTGAACTTCTACTGGTACGTCGCAGCGGTCTTCGCCCTGGTGATGGCCTTCATGGCAATGCTGCGGGCCTCGCCCTTCGGGCGGGCCGTCGCGGGCGTACGCCAAAACGAGATCCGAGCGAGCCAACTAGGCTATAACGTGCAGCGCCTCAAGCAGGTCACCTTCCTGGTTTCCGGCGCGGTCGGCGGACTGGCGGGCGGGCTGCTGGCAGCCGTCCTGATGTACATGAATCCGCAAATGCTGCATTGGACCACGTCGGGCGATGTCATCATCATGACGTTGCTGGGCGGTGCCGGCACGCTGTGGGGGCCGGTGGCGGGCGTGCTGCTGTTTGAAGTCCTGAAGGAATGGCTTAGCGGTTGGACGCCATATTGGTACGGCATCCTGGGGCTGATTTTCATCTTGGCCACGCTGTACTTTCCGCAAGGAGTCCTGGGTGCCCTGCAAGCCCGCTTGCGCTTGGCCCGCCGGGCGGCTCCAACGCCCCAACCTGCCACCAAAGCCACCTCCGACGCGCCTCTGGTGCCTGGCGAAGGGAGCCCCTCATGAGCCGCATCGCCCTGCAATGCGACAACGTCAGCGTCACGTTCGGCGCGCTGCGTGCCATCGAGAATTTCAGCTACGCCTTCGAAACCGGCCGGGTCTATGGCCTGATCGGCCCGAACGGCGCAGGCAAGACGACCTTGCTCAACGTGCTGGCCGGGCACCTTCCGGGTCACGGCGGACGCATCCTGTGCCATGGCGCGGACCTCTCGCGCCTACGCGCCTACGAACGCGCCCGTCACGGTATCGGCCGCAGCTTCCAGATCACCAAGATCTTTCCTGAAATGACGGTATTGGAGAACCTGCGCATCGCCGCGCAGATCAGCCATTCGCGCTTGCTGCCGTTCTGGCTGGCGCCGCGATATGACCGCCGCTTGGCTCCCACCATCGACGCCATGCTCGAACTGACGGATCTGGCGCCCTGGCGCGACACGGTCGCCGGCACCTTGTCGTACGGCCTGCAACGCGCGTTGGAACTGGGCCTGACCCTGCTGCCCGATCCCCGCATCTTGCTCCTGGACGAACCGCTGGCAGGCGTGGGCCACCATGAAATCGCAGGCGCCACCCGTCTGATCCGCCACGCCGCCGCCGGCCGCACGGTCCTGCTCATCGAACACAATATGGATGTGATCATGACGCTGTCCGAGCATATCGTCGTGCTGTCAAACGGCCGAAAAGTGGCCGAAGGAACGCCAGACGCCGTTCGTGAGGACGCCACCGTACGAGCGGTCTACCTGGGCGAAGAGGTGGCCGCATGATCGAACTGCTGCATGCCCAGGTGCATTACGGCCAGGCACTGGCGCTTAAAGACATCACGTTGCACGCGGCGCAGGACGAGATCGTCGCCATTGTCGGGCGCAACGGCGCCGGCAAGTCCACGCTGCTCAAGGCGCTGATCGGACTGCTGCCACTGTCGTCGGGAAGCCGACGCAACGGCAGCCAGGACGCCACCCACCGCGCGGTCGAACAGATCAGCCGCGACGGCATCGCGCTGGTGCCCGATACCCGCCGCATCTTTCCCAACTTGACCGTGCGCGAGAACCTGCGCATGGGCGCGCTGGCGCACCGGCCTGGCTACTGGACATTGGAACGCGTGCTGCACGTGTTCCCGCGTCTGGGCGAACGCATCGGCTTCGACGGAGACCAGTTGTCCGGCGGTGAACAGCAAATGCTGTCGATCGCGCGCGCGCTGCTGGGCAACCCCCGCATCCTGCTGCTGGACGAACCCACCGAAGGCCTGGCGCCCCGAATCGTTACGGACTTGATCGACGTATTCACAGAGGTCCACCGCCAAGGAACGGGAATCGTCCTGGTCGAACAGAACCTGAAAGTCCCCGCCCGGCTGGCGCATCGCCAGTACGTGCTGGACCATGGCGAAATCGCCTGGAGCGGCTCGGCCGCGGACGTCCTGGCAGACCGGCACATCATTGAATCCATTCTTACAACCGGGGTCCGAGCATGAGCGAAGGCAAGACCTTTATCGCGGGCGTAGGCATTACCCGCTTCGACAAACAACCTGAAAAAAGCGTCAAGGACCTGGTCCGGGATGCCGTCACGCAGGCGTTGACCGACGCCGGCTGCAACGCCGCCGACCTGCAAGCGGCCTACTTCGCCACGGCCGGCCAGGGCGCCATCGAAGGCCAATACATGGTCGCGGGTCAGGTGGCGCTGAAGGCCATGGGCATCGCCGGCATTCCGGTCACCAATGTCGAGAACGCTTGCGCCAGTTCCAGCACGGCGCTGAACGCCGCGCACCTGTACGTGGCGTCCGGCGCCGGCGACATCTGCCTGGCCGTGGGCGTGGACAAGCTGTACGCCGAAGACAAGGCCAAGAGTTTCGCCGTGTTCGACGGCGCCTGGGACGTGCACGACGCACCGGCGCAGATGGCGCGGCTGATGGCCCTTGCGCCTGACGTCACGCCCCCGCCCGGCTTCGAAGAGCCGGGCAAGCGCAGCGTGTTCATGGACATCTACGCCAGCCTGGCCCGCCTGCACATGAAGACCTTTGGCACCACGCAGCGCCAGCTTGCCGCCGTCGCCGCCAAAAACCACATGCATTCCACGCGCAATCCGTTGGCCCAGTTCCAGTACCCAATGACCATCGACGAAGCCCTGGCCGCCCGGCCCGTGTCCTGGCCACTGACGCTACCCATGTGCGCCCCCATCAGCGACGGCGCGGCCGCCGCCATCATCTGCAACGCGCAAGGCTTGAAACGGTTGCGGCACGCACGGGCGGTGCGCTTGTACGCCAGCGTTCTGCGCACCGCCACCGACCGCCCGGCGGATCGCTACGACCGCCATCTTTGCCATCTTGCCGCGCTTGAGGCATACGAACGCGCCGGTGTCGGCCCGGAGGACATGTCGCTGGCCGAGGTCCACGACGCCACGGCGTTCGCCGAAATCCAACAGACCGAAGCCCTGGGATTCTGCCGGTTCGGCGAAGGCGGGCCAATGGCCGAATCGGGCGCCACCAGCCTGGGCGGCCGCATCCCCATCAACGTGTCTGGCGGCTTGCTGTCGCGCGGCCATCCCATTGGTGCCACCGGTTTGGCCCAGGTCCATGAAATGGTGATCCAACTGCGCGGGGAGGCTGGCGCGCGCCAGGTAGAGGGCGCGCGCTTCGCCATCGCGGAAAACGGAGGCGGCTTCAACGGCGTGGAGGAGGCGGTGACCTGCATCACGCTGCTCGGCCACTGACCTCGCCCCGCTCAACCCAGAGACAACCATGCATCTCAGCTCTCTTTTCCACCGTAGCGCCACCACCTATGCCGACCAGCCGGCCCTGGCCGCCGGCATCCGCACTCCCCTGACTTATGCCGAACTCCAAGCCCGCGTGCAAGCGCTGGCCGGCTGGCTGCGGGGCCCCTTGGGCCTGCAGGCCGGCCAGCGCGTCATGCTGGCGCTGCGCAACCACCCCAGCTACCTGGAATCCATGCTGGCGGTCTGGCATGCGGGCTTGTGCGCCGTCCCCGTCAACGCCAAACTGCACGCCAACGAACTGGAATACATCCTGCGCGATTGCGATGCCCGCCTATGCCTGGCGCAAGGGGATATTCATGACGCGTTGGCGCCCGCCGCCCGCAGTCTGGAGACGATGCGCGTCGTCGACGTAACGTCCGACGACTACGCCGCCGCCGCAAGCGGTCCGGCGCTGCCCCTGGAGCGGCGTTCGCCGCAAGAGCTGGCCTGGCTGTTCTACACCAGCGGCACGACCGGCAAGCCCAAAGGCGTCATGCTCAGCCACGCCAACCTGGTTGGCATGTGCCAGAATTTTTACGCCGACGTACAGGCGGTGCAGCCGGGCGACGCCATGGTCCACGTCGCGCCGCTGTCCCACGGTGGCGGTCTCTACAGTATTCCGTACTGGCTGCATGGCGCCCTGCAGATCGTGCCGGACAGCGGCGGCCTGGACGACGCCGAACTGCATGCGTTGCTGACGCACTACCGCAACGTCAGCCTGTTCGCCTCGCCGACCATCGTGCAGCGCATGGTGCGCCACGCCCGGCAGGCCGGCGGCCCCCCGCCTGGCTTGCGCTCGTTGATCGTCGGCGGCGCGCCGTTCTATATCGAAGACATCAAGGATGCCGTCGCCTGCTACGGCGCGCGTGTCGCGCAGATCTACGGCCAAGGGGAAAGCCCCATGTCGATATCCGCCCTGTCCGCCTCGCAGATCGCCGACGCCGTGAGCACGAACGACGACGCGCTACTGGGATCCGTGGGCTATGTCCAGACGTCGATGGAGGTCGAACTGCGCGATGCCCAGGGCCACCCCGTCGGGTCGGACGCACTGGGCGAGGTGACCGTTCGCGGGCCCACCGTGATGCGGGGCTATTGGAACAATCCGCAGGCCACCGCCGACACCCTGGTCGACGGCTGGTTGCATACCGGCGACATCGGCCTTCTGGACGCAAGAGGCCTGCTGCATCTGAAAGACCGCTCCAAGGACGTCATCATCAGCGGCGGCACCAATATCTATCCGCGCGAGGTGGAGGAAGCGCTGATGCGCCACGATGCCGTGCGGGAAGTCTCGGTCGTGGGCACGCCCGACCCCGAATGGGGGGAGTCGGTGTTGGCTTTCGTTGTGCTGAAACCCGGCGCCCAGGCCCAGGAACAGGATCTGGATCAGCTGTGCCTGGCGTCCATTGCACGCTTCAAGCGTCCCAAGCGCTATGTCTTTCTGGATGAACTGCCGAAAAACAGCACCGGCAAAGTGTTAAAACGCGAACTTCAACAACGCGCGCTTCCAACCCCATGAACCTGTCCAGCCCCCTCTTTGTCCGCACGGCAGTCAGCCAGACTGAAAAGGCCTACAGCGCGCTGGAGGAAATGATCGTCACGGGCGAATTGCCTCCCGGCAGCCAATGGTCTGAAACCACGCTTAGCGAGCGCGTGGGCATCGGCCGCTCGCCGGTCCGCGACGCCTTGCAGAAGCTGGCATTCCAGCGGCTGGTGGAAATTGCGCCGCGTCAGGGAATATTCATCTCGGAGATCGACTATCAAGGACAGCTGAAGATCATCCAGGCGCGGCGCGAGATCGAGAGGCTTATCGTCGCCCAGGCAGCGCAATGGGCCGATGACTCGGAGCGCGCCGAACTGGCGCGACTGGCGCGCGAGCTGGAAGACTTGAAAGCGGTCAACGACATGCGCGTGTACATGCGCCTGCATTTCGCGTTGACCAGCCAGATCGGGGCCGCCTCGCGCAACAGCTACGCGGCCGAGTTCCACGCCATGCTGCAGACGCTGGCGCGCCGCTTCCTGTATTTCCACCAGAAGCGCCACCCCGACCTGGTGCAAATCTGCGAGCTGCACATCCAGCAAGTCAATGCCATCGTGGAAGGCTCGGTGGAACGCGCCATCGCCACCGCCGAAGCCCGCAATGATTACGCCGAGAATCTGGCTCGCAATATCCTGATGGAGCTGATCGTCACATCGGCAGTCACCATCAGCACCCCGCCGCGCGCCAAGGGCGGCGCGGACTGAATCGGCCACGGCCCGGCTATGGGCTCTTCCTGATCACGCCAATCCTGACGTTGAAGCTGGGGATCTCCCCCCACTGCTCACGCGGGATCCGCAGCGTTTCGACGCCCATGCTGACTTCGTAGTTCACGCCGCCGGGGCCGTCGTGCCAAAAGAATGGCCCGCGATTGCCCCAGCCGCAACAGACGTATTCCAGCGGCGGCATGCCGAAGGCCTGGCCCAGGTAGGCTTCCATTTTCGCCGCAGCGTCACCGCTGACGCGATAGCGGGCCTCCATGGGCTGGATGTAGGAATCGTCGTCCTGCTCGCACCCCAGGTATTCGACGTAGTCCGGCTTCTTGCCCAAGGCCTGGAGGAAATCCTGGCACGGCGTATCGGGCCGCGCCAGGCCTTCGGCGCGGCCGTGGGCGTTCCAGTCGGCCAGGGCGTCAGCCGGTGCCGGAGCCAGAGTCGGGGCCAGGTCCGGAACCGGCGTCCGCGCCACCGCGGCATCCGCCAGCCCCAGCAGGCAAAGCAGCAATACGGCGCGGCCCAGGCCGAACGGTTTCCGTCTCAGATTCACGGCATCCCCGATATCGGATCGGCGGTCAGCGGCGTCACGTTCTGCCATGCCCCCGTGCTGCGCCCTTCTTCGGCCAGGAACTCCACCAGCGCGGGCAGCGACGCGTCCATCGGCCGGTTGGCCTGCAGGCGCATCACATAGCCCCACGAGCCGGCCATGCGCAGTTGCGGCACCAACGGCACCAGCCGGCCGCTGGCCAGGTCTTCGTCGATCAACGGCGCGCGGCCCAGCCCGATGCCAACCCCGGCGGCGGCCGCCGCGACGATGGTGCTCAGGCCGCTCAACACCATCGGGGCCGGCCGGTCGGTATCGGCCAGCCCCAACCGGGCGCTCCAGGTGCGCCAATCGGTTTCGGGGCTGTCGATGTGCTTTTCTTCCAGCCATCGATGGCGCAGGAAGACGCGCGGGTCGTTGCGGTCGGCCTCGGCGATCAGCGCGGGGCTGCACACCGGCACGACGGTTTCGGTCATGAGCGGTATGTCGCCCGGTTCGGCCAGATGCGGCCCCTGGGTGCGCACGTGCAGGAACGCCAGGTCGAGGTCCTGCGTCTTCCAGGCCGGGTCCTGGCTGGCGTGCAGGTAGACCTGCACGCCGATGTCGGGGTGCAGCTCGATAAAGCGGCCGATGCGCGGCGCCAACCACAACGCGGCCAGCGACGGGTTGGCGGACACGTTCAGCCGGTAGCGCCGGCGGTCGCGCGCCGTGGCCCGCGCATTGCGGCAGGCGGTATCCAGAAGGGTCAAGGCCTGTTGTACGGAAGCCAGCAGATCGGCGCCGGCCTCGGTGGTTTCGGCGCGGCGCACGGTGCCCCCGCGCCGCAACAGCGGCACGCCCAGGTCGGTTTCCAGCGCGCGCAGCTGGTGGCTGACGGCGCTCTTGGTCACGTGCAATTCCGCAGCGGCGCGGCTCAGGCTGCCCAGCCGGGCAACGGCTTCAAAGGCGCGCAAGGCGGCCAGCGGCGGCGTATGGGTGGGGAGGTCGGCCATCGGTTGAGTTTATCTCAACCCATGATTGAATAACTATCGCTTTCGCGCGCGCGGCGGATCAGTGACCATGCAAGCTCTGGATGGAGCATTGATATGTATTTCGACTCTCGATTGTGGCAATTGACCGCAGGCCTGCGCGCCGGCATGGCGGGCGGGATCTTCCTGGGCCTGCTGGCGCTGGCGGCCGGCATCGCCCGGTACGTGTTCCTGGGCCAATTGCTGGCCCGCGTGTTCGACGGCGCCCCCTGGCAGGACTGGATCACGCCCGCCTTGTGCGTGGGAGCGATGGTGCTGCTGCGCGCCGTGTTCGACCATTGGCGCACGGTGCAGGCCAACCGCACGTCGGCCTCGATCCAACAGACGCTGCGGGGCAAACTGTACGACCGCATCGTCACGCTGGGACCCGCCTGGTTCGCCAACCAGCGCACGGGCGGCGTCATGTTGACGGTGGTGGACGGCGTCGAACAGCTGCAAACGTTCTTCGGCCAGTACCTGCCGCAAGTCGCCATCGCGGCCGCCGCGCCCTTCGCCATTTTTGCCGTGATCGCGTTCTGGGACGTGCCCACCGCGCTGGTCTTCCTGGTGGCGGCGCTGTTCGCGCTGTTCGGCCCGATGGCGGTGCACATGTTGGACCGCCGCGCCAGCCAGGCGCGCACCCGCGCACTGAACGCGTTCGGCGAAGATTTCCTGGACGCGGTGCAAGGCCTGCCCACCCTGAAATCCTATGGCCAGGGCAAGGCGTGGGGCCAACGGCTGGCCGCCCGCGCTCGCAGCCTGTCGGACAACACCTTCTGGGTGCTGTCGGTCAGCCTGCTGACGCGCGGCATCAGCGACCTGGGCGTGGCGCTGGGCGCCGCCCTGGCGTTAACGCTGGGCGCCTGGCGCGTCGCCGCCGGCGACATGAGCGTCGAAGCGCTGCTGATCGTGCTGATGGCCGGCACCGAGATATTCCGCCCCCTGCGCGACCTGCGGTCGGTCCTGCATCGCGGCATGCTCGGCCAATCCGCCGCGGTCAGCATCCACGCCTTGATGGACGCGCAGCCGCTGACCCCGGTTCCGGATACCCGCGCTGCAAGCGCCGCGCCTGCCCGGCTGGCGCCCACCATTGAATTCGACAACGTGGCGTTCTCGTACACGCCCGAACGCCCCGCCCATCAAGGGCTGGCGTTCCGCATCGCCGCCGGTGAACGGGTCGGCATTGTCGGCCCCAGCGGCGCGGGCAAGTCCACCATCGTGCGTCTGCTGCTACGCGAATGCGTGCCCCAGTCGGGCAACATCCGCGTGGGCGGCCATGACGTGAACACGCTGGATACGCAGACCCTGCTGTCGCACATCGCGCTGGTCAGCCAGGACATCACGCTGTTCCACGGCACGATCGACGACAACCTGCGGCTGGGACGCCCCGACGCCACGCACGAACAGGTGCGCGCCGCGGCTCGCGCGGCCAACATCGACGACTTCGTCATGGCGTTGCCGGAAGGCTATGCCACCCGCATCGGCGAGCGCGGCCTGCAACTGTCGGGCGGCCAGCGCCAGCGCGTCGCCATCGCCCGCGCGCTGCTGCGCGACGCGCCTATCCTGATCCTGGACGAAGCGCTGTCGTCGGTGGACACCGAGAACGAGGCGCTGATCCAGCAGGCGCTGGACCGCCTGATGGCGGGCCGCACCACGCTAATCCTGGCTCACCGCCTGGCCAGCGTGATCGGCGCCGACCGTAGCCTGGTGCTGGACCAGGGCCGTGTCGTGGAGGCCGGCCCGCATGCCGAGCTGATGGCGCGGCGCGGGCTGTACTACCGCCTGATGCACGAGCAGGCCGCCGCGCACCAGAACCCGTCGGCCGGATCGCCCGCCCCAGCCCAAGCCGCTTTGGCGCTACCGCAAGACGCACCCCCGGTTGCCCCCGACGACAAGCAAGGCCCTGCCCTGCGGTCCCTGGACGAAGATGCCGAACACGTCGGCTGGCGCGCCACGCTGGGCACGCTGCTGTCGGTCGTGCGCCCCTGGCGCGGCACGCTCGCCGCCACCATCCTGCTGGGGGTGGCGCGCGTGGCCGCGTTCATCGGCGTGGGCATCTTCAGCGCGCTGATCGTGGCCGCCATCCGCGACGGCCGCGAGGTCTCCGGTCTGGTCGTCGGGCTGTTGATCGCCGCGCCGCTGGCCGCGCTGTTCCACTGGCTGGAATCCTGGCTGGCGCATGCCATGGCGTATCAACTGCTGGCCGACATGCGGGTCAAGCTTTATGACAAGCTGGAGCGCCTGGCCCCCGCCTACCTGCTGCAACGCCGTTCGGGCGACCTGGTGGCGCTGGCGACGCAAGACGTGGAGATGGTCGAGTACTTCTACGCGCACACCATCGCGCCCGCCATCGTGTCGGTGCTGGTGCCCCTGTCGGTGCTGGGCTTCCTGGGCGTCTATAGCTGGCCCGTCGCGCTGGCGCTGCTGCCCTTCCTGGCCTATGCCCTGGTGTCGCCGGTGCGCGGACGCCGCCACATCGATGCGCTGGGCGACAAGGCTCGCCACGCCCTGGGCGAAATGAGCGCCCACACGACCGACACCATCCAGGGCCTGGCCGACCTGACCGCGTTCCAAGCGACGGGCCGCCGGCGCGACCAGTTCCTGAACGTCGCCGACCAGTACTGCATCCGCCGCCTGGACATCCTGCGCGACCTGTCCCGGCAGACCGCATGGTTTGAAGTGGCGATGGGCCTGGGCGGCCTGGCGGTGGCCGTCGTCGGTGCGTGGCAAGTGTCGGCCGGCGCGCTGTCGGCCAGCATGCTGCCCCTGCTGGTGCTGATCGCGCTGGCGACCTTCCTGCCCGTCTCCGAGATCTCGCAGGTCAGCCGGCAACTGGCCGACACCATCGCCGCCACGCGCCGCCTGCACGTGGTCGCCAACGAACCTGAACCCGTGACCGACGGTCCGCTGGCGCCGCCGGTGGCGACGCACGGCCTGTCGCTGGCGTTCGAGCACGTCAGCTTCGCCTACCCGGGCAAGCAGGAAGACACGCTGAAAAACCTGAGTTTCAAGGCGCCCGCCGGCGCCACGGTCGCGGTGGTAGGCGCCTCTGGCGCTGGCAAAAGCACGGTCGCCAGCCTGCTGTTGCGCTTCTGGGACCCGCGCCAGGGCGTGGTGAAGCTGGACGGCGTGGACGTGCGCCAGCTGCAACTGGACGGCCTGCGCGAACGCGTGGCGCTGGTCACCCAGGACACCTATCTATTCAACGACACGCTGGAAGGCAATATCCGTCTGGCCCGTCCCGAAGCCACGCCTGAAGACCTGGCCCGCGCGCTGGACCAGGCGGCGCTGACGGACTTTGTGCGTACGCTTCCCGAAGGGCTGGCGACGCCGGTGGGCGAACGCGGCATGCAGTTGTCGGGCGGACAGCGCCAGCGCATCTCGATCGCGCGGGCCTTCCTGAAGAACGCGCCGGTCCTGATCCTGGACGAGGCCACCTCGCACCTGGACACCTTGTCGGAAATGCAGGTGCGCGGCGCGCTGGACACGCTCATGCGCCATCGGACTACGCTGGTGATCGCGCACCGGCTGTCCACGATCCGCGACGCCGACCTGATCCTGGTGCTGGATCGCGGCACCCTGGCGGAAGCCGGCACGCATGACCAGTTGCTGAGAAAGCAAGGGGCCTATGCGCGCCTGGCCAGCCACCAGGGCGGCTACGCGGTCAATAGCGCAGCGTCTCTACCGACCTAGCGTTGGCGCGCACCTCCGCCTCCGTGAACCAGACGCGCTTGTTGCCGAAGCCGTTGTACAGGTCGAACTGATCCCGGGTGTGGGCGGACGGGGTGCCGTCCGGGGCGACGAAACCGCTCTGCCCCGGCGCCACCACGTCCACCGCGCGTACGCCCTCGCCGTCGAACACCGTCATGTTGTTTTCGGTGCCGCGGTTCTGGGTGGCCGGGTAGCTCAGCACTGCCTTGTCGTCTGCTTGCGGCACGCCCAGGAAATTCTTGGGCGCAAACACCATCGGCGGCGCAGGGATGCGCCATGCCGCGGGGTCTTGGCCATAGGCCGTCTGCAAGGTGGCCAGCGCCTCGTCAAGCGCGGCCAGGCTGACCGCTTCCGGGCGCTGCCCGTTGAAGAAATCGACCTGCTGCGGCACCCCGGCGTCCGGGCCCGCCAGCGCGTTGAACAGCACCTTTACGCCCACGGTCAGGTTGACCGATCCGGTTGCGGGTGCGGCCGGCGTGGGATAGCCCGTGGCGCTGTACCACTTGAAGAAGTCGGCGGGCATCTCGTCGGCCAGCGTCGCCTTCAGCATGGCGCGCAGCCACGCGTCCATCACCGCCGGCCCGGCATTGTCATAAAAGCCCGGCTGCTTGTCGCTGGTGCTCATCCCGTCCCACGATTGCAGCCCCGCGACCAGCTTCGCGCGGGCGTCATCGGCCGGCAGCCCCGCCACCGCGCGCTGCAGGAATGGCAGGAAATGGCGGCGGTTGACGTCGGCATAGCTGGTGGTGCGGATCAAGTCCCACATCTGCTGCGGGCTGACCTTGCCGCCGTTGGCGGTCATCGCCTTCAGGCGTGTCTCGATCTCGGCGTAGCGGTCGGCCTGGCCCCAGACGATGGCAAACAGGTCGGTGGACGGATAGCCGCGCATGGGCTGGTTGTTCCAGTTGGCGATGAAACCCTGGCGCGGGTTGTAGACCTGCGGGTTGGTCGCGAACGGCAGCATGCCGTCCCAGTCCATCTCGCCGGTGCCGGGCACGGGCAGGCGCGGGTCATGGCCGGGCTTGCGCTTGGGGTAGAAGCCCGTGTGCGCGTAGCCGATGTTGCCGCGGTCGTCGGCGTAATACCAGTTGATGGTCAGCGCATGGCGCGCGGCCTGCTGCTTCCATTGGTCCCAGTTGCGCGATTGCGTCTTGTGCGTCCACGCCATCAGCGATTGCAGTTCGTAGCCTTCCCAGGCGCGCGCCTTGGCATAGGCCACGTGTTGTTTGTCGTCGAACTTGGTGACGATGCCGTGCACGGTGCGGTACACGTCCATCAGGACGGGCGCCCCGTCCTTGACGGCGATGAGCTCGGTGCGCTTTTCCATGGTCTTCCACTCGCCGTTGTGGAAGTACCGCGTGGGGTCGGCCGGGTCGAGCTTTTCGGCGTAGATGTCCACGTCGTCGCCGAAGCCCGCCGTCGAACCCCAGGTCACGTGCGCGTTGTGCCCGAACAGGATCCCCGGATAGGCGAAGGGCGTATTGCCCACCACATCGAAACCCGCCCCATGCAGGCCGATGCCGTAGGTGTAAGCCGGATTCCACCAGCCGAACTGCGGGCCGTTCAAAAGGATCGAGCGCGCGTCTTGGGCGTGGTCGCGGCCCACGATCCACATGTTGCTGGTGGTGGGAAAGCCGGCGATGCCGGGCTGCCCCGATTCCGCAAACTGCGCCAGCATGCGCGCCGCGGCATCGGCGGGCGCCTCGTCCAGCACGCCGCGCGTCTGCGCATCGCGCACCACGCGCTCCAGCATGGGCGGCGTGCCGTCGTAGCGCGGCAGCGCATAGGACAGCTTCGCGGGCGCGCGCCTCACGGCGTCCTCGCCCGGCTGGTACACGCCCTCTTCCTCAGGCACCGTCGTCGGCGCGCGGCTGTCGGACATCCATCGCAGCTGGTTGAAGATCTGCATGGCGCGCGCCTCGCCATGCCTGTCCTTGAGCGCGGTCAGCAGCGCCAGATTGTCGACTTCGCTATTGGCGTCCGAAAACCGGTTGGCCATGGTGCCTACGAACACCATTGCCACGTCATACGGCGTCCAGTCGGATGGCTGAAACTGCAAGTCGTTGAATTCCTTGGGCATCAGGCTGCCCGGCTTGTCGCGCACCTGCGCGATCCAGGCGTTCATGCCCGCCGCGTAGCCGTCCAGGATCTGGCGTTCGGAGGCGGGCAGCGCGGCCAACTGGCGCTGGATGCGTTCCGGCGAGAAATTGCCGCGGATCGACTTGTCGAACGCCACCATTTTTTCGCCCAGCACTTCGGCCACCTTGCCCTGGGTACTGCGGCGAGCCATCTCCATCTGGAACAGGCGGTCCTGGGCGACAGCGTAACCGTAGCCATAGAAGATGCCGTACACCGTGCCGGCATAGACGTGGGGCATGCCGTATTCGTCGCGCCGGATCGTGACCTGCCCACCGGCCGGGCGCTGCGCGCGGGCCCCTTCGGTGGCGGGCGCGGCGGATGCGGTGGCGGATGGTGCGGGGATGGGTTGGGCGTGGGCGGCGCCCGCGCCAGCGCAGGCCGCCAGGATGGCGGCCGACAACAAGTGCTGCTTCATGTGAATCTGTCTCCGTTTCTATGGACCGCGCGGCGGTGCGAGTCCCGGGCGCGGGGCGCGGCGCCTCTAGCGGGCGCCGTCTGCGGACCATGATACGAAGCGCCAAACTATAATTCCAATGCATTTATTTCATAGCTTTCATGCGCTTTAAACATGGACTTCCAGAAACTCAAGCACCTGCTGGCCGTGGTCGAGCACGGCACGTTTTCACGCGCTGCGGAAAAGGTGAACCTGTCGCAGCCGGCGCTCAGCCGCAGCATCCAGGCGCTGGAGGCCGAACTTGGCCTGCCGCTGCTGGACCGCGGCACGCGCCAGGTCCGCCTGACGCCTTATGGCGCCTGCGTGGCCGAGCGGGCCCGCCGCATGCGTTTCGAAGAAGCCGAGCTGCAGCGCGAACTGAAGACGCTGCACAGCGGCGAATCGGGCACGCTGACCATCGGCCTGAGCCCCACGCCGGCGTCCCTGCTGCTCTCGCCCTTCTTGACCCATATGGCGACCCACCATCCCCAGGTGCGCGTGGGCGTCGAACTGGGCGCCACGGCCGCGCTGCTGGACATGCTGCGCGGCGAACGCATCGACGCGATGGTCTGCGACGCGCGCATGTTGTATGACGCGGCCGATATCGACACGCGTCCGCTGGCGCCGTTGCGCGCCGGCATGGTGTGCCGCAAGGGTCATCCCATCCTGGCGCACAAACGGGTCGGCATCGAACAGATCCGGCAGTATCCGGTGGCATCCAGCACCCTCAGCCCCGAAGTGTCGCTACGGCTGGCCGAAACGCTGGGCCCCGGTGGCGCGCCTGAAGCCATGGTGACGACGCGCTGCGAAAACCTCGAGCCGCTGGTGGATCTGGCCCTGCACACCGACACGCTGCTGCTGGGCGTAATCTGCGTTACCCGCCGCGAGCAGGCGGCCGGGCGGCTGGTGGAAGTGCCGATCCCGCCGGACCGGCAGCGCCAGGGCCACTACGTGCTGGCGCGCCTGGCCGGACGGACGCCCTTGACCGCGCAAGACGCGCTGTACACCTTCACGCAGCAGTGCTGGGCGGACTTCGCGGCCGTCACTCCGGCACGGCAACCGTATAGTTCAGCGCCAGCCGCCCTCCGTCGACGTACACCGTCTGCCCCGTGACGTAGCTGGCGTCGTCGCCCGCCAGGAACACGGCCACCTTCGCCACTTCGTCCGTCTGCCCCAGGCGCTGCATCGGAATCCGGGACAGGACGGTGCGCCGGGCGGCGGGGTCGCTTGTGATCGTGGCCAGGATCTCGGTGTCGATGCTGCCCGGGCCGATCGCGTTCACGCGTATGCCGTGCGGCGCCAGCGACAACGCCATCGACTTCGTCATCTGCCGCACCGCCCCCTTGCTGGCGCCGTAGGCCAACTGGTCCGGCATCGCCAGTTCGGCCGTCATCGACGACAGCGTCACGATCGCGCCGTTGCGCCGGCCGCCCGCGACCATCGTTCGCGCCGCGGCCTGCGCCACCAGAAAGGTGCCGCGCACGTTGACGTTCATGACAGCGTCCAGGTCCTCCAGCTTCAGGTCAAGGAAATCCGCCGCCCGGATCACCCCGGCGTTGCAGACGCAGATATCCAGGCCACCCCAGCGCGCCACGCAATCGTCGGCCAG
>NZ_JABBJN010000062.1 GCF_012928505.1 Achromobacter sp. Bel | reverse complement strand
TCTGTGCGCGGCGCGCACCCCGCGCCTGGCCCGTGACGGTTCCGGCCGCGCGGCCCGCGCGACTTTTCCAGGCTTATTTCCGCGGCCCCTATGGATATCTTCATTCAACAACTGATTAACGGCGTCACGCTAGGCAGCGTGTACGCCCTGGTCGCCCTTGGCTACACCATGGTGTACGGCATCATCGGGCTGATCAACTTCGCGCATGGCGACGTCGTCATGATCGGCGCCATGGCGGCCACGACGATCGCCATTTCGCTAGTCGGCGGCGATCCCGGCGTGTCTGCGTTCGTGGTGCTGGGCGTGGGCCTCTTGGTGTCCGTGCCGCTGTGCATGGCGGTGGGCTGGACGGCCGAGCGCGTGGCCTACCGGCCACTGCGCCGCGCGCCGCGCCTGGCGGCGCTGATCACGGCGATCGGCGTGTCCATCATCCTGCAGAACGTGGCGATGATGGGCTGGGGCCGCAATTACCTGAACTTCCCGCAGGTGCTGTCGCCGCACGTGTTCGAATTCGCCGGTGCGCGCATGAGCTCGCTGCAGATCGCCATCGTGGTGATCGCCGCGCTGATCATGGGCGGCCTGCTGGCCGTGGTGCACAAGACGCGCCTGGGCACGGCGATGCGCGCCACCGCGCAGAACCGCGAAGTGGCGGGGCTGATGGGCGTCAATATCAATACGGTCATCTCGGCGGCGTTCCTGATCGGGTCGGCGCTGGCCGCCGTGGCGGGCATGATGGTCGCGACCTACTACGGCGTGTCGCAATACACGATGGGCTTCATGCTGGGCCTGAAGGCCTTCACGGCCGCCGTGCTGGGCGGCATCGGCAACATGGTGGGCGCGATGGCCGGCGGCTTGCTGCTGGGCATCATCGAATCGCTGGGCGCCGGCTATATCGGCGACCTGACCGGCGGCTTCCTCGGCAGCCATTACCAGGACGTGTTCGCGTTCTTCGTGCTGGTGCTGGTGCTGATCTTCCGTCCGTCCGGCCTGCTGGGCGAACGCGTGGGGGATCGCGCATGAACGCCGCATTGAAAACCAGCGGGCTGTCGACCCGCAACCTGATCGGCATCGCGCTGATCGGCATCGTGCTGGCGGTGCTGCCCTTTGTGATCGGCATGGCCGGCCAGAGCTGGGTGCGCATCCTGAACTTCGCGTTGCTGTACGTGATGCTGTCGCTGGGCCTGAACATCGTGGTGGGCTTTGCCGGCCTGCTGGACCTGGGCTACATCGCGTTCTACGCGGTGGGCGCCTATACCTGGGCCTTGCTGGCGTCGCCGCACTTCGGGCTGCATCTGCCGTTCTGGGCGATCCTGCCGATCGCGCTGGCCGTGGCATGCCTGTTCGGCGTGCTGTTGGGGGCGCCGACGCTGAAGCTGCGAGGGGACTATCTGGCGATCGTGACCTTGGGCTTCGGGGAAATCATCCGCATCTTCCTGAACAACCTGAACGCCCCGATCAACATCACGAACGGGCCGCAGGGCATCAACCGCATCGACACGTTCAAGGTGGGCGAATTCGCGTTCGGGCGCACGGAAAGCCTCTTTGGCATCCGGTTCACGGGGCCGGAGAAGTACTACTACCTGCTGCTGGCGCTGACGCTCCTGATCATCGTGGTGTGCGTGCGCCTGCAGAATTCGCGCATCGGTCGCGCCTGGGAAGCCATTCGTGAAGACGAGATCGCCGCCAAGGCGATGGGCATCAACACGCGCAATATCAAGCTGCTGGCATTCGCGATGGGCGCCTCGTTCGGCGGCGTGGCGGGCGCGTTGTTCGCGTCGATGCAGGGTTTTGTCAGCCCCGAGAGTTTCTCGCTGATGGAATCCATCTCGATCCTGTGCATGGTGGTGCTGGGCGGCATGGGGCATATTCCGGGCGTGATCCTGGGCGCGTTGATCCTGGCGGCGTTGCCGGAATTCCTGCGCGCGGTGGTCGAGCCCTTCCAGCACATGGTGTTTGGCGCCGTGATACTGGACCCCGAAGGCATCCGCATGCTGCTGTTCGGCCTGGCGATGGTGTGCGTCATGCTGTTCCGCCCCGCGGGCCTGTGGCCGTCGGCGGTGCGCAAGCGCGAGCTCGCGACCAAGGCGCAAGGAGGCGGAGCATGAGCAAGCTGCTGCAAGCCCAGGGCCTGGGCAAACGCTTCGGCGGCCTGCAGGCTTTGTCGGACGTCAGTTTCGATATTGAACAAGGCGAGATCTATGGGCTGATCGGCCCGAACGGCGCGGGCAAGACCACGCTGTTCAACGTGCTGACCGGCCTGTACATCCCGGAAGAGGGCAGCTGCACCTTCAATGGCGCGTCCCTGTCGGGCAAGAAGCCGCATGAAGTCGCGTTTGCCGGTCTGGCGCGCACTTTCCAGAACATCCGCCTGTTTGCCAACCTGTCGGCGATCGAGAACGTGATGATCGGCCGCCACATGCGCACCAAGGCGGGCGTGCTGGGCGCCGTGCTGCGCACGCGCGGCACGCGTGCCGAAGAGGCCGCCATCGAGGCGCGGGCGCAAGAGCTGCTGGACTACGTGGGCATCGGCCATCGCGCCAACGACGTCGCGCGTTCGCTGCCTTATGGCGACCAGCGCCGTCTTGAGATCGCACGCGCCCTGGCGACGGATCCCAAGCTGCTGGCGTTGGACGAACCCGCTGCCGGGATGAACGCGTCGGAAACGGTGGTACTGCGCAAGCTGGTCGAGAAGATCCGCGGCGACGGCGTCACGGTGCTGTTGATCGAACACGACATGAAGTTGGTCATGGGACTGTGCGACCGCGTGCTGGTGCTGGAATACGGCAAGGTGCTGGCGATGGGCAAACCTGCCCAGGTGCAACGCGATCCCAAGGTCATTGAAGCGTACCTGGGCGCCGGCGCGGCCCAGGATCCGCTGATTCACAAGGAGAGCCCGGCAACATGACGGCATCCCAACCCTTATTGGAACTGCGTGGTTTGCAGGTCGCCTATGGCGGCATCCGCGCGGTGCGAGGCATTGATCTGCGCGTGGATGAAGGCGAACTCGTGTGCCTGATCGGCGCCAATGGCGCCGGCAAGAGCACGACGCTGCGCGCCATCTGCGGCCTGGTGCCGCTGGCGGGCGGCGAAGTGGTGTACGGCGGGCAGTCGATCGGCGGCCAGAAGTCGCATGACCTGGTCCGCAAGGGCCTGGTCATGGTGCCGGAAGGCCGCGGTATCTTTGGCCAGTTGACCATCGAGGAAAACCTGGCGATGGGCGCGTACATCCGCCGCGATGCGGCGCAGGTCCGCCAGGACACCGACCGTGTCTTCACGCTGTTCCCGCGTTTGGCCGAACGCCGCAAGCAAGCGGCGGGTACCTTGTCCGGCGGCGAACAGCAGATGGTGGCGATGGGCCGCGCGATGATCGCGCGCCCCAAGCTGCTGCTGCTGGACGAGCCGTCGATGGGCTTGGCGCCGTTGATGGTCGAGAAGGTCTTCGAGGTGGTGCGCACCGTCGCCAGCGAGGGCGTCACGATCCTGCTGATCGAGCAGAACGCGCGCCTGGCGCTGGAAAACAGCCACCGCGGCTATGTGATGGAGTCGGGTGAAATCATCCTGTCCGGGCCCGCCGGCGACATGCTGCACGATCCCAAGGTGCGCGCGGCCTATCTGGGCGAGGTCGAGTAGGGCGCGGAGCGGCTGGGCTTCGAGCTTGTGGATGTCAAGGTGCTTTAGCCGCCGAGGCTGCCCTGCGTCATTCCGATGCTCGCCCCGGTGGGGCTGCGCTTCGGATGACTCCGGGCAGCCTCGGCTGACGGCGGCCTCATGCTGCGGTTTTGGAACCCGTTCATGGGCAGATGCCGTGAGCCGGTGGCCGGGCGGAGGGATCCGACGCGCAGCCCCACCGGGGCGAGCATCGGAATCCCGCAGTTCGGACGCCGGCGACTCAAGAACCCTGCCTCACAACACCGACGGCCAGCAATCCCGCCAAAAATCTTCTAAGCCGGTGCGCGTTCACGGTCCACGGCCATGACCACGCCGGCCTCGATCAGGGCGTCGATTTCCTGCTGGCCGTAGCCGAACTCTCCCAGGATCGCCGTGGTGTCTTCGCCCAGGCGAGGCGCCGCGCGGTGGTATTGCGCGGGCGTGGCCGACAGCTTCACCGGCATGCCTACGGTGCGCACCTTGCCGGCCACCGGGTGATCCTGTTCCACCACCATCCCGCGCGCCAGCGTCTGCGGGTGCGACAGCGCCTGCGCGATCGAATGCACCGGTCCGGCGGGTACGCCGGCCTCGTCGAAAACGTCCAGCCATTCCTGCGCGCTGCGGGTTTCCAGGATGGCCGACATCTCCGCCACCAGTTCGTCGCGGTTATTCATGCGATCGCGGTTGCGGGCGTAGCGCGGATCGTCCGCCCACTCTGGTTTGCCCAGCGCTTGCGCGATGCGCTGCCAGTTCTTCTCGTTCGCGCCGCCGATGATGATCCAGTCGGTGCCTGTGGGAAACGCCTGGTACGGCGCGCTGAGCACGTGCGCGGAACCCGTGGGGCCGGGCGATACGCCGCTGCCGAAATAGATCGCAGCGTGCCAGTACAGCTGTTGCAGGCTGGCCTCCAGCAACGAGGTTTCCACGATCTGGCCTTCGCCGGTGCGTTGCTTGTGCTGGTACGCCGCCAACACGCCAAATGCCGCCAGCAGGCCCGCGTTGATGTCGGCTACCGAGTTCCCGGTGCGCAGCGGCGGGCCGCCGGGTTCGCCGGTAATGGCCATCAAGCCCGAAAATCCCTGTGCCACCAGATCGAATCCCCCCTTGTCCGCATAGGGGCCGGTGGTGCCATACCCCGAGACGGCGCAATAGATCAGCCCCGGATTCTCCTTGCGCAACGTGTCGTAGCCCAGGCCCAGCTTTTCCATCGTGCCTTTGCGGAAGTTCTCGGTCACGACATCGGCATCCCGGATCATGCGCAGCAAGACCTTCTTGCCTTCGGGGTGCTTCAAGTCCAGCGCGATGGCGCGCTTGTTGCGGTTGAGCATCAGGTAGGGCGCCGAAATGCCGTTGATCTGCGGGTCGCGATATTGGCGCGAATCGTCGCCGCCATCGATCTTTTCGACCTTGATGACGTCGGCGCCCAGATCGGCCAGCATCATGCCGCAGGTCGGGCCGGCCATGATCTGCGACAGTTCAATGACGCGCATGCCGGCCAACGCGCCGGCGGGCGCATCGGTATTGGCGGAAAGCGGGCGGCCGGAGCCGTGGGTATCGTTATGCATGCCTGTTCCTTGGTCTGTCGTTCAACGGCCGCCGAATTGCGGTTTGGCCTTGGCCAGGAAGGCGCGGTAGCCTGCGCGGAAGTCCTCGGTATCGAAGCAGTCGAACGCTTCGTCACGGTCGGCGTCGGTCAGTGCCTTGCCCTGGACGAGATTGCGCACGAACTTCTTGTGCCAGCGCGCCACCAGAGGCGCCCCGTCGGCAATGCGCCGCGCAGCCGCCTGCGCCTGTTCGGCTACCTGATCGTCCGGCACGACACGCGAGACCACGCCCAGGCGCAATGCCTCGGCGGCGTCGAATATCGTTCCCTCCAGCAGCACTTGCAGCGCGGTCGTCGGTCCGACCAGGCGCACCAGCGGCGCCAGTTCCGAGTACGACATCACCAGTCCCAGGTTCTTGATCGGGACGCCGAACCGCGAGCTTTCCCCGCAGATGCGCAGATCGGCCAGGCTGGCGATTTCCAGCCCGCCGCCCACGCAGATGCCGTGTATCTGCGCTACGACCGGATGGCGGCAGCCGCCGATGGCCTCGATCGTGCGGCGCATGACGGCACCGTATTCCACTGCCTGGCGCTTGTTGCTGCGCGCAGTTTCGAATTCGCTGATGTCGTTGCCGGGCGAGAACGCCTTTTCGCCCGCGCCCCGGACCAGCACGCAGCGCACACTGTCGTCGCGGTCCAGTTCCAGGAAGACGTCGCCAAGCAGGCGCCAGCCGTCGATCGTGAACGCGTTGAGCTTTTCCGGGCGGTTCAGCACCACGGTCGCGATGTCGCCGTCGCGCTTGAGCAGGATGGGCGAGGAGTCGGGGGTAGAGGTAGCGCTCATGGTGTTCCTTTGAACAGGCGCGGGGGGCGAGCCCCCGCAGGGGATCATTGTTTCGTCAGGCCAAGGCTGGCGGTGAGCTTGCCGTACTTGGTCCATTCGTCCTTCACATAGGCGGCGAATGCCGCAGGGGTCTGCGGTCCGCCCCCCAGATCCATGCCCTGGTCGGCCAGCTTGGCGGCGATTTCAGGGTCGGCCAGGGTCTGGGCCAACGCCTGGTCCAGCTTCTCCATGATCGGGCGGGGCAGCTTGGCAGGGGCCAGCACCGCGTACCACTGCACGATGTCCAGGCCCTTGATGCCGGACTCGGCCAGCGTCGGCACATCCGGCAACCGCTTGCTGCGCTCGGCGCTGGTGACCGCCAGCGGACGCAGCTTGCCGGCCTGGATCTGGTTGATCGCGCCGGGCAGCGTGTCGAAGTTCATGTCCACGCTGCCGCCCAGCAGGTCGGTCATCGCCTGGCCGCTGCCCTTGTAGGGAACGTGTTCCATCGACACGCCGGCAAGCTGGGAAAAGCGCGCCGCGCTCAGATGTTGCGGGCTGCCCATGCCGGACGAGGCATACAGCAGTTGCTTGGGCTTGGCGCGGGCGTCGTCCACCAGGTTCTGGACTGTGGTGTAGCGGTGCTTGGCCGGGTTCACGACCAGCACGTTGGGCACCGAACCGATGTAGCGCACCGCGGTGAAATCCCGGATGGGATCGATACTGGATTGCACGACATAGGGCGCGGCGACGGTGGACTGCATGTTCGCCAGCAATAGCGTGTAGCCGTCCGGCTCGGCCTTGGCCACGTAATCGGCGGCGATCAGCCCGGAGGCGCCCGGCTTGTTCTCCACCACGATTTGCTGGCCCAGCAACGTGGACAGGCGCGCGGAAACGATGCGCGCCGACACGTCGGTGCCGCCGCCCGGCACAAAGCCGACGACCAGGCGGATGGGGCGTTCCGGCCACTTCGCCGGATCCTGCGCCAGGGCGGGGCCGACGGCGGCCAGGCCGGCGGTCAGTGCCAGCGCGCCGGTCCAGGCGCGAGCATGCTTGTTCATATGGAGTCTCCTTGGTGGATGAGGCCTGCCCGGGTGTTGCTTGATTTATGATGGGGTCAGGTTGGTATGCCTTTGGTGTCTGGTATACCGGATACAAAAATAATCGATGTTTTGAGTGTGAACAACCCATGGCTAACCCTGAAAGCCTGATTCCGGACGCGTCTGTCCCGGATTTGGCCATCCACCACCCCACGTTGCCGGCGGTCGTCGCCGAGCGGCTGCGGCAACTGATCATCGACGGCACGCTGAAGCCGGGCACCTGGCTCAACGAGCGGGACCTGTGCGAACAGCTGAAGATTTCACGCACGCCGCTGCGCGAGGCCTATCGGATGCTGGCTTCGGACGGCCTGGTGGCGTTGCAGCCCAAACGCGGGGCGATGGTGATCGAGTTGTCGGCGGACGACATCGAGAACATCTTCGACGTGCTGTCGGTGCTGGAGGGATTGGCGGTGCGCAGCGCCGCCGAGCGTGCATCGGACGCGGAGCTTGCCCAGATCGCGGGTCTGCATGCGCAGATGCTTGAGAACTACCAGAAGCGGGATATCCGGGCGTATTTCGCGGCCAGCATGGGCACGCACATCGCGATCAACCGCGCCGCCCACAATCCGGCGCTGACGCAGTCTTATGACCGCCTGAACCTGCAGGTGCAGGCGTTGCGCTACAAGTCCAATTTCGACCTTGACGAGTGGACGACGGCGGTCGCGGACCACGAGGCGTTTGTCCAGGCGCTGATGGCGCGCGACGGCAAGCGTGCCGAAACGCTGATCCGCAAGCATGTAGGCGGCAAGAAGGCCTACAACCTTCGTGGCCGCCCGGGCGCTGTGGGCGAATCCTGAACCGGGCAGCCCCGTTCAGGCCGGCTGCGCCGCCAATGACTTTTTGCCGATCCGCAGCGCGATCACGGCGGCGACGAGGCCCGTGGCGCCGGAGATCACGAACGCCATCATGTAGCTGCCTTGCGCTTCGCGGATGGCGCCCGCCATCCAGGCGGCGCTGGCTGCGCCCAACTGGTGGCCCGCGACGATCCACCCGAATACGATCGCCGCGTCGCGCTCGCCGAAGGCTTCCGTCGTCAGGCGCAGCGTGGGCGGCACGGTGGCGATCCAGTCCAGGCCGAAGAAGATCGCGAAGATCGACAGGCTGTAGAACGAGAAGTCGGAATAGGGCAGGTAGATCAGCGACAGGCCGCGCAGCGCGTAGTAGACGAACAGCAGCTTGCGCGGGTCGTAGCGGTCGGTCAGCCAGCCTGAAGCCGTGGTGCCGACCAGGTCGAAAATGCCCATGATCGCCAGCAGGCCGGCGGCTTGGACCTCCAGCATGCCGTGGTCACCGCAAAGCGCGATCAGGTGCGTGCCGACCAGGCCGTTGGTGGTGAAGCCGCAGATGAAGAACGTGGCGAACAGGAACCAGAACGTGCGTGTCTTGGCGGCGCGGGCCAGGGCGCCGAACGTGGCCGCCACCATGCCGGTGCGCGGGGCGGCGGGGGCGGGTGGCGCGTTCGGGTCGCTGCCGAACGGCACCAGGCCGACGCTGGAGGGGCGGTCGGGCACCAGCCACCAGGCCAGCGGCACCAGCGCCGCGGCGGCGGCCGCCACGGTCCAGACCACGCGAGTCCAGTCGCCGGAGGAGGCCAGCGTGGCCAGCACGGGCAGGAAGACCAGCGTGCCGCTGGCGGTGCTGGCGGTCAGGAGGCCCATGACCAGGCCGCGGTGCTTGGTGAACCAGCGGTTGACGATCGTCGCGCCCAATACCGAGGCCACTGCGCCCGAGCTGATGCCCGAGAACACGCCCCAGGTCATCATCAAATGCCAGGGCTCGGTCATGTAGGCGCTGACGGCGCTGGAGGCCGACATCAGGACGAGCGCGCCGATCAGGATGCGGCGCAGACCGAACCGCTCCATCGCGGCGGCGGCGAAGGGGCCGATCAGGCCATACAGGAAGATGCCGACGGCCGCGGCGAACGAGATCGAACTGCGGCTCCAGCCAAACGCTTCTTCAAGCGGCACCAGCAATACGCTGGGCGACGAGCGCAGCCCGGCCGACACCAGCAATGCAAGGAAAATCACCGCGACCACGACAAAAGCGTACTTCTGGCCGGCACGGCGGAATGGGATAGGGGGTTGGGCTATACTCATGTTACTGACCGGTACGTATTAAGGTTTGCGAATAGTACGTACCGGTCAGTAACATCGTCAAGCACTATTTGATGGAGACCCGAATGGCCAGCAAACCCACCGCCCCGTCCGCCCCCCTGGACACGCCGGCAACCAAACCCCTGCTGGCGGCCGACCGCATCCGCAAGACCGCGCGCGAAATGTTCTACCGCGACGGGATCCGCGCGGTCGGGGTAGACGCCATCGTTACCCAGGCCGGCGTGACCAAGCCCAGCCTGTACCGCAGCTTTTCGTCCAAGGACGAGCTGGCGGCCACCTATCTGCGCGATTACGACGCGGAATTCTGGGCGCGTTTCAATGCCGCCTGCGACGCGCATCCGGGCGATCCGCGCGCGCAACTGCTGGAGTACCTGTCGGGCTTGAGCAAGCGCGCCGTGCTGAGCGGTTACCGGGGCTGCGGGCTGACCAATGCGGCGGTCGAGTATCCCGAACCCGAGCATCCAGCCCGGGCGGTTGCCGTCGAACATAAGCTGGAGCTGCGCCGCCGGTTGAATGAAATGGCGGCGGGCATGGGGGCGGGCGACCCCGAGGCGCTGGCCGATGGCTTGCTGCTGTTGATCGAGGGCGCTTTTGTTTCCAGCCAGCTGTTCGGCAAGGGCGGCCCGGCGGGAAGGGTGGCCGACATGGCCGATAAGCTGATCCAGGCCCATCTGCCCGGCTGAAAGGCGTATTGCGCTGCACAAAAGCAGTGCTTAATGTGGTGCCGTATGCACCGTTATGGTGGTGTTTGTACCCATTGCGCAACGAACGAATTAATGGTTGATATTTTCGTTGCAACGCAGCAAACGCGGATCTAACATGAATTTGTGTTGTTCCACATCGCGCTTTCTCAAGGAGAGAATCATGAGCGATACCGCGTTGAAAAATGCCCGTATGTCGGATGCGCTGGAGCGGTCCCTGATCCGCGAGGCCGTCAAAGCGGAAACCCTGTCCGGCCCCTTCACCCGTGGCACCTGGCTGCGCCTGAAGACGCGCCTGGTTTCTTGGGGCGGCGCCGTTGGCGAAGTCCTGCATGACATGGACGCCGGCCGACAGCAGCATCCGGTCATCTCCGCGCGCCACTGAGCGCAAGCGGTACGACAGAAAAAACGCCAGCGATTGCTGGCGTTTTTTTTACCCCGATGTCGCCAACAGGCGATGCCGGGGGCCCGGCTCAGACCACCATGTCGACCAGCAGGTAGCCGTCCAGGATCACGATGCCGACCGTGGCGCTGACCGCGGCCCAGGCCCAGGCGCCGCGCAGCGCGTGCTGGCCCATGACGCCCTTGCGGCAGGCCAGCACCACCAGCGGCCCCAACGCGAAGGGCAGGGCCAGGCTCAGGATGACCTGGCTCAGCACCAGCAGTTCGTCGGGATCCTTGCCGCCCGTGAAGACCAGCAAGCCCACGGCGGCGGCGCCCGCGATCAGGCGGGTCATCAGTGCGCGCCGGCGGTCCGACCAGTTGCTGCGGATCTGGAAGCCCTTGGACAGGATGCGTCCGGCCAGCACGCCCGTGATCGTGGAGCTTTGGCCGGCGGCATAGAGCGCCACGGCGAAGACGATGGCGGCGCCGATGCCCAGCGTCTGGCCGATCACGGCATGGGCGTCGTCCAGGCTGGACACGATCAACCCCGACCCCGACAGCGAGGCCGCCGCCACGATCATGATCGCCGAGTTGATCAGCATGGCCACGCCCAGGGACACGATGGTGTCGTTGCGGGCCAGGCGCATTGCCATGTCGAGCGCGGATGGCGGAAGCGCCTTTGCGCGTTCGGCCAGCGACCCGGAATGCAGATAGAGGTTGTGCGGCATCAGGGTCGCGCCCAGGATGCCCAGGGCGATCAGGAAGCCTTGCGGGTCGCGCAGTGCATGGCCGGTTTGCGTGACGCCGTGCGCCACTTCCGTCCACGCCGGATTGGCCTTGAACAGCAGGTAGACGAACGACGCGGCTACTACCGCCAGCAGCAGGGCGATGACGCGTTCGTGGCGGTCGGCGTTGCCGCGGGTCAACGCCAGCACGGCGAGGGTGCCGACACCGGTCACGGCCACGCCGGCGATCAGCGGCAGGCCGAACAGCAGGCGCAGCGCGATTGCGCCGCCGATCAGTTCGGCCAGGGCGGTGGCCAGAATGGCGGCTTCACCGGCCAGCCACGCCGCCTTGGACCAGCGCGGCGACAGGTGGCGGGCCGTCAGGGTGGCCAGGTCCTGCCCGGTGGCCAGCGCCAGGCGCGATACCAGGATCTGGAAACCCAGGGCCAGGAACGCCGAGGTGATGACGACCATCAGCAATCCGTAGCCAAAGCCGCTGCCGCCGGCGATGTCGGTGGCCCAGTTGCCCGGATCGATGTAGCCCACGGCCACCAGGATGCCGGAGCCGACCATGCGCCGCAGATTCGCCGACGCCTGGGCGTCGTGCGCAAGGGCGGCTTTGCCGCCTGATATCGCGTAGATGAATCCGGTCATGCGACACTCCTGAGAATGGTTCTCATTTTCCGGAAGTGTGCGCCGGCCGTCAAATTGATTTTGGGCAAGCCCGGGATAGGGGCGCCCAATGGCGCGCCGGGCGCGCCATCAGGGGCAGGGAACGATCAGGACTTGAGCTTGGCGTCCATGGTGATCTTGGCTTTCAGCACCTTCGACACCGGGCAGCCGGTCTCGGCCTTGCGGGCGGCTTCCTCGAAGGCTTGCGCGGTGGCGCCGGGGATGACGGCTTCCACCGTCAGGTGGACGGCCGTGATGGAGAATCCGTCGTCCACTTTGTCCAGCGTCACTTCGGCCTTGGTGTCCAGGCTGGTGGCGACCATGCCGGATTCGGACAGGATGTTCGACAGCGCCATGGTGAAGCAGCCGGCATGGGCGGCGCCCAGCAGTTCTTCAGGGTTGGTGCCCGGGGTGTCGCCGAAGCGCGTATTGAAACCGTAGGGTTGGCTCTTGAGCGCGCCGCTTTGCGTGGAGATCGTGCCCTTGCCAGTCTTCAGATCGCCCGACCAGGCGGCGGATGCGGTTTTCTTCATGGTGACTCCTGTTGAGGGGGCGCGCCGTCGCGGGCGCGTCGGTTGCAGGGATGCGATCCGCCGCTGCGGGCGGTGCATGTTGCCGGAGGCGGCATCGTCGATGATACGGCGAGCGCAGGGGGCGGGCGCGGAATCCACCGGTGCGCAACGGCAAGTCGATGTAACGGCGGCCCGAAGCGCGCCAGTCCCATCAGGCAAAATAGCGCCATCGCTTTCATTCAACTCGAAGAGCCTGCTGTCATGTCACGCCATTTCCTGCGTTTCGCCTGCGCCGCCGCGCTGGTCTTTCCCGTTTTGTCCGCCCACGCCGAAGTCGTGATCGGTGTGGACGTGTCCACGACGGGACCCGCCGCCGCCATCGGCATCCAGACCAACAACGCGATCCGCCTGTGGCCCAACACGCTGGGCGGCGAACCGGCCCGTTACGTGGTGCTGGACGATGGCACCGACGTCAGCCGAGCGGTGAAAAACCTGCGCAAGCTGACGTCCGAAGACAAGGTCGACGCGATTGTCGGCCCCAACACCACGGCTGCCGCGTTGGCCGGGCTGGACGTGCTGGCTGAAACCGGGACGCCGATGATCGCGCTGGCCGCCTCCAGCGTCATCGTGGAACCCTTGTCCGACCCCAAGCGCGCCTGGGCGTTCAAGATGCCGCAGAACGATTCGCTCATGGCGGCCGTCCTGGTCGAAGACATGAAGAAGAAGGGCCTGAAGAACGTGGCCTTCATCGGTTTCGCGGATTCGTACGGCGACAGCTGGTGGAAGGAGTTCACCGCCGCCGCGGGCGATGACCTGAAAATCGTGGCCGAGGAGCGCTTCCAGCGTACCGACGCGTCGGTGGTGGGCCAAACGCTGAAGGTCATCGCGGCCAAGCCGGACGCGGTGCTGATCGCCGGCGCCGGCACGCCGTCCGCCTTGCCGCAGAAAACGCTGCTGGAGCGCGGCTATACCGGCGCCATCTACCAGACCCACGGCATCGGCACGCTGGAATTCCTGCAAGTCGGCGGCAAGGACGTCGAGGGCACCTTGTTCCCGACCGGCCCGGGCGTGGTGGCCCGCGAGCTGCCGGACAGCAACCCGGTCAAGAAGGTGGCCGTGGCGTTTGCCGACAAGTACGAAGGCCAGTACGGCGCCAACACGCTGACGCAGTTCGCGGGCGATGCCTATGGCGCCTGGATGTTGCTGGATTCGGCGGTGGCCCGGGCGCTGAAGACGGGCGCCAAGCCCGGCACGCCGGCGTTCCGCGCGGCTTTGCGCGACGCCCTGGAGAACACGCGCGATCTGGTGGTGCCCAACGGGGTGCTGAATATCTCGAAGGACAACCATCAAGGGTTCGACGAACGCGCCCGCGTGATGGGCATCGTCAAGAACGGCCGGTTCTCCTATGCCGAGCAGGGCGGGCAATAGCCCGCGCAAGGCGGGGCGATAGAAATGTATACGTTTAGTATCATTTACTGACGTCCCATAGGCATCAGTCCCTAAAAGCAGGCTCAGGCCTGCTTTTTCACGCCCGCATCATTCGTATAGAAATCATTTAATAGCGTATTATTTTTAGTGAAGCCATACACCAACAAATAGATTTTGGGAGAAAAAATCCATGACCTTGTTCCGATCCAGACGCTTGCTGTTGGCCCTGAGCCTGGGCGTGTTGGCCGCGTGTTCCGACTCGGGCGCCGATAAAGCCGCGCCGGTGGCGGGCGGCGCGCCGACGGGCGCCACGAACACGCTGGAGGCGGCCAAGGCCGCCGGCAAGGTCCGCATCGGCTATGCCAACGAGGCGCCGTTTGCCTACATGGACAGCAAAGAGGCCAAGGTCACGGGCGAATCCGTCGAGATCGCCCGCGTGGTGCTCAAGCGCATGGGCATCAACGAAGTGGAAGGCGTATTGACCGAATTTGGCTCCCTGATTCCCGGCCTGGCCGCCAAGCGTTTCGACATCATCGCGGCCGGCATGTACGTCACGCCCGAGCGCTGCCAGCAGGTGGCATTCTCCGACCCGACCTATGGGGTGGGCCAGGCGTTCCTGGTCAAGCAGGGCAATCCCAAGAATCTGCACAGCTATGAAGACGTGGTGAAGAACCCCGACGCCAAGCTGGGCGTGGTGGTGGGGGCAATCGAAGGCGAATACGCCGAGAAAGCGCGGGTCCCGGCGGGCCAGGTCGTGGTGTTTCCGGACGCCGTCAGCGCGTTGTCCGGCGTGCAGGCCGGCCGGGCCGACGCCTACGCCGCCACCGGGCTGACCGTCAACGACCTGATGGGCAAGGCGCAGGCCGGCAGCGGCTTGGAGAAGGCCGATCCGTTCACGGACCCGGTGATCGACGGCAAGGACGTGCGCGGCTACGGCGCCTATGCCTTCCGCACCGACGACAAGGCCTTCGCAGATGCCTTCAATGCGGAGCTGGCCAAGTACATCGGCACCGACGAGCACAAGAAACTCGTGGCGCCCTTCGGCTTCACCGACAAGGAGCAGCCCCAGGGCATGACCGCCGCGAAGCTCTGCGCCGGCAAGTAAGGGGCGCCGATGCAACTCGTTTCAGAGCACATCGCGGAGCTGGTACCGCCCTTGCTGGAAGGGTTGGCCGTCACGCTTCAAATCATGGCAGGCGCCGTCGTGCTGGCGGTGCCCCTGGCCTTGGTGTCGGGCATCGGGCGTCTGTCGTCCGTCCGGCCAGTGCGCTGGCTGGCGTCGATCTATGTCGAGGTCTTCCGGGGCACGTCGGCGCTGGTGCAGCTGTTCTGGTTCTATTTCGTGCTGCCGCTGTTCGGCGTCCAACTGCCGGCCATGCTGGTGGGCATCGTGGTGCTGGCGTTGAACGCCGGCGCGTACGGGGCCGAAGTGGTGCGCGGCGCCATCCGCGCCGTACCGCCAGGCCAGCGCGAGGCGGGCCTGGCGTTGAACCTGACGCGCGCGCAGATCATGCGCCGCATCGTCGTGCCGCAGGCGGTTCCCGCCATGCTGCCGCCCGCCGGCAACTTGCTGATCGAACTGATGAAAAACACGGCGCTGGTGTCGCTGATCACCATCACCGACCTGACCTTCCGTGGCCAGTTGCTGCGCAGCGAAACGCTGCGCACCACTGAAATTTTCGGCCTGATGCTGCTGCTGTACTTCGCGGTGGCCTTGCTGATCACGGCGGGCGTGCGTCTGCTTGAGCGGAGGGTCCGCGTCCGATGACACCGGTATTCGATTGGTCTTTCGCGCTGGAAATCCTGCCCACGCTGGGTTCCGCGCTGGTCATCACCATCCAGGCGACGGTGCTGGGCATGCTGGTGGCGGTCACGCTGGGTCTGGTGCTGGCGATGCTGCGGCGCTCGCGCCTGCGCATGGTGTCGCTGCCCACGGCGTTCGTGATCGAGTTCGTGCGCAGCACGCCGCTGCTGGTGCAGATGTATTTCCTGTTCTATGTGCTGCCGTTGACGGGGGCGAAGATGTCGCCGCTGACGACCGGCATCGTGGCGTTGGGCGTGCACTACGCGACCTATTGCGCCGAGGTCTACCGCGCCGGCATCGAGGCGGTTCCGCGCGGGCAGTGGGAGGCAGCCACCGCTTTGAACATGTCGCGCTGGCGCACGGCGGTGGGCGTGGTGCTGCCGCAGGCCATCCCGCCCGTGGTGCCGGCGCTGGGCAATTACCTGGTGGCGATGTTCAAGGACACGCCGCTGCTGTCGGCCATCACCGTGGTGGAGCTGTTGCAGCAAAGCAAGATGATCGGGTCCGCGACGTTCCGGTACACCGAACCCCTGACGCTGGTGGGCCTGCTGTTCCTGGCGCTGAGCCTGGTGGCGGCGTGGGGCGTGCGCGGCATGGAGGCCCGCCTGCAACGATATGGAGGAAAACGATGAGCGCCAGCTTGAACATCAAGAACCTGCACAAGCGCTACGGAGAGCTGGAAGTGCTGCGTGGCATCAACCTGGAGATCCCGGCGGGCCAGACGGTGGCGGTGATCGGCCCGTCGGGCTCGGGCAAGTCCACCTTGCTTCGCGTGCTGATGACGCTGGACCCGCCCACCAGCGGCGATATCGAGGTCGACGGGCAATCGATGTGGAAGGACGAGCAGGGCCGTCCGGTGGGGGCCAATTCCGAACACCTGCGCCGCGTGCGCGGCAAGATCGGCATGGTGTTCCAGCACTTCAACCTGTTCCCGCACATGACGGCGCTGGGCAACGCGATGGAAGCGCCGGTGCATGTGATGGGCCTGCCGAAGGACCAGGCGCGGGAACGCGCCGTGGAATACCTGGACATGGTGGGCCTGGGCGACAAGCTGGACGTCTACCCCGCCCAATTGTCCGGCGGGCAGAAGCAGCGAGTCGGCATCGCCCGCGCGTTGGCCATGTGCCCCGAGATCATGCTGTTCGACGAAGTGACCTCCGCGCTGGATCCCGAACTGGTGGGCGGCATCCTGCAGATCCTGCGGGATTTGTCCGCCCGCCGCAGCATGACCATGATCATTGTCACGCACCAGATGAAGTTCGCCGAACGCAGTTCGGACCGGACGTTGTTTTTTGATGAAGGCAACATCGTCGAGGACGCCGAATCCTCTGTGCTGTTCAGCCAGCCGAAAGAGCCGCGCACGCGCCAGTTCCTGGATAGCGTGATCGAAGGCCAGTAGCGGCGCGGTTTGACCCTGACGGGGAAGTTGGGATTGGGATGGGCGCCGGCGGGGGGCGCTATGCTGTGGCGTCCAATGGCCCGGAGGCCCCAGCATGAGTCATCTGTTCAGTCCCACGGCGGTCGGCAACGTCCCGCTTGCCAACCGCATCGTCATCGCCCCCATGTGCGAATACTCGGCCGAAGCCGGCTGTGCCACCGATTGGCACATGATCCATCTGGGCCATCTTGCCTTGTCGGGCGCCGGGCTGCTGTTCACCGAAGCCACCGCCGTCGAGCCCGATGGCCGCATCTCGCCGGGGGACCTGGGCCTGTGGTCGGATGAGACAGAGGCCGCCCTGGGCCGTGTGGTGGCGGCGGTGCGCCGCTATTCCCCCATCAAGCTGGGCATCCAGCTGGGCCACGCGGGACGCAAGGCGTCCAGCGATGCGCCCTGGAACGGCGGCCAGCTGGTGCCGCCCGCCGATGGCGGGTGGCAGGGCTGGGCGCCGTCGGCCATTGCACACAATGCGTCCGAGCCGCCGCCCCATGCATTGGACGAAGCCGGCTTGGCACGCGTGCGCGCCGCGTTCGTGGATAGCGCCCGCCGCGCCATCCGGCTGGGCTTTGATGCTATCGAACTGCATGCGGCGCACGGCTATCTGCTGCACCAGTTCCTGTCGCCCTTGTCGAACCAGCGCCAGGACGCCTATGGCGGCTCGCTGGAAAACCGCATGCGGTTCCCGCTGGAGGTTTTCCAGGCGTTGCGCGAGGTCACGCCTTCCTCCGTGGCGCTGGGCGTGCGCGTATCGGCCACCGATTGGGTGGAGGGGGGCTGGGACCTGGAACAGACGTTGGCCTTCGCGCAGGCGCTGAAAGCGCGCGGCTGCGAGTTCATCGACGTTTCCAGCGGCGGCGTGTCGTCGCAGCAGAAGATCCCCGTGGGGCCCAACTACCAGGTGCCCTTCGCGCAAGCCATCAAGCGCAAGGTCGGCATGCCCACGATCGCCGTCGGGCTGATTACCGAGGCCCAGCAGGCCGAAGACATCCTGGCGCAAGGGCAGGCCGATATGGTCGCGCTGGCGCGCGGCATGCTCTACGACCCCCGCTGGCCTTGGCATGCGGCGGCGCAGTTGGGCGGGCAGGTGGCGGCGCCGCGCCAGTACTGGCGTTCGCAGCCGCGCGAGTTGAAGGAACTGTTCGGCGAGACCCGTTTCGGCCAGCGTTGACCGGGCGCTGCACGCCTGCTTTCGCCTGCGACCTTGCACGCATGTAAAAAAAGCGCCGCATCAATGCGGCGCTTCTCATGCTGGCCAGGGCGCGGGGCTTACAGGCGCGAATAGGCCTGTTCCAGTTCACGGTTCAGCGCATCGGCAAAATCCGCACTGGCCGGGTCCAGTTGCGACAGCAGGCGTGCCAACACGACGTTGTCTTCTTCGCCGTTCCAGATCTTGATGTAGGTGCCTTCCTTGTAGCCATGCTGCTGGCGGAAGATGTTCAGCACGTTCTTCGACACGTATTGCGTGTAGGCGTCGTTCCAGGTCATGTCGCATGCCGTCATGGTCTGTTCCAGCACCTTGTAGCTGGCGCGACCGCAGACGGCCAGGCCGCCGATGAGTTCCAGCAGTTCCGGCACGGGCAGGCCGTTCAGCGCATAGGCCTTGCCGTCCAGCAGCACCGAGGGCGGCGTGGCCAGGTCGGCCACCAGCGCCGCGGCGGCGCCATCCCGCTGGCCGCCAGCCTCGACGATCGTATGGGACAGGTAGAAGTGCAGGATGTCGACCAGTTCCATCTGGACCTGGGGCAGGTCGATGGTCTGCTTCTTCCACCACTTCCAGCCGTAGTGCTCCAGGGCTTCCGCGGATTCGACGAATGCGGCGCGCAGGAAACGGGCGCCGCCGTTGATCCAGTCGGGATTGATCATGCTGTTCAAGTGGTCCTGCAACTTCAGCATCGTGGCCGCTTGGGCTTGGTTCAATCCGACAACGTTATTCACTTTCACTCCGGGGTTCTATAGGGGCTATTCAATCGCGGCGGAAATGTTAGCACTTGACCACGCCGTCGTCCGGACGCGGAGGTCAGCCGCCGTCCTTGCGATAGGACGATTTCAACGGCGGTAGCTTGTCCAGCAGGCTTTTGCTCGGTTTGCGCGCGGCGCCGGCCGCCTTGATCAGCATGAACGCGAAGAATCCCAGGAAGATGGCGGGCACCAGTTCGTCCAGATCGAATTGCGGGTTGCGGAAGGCGCGGAATCCGATATTGACCGCCGCCCAACCGGCCAGGATGCCGCCGATCGTCAGCACGGCGCCGATCTTGCGCTGGCGTGCGCGCCGAGCCATCGAGACCGCGCCTTCATCGGTTGGAGCCGGCGCCGTCGAGCCGGGGGCGGTCGCCTCGCGCCGGGACGGCAAGGGCGGCAGCGCCGGCTTGCCCCACGGCGCGGTGGACAGGGAATCGGAAGCGGGCGGGGGCACCGGCACGGCAGCCGGGGAGGCGGCCTGCGGGGCGGATTCGCGCTTGTCGGGAACCCGGCCGGGCGTGGGGCCCCCGGCATTCGTCAGATTCTCGATATAGCGCGCGAAATCGCCGTTTTTCGGCTCCAGGTCTATCGCCATGATTCCCTCTTTGGGTTCAGTTGCCGCGCCGGACCCGGGCCGGTTGACGGCGCTTGCGGACCATGGCGAGCAGAAGTCCGCATCCTAGCAGTACGGAGAGGCCTGCGCCGATCATCATGGCGATCTGCTGGGTGTTTTCAGCGGTGCCCAGGCTGCGTGCGGTGATGTAGCCCGGCGCCAGCATCAGCGGCATCCACAGCAAGGCGGACAGCACATTGGCCAGCTGGAAGCGGCTTTGCGCCATGCCCATCACGCCGGCGACAGTGGGGATGGTGGACCGGATCGGGCCTAGGAACCGGCCAATCAGCACCGACGCGAAGCCGTAGCGGTAAAAGAACAGTCGCGCCCGCGCCACGCCGGTGCGCTGCTGCTTGAGCGGCCAGCGGCGCAGGACGCCGGGGCCGGCCCAGCGTCCCAGCCAATAGGACAGCGCGTCGCCCACGATGGCGCCAGCGATGCCCCAGGCGATGACGCCCCACGGATCGAGCGTGCCGGCGCCAATCAGGCCGCCGGTCAGCAGCATCAGCGCGGTGGCGGGAATGAACAGGCCCAGCAGGACCATGGATTCGCCCAGGGTCAGCAGGAAGGTGATCGGGCCCGCCCACACCTGGTTGGCCTCGATGAAAAGGCCGATTTTGTCTATGTATTGGTCCATGAAGGCGAAGTCTGAAAATTAGCTGAAAGCAATCGAGTATCTTAACGCCTGCCGTGGTGGCCAAATGTTATCTAGGCTATCTGAATGATGCGACGAATCGGGGAACTATGGATTCAGTGACACAAGCCGTGCTGGGCGCGGGCATACAGGGCGTCATGCTGGGGCGTTTCCAGGGGCGCCGGGCGCTGATCTACGGGGCCGCGCTGGCCACCGTGCCGGATCTGGACGTGCTGATGCGCTATCCGGACCCGGTTTCGCTCATGACTTACCACCGGGGCTTTTCCCATTCGCTGTTCGTCCTGACCGGTCTGGCGCTGTTGCTGACCTGGCTGATGCGCAAATACTGGCCGCAGGCCCCCTACGGTGGGCGAAGGCTGTTCCTGACCTTATGGCTGGTGCTGGTGACGCATCCGGTGCTGGACGCCTTCACGGTGTATGGCACGCAGCTGTTCTGGCCGTTCACCCCCATCCCTGAAAGCTGGTCCGCCATTTTCATCATCGATCCGGTCTATACCGTGCCCTTGCTGGCGGCGGTGCTGTTCGCCATCGCGGTCGGCATGACGGACCGCGCGCGTCGCTTGTTGGCGGCCGCCTTGATCTTCAGCACGGCCTATCTGGGTTTCGGCCTGGCCGGCCGCATCATGGCCGAAGACCGGGTGCGCGACGCGATGCGCCAGCAGGGCATTGCCGTCACGGAATTAAGGGCGGTGTCGATGCCGTTCAACACGCTGGTCTGGCGCGTGATTGCCAAGACGGCCGATGGGGACTATTACGAATCGGTCAGCAGCCTGTTCGACCGCGCCCCTCCCGAATGGCTGCGCCAGCCGTTGAACCTGGACCTGGCCCGCGCACTGGCCGACGTGCCCCTGCACCAGCGCCTGCGCTGGTTCACGGACGACTGGCTGCGCTATGACGCCATCGGCGACGCGCTGGTGGTGTCCGATCTGCGCATGGGCATGGCGGGGCATTACACCTTCCGCTTCAAGATGGCCGAGCGCGCCGCGGACGGAGGGTGGCAACCCGTCACGCCCGCTGTGTGGCCCAGCGAGCGCGGCGGGTGGGCGGAATTGAAACTTGTGCTGGCGCGCATCCTGAATCCTCAGCCACCGCTGCCGCTGGCGCAATGGTCGGTGCTGTCGACGAAATGAGCGCGCGGCCTGCCGCCGCTCAGGCGCAGGCGGCGATGGCCATGCCGCCAATCATCGCGGCAATGTCGGCAACGTCCTGCCGCGACAGGGCCGGTACGCCAAGCCGCCGCAGCAGCGCTTCGCGCGCTACCGCGAAAGCCAGCGCCTGGCCCAGGATCGCGTGCGCGCGCAGCACTTGTTCCCTGCGGCCGCGCGCTTCGTTCCGGATGTCGGCCGCCAGATCAGCGACTTTCGTGTGCAGCGGCAGGAACAGCCGGGTGTAGAGCGCATCGAATTTTTCCGTGGGCCGGAGCTGTTCGCGCGCCAGCAGCAGACTGCCTGCCGTTGACGTCTCGGAGTCCAGCAACGCGCAGGCAAAGTCCTGCATGAGCGACTTGAGGGCCGCGGCGGCCTCGCCAGCGGAGGCCCGCGCGGGCGGCTGCAGGTCCAGACGGCCGACGATCCCCGCGGCCACATGCTCCAGCACGGCGGCGTACACGCCTTCCTTGCCGCCGAAATGGTACGGAATGGCAGATTGATTCACGCCCGCTTCGTCCACCAGTTGCCGTGTCCGCACGCCGTCAAGTCCCTGACGGCTGAACAGTGCCAGCCCGGCCCGGATGAGCCGGTCGCGGGTGTCGCGGGTGCGCGCATTGAGCGTGTCTTGATCGTCCATCGATGTCGTCATTTTCTGGCGGTTGCGCCTTGCTAGAGGTCCGCGTGCATCAGCCGCGTGGTGTTGTCGTTCAATTCGACGCCGGCTGTCGGGCCGACCAGCACGGTGCCGCCGATATTAGCCATGTGCCGCCCGAAGGCGCAATTCGGTTCGAAGGCAAAGCACATGCCTTCTTGCAGCGGAAGATCGCGTCCCACGGTCGGCAGCCGCTTGAGTTCAGGATAGCGGGCGGCTTCGGGCAGCGATTCTATGCCCGGCGCGGTGCCGAATCCTACAGGACCATACGGATTGAGGCTGTGGATCAACGGATGGACGTGCCAGCCACCGGCCGCCAGCAACGGCGCCTCCATCGCGTCGACCACATCGCCGAACGTGCTGCCGACTCGCAGCGCTTGCACGCCTGCTTCGTAGCTGGCGCGGGCGACGTCCGCTGCACGCAGGATATCGGGATGTACCTCGCCGATCGCCACGGCGGCCTGATGTTGCGTCTCCATCATGCCGTACAGCGCGAAAATCTCCGACAGGATCAAATCGCCTTCGCGCAGAATCCTGGGCGCCTGGGCGCGGTATTGCCAAGCGGCGGGTCCCCATCCTACATATTCCGGACCTGACCCAAGCAGTATCTCGGCCGTGTAGCCGCCCATCGAAAAGCAGGTGGCCGTCACTGCCGCGACCAAGTCAGCCTCCGATACGCCCGGTTTGGCGGTTGCGCGAAGCGTCGCGCTCATCGCTTCGCCGATACGCGCTGCGTGGCGGATCAGCGCAAGCTCTTCAACGCTTTTGACGGCCGCTCGCTGGAAAAATGGCCGATACACCGGCACGAACGTCGCGTCGGGCATTGCCGCTTCCAGCGCCTGAAGCGTCCGCGCCGGCATGGCGCCATCGAAGTAGAAGGGCGGGTAGGGCTCCAACCCGATCACGCCGATCCGGGTGCCGTTCATCCCGCGATTCGCCAGCCACGCGCCGACGTCGCGGCCCGTCTTGCCCACGAACAATTGTTCGGGTGCGATCCACTGGAGGTCGCCGCGCAACGCAGCTTGCAGGTGATCGGCGACCATCAGCGAGGCAAACGTGTAGACCCGCGGCGCTTCGTCACCGATGAAAACCACCATCGACCCGGGTCGGTCATTGGTGAAGTAGCAGTCCTGCGCGAAGCCGGCAGGCGCGCAGGCCTCCCGGTCGCCGTAAACGATCAGCGCTTCCAGACGCTCGGCCTGCATCAGATCGCGGGCGAGTTGCCAGCGACGGTCGCGTTCATCGAGGGTCAAGGGGGATGGGGGCGTAAGCATGGCTCGGTCCTATGAGAGGGAAACAAGGGAAGCGAAATTTAATTCATTCAAATGAATTAATCAATTCGCGTGCCGAGACCCCCTTGTTGACCGTCTGGATCGCCTGCATTATTCTTGTTCCCAATTAAGGAACATTAGTTCCGATTTATGGAACATCCATGAGTATTCTAGATGGGGTCCAACGCGTCCTGGCGCTCTATGCGGAAGGTGCGACGGAACTGAGCTTTACCGACGTCTCGGCGCGCCTGGCCATGCCCAAAAGCACGGCCTCGCGCCTGCTGAACCAGATGCAGCACTACGGCATGCTGGACCAGGACGCGGCCACGCGCCGCTATCGCCCGGGCGCCTTGCTCGCCCAGGCCGTGCGCGCCGGCATGACCGCCACGCCGCTGGACGAAGCCTGCCGCGCCGTGTTGGTCCGCTTGTCGGAAGACAGTGGCCTGACGGCTTATCTCTCCACGCTTAATCAGCGCGAAACCGTGGTGCTGCAACGATTGAACGGGTCGCATCCGGTACAGGTGCTGTCGCCGCCCGGATCGCGCCGCAACGCCTCGGGCACGGCGATGGGGCGGGCGTTGCTGTCGCGGCTGAACGAGGGCGAATTCCACGCCTTGTACGGTACGGATCCGGCTCGGCCCTTGCCGACGGAAGGCCGCGATTGCCCTGCGACCGTCGGCGACTTGGCCCGCCTGGTCGCGCAGACGCGCGCGGACCGCTGCGGCGTCGCCATCGATCAAGCCATGCCCGGCATCGGCGCGGTGGCGGCGGCGGTGCGCGATCCTGCGACGGGCGACCTGCGCGGACTGTGCCTGTCGTTCGTGTCGTTCCAGGCTGATGCAGCCCGTGTGGCGCGCTTGCGCGAATCCGTGCTGCAGCAGGTGGGCGCGCTTGGCCGTGAATTGAATGACCCTTATTGGCTGGGTTGAGCCGACATTTGCCCATCCCCGACGCGTCCCCGGGGACGCTATCCAGAACACCCCAGCATTCTCCAAAACCCTTAACGGATCCTCCCTCCATGAACCTCTTGCTACTCAGCAATTCCAGCAGCGATGCGGGTTATCTGGTCCACGCCATGCCGGATATCCGCGATCTGATTGCGTCCCTGCCGCAGGGCGCGCCGGCTGTCTTCGTGCCTTTTGCAGGCGTCACGCGCACTTGGGACGACTACACGGCGCTGGTGTCCTCGGCGCTGGCCGACACCGGCCTGGACATTCAGGGCCTGCATCGCGCGGAAAACCCCGCGGCCGCGCTAGAAAGCGCCGCGGTCATCATCGTGGGGGGCGGCAATACCTTCAATCTGCTGGGCCAGTTGCGCCGCCAAGGCCTGCTGGACGTGGTCGCGCGCCGCGTGCGGGCAGGCGCTGCCTACCTGGGCTGGAGCGCGGGCTCGAACCTGGCTTGCCCCAGCATCTGCACCACCAACGACATGCCCATCACGGATCCGGGAGGCTTCGACGCGCTGGGCCTGCTGTCGTTCCAGATCAATCCGCACTACACCAACGCCCATCCGCCTGGGCACCGCGGCGAAACGCGCGCCCAGCGCCTGGCCGAGTTCTGCACGCTGAATCCGGCGATGCCGGTGCTGGGCCTGCCCGAAGGCGCCGCGCTGCGCGTGCGTGGCACCCAGATCGCGTTGATCGGTCCGCACGATGCGCCGCTGTTCCTGGGCCAGGCCGAGCCGCGCGTATTCCGTCCGGGCGCCTTGGAGATCCCGGCATGAAGCAGGTGATCGACACCATTGAACTGCTGTCGTCGGCCCACATCACGGGCGACGCCGTGGCGCAGGTGCTGCGCGATGCCGGCCAATGCGAGGTGGACGTGACCCGTCTTGAGCGCGACGGCGCGGCGACGGACTTCCTGTCCATCGTGATCCCCGGTGCGGATGACGCCGCGCCGCAGTTGGGCATCGTGGGCCGTTTGGGCGGCATCGGCGCGCGCCCGGCGGTGACGGGACTGGTGTCCGACAGCGACGGCGCGGTGGTCGCCATCGCCGCGGCGCTCAAGCTCATGGCGATGGCGCGCCAGGGCGACGTCCTGCCTGGCACCGTGCGCATCCGCACGCATATCTGCCCGCGCGCCGGCACGCGTCCGCACCATCCGGTGCCGATGATGCGTTCGCCGTTCCCCATGCGCGAAATGATGTCGTATGAAGTGGATCCGCGCATGGATGCCATCCTGTCCGTCGATACGACGCGCGGCAACCGCCTGGTCAACAAGCGCGGCGTGGCGCTGACGCCGGTCGCCAAGCAAGGCTATCTGCTGCGTATTCCGGAAACGATGCTGGACGTGATGGGCTGGGTCAGCGGCGAACTGCCCGTGACCTTGCCGCTTACCACGCAAGACATCACGCCGTACGAAAACGGCCTGTGGCACGTGAATTCGCTGATGCAGCCGGCCATCGTGACGGATGCACCGGTGGTGGGCGTGGCGCTGACGGCGCAGACGACGGTGCCGGGCTGTGCGACGGGCGTCACGAACGCCGTCGATGCCGACGTCGCGATGCGTTTCTGCATCGAGATCGCCAAGCTGTTCGGCCAGCGCACGATGACCTTCTTCGACGACGCGGAGTGGCACACGCTGCAAGGCCGCTACGGCTCGATGGCGCATCTGCAGACCGTGGGCCGCGTAGACGGCGGCGCGGCATGAGCGCGGCGCAAGCGCGCCGCGTGGCGTTTTTCACCATCGGGGAGTCGCCGCGCAGCGATGTCGTGCCCGAGATGGCGCGGCTGCTGGGCGATACCGTGCGGATCGATGAATTCGGCGCGCTCGATGGGTTGGATGCCGCGGCGCTGGCCGCGATGGCACCCAGGGACGGCGAATACCGTTTCGCCACGCGCCTGCGCGACGGCGCCCAGATCCAACTGGATGCCGCCGCCGCCGAAGCGCGATTGGCCGACGTGATGCGGCAGGCGGACGGGGCGGGTTACGACGTGCTGGTCCCGCTGTGCACCGGCACGGCCATCGCGCCGATGCGCACGCTGGTCGTCGAGCCGCAGCAGGTCGTCGACCATCTGGTCGCAGGCTTGTCGCAGCACTGCCGCAAGGTGGGGCTGGTGGTGCCGCTGGCCGAACAGGTCGATTTTTTTCATATGGCCGTGCCGCTGTCCTGCGAGACGCAGGTCGTGCACGCCTCGCCCTACGAGGCCGATGCCGAGTTGGCGGCGCGAAATTTCGCGCAAGCGGGCCAGGCATTGGCGTCGTGCGACCTGATCGTCATGCATTGCATGGGTTATACCGCCGGCATGCGTGAAGCGGTCTCGCAGGCGTCGGGCCGTCCGGTCCTGCTGTCCAACCGCCTGGTCGCCCAGGCGCTGTCGCAGTTATTGGAATAACGCCGCCAAAGCTGGCCGATGCAGGGCCTGGGACGCCACGTCCGCAACCCGGCCGGATGAGCGGCGAGGGGAGACGAAGCGGTCTTCGTCAATTTATCGTTGGGAGTGTCTTTTCATGTTCAGCCTTACTCTGCACCGCGCCGTTGGCGCCCTGTTTGCCGTTACCGCCCTGACGGCCGCCTCCACGGCGATGGCCGCCGATGCGTGGAAGCCCACGAAGCCCGTGCGGCTGCTGGTGGGCTTTGCGCCCGGCGGGTCCGCCGATACGCTGGCGCGCCTGCTGGCCGAACCGCTGTCGCAGCGCTTGGGCCAGACGGTCGTCGTCGAAAACCTGGCCGGCGCCGGCGGCAACATCATGGCGTACCGCCTGTCGCAATCGCCTGCCGACGGCTACACGATCGGCATCGCTGCGGCCGGTTCCATGGCCATCACCCACGTCCTGAATCCCAAGGGCACGAACTACACGCCCACGGACTTCACGCCGATCACGCTGGCGGCCGTGCAGCCGAACGTGGTCATCGTGAACAAGGACGTGCCGGCCAACAACCTGGCCGAACTCAAGGACTATTTCCAGAAGACGCCGACGGCCACCTATGGCACGGCGGGCGTGGGCATTTCGAACCACCTGATCGCCGAAACCATGCTGTACAAGATGGGCGTGAAGGTCCCGCACGCCGCCTATCGCGGCGCGGCGCCGGTCATCACCGACCTGCTGGGCGGCCACATCGCGATGACGATGGACAACATCTCCACCGCGGCGCCGCTGGCTTTGCAAGGCAAGGTCCGGGCGATCGCCGTCGCGTCGATCAAACGCGCCCCGCAATTGCCCAACGTGCCGACGCTGGACGAACAAGGGCTGAAGGGTTTCGACATGCCGACGTGGCAAGGTGTATTCGCCCCGGCAGGCTTGCCCGCCGACGTGCTGGCGGCCTATTACGACGCGCTGCAAGACGTGTTGAAGCAACCTGGCGTGATCGAGAAAATGGCGGGCCTGGGCTCGGAGCCGGTGACGGGCATGACGCCCGAGAAGACCAGCCAGTTCCTGGAAAACGACCGCAAGCAGTGGGCCGATATCGTCAAGGCCGCGAATATCAGCCTGGAGCAGTAAGCCGGGCGCGGCTGGGCGATGCCGGAATGTACTGAAGGACAATTCCGGTATCGCGGCTAGCCGCGCTTGACTCCTCCTACGCCGGATACCTCGCCGCGATTTCGGCGATCAACCGGCGTGCGGCATCCAGCTTGTCGGCGGCGGGCAGGGGGTGCGCGCCTTGCTCGTCGAACAGCACCAGTTCGGTGGTATCCGCATCCATGACTTTGTGCGCCAGGTTGCCCACCAGCAGCGGGATGCCCTTGCGCGCGCGCTTGGCTTCGGCATGTTCCGCAAGCTTTTCGGTTTCGGCGGCAAAGCCAACGCACCACGGGCCGTTTTCCAGTTTGGCCACTTCGGCCAGGATGTCGGGATTGGGTTCGAATTCCATCAGCGGCGCGCCGCCGCCTTCGGTGGTCTTCTTCAACTTCTGCGTGCTGACGTTCTTGACGCGCCAATCGGCCACCGCGGCCACCGCGATGAAGATGTCGGCGTCGGCGGCGCTGGCCATCACGGCATCGTGCATCTGGCGCGCGGTCATGACCGACAGCGCAGTCACGCCGCGGGGCACGGGCAGGAAGGTGGCGCCGGTGATCAGCGTGACCCGGGCGCCGGCTTCGCGGGCGGCGCGAGCCAGCGCGTAGCCCGTCTTGCCCGACGAGCGGTTGCTCAGCACGCGCACGGGGTCCACGGGTTCGGACGTGGGGCCGGCGGTCAGCAGTACATGGCGGCCGGCCAGCAACTTGGGCTGGAAGAAGGCGATCAGGTCGGTCAGCAGTTCATGCGCCTCCAGCATGCGGCCGTCGCCGGTTTCGCCGCAGGCCTGCTCGCCTGCAGACGGGCCCAGGACGCTGATGCCGTCGGCGCGCAATTGTTCGACATTGCGCTGCGTGGCCGGGTTGGCCCACATCTCGCGGTTCATCGCCGGCGCCACCAGAAGCGGACAGGCGCGCGCCAGGCACAGCGTGGACAGCAGGTCGTCGGCCATGCCGTGGGCCAGCTTCGCCATGAAGTCGGCGCTGGCGGGCGCGATCAGCACGGCGTCTGCGCCGCGCGTCAGGTCGATGTGCGCCATGTTGTTGGGCACGCGCGCATCCCAGGCATCCACGAACACCGGCCGGCCCGACAGGGCCTGCATGGTGACGGGCGTGATGAAGTGCGTGGCCGCCTCGGTCATCACCACGTCGACCGTGGCGCCTTGTTCGGTCATGCGCCGCACCAGCTCGGCGATTTTGTAGCAGGCGATGCCCCCGGTCAGACCGAGGACGATGCGTTTGCGGGCGAGATCGAGCATGAGGGCGTGGCGGCGGGTTCAGCGCCGTGAAAACGAGGAATGGAGGATGATTTTATTCTGCATTGCGGCATTGCGCCGTTCGCGATGCGTTCAGGGGGGATCAAATAGGGCAAAACCCAGCCCCAGGGAGGGGCGGCCGGGGCGTTGCGCCCCGGCGGCTGTGGTCACGCCTGCGGCTTCTTGCGCGCGCGCAGCAGCTCGTCCAGCACCAGTAGCACGGCGCCGCAGCTGATCCCCACGTCCGCCAGGTTGAAGGCGGGGAAGTAGGAGTCGTTCCAGTAGAACAGCAGGAAGTCCACCACGTGGCCATACACCACGCGGTCGATCACGTTGCCGATAGCCCCGCCCAGGATCAGCGTCAGCGCCAGGCTGAAGCGCGGCTGCCCATGGGTGCGGCGCAAGATGATCGTGATCACCACGGCCGCCACGATGCCCAGGGCAGTGAACAGCCAGCGTTGCCAGCCTTCCTCGGACGCCAGGAAGCTGAATGCGGCCCCCCGGTTGAACAGCAGCGTGAAGTCGAACACCGGCAGCACGTTGACCCGTTCGCCATACTGAAACGAGGTGTTGAAGTACACCTTGGTCAACTGGTCCAGCACGATGATCAACAGCGCCAGCGCCAGCCAGCCGCCCACGCGCGCGGGAACGGCGCGGGTGGGGGCCGTGCCCGTCACTCCCGAATCGGAGGGGCGGGCCATGCTCAAGCCTTGTCCCGGGTTTCGCCCGAGCCGAACAGGTTGGACACGCAGCGGCCGCAGATTTCGGGGTGTTCCGCGTCCTGACCCACGTCCAGGCGCCAGTGCCAGCAGCGCTCGCACTTCTTGTGGGTCGACGGCGTGACCTCGATGCGGGTCTCGCCTTCGCCCGCGTGCACGGTGGCGCGCGAGACGATCAGCACGAAGCGCAGGTCGTCGCCCAGGCTGGCCAGCAGTTGCTGGTCATCGCCATTGGCGTACAGGTCCACTTCCGCTTGCAGCGACGAACCGATGTCGCCCGCCGTGCGCACTTCTTCCAGCTTGCGCTGGACGTCGGCGCGGATGGCGCGCAGGCGCGTCCACTTGGCGGTCAGCGCGTCGGCGTCGGCAAACGGCGGCAGCGCGTGGTAGACCTCGGTGAAGATCGTCGTGCGGGCGGCGTCGGCCTGGTGCTTCAGGGCGGAGCCGACCAGTTCCTTCCAGGCTTCTTCAGCCGTGAAGGACAGGATCGGCGCCATCAGCTTGAGCAGCGTCTGCGTGATGTCCAGCAGCGCTGTCTGCGCCGAACGGCGCGCCACGCTGCCAGGGGCCGACGTGTACAGGCGGTCTTTCAGGATGTCCAGGTAGAACGCGCCCAGGTCTTCCGAGCAGAACGTCTGCAAGCGCGAGACGGCCGGATGGAAGTCGTAGCGTTCATAGTTCGCCTGCACTTCGGACTGCATCTGCGCGGTCATCGCCAGCGCATAACGGTCGATCTCGAAGAGCTCGCCGTAGGGCACCGATTGCGACACTGCGTCGAAGTCGGCCACGTTGGCCAGCAGGAAGCGCAGCGTGTTGCGGATGCGGCGGTAGCCTTCCACCACGCGCTTCAGGATCTCGTCCGAGATGGACAGTTCGCCCGAATAATCGGTGGATGCCACCCACAGGCGCAGGATTTCCGCGCCCAGCGAGTCCGACACCTTTTGCGGGGCGATCACGTTGCCCACGGACTTGCTCATCTTGCGGCCCTGGCCGTCCACCACGAAGCCGTGCGTCAGCAGTGCCTTGTAGGGCGGCTGGCCGTACAGCATGCAGCCGGTCAAGAGCGACGAATGGAACCAGCCGCGATGCTGGTCCGAGCCTTCCAGGTACAGGTCGGCGGGCCAACCCAGTTCAGCGCCGTGCGAACCGGCGAATTCGCCGTCCTTGCCGCCCAGCACCGTGGCGTGCGTGCTGCCCGAATCGAACCACACGTCCAGCGTGTCGCGGTTCTTTTCGTACTGGTCGGCTTCGTCGCCCAGCAGGTCGCGGGGTTCGATCGCTTGCCAGGCCTCGATGCCGCCTTGCTCGACGCGCTGCGCCACCTGCTCCAGCAGTTCGGCCGTGCGCGGGTGCAGTTCGCCGGTTTCCTTGTGCACGAAGAAGGCCATCGGCACGCCCCACTGGCGCTGGCGCGACAGGGTCCAGTCCGGACGGTTGGCGATCATCGCGTGCAGGCGGGCGCGGCCCCAGGCCGGATAGAAGGCCGTGGCGTCGATGCCGGCCAGCGCCGATTCGCGCAAGGTCGGGCCGCCATCCTTGGGCGCCACGTCCATGCCGGCGAACCATTGGCTGGTGGCGCGGTAGATGATCGGCGTCTTGTGGCGCCAGCAGTGCATGTAGCTGTGCTTGTGCTTTTCGACGTGCATCAGCGCGCCGGCTTCGGTCAGCGCTTCGACGATCTTGGGGTTGGCGTCCCAGATGGACAGGCCGCCGAACAGCGCCAGGCTGTCCACGTACTTGCCGTCGCCCATCACGGGGCTGATGAAATCGGTGTCTTTCATGCCGTGCGCTTTGCACGACACGAAGTCTTCAATGCCGTAGGCCGGTGCCGAGTGCACGACGCCCGTGCCCGAGTCGGCCGTGACGTAGTCGCCCAGGTAGATGGGCGAACGGCGGTCGTAGGCGGCGTTGAACTGCGCCAGCGGATGGCGGAATTCGAGGCCCGACAGCACTTCGCCCGGCGCCGTGGCGATGATCTCGCCTTCCAGGTGCCAGGATTTCAGGCAGGCTTCGACGCGGTCTTTCGCGACCAGCAGCAGCGGGCCGAACTTGGGCGCCGGCGACGACGGGGACACCCGCACCAGCGCATATTCGATTTCCGGGTGCACGTTCAGCGCCTGGTTGGACGGGATGGTCCAGGGCGTGGTCGTCCAGATCACGATGGCGCCGTCTTCCACCGAATCCAGGCCGAAGGCCTTGGCCAGCTTGGCCGGTTCGGCAAACGGGAAGGCGACGTCCACGGCGGGGTCGACGCGGTCGGCATATTCCACTTCGGCTTCGGCCAGGGCCGAGCCGCAGTCGAAACACCAGTTCACGGGCTTCAGGCCGCGGAACACATAGCCCTTGTCCAGGATGCGGCCCAGCGCGCGAATTTCGTCGGCTTCATTGCTGAAGTTCATCGTCATGTACGGACGGTCCCAGCCGCCCAGCACGCCCAGGCGCTTGAAGTCCTTGCGCTGGCGGTCGATCTGCTCGAGCGCGTAGGCGCGGGCCTTCGATTGCACCTCCGCCACGGGCAGGTGCTTGCCGTACTTCTTTTCGATCTGGATTTCGATCGGCATGCCGTGACAGTCCCAGCCCGGCACGTAATGCGCGTCATAGCCGGCCATGTTGCGGCTCTTGACGATGATGTCCTTCAGGATCTTGTTGACCGCGTGGCCGATGTGGATGTCGCCGTTCGCATAGGGCGGACCGTCGTGCAGCACGAAACGGGGCCGGCCGCGGCTGGCCGCACGGATCGCCTGGTAGACGTGGTTTTCCTCCCACTGCGAAATCCAGGCGGGCTCGCGCTTGGCAAGGTCGCCCCGCATGGGGAAGGGGGTATCGGGCAGGTTGAGGGTCTTTTTATAGTCCATGAACGGCAAAATAGGCGCGCGCGTTTCGCGCGTCTTCGGCGATGGCGGCAGTCAGGGAAGGGAGGTCAGGAAATTTTTCTTCGTCCCGCAGCTTGTGCAGGAATTCGACGCGTACGAGTTTACCGTAAGCGTCGACGGTATCGTCCAGCAGGTGCGACTCCAGCAGCACGCGACCGCGGTCTTCGACCGTCGGGCGCACGCCCAGGCTGGCCACGGCGGGCAACGGGCGTTCGGCCAGTCCATAGACCTGCACCACATAGATGCCCGAGCGGGCGGCGCATCGCTCGGCCACGCGCAGGTTCATCGTGGGAAAGCCCAGGGTGCGGCCCAGCTTCTGGCCATGGATCACGTGGCCGCTGATATGGTACGGGTGGCCCAGCAGGTGGCGGGCGCGGTCCAGGTCGCCCACGGCCAGCGCCGTGCGGACTTCGGAACTGGAAATCCGGTGGCCTTGCTGGTCGGTCACGTCGGCCAGCGTCTGCACTTCGAAGCCGTGGCGCATGCCGGCTTCGCGCAGCAGGTCGATATCGCCGCTGCGCTTGTGGCCAAAACGGAAGTCCTCACCCACCAGCAGCCATTTGGCCTGCAGCCCCTGCACAAGCAGGTTCTCGATGAAGGCGTTGGCCGACATTTCGGCCAGCCGGGCGTTGAAGCGTTCCACCACGACCTGGGACACGCCGTAGCGCGCCAGCGCCGCCAGCTTGTCGCGCAGCCCGGAAATCCGGGTCGGCGCCAGCTCGGGGCGTTGGTTCAGGGTGGCGAAATACTCCCGCGGGTGCGGCTCGAAGGTCATGACGGCAGGCGTCAGGCCGCGTTCGCGGGCGACTTGGCAGACGCGCGCCAGCATGGCCTGGTGCCCGCGATGGACGCCGTCGAAATTGCCGATCGTCAGCGCGCAAGGAGCGCGCCGGTCGGGCGGAGGCAGGGATCGGTAGATGCGCAGCGATGGTTTCACGAGCGAGAGTTTACAATTTTGGATTCCGGGTTTGTTCTAATCCCCCCAACCATTTATTCGCGACCGGTATTTCCGGGGTGCGAAATGGCGGTGGACAAGCCTGTTTGCGTCAAGCAACGCCCGTTTTGGCGGGCGCCCTGGGGGCTACATCTTTGGATTCTTCTATCTTGCCGGAAACACAAATTTCTAAACGCCGCCTTGTCATCCTGATCTCGGGACGGGGCAGCAACATGCAGGCGCTGGCCGAAGCGTGCCGCGACGAGGGCTGGCCGGCCGACGTCGCCGCCGTCATCGCCAGCCGGCCCGACGCCGGCGGCCTGGAATGGGCCGCCGCGCAGGGCATTCCCACGGCGGCCCTGTACCATAAGGATTACGCCAGCCGCGAGGCTTTCGACGCTGCCTTGGCCGCTGAAATCGATCGCTATGCGCCCGACTACGTCATCCTGGCCGGCTTCATGCGGGTGCTGACCCCGGGTTTCGTCAACCACTATGCCGGCCGGCTGGTCAATATCCATCCCTCGCTGCTGCCGGCGTTTCCCGGCCTGCACACGCATGCCCAGGCCTTGGCGACGGGCGTGCGGGTTCACGGCTGCACGGTGCATTTCGTCACGCCGGTGCTGGACCACGGCCCCATCATCGCCCAGGGCTGTGTGCCGGTCCTGGCTGGAGATACGCCGGAACTGCTGGCCAACCGCGTGCTGGCAGTGGAACATCAGGCTTTTCCGGCCGCGGTGCGCTGGTTGGCCGAAGGCCGGGTTACGCTGACAAGCGACCACCGGGTGGACGTGCAGGGGGACCCCGCGCGTTTGTTCACCTGGTCGCCGGCCGCTTGAGCGGACGCTGGGCTCCAACGCATCGCCCGCACTGAACCGCTTCATTGAAATTGCTCGCATTGAAATTGCTCGCATTGAATCGCTTTTACCGGGCGGAACTCCTCCGCCCCACTGGAACACACCATGACTAAACCCCAATCTCCGCGTTCTCGTCCGGCAGGCACCCCGAGGGCAGCCTCCGAAGGGCGCGACGGTCGGTCCTTCTTCTCGCGTCCCAAAGGCGACGCCCGCG
>NZ_JABBJN010000061.1 GCF_012928505.1 Achromobacter sp. Bel | reverse complement strand
CGCTGGTCGGCGCGGCCAGCGGCGGACGTGATGTGCTGCAACCGTTGTCGCATCTGGCGGCGCGCGCCGGCACGCCGGCGGGCGCCGCGGCCGCCAGCGGTGAAGTCCATTTTACCCGCGTGCGCAACAACGCCGAGCTGGACGCGCTGCTGGCGCAAAGCCGCCAGCCGGTCATGCTGGATTTCTACGCCGACTGGTGCGTGTCGTGCCGCGAGATGGAACGCTTCACCTTCACCGATCCGGGCGTGGCGCAACGCATGTCGGGCATGCTGCTGGTGCAGGCGGACGTGACGGCGAACAATGCCGACGACCGCGCGCTGCTCAAGCGCTTCCGCTTGTTCGGCCCGCCGGGGATCATGTTTTTCGAGCCGGGCGGCAAGGAATTGCCGGACGCCCGCGTGGTGGGTTTCCAGGACGCCAAGCGCTTCACGGAATCGTTGGACAAGGTGCTGGTGCGCTGACGCCCGGGCGTATACCATGGCTGCTGCGCCGCGTGGGCGGCGCACCCCACTCCCTTCAGGCCGGCGCCCGTGACGTCCACGACAGTTGATGCAAGCCAAGACCGGAACGGTCTTATCTATGTTCAATTGATGTTCGTCATGGCCACATGGGGCCTGAACATCGTCTCCATCAAGTACCTGACGCAGCACATGGACATCCAGGCGCTGGCCGCCGTGCGGATCGTCGTCGCGTTCATCACCGTCACCCTCATCATCAAGGCCCGTCGCGGCCGCATTCCCAAGCTGGGCCGCGTGGAGCTGGGCTGGGTGGCGCTGGCGGGCTTCCTGGTGGTGTACGCGCACCAGGTGGCGCTGGTGTCCGGGCTGCGTTTTTCATCGGCGGCCAACGGCACGCTGATCATGGCCACGAGCCCCTTGCTGTCGGCCTTGCTGGCCGCCCTCTTCTACCGTGAAAAACTGACGCTGGTGCGCATCTCCGGCGCCATGCTGGGGCTGCTGGGCGTGGGCATGGTGGTCGCGGGCAGCGGCGCGCAATTCGGCCTGACGGGCTGGGGCGACGCGGTCGTGTTCGTGGCCGTGCTGGTGTTCGTGTTCGGCGGTCTGGTCATCCAGCGCATGTCGCGCACCATGGATCCACTGGGCATGCTTTGGTACATGTACCTGGCGGGGGGGCTGATGCTGGTGGCGCATGCGGCGATGACGCCCTCGTCGTATCAGACCGGCACGTGGCAGATGACGTGGTGGCCTTGGCTGGTGCTGATGTTCTCGGCGGTGATCGCTTCGGGCGTCAGCAACATCATCTGGAATGCCGGCATCGCGCGCCTGGGCATCAGCCGCGCCGCGTTGTTCGTCAACTGGCTGCCGATTTTCGGGCTGTTGTTCGCGTCCCTGTTCCTGGACGAGCACGTGACCCTGACGCATGTCGTGGGACTGGCCTGCGTGCTGGGTGGAACGTGGTTGGGATTGCGCCGCGTGGCGCCTGCCGTGCCGCGCAACGGGCGAGCATAAGGCAAAAGGGATACAAGGCAAAGAAGAGGGCGCCTTGCGGGCCGGATACGCCCGGCCCGCAAGGCGTTGCGCGATCAGCGTTGGGCTTTGAGCAGCTTGGCCGCTTCGATCGCGAAGTACGTCAGGATGCCGTCGGCGCCGGCGCGCTTGAACGCCAGCAGCGCTTCCATCATGACCTTGTCGTGGTCCAGCCAGCCATTGGCGGCGGCGGCCTTGATCATCGCGTATTCGCCGCTGACCTGATAGGCGAAGGTGGGCACGCGGAACGTGTCCTTCACGCGGCGCAGCACGTCCAGGTAAGGCATGCCCGGCTTCACCATCACCATGTCGGCGCCTTCTTGCAGGTCGGCGGCCACTTCGCGCAGCGCTTCGTCCAGGTTGCCCGGGTCCATCTGGTAGGCCATTTTGTTCGACTTGCCCAGATTGGTGGCCGAGCCCACGGCGTCGCGGAACGGGCCGTAGAACGCACTGGCGTACTTGGCGGAATACGCCATGATCTGCGTGTGGATATGGCCGTTGGCCTCCAGTGCGCGGCGCACGGCGCCGATACGGCCGTCCATCATGTCGCTGGGCGCGACCATGTCGACGCCGGCGGTGGCTTGCGTCAGCGCCTGCTTGACCAGGATCTCGACGGTCAACTCGTTGATTACGTAGCCGTTGTCGTCGATGACGCCGTCCTGGCCGTGGCTGGTGTAGGGATCCAGCGCCACGTCGCACAGGATGCCGAGTTCCGGAAAACGCTTCTTCAGTTCACCGACCACGCGCGGAATCAGGCCGCGCGGATTGGTCGCCTCGATGCCGTCGGGCGTCTTCAGCGACGCGTCGATGACGGGGAACAGCGCCAGCACCGGAATGCCCAGGTTCACGCACTCTTCGGCCACGGGCAGCAGGGTGTCCAGCGAATAGCGGACCACGCCGGGCAGCGAGGGCACGGCCTGCTGCAAGCCCGCGCCTTCGGCCACGAAGACGGGGTAGATCAGGTCATTGACCGTCAGCGCGTTTTCGCGCACCAGGCGGCGGGTGAAGTCGTCGCGACGCAGGCGGCGCGGGCGGGAAACCGGAAACTCGGGGGTGATGATCTGCGGGTTCATGGTACGACCTTGGGAGAAATCCAATTTTCAATATGGGCGCCGGCTTCTTCCAGACCGATGCGCTCGGGCGCCGAGAAAGGAATGGTGTGCAGGGCGCCGATGTCCGCCAGGTCCTTGCGGACCGAGAAGACGGTGCGCATGCGCTGGCCGTAAGGCAGCTTGTCGGCCTTGGTCAGCAGCGCCAGCACAGGGCGTCCGGTGGGGGCGATGAAGTTGGCCAGGCGGCGGTCCAGTTCGGTGACGCCGCGGCGGATGTCGATCAGCAGCACGATGCCGGCCAGCGATTCGCGGTCGCGCAGGTAGCCGCCGAGGATGTCGGCCCATTTTTCTTTTTCGTTGCGGGCGACCGACGCGTACCCGTAGCCGGGCAGGTCGACGAGAAAACCGATGTGGCCTTCCGGATCCAGCGGGTCGGGCAAGCCGAACATATTGATCAAGCGCGTGCGGCCCGGCGTCTTGCTCGAGAAGGCAAGGCGGCGCTGGTTGCACAGCACGTTGATGGCCGTGGATTTGCCGGCGTTCGAGCGGCCGACAAAGCAGACCTCGGGAGCGCCGGCGGCCGGCAACTGGTCGAGGCGAGCTGCGGAGGTAAGGAAGGAGGCGCGATGTAGGAGGGACACGGATGGGCTTTGGATACGGTTGGTTTCGAGCCCTATTGTATAATCCGGCGTTTGCAACAGTGGTCCCCGTGCGCGGAGCCGTCTTTTTTGCTTACTCTTTGGGTTGCTGACAGCAGCCTGGAAGGCAGAATGGGGCAAATCAGGTTCGAGACGGTTTTCCAAGGTGAGCGGGGCAGGCGTGGGCGCCTTTTTGCGCCTTGATCGATGTGATCGTCGAGGTCTTCATGAAGCGTGTGCTGTCCCGGATGTTGGTTGCGAGCGGGCTGTTGCTCGGCGCCTCCGCCTTAACTTCACCCAGTTTCGCCGCTGACGGCGCTGCGGGCCCGGCCAAGCCAGATGCCGCCAAGGGCGGGCAGCTGTTTGACCAAGGGGATGCCTCAAGGGGCATTATTGCCTGTGCGTCCTGTCATGGCGCGGCGGGCAACAGCACCATCCCGGTGAACCCCAACCTGGCCGCGCAACCCCACGAATATCTGGCCAAGCAATTGGCCGACTTCCAGGTCAAGCAAGGGGCCAAGCTGCCTGTGCGCAACGGCGCGGGTGGCAATCCGACCCCGATGACGGCGATGGCGCAGAACCTGACGCCGGCCGACATGCAGAACATCGCGCTGTATCTGGCGCAGCAACCGCTGAAAGAGCCCGCCACGGCTGGCCAAGAGAAGTTGGTTGATCTGGGCCAAAAGATCTGGCGCGGCGGTTTGCCCGAACGCAATGTTCCGGCGTGCGCGGCGTGTCACTCTGCCAATGGCGCGGGCTTGCCCGGCCAATACCCCCGCTTGTCGGGACAGTTCCCCATGTACATCGAAGAGCAGCTCAAGCTGTTCCGCAGCGGCGACCGCAAGAACGACATCATGTTCGCCATTGCGGACCGCATGTCGGACGCCGATATCAAGGCGGTGTCGGACTACGCGGCCGGCCTGCGGTAGGCTTGACGCCTGCAACGCGCGCGGCTGGTCCGCGTTCATGCAACTTGGGCATGACGGAAACTGTTTCCGCCGTGCGCTGTCTATGAGGGGGGTAGCCGATTGCGCGGCCCCCCTTTTTTCATGAATTCAACACGAACCCATACCCGCCCCTCCTTGCGCAGCCTGCCTCGCGATTTCTTCGAACTGCTCGGTTCGATGCGTTTCGCCGTCAGCCTGTTGATGTTCATCTGCGTGGCGAGCCTGGTCGGGACCGTGTTGCAGCAGAACCGCTCGTCGAATAACTACATCGACCAGTTCGGCCCGTTCTGGTTCGAAGTGTTCGACAAGTTCTCGATCTGGCACGTCTACAACAGCTGGTGGTTCCTGCTGATCATGGGGTTCCTGGTCGTGTCGACCTCGGTCTGCCTGATCCGCAACGCACCCAAAATGCTGCGCGACGCGCGCTCGTTCCGCGAGCACGTACGGGCCAGCAGCCTGCGGGGTTTTCCGCACCGGGTCGAAACCGACGCGCCCACTGACGTGCCCCAGACGGCGGCCGGCCTGAAATCCATGCTGGAACGCATGGGCTATGCCGTGCGCCAACGGACGGACAACGACGGCGTGATGCTGGCGGCCAAGAAAGGCAGCGCCAACCGGCTGGGCTACGTGTTCGCACATGCGGCGATGGTCATCATCTGCATCGGCGGCCTGCTGGACAGCGAGCTGCCCGTGCGGCTGCAGGTCATGCTGGGCGGAAAGAAGCCCATCGTCGAGAACATGCTGATTTCAGAAGTGCCGGAAAGCGGCCGTCTGTCGGTGGACAACCCAAGCTTTCGCGCCAGCGTGTTGGTGCCCGAGGGCGGCCAGGCCAGCACCGCGGTGGTGATGGTGGGCGACGGCGCCCTGGTGCAGCCGATGCCCTTCACGCTGAAGCTCAAGAAGTTCGTTGTCGATTACTACTCCACCGGCATGCCCAGCCGCTTTCTCAGCGAAGTGGAAGTCACCGACCCCGACACCGGCAAGACGTTCGACTCCACCATTGAAGTCAATGAACCGCTGCGCTTCAAGGGCATGACCGTCTACCAGTCCAGTTTCGATGACGGCGGCAGCACGGTGGTGCTGAAAGGCTACCCGCTGGTAGGTTCCGAGAGCAAGACATTCACGGTTGACGGTACGGTGGGGAAGACCGCCGAAGTAACCGCTCACACTTCCACGGGGGCGCGCAGCATGGGCGTCGAGATCACGGCCATGCGCCCGATCAATGTGGAGGACCTGACGCGCGGCGATCCCAAGGGCGCCGACCGGAGCTTCGCCGAGCACGTGGCGTCGGTGTCCGGCAGCGCGGCGGGCAAGAAGAACGAGAACCTGCGCAACGTGGGCCCCAGCGTCGAGTACAAGCTGATCGACGATGCGGGGCAGGCCCACGAATTCCAGAATTACATGCTGCCCATGGAACTGGACGGCGCCAGCGTGTTTCTGGCTGGCGTGCGCAACAACGCGTCCGAGCCGTTCCGGTACCTGCGCATCCCGGCCGACGATGACAGTTCCATCGCCGAATTCATGCGTTTGCGCGCGACGTTGGCGGACCCGGCGGCGCGCCAGGAGGCGGCTCGCCGCTTCGCCGAGCGCAACAGTCCGTCGGGCGCTGACCGGCAGCCCTTGCAGACGGCCGCCGAACGCGCGTTGGAGACCTTCTCGTCGGGGGGGCTGCAAGCGGTTGCGGCCTTCCTGCAGGCCAATACGCCCGCCGCCGACCTGGAGCGCGCGGCCGACGTGGTGATCCGCCTGATCGGCGCCAGCATGAACGAATTGCGCGCCATCGAGCGCGAGCGTGCGGGCCTGCCCGCGGTGGCGTCCGAAGGCCCCGAAGGCGAGCGCGCGGCCGTGTGGTCGCGCCTGGCCGTGGCCGCGATGTCGGACCTGACCGTGTATCCGGCGCCGGTCTTCCTGTCGTTGGCGGACTTCAACCACGTGCAGGCCAGCGTGTTCCAGGTCAGCCGCACGCCGGGCAAGAATACCGTCTATCTGGGCAGCCTGTTGCTGGTCCTGGGGGTGTTCTCGATGTTCTATATTCGGGATCGCCGCATCTGGATCTGGGTCAAGCCGAATGACGGCGGAAGCAGCGTCATGGCGGCCATGACGTCCCAGAGGCGTACACTCGACTTCAATCAGGAGTTCGAACGCTTCAAGCAGGCGCTGCTGCGCCAGAAGAGGTCTTAAGGTTCATTTATGTCGACTACGACCACTACCCATCCTTCCTCGCCGGACGCGCTGAACGCGTCGGCGGACACGCTCTGGCAAGACAGCCTGTCGGAAACCGGCGATAGCCGCGCCCGGCGCGGCAAGCCGGACTGGACCGACGTCGTCTTCTTCCTGCTGCTGTCGGTGGGGGCCGCGTTCGCGCTGACCCGCCACGGCAATGCGATGGACTACTACGAGAAGATCATCCTGTGCGGTACCGTGCCGGCGCTGGCATGGTTGGGCTGGCTGTGGCGGCCGCTGCGCCACCTGATGATCGCCTGTGCCATCGCGGCCGGGCTGGCCCTGGTGCTGTACGGCAACGACCTGGCCCGGGCCGAGCAGGTGTTCTTCCTGAAGTACCTGTTCTCGTCCCAGTCCGCCATCCTGTGGATGTGCGCGCTGTTCGCGTTGGCAATGGTCTGCTACTGGATCGGCGTGGTCAGTCCCACGGCCGCGTGGCTGGGCACGGCGTTGACATGGGGTGCTGTCTTCGCCGGCGTCACGGGCTTACTGGTGCGCTGGCGCGAAGGCCATCTGATGGGGCCGGACCTGGGCCACATCCCGGTCAGCAACCTGTACGAAGTGTTCGTGCTGTTCTCGCTGATCACGGCGCTGTTCTACCTGTATTACGAACGCAAGTACGCGACCCGCGCACTGGGCGGTTTCGTGCTGCTGGTGGTGACGTCGGCGGTGGTCTTTTTGCTGTGGTATTCGTTCACGCGCGACGCGGGGCAGATCCAGCCGCTGGTGCCGGCCTTGAAAAGCTGGTGGATGAAGCTGCACGTGCCGGCCAACTTCATTGGCTACGGCACGTTCTCGCTGGCGGCGATGGTGGGCTTCGCCTATCTGATCAAACAACACGGGCAAACAACGTCGTGGGCCAAGCTGGCGCCGCTGTTCGTCCTGGGCGTGCTGCTGTGCGCCGAGCCGATGGTGTTCCGCACCGACGGTCTCTCGGCCACGTGGATGCTGTACTTCGGCATCGGCGCCGTGATCGTGGGCGCCATCCTGCTGGGCCGCCGCCGCATCGCCGCCGCGCTGCCGTCGCTGGAGGTGCTTGACGACATCATGTATCGCGCCATCGCGGTCGGCTTTGCCTTCTTCACGGTCGCGACCATCCTGGGCGCGTTGTGGGCGGCCGACGCCTGGGGCGCGTACTGGCAATGGGACCCCAAGGAGACCTGGGCACTGATCGTCTGGCTGAATTACGCGGCCTGGTTGCACATGCGCCTGATCAAGGGCCTGCGCGGCACCATGGCGGCTTACTGGGCCTTGATGGGCCTGCTGATCACGGGCTTTGCCTTCCTGGGCGTGAACATGTTCCTGTCCGGCCTGCATTCCTACGGCGAACTGTAGCCCGCTGCCATAGGGTCACGCCGCCAGCGCGAACATCGTTTTCTGCGGGGTGGCCGCCTTGAACCCCGGGGTATTAATGGTGTTCTGCACGGTCAGGCTGGTCACGCGGACGAGCGGGGCGGCACGCACCAGCACCGTGAATGCCCCGGTCACGTACCGCGCCTGACCCATGAAGGTCTGAGAGATCACCCCCCCGCCCACGCCGGCGGTATCGCCCAGGGTGATGGGAATGGGCGTGACCATGTTGTGCATCGGCGCGCAGCACAGCCACACGTTCCAGACCACGGGGATGCCCATTGATGACGTCGATACGTCGATATGCGGCACCGGCGGCACCGGGGTCTTGCAGACGTCGGGGAATCCAAGGCCGACACTGGGTAACTGGCAGAGCACTTGCATGTTTCGACTCCTGATGCGAGGGCGGTGCAGTGGCGCTGCACCGGGTTCAAAGGGTTGTGCGCGCTGCCGACCACAGTTCGGCTTCCAGCAGAGGCGCGTCGTTTTCGATGATGCCGTGGCGCTGCGTCCAACGCGCGCCGCGCGTCAGCGCGCGGTGCATGCGCGTGCGCAGGAACGTGGCGTCGCGCAGGTCGGCGCGGCTCAGGTCGGCCAGTGAGAAATCGGCGTCGACAAGATGGGCGCCGCGAAAGTCCGTATCGGCGCAACACGCACGCTGGAAGATGCACAGAGCCAGGCTGGCGCCTTGGAAAGCCGCGCCATCCAGAGTCGCCCCGGCCCAGATGGCGCCGTCGAAATGGCCGCCTTGCAGGTCTGCCCCAGTCAGGTCAGCCAGCGGGAATAGCGCCTGAGGCGCGGAGACGCCGGTAAACCTTGCGCCTTGCAGCGACGAACCTTTGAAGCCCGACTGGCGCAAATCGCTATGCCGGAAGTCTGCCGCGGCGAGTTGGCAATCCGTGAAATGGCACAGCGGATAGGCCTGGCCGGCGAAGCATTGCTCCGACAGATTGCATTCCGTGAACATGGTGCTGATCGCGTTGACGCCTGTCAGCGTGACGCTGCGCAGGTCCAGCTGATGGAACAGGGTGTAGCTGAGTTGCGCTTGCGACAACGTTGCATTTGCCATGTCGCCGAGCGAGAACACCGAGCGTTCCACGCGAGCGGCCTGCAATGACGCGCCCGCCAATGATGTGCCGGTAAAGGACGATTCATGGAGCAGGGCCTGGTCCAGCCTGGCGCCCGCCAGATCGCATTCGGTGAAGTGGGTGCCATGGAAGCGGCCGTTGCTGAACGTCGCGCCTGGCGCCCGGCAGCGGAGCAGGCGCGCGGTGTCCAGATTGGCATCGCTGGCCTCCCAGCCTGTCATGTCACAACTGATGAACTGGCTATCCTGCAATTGGCAGCCGCCCATCCGCGCACCGCTGAAGTCCACGTGATCGAAGCATGCGCCGGCCAGATCCCGCCCGCGGAGATCGGCGCCCGCCAAGCTGAGGTGTTGTATCGGCTCCCCGTGGCGCACGCTGTCCATCAGCTTGTCGATGTTCATGCGGGAAGCTCCGGCTGTCGGTCGGGCCAGCGCTTTGCGCCTTGCGTGTAGGTGTGGTCCAGCCCCGTGCTGTCGTCCATCTGCGCTTGCGCGACATCGGCGCGGAAGAAATTCGCGCCAGTCAGGTCGGCGCGCAGCAAGACGGCCTTGCCCAGCAAGCTGTTGATCAGATTGGCGTTGCGTAGACGGGCACCGGTGAAATCGGCACGCACAAAGTGTGTGTCGGGGGCGGTCAGGCCGCTCAGGTCGGCGTCTTGCAGGCGGCATTCGGAAAAATCGCACGCGTTCAGGGTGACGCCGCGCATGTCGGCGCCCGTCAACGTGGCGCCACGGGCACTGCCGTGCTTGAACTGCATGCCGCGCAGCCGGGCGCCTGCCAGGTCGACTCGGCCCGCGAAGGCGCAGCCGTCCAGCGTGGCGTCTTCCAGGCTGAAGCGGCCGGAAAAGGCCACATCCATGAAGCTCACGCGCACCAGCGCCGCAGCAGCAAAATCCGCATTGACGAGCTCGCCCTGCATGAACACGCATTGTTCCAGCCGTGCATCGCGAAAGCCGCAGTCTTCGAATACGGCGCTCATGGCCGCCCATTGGTTGAAGCTTGCGCGGCTGAAGTCGCAGCGTATCAGTCGTGCCTGATGCAGGCGGCCCAACTGCCATGTGCTGTCAAGAAAGCTGCATTCTTCACCGTGTGCGTGGTCCCAGGTGCTGTCCTTGATCTGGCTATTTGCAAAGTTCGTCCGCACGCATTGCGTGCGGCCCAGGTTGGTGCGCGTCAGGTTCGCGCCCGACAGGTCTGCGCGGGTCAGGTCGGCGCCAGTCAGCACGGCGTCGGTGAGGTCGCTGCCGTCCAGCCGCGCATCGACGAGTGTCGCGCCCGCAAAAATCGCCCGCTGAAAATTGACGCCGCGCAGATCCATGCCCGACAAGTCCGCGCCGGTAAGGTTCATGTCCGTGCAATTGCGGCTGTCCTTTAGGCGCGCGTCCAGCTTGCGGCGTGTGCGCTGCGCGCGCAACGGCGGCATGGGTGGGGGCGGGGCGAAATGGTGGGCCGATTGTTGATAGGCCTGGTGCACTTGCGGCCCAAGCGTGTCGGCCAGCGGCGGGAGGGTTGCTTCGGCGTTTGCCGCGGTGCGCCCCGCCTGTGCATGCGGGCTGGAATCAAATTCGGCAATGTGCCGTTTGATTTTGCGGGGGTCAAAACCCGAAGACAGCTTTCCCTCGGCGTCTTGCCGACGCAGCGCGTCCATGTCCACGCCCGCCACCTCGGCCATCTCCGGAAGGTTGGGATCGGCCAATGCGCGCGCCGCAGGCCCGCTGGACAGGCGCTTGGCCTCTTCCAGCTCCTGCTGCATGCGCAGAATCGTTTGCGGCAGATCGGCGAGTCTGGGCGCGGTGGGAGGCGGGTCCAACGGGGCCATGTACAGGTCCGGGTCCAGGCCCTGGGCCAATAGCGACTCGCGTTCGCGCGCGTGGCGGCGTGCCAGGCCTGCGTGGATGTTCTTGTTGAAAGGGCGCACGGCCAAGGCTTGCGCATCGCTTTCCAACGATCCGCCGCAAAGGTCTTCGGGGACGAGTTGCGCGTCCAGCAAGGCGTAGGCGGGACCCAGCTCCGGGCTCAAGCGTTGCTGCACGACGGCTTCATAATCGGCGATGCCTTTCGGCTGATCCGCGTGTTCCAGCGCCGGCATGATGTGGCGGATGTCGGCCGCGTCGTCATCGCGCACGTGCACCGCGCCATGCCAGATCAGCACCATCTTCGTGTGATCGGGAAAAAACCAACTGGTGGTCAGCCGCAGGGCCACTTCCTCGAGTGCGCTGCCGTCAGCGTGCCGGCTGAAGAAGCAGCGCGCGCGCCAAGCAGGCAGCCGGCCGCGCAGCACTGGCTGTTCGGGGTGCATGTTCCACAGGGCATAGTCCGTGCCCCCGACAAGCTCGGTGTTGGCGGGCCCCCATTGGTCGGGCGGCGCCGCGTTGAAGAAGCGCCAGTCCATATCGCGCGCGAATCCGGGAAAGTCGTGCTCCAACCATTCCTGTCCGTAGTCGCGGCCCATGTGCCCTGCGCGTTGCGGCCATTCCACGGGCAACGCGGCCAAGCCCGCCGGCGCCGCCCGTTGCCCAGGGGCGTTGATCCGCTGCAGCGGGTGTTCGATGTTTGGCAGCCGCCGCACGCGCACGCCGTTGATGTCTTCGTCTTGCGCACCGATGCCCAGCGGATTGTCGGCGATCTCCGGGCCGCCGTAGGCGCGGCTCCAGTCCAGCCGCATGCGCTCGAACGGCTGCGGCGCGGTGGCCTTGCCATCGACCCAATAGCGGTCGCCGAATACCAGCAGCGATTTGTCTATTTCGCCGACCTTCAGCCGCACGCCGCAAGCGCCCGGGCTTTTGGAATCATGGGGATAGGCGTGGCCCGAGACCAGCACTTCCGGATACTGCTTTGGCGTGGCCAAGTCCAACGCGCCGATGCCCTCGGCGGCGGCCAGCTTCCAGAGATCCTGGTCAGGCAGCAGGGTGGCCGGCGTCTGCGCGATATCGACCAGCGCGAACACCGACACGCCAAGCAGGTCGCGGCGCTGCCAGCGGTAGGGCCGGGTAAGCATGCCCAGGCGGAAAGGCTTGATCGTCTTCATGGCTTATCCGGTGGGCTGATCCATGGCAACTTCATGCGTGGCGGCATCCACGCGCACCCGCACGGTCTTGCCCGCGCCGTAGTCGGCCAGATGCAGCGGCGACACGGGGACGCTGAGCGTGCGGGTCAGGGCCGGGGTGGCGGCGGTGGCGGCCACGGCCAGGTCCAGCTCGATGACGAAATACAAGGTGTCGCCGATGCGGCTGCGCGTGTCGCGCGCGGCGGTGATCCGCGCCGTACTGGCCACGCCGCTGGCGCGCACGGCTTGCAGACGCTGCGCGCCTTTGCGTTCAGCCGCGCGGCGATTGCGGCCACGCCACAGCATGACGCCCGCCTGCGCGGCCGACAGCAGCAAGCCCAGCCATACCCACTTCGCCCAGTCCGGCCAGGCAGTCAGGAAGTCGGACATGGCGGGTTCAGATGATGCTCCAGAGGCCGACCATCGACGCGCCGAGCCCGACCTTCTTCGCCTCCACGGCATCGAATGAATAGCCGGCATACGTGGTGCGGAAGGAGTACAACTGGCCGATGTTGCTGACCAGGGCGTAGTTGGTGAAAGAGGTGTTCAGCATGACCGTCGTGCGGAATAACGCGACGCGGTGCATGCCGAACTCCGCCTTGGCCACCGCCAGGCCAATGGAGAACGGGGTAGCCTGCAGCCAGCTCTCTTTGGAAAGGTCTTTCACGTTGGCGGCGTCCATCACCACGTCCGCCGGCGTCTTCAGGGTGATGTGGCCGTCGGCCTTGATCATCACCGTGGAGCCTTCGGATTCCATGTGCATCTTGCCCTTGGACTTGAGGTCCATCGTGGCGGTTTCCGACTGCACGAGCATCGCGGTCTTGGCCTTCACATCCATGTCCGCATCGGTAGAGCGCAGTTCGACCTTGCCCTTCGCCTTTTCGGTCAGCGTGCCCGCCTTGACGTGATGCAGCGAATCGCCTTCGTCGACATACACCTGCTGGCCCGTTTTCAGGGTTTCCTTGAACAACCCTTTGACCTCGCGTTCTTCGCCCTTGGCGGCGACGGTCGTCTTCAGGCCGTTGTCGAACTTCTCTTCCATCAGGCCGTCCTTCACGTTGACGGTGCGCGATGCCTTGACGGTGTATTCCTCATGCCCCTTGACGAAGACGTCGCGGCGCTTGCCGACCTCGAGGTTGTCGGTGCCGGTGATTTTGATGTCGCGGAAACCACCGATCTTGGTGGTGTCGTTTTCGCCGATCGTGGTGTTGCGGTTCAGGTCCGTCGTGTGGATCTCGTTGGCTTCGACCTCGGTGCAGAGCTCGCGCTCGGCATGCAGCCAGATGCGTTCGCTGCCGCTCTTGTCGTCGAACATCAGCGCATTCGCGGTGGCGGGCGTGCCGCTCTTGGAGCGGCTGAGGAAGCCGCTTTGCGTGGCGTTGTCGGGCAGGTCCCAGGGCGGCAGATTGTTCGCATTGAAGACGCGGCCGATCACGATGGGGCGGTCGGGCTGGCCGCCGATGAAATCCACGATCACCTCGTCGCGCACGCGCGGCAACTGGATGCCGCCGAAGCCGCCGCCGGCCCACGGGCTGGACACCCGGACCCAGCATGAGCTGTTTTCGTCCTTTTTGCCGTAGCGGTCCCAGTGGAACTGCACCTTCACCCGGCCCATCTTGTCCGTCCAGATCTCTTCGCCCTGCTTGCCCACGACGGTTGCGGTCTGAGGGCCGTGCGTACGCGGAATCGGCGTGACGCGAGGGGCGCGGAACTGCGTGCTGGAGGGCACCACCACGAACTCAAGATCGAAGTCGCCGGGATCGATCTGGCCGCTGGCGTAGCCCGATTCCCGGATCCGGTAGTAGGTGCTGACGACGAGATACTCGCGGTTCTCGGCTTGCCGTGGATGGTTGCGTAGCGTGAAGAGATGCCCGGGGGAGAGCCCGCGCGCATTGGAGGCGCCCGCGCTTTGTTCCTGCCTGCATTGCAGGTCCTGCAAGCGGACGCGCGTGTAATGCTCGGCGTCGTCGGGGTTGGTATAGCCGCCCTGCCATTCGTACATCTCCAGGTCGCCGTGGTCATAGGCGCCGGGATTGTTGCGCCGCGCCTCCAGGCTGGCGGCGGGCGTGAGCGGGTGGTAGTCGGTGGTGGCGAACGCGCCGGGCGTGATCTGTTCGGCGACTTCCCACTTGTGGATGTAGTCTTCGCGCGGGACGGTGACGCGGTCCGGCCCGTAATAGGGGATCTGCTCGTAGTCGGCAACCGGCTCGTGCTGCGTGATGTCGTCCGTAAGGACGAGCGTGTGCTTGCCGTTGTCGTGCTTGAACCAAAAATAGATGCCCTCGTGCTCCATCAGCCGACAGATGAAGGCGTAGTCGGTCTCTTGGTACTGCACGCAGTATTCCCAGCTGCGGTAGGTGTCCGTGAGCTTGAACTCCACCGGGTAGCTGTAGTCCTTGAGCACCTCGCGGATGACGTCGGGCACGCTTTTGTTCTGGAAGATCTTGTTGTCCGAGGTCTGCGTCAGGTACCAGAGCCAGGGGCGCACGGTGGCGCGGTAGATGGTGTAGCGCGACGTGTTGTTCTCGCGGCCGATCAGCATGCAGCGCGTGATGTGTCCGCTGAGATAGCGTGGCGTGGGCGAGGCGGTTTCGATTTCAAGCGTCAGCGGTTTGCCAAGCAGCGACTTCATGTCGAGCGAATAGGATTCCGAGACCAGCTCGACCTCCAGTTCGAATAGCTGCGAAAGGCTCTCGGCGCCGTGCACGCTCCGGAATTTCAATTGGTCCGGCGGCAAGGGCGTATGCGCCTTGACGACACGTTCGCTGGGCACGTTGCGGTCCATCTCATCGTCTCCTTATGAGAATTCACCTGATGCTGCGCTTGCTGTTCTGGATGTTCGCGGACGCGCAAAGCACGCGTGCCGCACGGACTGCAAAGGGATGGCCGGCCACGCAATGGGGCCGCTTGCAAAGGGCGGGCGTAGCCGTGGGGGCCGCGCCGGCGCCGGGGACGTCTGTCTCTGATTCTGCATGCGCGCCGGTCTGTCGCCAGCGTGAGCGCCGATTGTAGGCATCGCGGAAAGCGGCCGAGAAGCGCTATCACATGCTTTTGTGTTTTTTACGGTTCAGTAACAACGCTTGCGTCCGTGTGCTTCTCGCGTAAGGAATATGTCAAAACATCAGCGTAGCTGGGGCATAAGTGTTCAATTGTTTAGGTGGTTGTTAGCTGCTTGTAAGAAAAATCTGAAGTTGTTAGTTGTTCGTTGCATGCAGAAAGACGTGCCTAGAATTCACCCTTCCGTGAAGCAGCGCGGAGCGTAGTGGTTGTATCCAGGCAGCATCCCCAGGCATTTAAGCAATGACTATGGACTTCGCCGATATCCTCAATACACTCGATTCACGTCTGCCCTGCGGGGAAGACCTCGAATACGACGCTGACTTCCTGCAGTTGCAGCAAGCCGCGGCCGGCCGGGACGAACAGCAGTTCGGCTCGACCATCATCGCCGCGCAGCCGCCTGACTGGCGCGAGGTCGAACGCCTGGCCCGCGCGCTGCTTGAACGCACTCGGGACCTTCGCGTGATCGGCCTGCTGACCTGCGCCTGGACCGAGATCCGCGGTCTGCCCGGCTACGCGGACGGGCTTGCACTGGCCGTCGACACCCTGGAACGCTATTGGGAGCCCGTGCATCCGCGCCTGGACAGCGTGGGCGAAGACGACCCGATGCCGCGCATGAACGCCCTGGCGGCTTTTGGCGACATGCTGGGCTGTGCGCGCAGCGTGCGCTCGGCGAGCCTGGTCAATGGCGTGCACGGCCAACTGTCTTTGCGCGATACCGAGGCGCTGCTGGATGGCAGCCGCCAGGATGCCGACTGCTATCCCGGCGGGCGTCCCCGCGTGGTCGCGCGCCTGCGCGAAGCATGGACGCAACGCGAGGCCGACGTGCTGGCGTTGGCGTCCGCCGCGGACGCCCTGCGGCGCATGCAGAAACTGGTGACAGACAAGCTGGGAGGCGGCTGGACGCCGGATTACACCGCCATCCTGCGGACCCTGGACATCGTGCTGGATGCGGCACGCGACAAGCCGGATGCGGTGCCCGAGACGCCCGACGCCGTTCCCCAGGATGCCGCCACACCCCTGGCGCAGACATCGGCCGGCCCTGCTGCGCCGGCCGCCGGCACGCGCTGGCAGGACGCCCGGATCCAGTCGCGCGACGAGGCCATGGCCATGCTGGGCAAGGTCTGCGCGTACTTCGAGGCCAACGAGCCCGGGCACCCCGCGCCCTATCTCATCCGCCGCGCGCAGCAACTCATCCCCTTGAACTTTCACGACATCATCAGGAACCTGGCTCCCCAAGGCCTGGAGCAATTCGAGGCATGGCTGCCGCGGGACGCGACAAGCCGGCCGGATTCGTAGGCGGGGCAGCCCCGGATACCAACAAGAGGAGACAACACCATGGCAACCAGCCTGAAAGGAAGCGGCCAGAAGTTCATTGCCAGGAACCGCGCGCCGCGCGTGCAGATCGAGTACGACGTGGAGATCTACGGCGCGGAGCGCAAGATCCAGCTGCCGTTCGTGATGGGCGTGCTGGCCGACCTGGCCGGCAAGTCCGAAACGCCGCAACCGGACGTGGGCGAGCGCAAGTTCCTGGACATCGATATCGACAACTTCGATGAACGCATGCGCTCGATCCAGCCGCGCGCCGCGTTCCAGGTGGCCAACACCTTGACCGGCGAAGGCAATCTGAACGTGGACATCACATTCGAGAGCATCGACGACTTCTCGCCGGCCACGGTCGCCAGGAAGGTCGGCGCATTGAATGAGCTGCTGACCGCGCGCACTCAGCTGGCCAACTTGCTGACCTACATGGATGGCAAGACAGGCGCCGAGGAACTGATCGGCAACGTGCTCAAGAACCCCGCGCTGATGAACGCGCTGGCGGCTGCGCCGAAACCTGATGCCACGCCCGCGTCCGACGCCGCAGGCACGGATCCGGCCGTCTAGTTTCCGTTCGAACCGCTTTTCGGAGAATGCCATGACTGCAGTGGCCAAACGCGCAGACGCGCGTGCTGTCGAAACCCTGGAGGCGGACGGCCTGTCCGCGCTCTTGAAGAAGGAATTCAAGCCCAAGACCGAACAAGCGCGGGAAGCGGTGGAGCACGCCGTGCGCACGTTGGCCCACCAGGCGCTGGAGAACAGCGGGGTTGGCCTGTCGTCGGACGCCTATCGCACGATCCAGGCGATCATCGCCGAGATCGACCGCAAGCTGTCCGAACAGATCAACGGCGTGATGCATCATCCCGACTTCCAGCAGTTGGAGGGCGCCTGGCGCGGCCTGCATTACCTCGTCACCAATACGGAAACCGACGAGTTGCTGAAGATCCGCGTGATGAGCCTGTCTAAAGCGGAACTGGGGCGTACGCTCAAGCGCCACAAGGGCGTGGGCTGGGACCAAAGCCCCATTTTCAAGCGCGTATACGAGGAAGAGTACGGCCAGTTCGGCGGCGAGCCGATCGGTTGCCTGGTGGGCGACTATCACTTCGATCACAGTCCACCTGACGTAGAACTGCTGGGTGAGATCGCCAAGATCTCGTCCGCCGCCCATTGCCCGTTCATCGCAGGCGCGTCGCCCAATGTGATGCAGATGGATTCCTGGCAGGAACTGGCGAATCCGCGCGACCTGACCAAGATCTTCACCAACACCGAGTATGCGGCGTGGCGCAGCCTGCGCGAGTCCGAGGACTCGCGCTACATTGGGTTGGCGATGCCGCGCTTCCTTGCCCGCCTGCCGTACGGCGCGCGCACCAATCCGGTCGACGAATTCGACTTTGAAGAAGATACCGACGGCGCGAACCACGACCGCTACACCTGGGCCAATTCCGCTTATGCGATGGCCGCCAACGTGAACCGTTCCTTCAAGCTGTACGGCTGGTGCACGTCCATCCGCGGGGTGGAATCGGGCGGCGCGGTGGAGAACCTGCCGTGCCACAGCTTTCCCAGCGACGACGGCGGCGTCGACATGAAATGCCCGACCGAGATCGCGATCAGCGATCGTCGCGAAGCGGAGCTCGCCAAGAACGGCTTCATGCCGCTGGTGCACCGCAAGAACTCCGACTTCGCGGCCTTCATCGGCGCGCAGTCCCTGCAGAAGCCGCATGAATACTACGAGGCCGACGCGTCCGCCAATGCCAAGCTGGCCGCGCGCCTGCCGTACCTGTTCGCATGCTGCCGTTTCGCGCATTACCTGAAGTGCATCGTGCGCGACAAGATCGGCTCGTTCCGTGAACGCGACGACATGGAGCGGTGGCTGAACGACTGGATCATGAATTACGTGGATGGCGACCCGGTCAATTCGTCCCAGGAAACCAAGGCGCGCAAGCCGTTGGCGGCGGCCGAGGTGCAAGTGCAGGAGATCGAGGACAACCCGGGCTATTACTCCGCCAAGTTTTTCCTGCGGCCGCATTATCAGCTGGAAGGGCTGACGGTGTCGCTGCGGTTGGTGTCCAAGCTGCCTTCGCTCAAGCAGAACGAAGGCTGAGTGTCAGACAAGACGGGCGCGTCCGCGCCCGATAACTCCAGGAGACAGATGTGGCTGTGGATATGTTCATGAAAATCGATGGAGCCAACGGCGAATCCAAAGACGCCAACCACAAGGATTGGACCGACATTGTGTCGTTCTCATGGGGCGCGACGCAGCCAGGAAACCTGGCCAGCGGCGGCGGCCTGGGCGCGGGCAAGGCCAGTTTCAACGACCTGCATGTGGTGGCGCGCATCGACAAGGCGGCGCCGGCCGTGATGAAGCATTGCGCCAGCGGCAAACACCTGGGCAAGATCGAATTGTCCATGTGCAAGGCGGGCGGCGAGCAGATCGAGTATTCGAAGATCACGCTGGAAGACGTACTGGTGTCGTCGGTGCAGATCTCGGGCGACCGCAGCGCGGAAGGTGTGGTGGTGAACTTCGCCTTCCAGGCCGCGAAGGTCAAGCAGCAGTACTGGGAGCAGACCGAAAAGGGCGGCAAGGGCGCCGAAAGCCTGGTGGCTTGGGATATCAAGCAGAACAAGGAAGTGGGCTAGGACGGATCCCCCATGTCTATAGCTGCCGTTCCTTTCGGCGCGATCAGCCTGTCTGGCCAGTTGGACGACGTGCAGGCGCAGATCCGCCGCCGGCCGGCCGACGCGGACTTGCGCGCGCAACTGTTCCAATTGCTGGTGGCGCAAGGCGATTGGGCCCGCGCCGCTGAACAGCTGGGCGTCTGCGGCCAGCTCAGCGCGCAGGCGCGTCCGACGGTGGCGCTCTACGCCAGCGCCATTGCGGCGGAGCGCGAGCGCGAGGCCGTGCTTGCCGGCGACGGCGAGCCGGTCTTGTTGGTCGAACCTGAAGACTGGATGCGGGCGCTGGTGGCGGCGCTGCGCCTGGATGGGCACGGGGCCGCCGAGCCGGCCGCCGAGCTGCGTGTCCAAGCGTTGCAGGATGCCCCGGCGGGCGCGGGGGGCGTGCAAGGCGTCATGCACGATGCCCCGCTGCCGTTCCAGTGGGTCTGCGACGGCGACAGCCGTCTGGGCCCCGTGTTCGAGTTCCTGGGGGGAGGGCGGTACGCCTGGCTGCCGTTCACGGCGCTTAAGCGGGTGCGCCTGCTTGCGCCGGAAGGCCTGTGCGACATGGTGTGGGCCCGCGCCGAGATTGAGCTGGCGGACGGCCAGGTGCTGCAGGGCCTGGTGCCGGCGCGCTATCCGCCCGCGCCGGGCGAACGCATGGTCGACTTGCCGGACCCGGTCAAGCTTGCGCGGGTGACCGAGTGGCGCGGCCTGCGTGGCGACACCTATGCCGGCGTGGGCCAGAAGATGTGGTTGACCGACGCGGGCGAATTCGCCCTGCTCGACATCCGCAGTCTGGAGCTTGCCTGATGGGCCACGCCGACGATCCCGCCGGATGGGCGCCGCTTGCGCGCAACCAGCGTGCGGCGCGGGACCGCCTGCAGCCGTCGTTGCTGGATCGCCTGATGGACGATGATCCGGCGCGCCGCACGGAACCGCGCGATAGCGCCATGCTGACGCATGAGCAGCTGCGCGCGGCCGTGCTGCGGGACCTGCGCTGGTTGCTCAATACGGTCAATCTGCAGACGTCGCAGGATTTGTCGGCGCATCGTCCCGTTGCGGCGTCGACCGTGAATTTCGGCGTGCGCGCCATGGCCGGAAAGCGCATGTCGGAGATCGACTGGATCGACGTGGAAGAGTCGATCCGCAATGCGATTTCGGCGTTCGAACCGCGCATTCTGGATTCTTCGGTGGAGGTGCGTTGCGTAACCGACACCGGTACGCTCGAACACCACAACGTGCTGAGCCTGGAAATCAGGGGCATGCTGTGGTGCGTGCCGCATCCGCTTGAATTCCTGTTTCGCACGGACATCGACCTGGAAAGCGGGCATATGGATCTGCGCGATTTGGGCGGTGTCTGATGGATGCCCGTCTGCTGGACTACTACAACCGCGAGCTTGTCTATCTGCGCGAACTGGGCGCGGAATTCGCGCAGGCCCATCCCAAGGTGGCCGGACGTCTGGGCATGAACGCGACGGAGGTCGCGGACCCCTATGTCGAGCGCCTGCTTGAAGGCTTCAGCTTCCTGACCGCGCGCATCCAGATGAAGATGGACGCGGAGTTTCCGCGTTTCTCCCAGCGTTTGCTGGAAGTGGTGTATCCCAACTACCTGGCGCCCACGCCGTCGATGGCGATCGTGCAGTTCTCTCCCAGCATGAACGAGGGCACGCTGGCGGGCGGCTTCGAATTGCCGCGTGGCACGTTGCTGCGCGGACGCGTGCCGCGTGGCGAGCAGACGCCCTGCGAGTTCACCACCGGGCACGCCGTGCGCCTGTGGCCCTTGGAGGTGACCCAGGCAGAATTCACCGCCGCGCCGCAGGATCTCCCCCTGGCGCGGCTGGGCCTGGCGGGGCGCGCCGGACGCGTGCTGAGCGCGCTGCGCATCCGGATAGCGGTCGGCGGCGGCCAGCGTCTGGAAGACTTGGACCTTGATCAGCTGGTGTTTCATCTGAACGGACAGGATCTGCAGATGCAGCGCCTGCTGGAAGTGATGATGGGGCACACGGTGGCGGTGCTGGGCCACGACACGGCGCGGCCGGTGGCGTGGATCAACAAGCTGCCGGCAAGCGCCGTGCGCCACGAAGGCTTTGCCGATGACCAGGCCCTGCTGCCCGGCGACGCGCGCGTATTCCAGGGCTATCGCCTGCTGCAGGAGTATTTCGCCTTCGCGCAGCGTTACCTGTTCTTCAGCGTGAATGGTTTGAAAACGGGCTTGAAAACGGGCCTGCGCAGCGAGGCGCAATCGCACGGCACGCCGCGCGAGACGCGCGCGTTCGATCTGACCATGCTGTTCTCCGTGGCCGCGCCGGAACTGGAGGGCGCGATTGCGGCCGATAACCTGGCCCTGCATTGCGTGCCGGTGATCAACCTGTTTCCCAAGCGGGCGGACCGTGTGGCCGTCACGCCGCGTACGTCGGAATATCACGTGGTGGTCGATCGCAGCCGTCCGCTGGACTACGAAGTCTTTGGTGTGACGCGCGTCACCGGCCATGCCTCCGCGCAGCAACAAGAGCAGGAGTTCCGTCCGTTCTTCGGGTCGCTGGGCAGTGACCCCGACGATTATGGGGCGTACTTTTCCGTGCGCCGCGAGCCGCGGCTGATTTCCGACACGGCCCAACGCAACGGCACCCGAACCGGCTACACCGGCAGCGAAGTGTTCCTGTCGCTGGTGGACCGTCAGGAAGCGCCATTCTCCGGCCAGCTGCGCCACCTGTCGCTTGAGACGCTGTGCACCAACCGGGATATGCCGATGCTGCTGCCGCTGGGTACCGACACGGACATGACGCTGCGCGTGTCGGCACCCGTTCGTGCGGTGAAGGTGCTGCACGGGCCGACACGTCCTTGCGCGGCGCTGGCCGAGAACGCGGCCACGTGGCATCTGATCAGCCACCTGGGCCTGAATTACCTGAGCCTGACGGATCTGGATACGGAGCAGGGCGCGCAGACGCTGCGCGAGATGCTGCACGTCTACGGCAATCTGGCCGACCCCGCCGTGCGCAAGCACATCTCCGGCTTGCGGCATGTCAGCGCCAAGCCCGTTTATCACCGCCTGCCGGTGCCGGGCCCCATCGTGCATGGACGCGGCGTGCGCATTGCGCTGCAAGTGGACGAAGCGGCCTTTTCCGGCATCAGCCCGTATTTGTTCGGCGCCGTGCTTGAGCAGTTTTTCGCGCGCCATGTCTCGATCAACATGATGTCGGAGCTGGTCCTGTCGACCCTGCAGCGGGGCGAGGTCGCCCGCTTCAAACCCCGCATGGGACGCCGGCCCGCGGTCTAGGCCGGCAACCCGCCACGAACCGGAGTGCAAGATGAAATCCGCCGCAAGCTTGACCCGCATCGCCTATGACCCCGTCCATCTGCTGGGCGAGGTGCTGCGCTGCGAACCCGATGGCAGGTATGCCGTGGCATGCGATGGCCGGGAATGGTCCGCGCGGCGCGCCGCCAGCTGCCTGCTGGCACCGCAACCGGGCGACGAAGTGCTGATCAGCGGACCAGACCCGTCGCGGGTGTATCTCATCGCGGTCACCGTGCAGGCGCAGCCTGCGCACACCACGCTGGAGGCGCAGGGCGAACTGGTGCTGCGGTCGACCAGCGGCAACGTCCGGCTGGAAAGCGCAGGCGACGTGATGTTGCATGGCCAGGGCGCGGTGCGCATCCGAACGTCGGAATACGCGGTCGAGGCTGAAGACGAACGCCATGCGTGCAAGCGCGTGCGCATGGTGGCGGAACAGTTGCACGCCACCTTCGGCGAGACGCGGCTGGTCGGGCGCAGCTACGAAGCGGTGCTGGACCGCATGACCCTTATGGCGCGCCTGTCGATGCGCAGCGTGAGCGAAGTGGAGCAGGTGCGCGCCGGCTCGATCGACTATCAGGCCGAGCAGAGCGCGCGGCTGCATGCGTCGTACACGTTGGTGACTGGCTCCGACCTGGTCAAGGTGGATGCCAAGCAGATCCACATGGGGTGACGCGATGGACGTCGCGCAACCCGTAGCCCATCCGGTTTCCCCTCCCGGCGCCGCCACCGAGAATGAGGCGCAGGCGCAGTGGTGGCGCGCGCTTGAGCGCGAGCCCTACGCGCACGATCTGTTCCATGCCCTGCGCTGGATCGACGCGCATGCCGGCGCGCGCAAGCCGCTGGGACGCGAGACGGTGGCGCGCTACGAGCCCGTGCGAATGCGGCAGGAGCCGTCGATGGCCTTCGCGCCGTCTACCGTGGCGCGCGCGCAGGCCGGCCGCAATGGTCGGCCGGCGGAGGTGTCCATATACGGGTTCGGCCTGTTCGGCCCCAACGGCCCGTTGCCGCTGCATTTGACCGAGCATGCCCATGAACGCATGGCGCATCACGGGGACCGCACCTTGGCGGCGTTCGCCGACGTGTTCCATCATCGGCTGATCCTGCTGTTCTACCGGGCCTGGGCCGACGCGCAGAGCACCGTCAGCCTGGATCGCAAGGAAGAACCCTTTACGCGGTATGTGGCCAGCCTGCTGCACCTGGGCGAGCCGTCGATGCGGCGCCGCGACGCCGTGCTGGACCATGCCAAGTATTTCATGGCGGGGCATCTGGTGCGCCAGACCCGCAATCCTGAAGGCCTCAAGCACATCCTGCAATCGTTCTTCGGCCTGCCCGTGCGCATCCGCGAATTCGTGCCGCAATGGATCCGGCTGGAGCCCGAACAGCGGCTGGGCCTGGGCGGCACGGCGGGCCTGGGGCGCGACACGGTGCTGGGCGTTGCGGTGCGCGATGCCCAGCACAAGTTCCGCATCGAGCTCGGGCCGCTGACGCTGGAGGACTACACGAGCTTCCTGCCAGGCGGCCTGCGCGCCCGGCAACTGACGCATTGGGTCAGGCACTACATCGGCGTGGAGCTGGCCTGGGACGTACGGCCGGTGCTGCGTGCCGAAGACGCGAAGGGCCTGACCCTGGGGGCCGCGCGGCCGCTGGGCCTGTCTGCCTGGCTGGGCAAGCGCCGGCCGGCGCAGGGCGAGGCGCGCGATCTGCTGCTGGACTATGAACGCCGGGGGCAAACGCCGGCACGTGGCCGCCCGCCGGCCCAACCTGCCAGGACGCCGCGCGCTTGACCGCGCCAAGACGCCATGTCGGATATCGGCCGCATCGAACTCTTCGGAAAGCTCAATCCCGTGCTCTACCAGGCGCTGGAGGGCGCCACCGCGTTCTGCAAGCTACGGGGGAATCCCTATGTGGAACTGGTGCATTGGATACATCAGATTCTGCAGCTGCAGGACAGCGACCTGCATCGCATCGCCCGGGGCTTCGACCTGGACCTGGCGCAGTGGCAGGCAGACCTGATTGCCGAACTGGACCGGTTGCCGGCCGGCGCGGGATCGGTCTCCGACCTGTCGGAGCATATCGATCACGCCGTCGAGCGCGCGTGGGTGCTGGGGTCCTTGCGCTTTGGCGCGGCGCGTATCCGCAGCGGCCATCTGCTGGCGGGGCTGGTCAGGACCTATGCGCTGCGCCACGTGCTGGTCGGCATGTCGCCGCAGTTCTCGCGCATCGAGCCGGACACGTTACTGGCGAGGATGGGCGAGATGGCACAGGGTTCGCCGGAAGCGCCTCATGCCACCGCCGCCGAGGAGACGCAGGCGCCGGAAGGCGGGAACCTTGCCGCGCTGGAGCGGTTTGCGGTGGATTTGACGGCGCGGGCGCGCGCCGGCGCCATCGACCCCGTGTCCGGACGCGACGAAGAAATCCGCCAGATCGTCGATGTGCTGATGCGGCGTCGCCAGAACAATCCGCTGCTGGCAGGAGAGGCCGGCGTGGGCAAGACCGCAGTGGTGGAAGGCCTGGCGCTGCGTCTGGCGGCGGGCGATGTGCCGCCGCCGTTGCGCGACGTGTCGCTATATCTGCTGGACATCGGCCTGTTGCAGGCCGGCGCCGGGGTGAAGGGCGAGTTCGAGCAGCGCTTGCGCAGCGTGATCGACGAGGTCCAGGCCAGCGAACGGCCTATCGTGCTGTTCATCGACGAGATCCATACGCTGGTGGGCGCGGGCGGCGCAGCGGGCACGGGCGACGCCGCCAACCTGCTCAAGCCGGCGCTGGCGCGGGGCCAGCTGCGCACCATCGGCGCGACGACCTGGTCGGAATACAAGAAGCACATCGAGAAAGACCCCGCGCTGAGCCGGCGCTTCCAGGTCGTGCAGATCCATGAGCCGGACGAGGCGCGCGCCTTCGACATGTTGCGCGGGCTGGCCGACACGTTGCAGACGCATCATGGCGTGCTGTTGCTGGACGAGGCGATCACGGCGGCGGTGAGTCTGTCGCACCGCTACATCCCCGCGCGCCAGTTGCCGGACAAGGCGGTCGCGTTGCTGGATACCGCCTGCGCCCGGGTGGCCATCAGCCAGCACGCGGTGCCGGCGGCGCTGGAAGATGCGCGGCGGCGTATCCAGGCGCTGGAAATCGCGCAACGCATCGCCCGGCGCGAGCGGCATCTGGGCGCGGGCGACGCGCAGCGCGTGGAACGCCTGGCTGCGGAACATGCCGATGCGACACAAGCGGAACAGGCGTTGGCGGCGCGCTGGGAGGCCGAGCGCGCGTTGACGGCGAAAGTGTTCGCGCTGCGCCAGGCGCTGGATGAGGCACCGGCGTCAGAACAGGCGGCGGCGCGGCAGGCGCTGGCGCGGGAAACGGCGGCGCTGAGCCAGCGCGAGGCACCGATGGTCCACGTCTCGGTCGACGCGGCGGCGGTGGCCGCCGTGGTGGCCGACTGGACCGGCATTCCCGTGGGCCGCATGGTGCGCGACGAGGCGCAAGCCGTGCTTGCGCTGGCGGATACGCTGGAGAGGCGCGTGATCGGCCAGCGGGACGGGCTGGAGGCGGTGGCGCGCCGCATCCAGACATCGCGGGCCCGGCTGACCGATCCGGACAAGCCGGTGGGTGTCTTCCTCTTGTGCGGCCCCAGCGGCGTCGGCAAGACCGAGACCGCGCTGGCGCTGGCCGAAGCCCTGTATGGCGGCGAACAGAACCTGATCACCATCAACATGAGCGAGTTCCAGGAACCGCACACGGTCTCCACATTAAAGGGTGCGCCGCCCGGGTATGTGGGCTACGGAGAAGGAGGCGTGTTGACCGAGGCGGTGCGGCGGCGGCCCTACAGCGTGGTGCTGCTGGACGAGGTGGAGAAGGCGCACGCCGATGTGCACGAGATTTTCTTCCAGGTCTTCGACAAGGGCTGGATGGAGGACGGCGAAGGGCGCTACATCGATTTCCGCCATGCCGTGATCATCCTGACCTCCAACGTCGGCACGGACCGCATCGCCGCGCTGTGCCGCGACCCGGCGCTGATGCCCGACGCCGAAGGGCTGGCGGCCGCGCTGCGGGAACCGTTGCTGCAGGCCTTTCCAGCGGCGCTGCTGGGCCGGCTGGTCGCGGTGCCTTACCTGCCGTTGCCCGACGCCATGCTGGCGCGCATCGTGGATCTGCAATTCGAACGGGTGCGCCGCCGTCTGCAAGCGCATCACGGTGTCGCGTTGGAGGTGGCGGCCGACGCGACGGCGCTGGTGGTGGCGCGTTGCACGGAAGTCGAGTCGGGCGCGCGCATGGTGGACGCCATCCTCACCAATACGGTCTTGCCGCAGATCAGCCGCGAGTTGCTGGGGGCGTCGATGCAGGACCGTCGGCTGCGCCGCGTGCGCCTGTCTGCGCAAGCCGGGGAGTTTCGCTATGACTACGCGTGAACCGCTAGCGGCTCCCGTTGTCGGGGGTCTTCTTCACAGGCGCGGGGCGCATGAAGCTGCCGACTTCGCGCAGGTGGTCGGAAGCGCTGCGGCTGTCCGTGGCCTCGCGCGGCGCGCCCAAGGCGGCGTCGACCGGGTGGGCGCGATGTTCGGCCAGCGGATCATGGGCCGGCAGCGTGGATGGCGTGCTGTCGGCAAAGACACTGGGCGCGCTTTCGCCGGGGGCGTCGAACAGCGCCAGTGGATCGGTGACGGGACGCGAGACCGCGGCGTCGCCGGGCGGCAGGTGGCGCAAGGGGTCGTCGGGGTTGCGCGCTTGCGCGGAATCCAGATCGAAGGGATGGGTAGACACGTCCGGCGCGCTGCCGACCGGCAAGGTGCCGGGTCCGATGAGGTCGCTGAAGATGTCGTCGTCGATCGCGGCAGCCGGCGGCACCGCATCGACGGCGGGCGTGGCCGCTTCCGCCCGCAGCCGGTAGGCGCCGATGTCGAACTCGTCGCCGGGATTCAGCGGCACCTCTTGGTCCTGCGCCACGGGGCGGCCGTTGACACTGACCGTGCTCATGCCGCTGAGGTTCATCAGGAAACCGGCGGCGTCGGCGCTATTGATGCGGATGGCCGCCTGCACGCGGCAGATTGCGCGCGCGGGGTCGGGCAGGACAAGGCCGTTCTCAACGCTGCGTCCTACCGTGCCGCCGGGCGCCGTGAATTCCGCGTGGATGGGTTCGAAGGCCGGATCGCCGGCACGTTGGAACACGGTGAGCTTCATGCCTGTCTCCTTGGCGCCTGTGGCGCGTCAGTGGGCCTGGGCCGCCTTGGCCGCCTGGAATGCGGGACCCCATTGGGGATGCCCGGTTTCGTTGGGCGCGAGTTCGAACGAGGGTTGCAGTTGCAGGATGCGGGCGAAGCTGTCTTCGCACAGTTGCCGGTAGCCGATGACGCAGTAGCTGAAGGCCTGAAGCTTCAACGCTTCGACCCGCATGGGCGTGGGCGCGGCGGCCAGGGCATCGGAAGTGGCGACGGTGCGTGCCACATCGCCGAATCGGCTGGCGGCGTATTCGTCGCGAACCTGCTGCAAGGCGTCCGCGGCCTGCGGCGAGGGGGCGGAAGTACAGGCCGCAAGAACCGCGAAGAGGGAGATCAAGCTGATACGGACGGGCTGTTTCATGGCGCGGGCGTGTCGGTCGAAGAAAAGGAGGCAGGGCTATTGCGCCGATGATAGCGGCCCCGCGCGGCAGGGTTGCGTCTCGGCGTAACAGACGTGTGTATTTTTATTTCCGAGGTCTTATGAACGCTTTACTTCACCGAAGGGCCCTCACGGGAGATCGCGTCCGCCGGCCATTGCGCCGCGCTGCGTTGATCGCCGCGAGCCTGGCGGCCGGCGCGCTGATCGCAGGGTGCTCGTCGACCGCCAAGCGCGTGCCCGCGCCCTATGCCATCGAGTTGCGCGCGGACCCGAAGGTAAATGTGAACGCCGGCGGCAGGCCTTCGCCCGTGCAGGTGACCATCTATGAATTGAAATCGGCCAGCACCTTCGAATCGCGCGACTTCTTCACGCTTCAAGCCGACGCGCATGCGGCACTGGGCGCGGAACTGCTCAACACCGATCAGGTGATCCTGCGGCCCGGCGAGACGAAGGTGCTGCATTACCCCGGCAACCCGGAGGCGCGCGTGGTGGGCGTGGTGGCGGCGTATCGGGAGCTTGAACAAAGAAAATGGCGCCTGCTGGTGCAGTTGCCCGAGGCCCAGGACACCAATATCTACAAGGTCTGGCAGTTTTCGCCGAACGAGGAGACGGTGAAAGTCGCGGTCAAGCGCGCCGGGCTGGAGGAAGTGGACCGCGACCGTTCGTGGTGGCCCTTTTAGAAACACAATAAGAGAACCGGACCATGGTGAGCAAAGACAAAGTGATCTGGTCGGAGGGAATGTTCCTGCGGCCCCAGCATTTCCAGCAGCTTGAGCGCCATTTGCTGCACGCGGCGCAACAGCGTGCGGCCGCGGCGCAAGGGTTCTTCTGGGGATTCAGTCATCTGTCGCTGGACCGCGACGCGCTGGCGATCGGCAAACTGGTGCTGACGCAAGCGCAGGGCGTCATGCCCGACGGCACGCCCTTCGACTTTTCGGACCCGGATGCCGCGCCCGCGGCGTTCGAGGTGCCGCCGCAGGCCCGCGGCGCGCGGGTCCTGCTGGCGATGCCTCGCGCGCGTCCCGGCGCCACCGACGTGATCTACGAAGGCGAAGAGGACACCTTGGCGCGCTATCTGGTGCACGAGGCCGATGTGGAAGACACCGGCTCGATGGGGCTGGAGCCGGCCCTGCTGCAACTGGGCCGGCTGCGGCTGCGCCTGATGCTGGAAGACGAGTTGACCGACGATTGGCTGGGCCTGGGCGTGGCACGCGTGATGGAGCGCCGCCCGGACAACCGCGTGGTGCTGGACGAGGGGTACGTGGCGCCCTGGCTGGCGGCGGGTGAGCATCCGGTGCTGCGCGGGCTGGTCAACGAGCTGTACGGCCTGCTGGGCGCCCGCAGCGAGGCGCTGGCCGAACGCCTGTCGCAACCGGGCCGCGGCGGCGTCTCCGAAGTCTCCGACTTCATGCTCCTGGAAACCGTCAACCGCTACGTGGGCGCACTTTGGCATGGACGGCAAAGCGCCGCCCTGCATCCGGAGCGCCTGTTCCACGACTGGTTGATGCTGGCCTGCGATCTGTCCACCTTCACAACCGCCACGCGGCGTCCGGAGGTGTTGCACGAGTACGTCCACGACGACCTGCAGGGCAGTTTCGCGCCCTTGATGGCGGAGCTGCGCCGCTCGTTGTCGGCGGTGCTGGAGCAGCGCGCCTTGCAGATTCCGTTGCAGGACAGGGGACAGGGCGTGCGGGTGGCACAGATCGCGGACGCCGAGCTGCTGCAGACCGCCGGGTTCGTGCTGGCCGTGCATGCGGACCTGGGCACGGACACCGTGCGCGCGCGCTTTCCCGCGCAGGTCAAGATCGGTCCCGTCGAGCGGATCCGCGACCTGGTGCATCTGCAGCTGCCCGGGGTGACGGTGCGCGCGCTGCCGGTGGCGCCCCGGCAGATTCCCTACAGCGCCGGGCACGTGTATTTCGAATTGGATAAAAGCGGCGAATTCTGGAAGCAGCTGGAGCGCACCGGGGCGCTTGCGCTGCACCTGGCCGGCGACTTTCCCGGGCTGACGATGGAGTTCTGGGCATTGCGCGATTGAGCGCGGAGACAGTTATGCACGCATCGGATCACACGCTGTCCGCACCGCCGGGAGGGCTGGGCGACGGCTCCGCTCAAGGCCCCGGCCGGCTGCGGCCCCACGATTACGTCATCAGCGGGACCAATCCGCTGGTGGCGGCGGCCAACCCGCTGCTGGACCTGATCCCGCAGATCCGCGCGACCGCGGCGCATCCGTCGGCGGCGATGCTGCGCGAGCACTTGCTGGACGAGATCCGGCAGTTCGAGTTACGGGCGCAGCAGGCGGGCATTCCGAATGAAACGATCCTGGGCGCGCGCTACTGCCTGTGCACCGCGCTGGATGAAGCCGCGGCGCTTACGCCGTGGGGCGGGAGCGGCGTGTGGTCGGCGCATAGCCTCCTGGTCACGTTCCACAACGAGACGTGGGGCGGCGAAAAATTCTTCCAGCTGCTGGCCAAGCTGTCGCAGAACCCCGCGCAGCATCTGGACCTGCTGGAATTGCTGTACTACTGCCTGCTGCTGGGTTTCGAAGGTCGTTACCGCGTGATGGACAACGGCCGCTCGCAGCTGGAAACGCTGCGTCAGCGGCTGCTGCGCATCCTGCGCGGTGCGCGCGGCGAATACGCGCTGGCCTTGTCGCCGCACTGGCGCGACGAGCCGGCGCAGACGCCCCTGCGCCGCTTGCCGGTGCCCTTGTGGGTATTCGGCGCGCTGGCCGCCGTGCTGGCGTTGGCCCTGTACTGGGGATTGGGCTGGCGGCTGGGCAGCGAGTCCGATGGCGTGTTCGCGTCCATCAGCCACCTTAAACCGCCCACCGTGCAGATCGCGCCGGCGGCCGTGAAGCGGCCGGCGCCCGCGCCTCGGCTGGCGTTGTTCCTGGCGCCCGAGATACGCGATCAATTGGTGAGCGTGCGCGACGAAGTGGACCGCAGCGTCGTGGTGCTGCGCGGCGACGGGGTGTTCGAGTCCGGCGCCAGTTCCGTGCGCGATCCGTATCTGCCCGTGCTGTCGCGCGTGGCGGACGCGCTGCGCCAGACGCAGGGCGCCATCCTGGTTCGCGGCTACTCCGACAATACGCCGATGCGCAGCGCGCGCTTTCCGTCCAATTGGCATCTGTCGCAGGCGCGCGCCGACGCCGTCAAGGACATGCTGGAGCAACGCCTGGGACAAACCGCGCGGGTGAGGGCGGAAGGGCGCGGAGACGCCGATCCCGTGGCGCCCAACGACACGGCCGCAGGCCGTGCGCTGAATCGGCGGGTGGAGATCACGGTGCTGGTGCCGCCCGCGCCGCATGCGGGTGACGGACAGGGAGGCCAAGAATGATCTACAGGCTGTTCGGATGGTTCTTCAGCCGTCGCGTGTGGAATTTCCTGGGGCTGGTGGCGCTTGCGCTGCTGATCTGGATCGCGGGCCCGCTTGTCGCGGTCGGCACGGTGCGGCCATTGGAGAGCGAGGCGGTGCGCCTCATCGTGATCGTGGCGATCTTCGCAATATGGCTGCTACGCATCGTGTGGCGCAAATGGCGGGAAGGGCGCTTGAATGCGCAGTTGCTGGGCCAGCTCCGGCCTCGGCCGCGCATGGAAAAGCCGGTGGCAGAGACGCCGGAGAACGATGAGATACGCCAGTTGGAAGCGCGGTTCGACGAGGCGGTCGAACTGCTGCGCAAGACGCGTTTCGAGAGCCGCGGCAGGCGCCGCCCGCTGGACCGCTTTTCCAAGCAATACCTGTACCAGCTGCCCTGGTACGTGATCATCGGCGCGCCGGGGGCGGGCAAGACCACGGCGTTGGTGAACTCGGGCCTGAATTTTCCCTTGGCGGAGCGCTACGGGAAGGTGGCCCTGCGCGGTGTGGGCGGCACCCGCAATTGCGATTGGTGGTTCACCGACGATGCGGTGCTGCTGGATACGGCGGGACGTTACACCACGCACGAAAGCGATCCGACAGGCGACGAGCAGGAGTGGCGCGGCTTTCTCGGCCTGCTGACCAAGTACCGTGGCCGGCAGCCGATCAACGGCGCAATGCTGACTGTCAGTGTCGAAGACCTGTTGTCGGCCTCCGATGCTGAACGGGCGCAGCATGCCGCGGTGCTGCGGCGGCGGTTGCAGGAATTGCGCGAGCAGCTGGGCATTGCGTTTCCCGTTTACGTGCTGGTGACCAAGACCGACCTGCTGTCCGGCTTCGAAGAGTATTTCGCGTCCTTCAGTCGCGACGAGCTGGCACAGGTCTGGGGCTTTACCTTGCCCTACGCGCGTTCGCAGGAGCCCGGCTTTGATCTGTACGAGGCCTTCCACGCCGAGTATGCGCTGCTGCAGCGGCGCCTGGACGACGCCCTGCCCGAAGTGGTGGCCGCCGAGGAAGACCCGGCGCGGCGCGCGCTGGCCTACATGCTGCCGCAGCAATTCGCCGGGCTTCAAGCCATTCTGGGCCATTTCCTGAGCGACGTGTTCGCCACGTCGAAGTTCGAAGCCCGGGTGATTCCGCGCGGGGTGTACTTCACCAGCGGCACCCAGGGCGGCGAGACGTTCGACCAGGTGACCGGGCACCTCAAGCGCTACCTGCGCATCGAGGGCGCCGCGGCGCCTGCGCCCAACGTGCCAGGCGAAACCGAGGGGCGCAGCTACTTCCTGAAGAACCTGCTGCGCGACGTCATCTTCCGCGAAGCGGGGCTGGCGGGCCGCAACCTGCGTTGGGAGCGCCGCTACCGGCAATTGCATTGGGCGGGATACGGACTGGTCACCGCGATGTTCGTCGCGCTGATCGCGGGCTGGGCGCTCAGCTACCGCAATAACTCGGCCTATGTGGAGGAAGTCGCGCGGCGTGTTCCCGCCGTGGAAAAGTTGACGCGCGACATCAAGATCACGCGCACGGGCGACCTGCTGGGCCTGATGCCCTTCCTGGACAGCCTGTGGTATTTGCCGCGGCATGAAGATTTCGAGATCGACAAGCCGCCGCTTGGCTACCGCTTCGGCCTGTATCAGGGCCAGAAGCTGCAAGCGGCGGCGCAGGGTGTCTATGACAACACGCTGGACCAGGTGCTGCTGCCGCAAGTAGCGCGGCGCGTCGAGGCGGCGTTGCGCGACGCGTCGGCCAGCGACCTGGAGTATTCCTACGAGGCGCTGCGCGCCTATCTGATGCTTTACGAAGCCGACCGCTACGACCCGGAGTTCATGCATGCGTGGCTGTTGTCGGACATGCAGGCCACTCTGCCCGAGGGCTACACGCGCCGCCAGTACGAACAGTTGTCGCTGCATCTGCGCAACCTGACGCAGGGCCGCGTGCTGGCGTCGCCGTTTCCGAAGGATGATGCGCTGGTGGCGCAGGCGCGCGAGAAACTGGCGCGCTACACGTTGGCCCAAAGGGCCTACAGCAGACTGCGCCGCACGCTGGCCAATACCGATGCGGCGCCCGAGAACACGGTGGTGACGCTGGGCGGCGCGCAGGCCAGCGCCGTGTTCGTGCGCAAGAGCGGCAAGCCGCTAAGCCAGGGCATCCCGTCGCTGTACAGCTATCGGGGCTATTGGGACGTGTTCAACAAGCGGGTCGCCAGCGTGGCGGAGGTGCTGAGGTCGGACGATGCGTGGATCTTGAACATCCCCCCGCCGGGACTGCTGGACCAGGCCGCGCAGCGCCAGCTGGTGGCGGGAATCAAGCGCCTCTACATGAACGATTACGTGGCGCACTGGGACGGCTACCTGAACGACCTGCAACTGGCGCCCAGCAAGTCCTTGCTGCAAAACATCCAGATGGCGCGCACCTTGTCGGCGCCCGAATCGCCGCTGGTGCAACTGGTGCGCGGCGTTGCACGCGAGACCGCCTTGCTGCGCGAATCGGGCAAGGACGACCGGTCGCTGGTGGATCAGGCGCGCGACCGCGTCAGCAGCACACGCGAAGCACTGGAGCAGATGTTCGGCCCCACGGGGCCCGATGCGGCCACGCGCGCCGACGCGTCGGACGAAAAGCTGGAACGCATCGTGGACCAGTACTTCGAGCCATGGCGTCGCCTGGCGCAAGGCGAAGGCGGGGCCGCGGGCGCCGCGCCGCCCATCGCCGCGACCACGGGCCTCATCAACGAGCTCTACACGTACCTGACCGCGGCCGACGCGGCGCTGCGCAGCGGCAGTCCGGCGCCCAGTTCGGACTCGGTGACGAAGTTGCGCGCGGAGGCCGGGCGGCTGCCCGGGCCCCTGCGCGATGTGCTCAATTCGCTGTCCGTGAACGCGTCGGGGGAAGTGTCCGACGTGGCGCGGGCGCGGATGGGCGAAACCGTGTCCGCCACTATCGGCGTGTTCTGCGGCCAGTCGGTGGCGGGGCGCTATCCGTTTTCCAGCCGGTCGACGCGCGACGTGGCGCCCAACGACATGGCGCGCCTGTTCGCGCCCAACGGCATGATGGACGACTTCTTCCAAAAAAATCTGGCGACCCAGATCGACGTCTCCGGCCAGCGCTGGCGTTTCAAGCCCGGCGTCGATGGGCGGTCAGGCGGTAATTCCGCCACGCTGGATGCGTTCCAGCGCGCGGGCGTCATCCGGGATGTCTACTTCATGGCGGGCAATCCCATGCCGTCCTATCGGGTCGCCATCCGGCCCGTCGAAATGGACGCGGGCATCACGCAATTCGTGATGGACGTGGATGGCCAGCCGGTGCGCTATGCGCACGGGCCGCAGGTGGCGACCACGGTGCAGTGGCCGGGCCCGCGGGGAAGCAACCAGGTGCGCATTGAGTTGACGCCGCAAGGGGGCGCGGCGGGCATGACGACCTCGGGGCCATGGGCGCTGAACCGCATGCTGGACCGCGCGCAACTGCAGCGCGGCGCCTCGCCGGAGATCACCTTGGCCACGTTCGATCTGGGCGGGCGCAAGGTGGTGCTGGAGATCACCGCCAGCAGCGTCAAGAGCCCTTTTCATCTAGCCGAGATGCAGGGCTTCGCCTGCCCCGGCGCCTCGTGACCAGGACAGGGACATGGAGCTAGGCTTGGAGTTCGGGCAAGTGGGCTGGTATGGCAAGATTCCGGCCGCGGGCGATTTCGTGCATCGGCGGCTGCCGCGTGAACTGATCGCGTGGTGGGACCGCTGGCTGCAATTCGGGCTGGTCGCGCTCAAGCAGGCGCCGGACGCCGCGGCCGCGCGCAGTTTCGCGTCCGCCCCGATCTGGAACTTCGCCATTCCGGCGGGGCCCGGGGCGGGCGTGGCGCAGCTGGGCTGCATCACGCCCAGCCGCGACCGCGTGGGGCGCGGCTATCCCTTGTGCGTGGTCGCGGCCATGCCGCCCGCGCACTATCACAGCAGCATCCTGGACGGCGCCAGCGACTACTACCGGCAGGTGGGCGCCAGCATGTTGGCCGCGGTACGCCATGGCTGCGCGCCGGAACAGTTCGACCGCAGCCTGCAGCAAGTGCGCATGCCCGCTGCGGCGCCACGGCAGGCCGGGCCGCCGGCGGGCAACGACATCATGGACATCCTGCGCGCGGGACGCGAGCAGGATCCGGCGCCCGTCGCGGGCCGCGCATTGGGCGCGTGGCCCGACCTGCCGTTCTGCTTCAACCCCAGTTCGCACACCAGTTATTGGTGGACCAACCAGGCCGACGGCGCGGCATTGCAGACCTATGTCCATGGCGGCGCGTTGAATGCCACCTTGTTCGCCCGATTGTTTTCGTCGCTGCCCACGTGGCGGCCATGACCCCTACCGACCCCGGAGGACCGCGCATGTCCAGACTTTCCGCACTGCCGCCCGTCCCGGACATGGCCGGCAGCTCCGCCGGGCCGGACGAGCCGGGCCTGGAAGCGCTAATCCGCATGCCGCGGGGCCCGGGACGACAAGGGGCGATCGCGCAGATCGTTGCCAGCCTGGCCGGACCGCTGGCGGCCTTGCACGAGACGGGTCAGGTCCACGGCGGCATTTGTCCGGCGGCCCTCATCCATGGCCCGTCGGGCGAGGCCGTTCTGGCGACGCCGCCGGTCGCGCCAGCGCCCGATGCCGACGACGCGCCCCGGCAGTCCGGCTATGCGGCGTTCGAGCAATACACGGATGATCCGGCCTATCCCTGCGGCCCGTGGACCGACGTGCACGGGCTGGCGGCGCTTGCCTATTTCCTGGCGACCGGCAGCGCGCCGCCGAGCGCGCTGGCGCGTCGCGTGCGCGATGACTACGTGCCGCTGCAAGAATGGGGGGCGAACGCCTACGACAAGGTGTTCTGCGCCGCGGTCGACAGCGGCCTGGCGATGCCCGCGCACGCACGGC
>NZ_JABBJN010000060.1 GCF_012928505.1 Achromobacter sp. Bel | reverse complement strand
CATCGTGTCTTCGCCGCGGCGGCGGATGTGCTGGTTGGGCGCGGGCTGGCGGGTGATCTCCACCAGGTTGTCGGCTTCGATGGTGTCTTCCTGCATGACGACCGTATCGGCGCCGTCCGGAACCAGGCTGCCGGTGAACAGGCGGATCGCGTGGCCGGGCTTGAGCGCTTCGGGCACGTCGCCCGCATAGCAACGCTGCTGGATGGGCAACCGGCCGCCCGCGCGCCAGTCGGCCACGCGCAAGGCGTAGCCGTCCATGGCGCTGTTGTCGGCCGGCGGAATGTCCACGGTGGCGGTCAGGTCGGCCGCCAGCACGCGGCCGGCGGCGTCGTTCAGGCCGACGTCTTCATGGTGCTGCAGCGGCCCCGCGGCATTGGCCAGCAGGGTCTGGGCTTGGTCGAAATCCAGCATGGGTCAGTTGTCTTCTTGTTGGGGCTTGAAATGCGAAGCGAAGTTGCAGGGCCGGTGGCCGCTGTCGAGCTGTTCGCGCAGGATCTGCGCCCAGGCGGTTTCGCAGGCATTGTTGGAGCCGGGCAGGCAGAAGATCAGCGTCTGGTTGGCGGACCCCGCGAACGCGCGCGACTGGAGGGTGGAGCTGCCGATCTCGGTGTAGGAAATCTGGCGGAACAGCTCGCCAAAGCCGGGGATCTCGCGGTCCAGCAGCGGCAGGATGGCTTCCGGCGTGTGGTCGCGATGCGAGAAGCCCGTGCCGCCCGTCGTCAGGATGATCTGTACTTCAGGGTCGGCGATCCAGTCGCTGATGACACGGCGGATCTGATAGATATCGTCGCGCACGATGTCGCGGCGCACGCATTGGTGGCCGGCGTGCGCCAGGCTGTGGGCAAGCAGGTTGCCGGAGGTGTCGTCCCCCGCGCTGCGGGTGTCGCTGACGGTCAGCACGGCGCAGGCCAGCGACACGGGGACGGGGCTTTCTTCGCTCATGGTTGTTCCTTCTTGGATGCGGTGTCTTCATCCCAGGCATCCGTGCGGTCCTGGTCGGATTGGCGTTGTTCGACCCAGAAGCTGCTGCCGCCCGAGAGCGTTTCGCGCTTCCAGAAAGGCGCGCGGGTCTTGAGCGCGTCGATGATGTATTCGCAGCCGCGGAACGCGTCGCCGCGGTGCGCGCTGGCCGCCGCCACGAACACGATCTGGGCGTTGCGGGGCAGCGCGCCCACCCGGTGCACGATCACGGTGCCGTCCAGGTTCCAGCGCGCGCGGGCGGTTTCGGCGATCGCCTCAAGCTCGCGTTCGCACATGCCGGGGTAATGCTCGAGAAAGAGCGTGTCGGTGGGCGAATCGGGCGCGTAGTCGCGCACGTAGCCCACGAACGTGACAATGCCGCCTACACCGGACCCCGCGCCGTCGCGCAGCGCGGCGGTCAGCGCGGCGCCGTCGAAATCGGCCTCCTGGACGCTGATCATGGCCTCACCCTCCGGTGACGGGTTCGAACACCGCGACCTCGTCGCCGGGCCGGATCGGCGCCGTCGGCTTGGAGTGGGTCTGGTTGATGGCCAGTTTCAGGCGGCCGGCAGGCGCCAGTTGGGGATAGCGTTCGCCCAGTGCGGCCAGCAGTTGCGCGCCCGTGGACTCGCCGTCCAGGGGCCAGCTTTCGCCGCGCTTGCCGACCAGTTCGGCCACGCGGGCGAAGTACAGGAGATCAATCGTTGCGCCATTCACCGCTTTTTCCTCCCGCCTTGTATTTAAGGCGTACTTGTTCGACCACGATGCCTTTGTCCGCGGCCTTGCACATGTCGTAGATGGTCAGCGCGGCCACGCTGCACGCCATCATGGCTTCCATTTCCACGCCGGTCTTGTAGTTGGTGCGGCAGGTGGCCAGGATGTCGATGCGGTGCGCGGCGTCGTCCAGTGAAAAGTCGACGCCGACAAACGCCAGCGGCAGGCTGTGGCACAGCGGGATCAGTTCGGCGCAGCGCTTGGCGGCCAGGACGGCGGCCACGCGCGCGGTGTTGAGCACTTCGCCTTTGCCCTGGCCCGGCTGGGTCAAGAGGCCGTAGGCCACGGCGTTCATGCGCACGCTGGCGGTCGCGATCGCGACGCGTTCGGTGTCCGTCTTGGCGATGACATCGACCATGCGGACCTGGCCGGCTTCATCCAGGTGGCTCAAGGTGGGGGTGGATGGTGGCATGGGAATCGGGATCGAGAATTGTTAATGTTTGAAAAGAGCGGCCCCGGCTGGCCGGGGAGAGCCGCTGTTACGCCTATGATAGACGAGCGCTAACCGGGGCGCGATAATCGCCATCAACTCGTATCAGGAGACTCGCGATGCCCTTGCGGAGCCTTAAGCTTCGGTTCACCCGGCGCGCCGGCAAGATTCTTCTGGGCATCATGGCGGTCGCGTTGATCCTTTGCGGCATCGCCGCATGGCAAGTTCCCAAAGTCCTGCAAAACGTCCTGACCGGGGACGTCTCCAAGATGATTGGCCGCGAGGTTTCCGTCGGCAAGATCAGCTTCAATCCGTTCACCCTGACCGTCCGCGCCCGCGACCTCGCGGTGGCCCAGCCCGGGTCGCAGACGCCGTTGCTGTCGCTGGCCGAACTGGACGTCAGCGCCGCCTGGAGCTCGCTGTTCTGGTTCGCGCCGGTTGTCGACCGTCTGACGCTGCGGCAGCCTAACATCGCCATCGTCCGCGAAGACGTCACGCGGTTCAATTTCTCTGACATACAGCAACGTGTGGCCGAAATGTCGGCCGCCAAGCCCGACGACCCCCCCAAGCCCGACGAAGGGCTGCCGCGTTTTTCACTGAACAACATGGTGATCGAGGGCGGCACCATCACGCTGGACGACAAGGTCACCGGCCGCAAGCAGGTGCTGGACGAGCTGGGTATCGGGGTGCCGTTCATCTCCAACTTTGGCTACGCCACCGACATCGACGTGCAGCCTCGGCTGCACCTGCGCATCAACGGCAGCCCGTTCGACCTGACCGGCGTGGCCCGGCCGTTCGACAAGGTGCCCTCGTCGACGCTGCGCGTTGCGTTCAATGGCCTGCAGCTGGAAAAGTGGGCCGACGTCTGGCCGATGCCGCTGCCGTTCAAGCTGGACAGCGCGCTGCTGGACTCCAACCTGCAAATCGTGTTCGAGCAGCCGAAAGATGCTTCGCCGAAGATCCGCGTGGTGGGAGATCTGGGCCTGCGGCGTTTCGACCTGCGCGACACCGCGGGCGAGCGCCTGGCCGCCTGGAGCGCCCTGACCGTCACCCGGCTGGAACTGGAGCCCATCGCGCGCACGGCCTATGTGGGCGAGGTCGGCCTGTGGGCGCCGCAGATCCACGTGCGCCGCTACGCCAATCAGCATCTGAACTGGCAGGACGTCGTGGCCAAGCTCAAGGAATTGGGCGGCGTGGCGCCTGACGAGACGCCGGTGGCCGACAAACTCAGACGCGACGTCGGTTTGAAGGTGCCGCCGAAGACGGAAAGCGCCAAGGCGGAAGCCGCCAAGCCCGAAAGTTCCAAAGCCGATTCGACAGAGTCCGACGTTTCCAAATCCGGTATCGCCAAACCGGCCCCGGCTGCCATGGCCGGTGCCGCGGCGACGCCGGGGGCAGACGCCGCCACCCCGCCGCCAGCGGCGCCAGCGGCGCCAGCAGAATGGAAGGTCACGCTTGACGCCTTCAACCTGCATGAAGGCGAGCTCTACATCACTGACGCGATCAGCAAGCTGGACTACGTCATGACCGGCATGGCCGCGACGGTGGAAGGCGTGGCGATACCTGAAGTGAAGGATCAGCCCGTCAACCTGTGGCTGACCGTGGATAACAGCACCGACGGGGGCTGGATCCGCGCCAAGGGGCCGCTGGTCTTGAAGCCGCTGTCGCTGGAACTGGGCGTGCGGATGGGCAACGTGGCCCTGGCGCCCTTGGCGCCGGCTGTGCGAAGCGTGGCGCCGATCGTGCTGCTGGATGGCCGTCTGGGCGCGTCGGCGCAGGTCCATGTGCTGGAGAAGAACGGCGCGGCGGATGCTTCCGCCACGTCCGTCCAGGCCGACCTGGCCCAGTTCAAGGCGCGCGACGAATCGCTCAAGCCCGCGCTGGACATCGCCCTGCAAACGCTGCGCGTCACTGCCGACCGGCTGGCGATGGGCCCGGGGCAAAGCAACTTTACGCTGGCCGCCGCAGGGATCCAGGGCAATGGCAAACTGGACCTGAAAGGCATGTTCACGCCGCAGCCGCTGACGCTGAAATCGTCCGTGGACCTGTCCGAACTGAACGTCGCGTCCTTCGCGCCTTACGCCGCCTCCAGCCTGAACGCCACCGTGCGCGCCATCACGCTGGGCGCCAAGGGCGATGTGGATTTCGCCGCTGCGGCGGGTAATGCGCCGATGAAGGTCAACTGGAAAGGCGGCGTCGAAATCACGGGCGTCGATCTGCAGGACCGGGTCAATAACGACGACTTCCTGAACTGGAAGCGCCTGGGATTCTCGGGCATGGACATCTCGGTGGCGGGCGACAAGATCGGGGCCAAGCTGGGCGACATCGCGCTGGAAGACTTCTATGGCCGCATCCTGCTGAACGCGCAGGGCCGCCTGAACGTCATGGACCTGGTCGCGGCGCCCGGCCAGGCCGGCGGCTCGATCACCCAGGACACGCAGACCCCGGGCCGGCAGGCCGCGCCGCCCGCGCCGGCGCCCGCCGCCGCCAAAAGCGGTGCGGGGGCGGGCATGCCGGACATCTCGGTCAACAGCGTCACGCTGTCGCGGGGCCGCATGACGTTCACCGACCGCTTCGTCAAACCCAATTACGTGGCCGAACTATCGGCCATCGAAGGCGCGATCACGGCGGTCTCGTCCACCAATCCCCAGCCTGCCAAGGTCAAGGTGACGGGCCGCGTCTACACCACCGCCCCATTGTCCATCAGCGGTATCGTGCAACCGTTCGCCAAATTCCTGACCCTGGATCTGAAGGCCTCGGCCAAGGGCGTGGACCTGCCGCGCTTCAACACCTATTCGGCCAAGTACGTGGGCTATCCGATCAAGCGCGGCAAGCTGTCGGTAGACCTGGAATACAAGATCAAGGACCGCGCGCTGCAGGCGTCCAACCATGTGGTGCTGAACCAGCTGACCTTCGGCGACAAGACCAACAGCCCGGACGCGACCAAGCTGCCGGTGCTGCTGGCCGTGGCGTTGCTGAAAGACTCGCGTGGCAACATCGACATCAACCTGCCGATTTCCGGGTCGCTGGACGATCCCGAATTCTCGGTGGGCGGCATCGTGGTGCGCGTGCTGCTGAACCTGGTGGTCAAGGCCGTGACGTCGCCGTTCAGCCTGCTGGCCTCCGCCTTTGGCGGTGGCGAGGAACTGTCCTATGTGGAGTTCGCGCCCGGCAGCGCGATGCTGACGGAAGACTCGCAGCAGCGCATCGAAACGCTGACCAAGGCGCTGACGGACCGTCCGGCGTTGAAGATGGACATCAGCGGCCGCGCCGATCCCAAGACTGACATGGAGGGCCTGCGCCAAGCCTGGGTGGACGACCAGATCCGTGCCGCCAAGGCGGCCGCCACCGCGCCGCGCGGCAAGAAGCCGAGCGTGGCGGGCGTGCAGGTGTCGGCGGCCGAGCGGGCCAAGTACCTGGAAGCGGTGTACGACGACGCCGACATCAAGGACAAGCCACGTAATTTCATCGGCATGGCCAAGTCGGTGCCGGCGGACCAGATGGAAGCCATGCTGCGCAGCGTGGCGCCGGTGGGCGACGAGCAACTACGCCAACTGGCCGATGCGCGCGCGCAGGCGGTTTATGAGAAGTTGCAAGCCCAGGAAGGACTCGCGGACCGTGTATTCATCGTTGCGCCGCAGCTGGACGCGGACGGCATCAAGGACGAGGGGCAACCCTCGCGCGTGGACTTCTCCCTAAAGTGAACCCAGCCGGCCATCAGGGGCACGCATGGCGTCCCCGGCCACGCTGTTGCCAGGAGATGCTTGATGAAAGACCAGGACGCGCACTTCGACAGCCTGCTGCCGCCTCTGCGGCTGGACCGGCGGGGCTTCATCGCCACGACGGTCGCGGCGGGCTTTTCCCTGGCCGCCGGCCCCGCCGTCGCGCAGACGGCCATTGCCACCGACGCCAAGGGCCTGACCGCCGGAAAAGTCGATATCCCCACCGCTGACGGCAAAATGCCCGCTTACCGTGCGGCGCCGCAGGGTAAGAAGAATCTGCCGACCGTGATCGTGGTGTCGGAGATTTTCGGTGTGCACGAGTACATCCAGGACGTGTGCCGCCGGCTGGCCCACCTGGGCTATCTGGCCATCGCGCCTGAGTTGTTCGCGCGCCAGGGCGATCCGTCCAAGTACACCGAGATTCCGAAATTGCAGGCCGAGGTTATCGGCAAGGTGCCGGACGTGCAGGTCCAGGGCGACCTGGACGCCACCGCGAAGTGGGCGGCGGCCAATAGCGGCGACGCGGACAAGCTGGGCATCGTCGGCTTTTGCTGGGGCGGCCGCCAGGTATGGCTGTACGCGGCCCACAATCCGAAGTTGAAGGCAGGCGCGGCGTTCTACGGCCAATTGGCGGGCGAACCCAGCGAGCTGAAGCCGAAGTCGGTACTCAGCCTGGTGAACGAACTGAAGGCGCCGGTCCTGGGGGCCTATGGGGGCAAGGACGCAGGCATTCCGCAGACGGACGTGGATCGGATGCGGATCGAACTGGCAAAGGGGCCGGCAGCGGCGAAGGCATCGCGAATCGACGTGTATCCCGACGCGCCCCATGCCTTCCATGCGGATTACCGGCCGTCTTATCGGAAGGCGGAGGCCGAGCAGGCGTGGACTCGGATGTTGGATTGGTTCAAGCAGAACGGCTTGGGATGAAGGACGTAAGCCCCCAAAGGCCGCCCGCGCGGCCGGCCGGGGGCGGGCATCGCAAGATCTCGCAACGAAAGCCTACTGTGCCGGCTCCCCCGGCAGTCCATCGCTTACTTCAGCCAGCGCGTTCTTCATATCCTCGTAGCTGATCACACGTTCGCTCTGAAAGCTTCCGAGCACACCGCGGCATCCATCCACGCCGGACCGCTTCATGTCTTCCATCATGGCCTTTCCTTCGCCTAGTCCCTTCTGGAAAAGCGCCTCGTAGCTGTTCGACGCAAACCCGTATTCCTGGGCGTACTGCGTCAGGTTCTTCTTGGCGGTCGCCTGGTGTTGGGCCAGGTCGGGTTCGGACGCCCCGCAGGCGCGGGCGGCGCCGTTGGAGGCGCCGGCGGCGACCACGAAGGAATCGTATTGGGTCTGTTCGCTCGCGTCCGGCGCGGCCCAGGCCGGGGCGGCGACGGTGGCCAGCATCCAGGCCAGGCCAGTCAGGATCTTGCGCATCGGTGAGTCTCCGCTTGGCGCCCGCGGGCCGGTCGACACGGGCGCGGCGCGGGCATGGGTTGCTCCTGCATTATGGCAAGCAGCCGTTTCCAGTGCGTGAGGCGGGAGTGTGGAGTCGTTTCAGACTGTGCGGTTTTTTTTCCCCGGGGGCGCGTGGACAGCAGGCCGGCCGCGCAGGAACTATGATGGAGGCTGTGAGGCGCTCCTGCTTCAATGCAACACCCCTACATCCTGGAGATTTACATGACGATCAAAGTCGGCGACCGCGTGCCGGATGGCACCCTGACCGAATTCATCGAAACCGAAACCGCCGGCTGCTCGCTGGGCCCCAACGCGTTCCAGGTCGCCGACCTGACCCGCGGCAAGACCATTGCGCTGTTCGCCGTGCCGGGCGCCTTCACCCCCACCTGCTCGGCCAAGCATCTGCCGGGCTACGTCGAGCAAGCCGCCGCGCTGAAGGCCAAGGGCGTGGATGAAATCTGGTGCGTGTCCGTCAATGACGCGTTCGTCATGGGCGCCTGGGGCCGCGAGCAGAAGACGGACGGCAAGGTCCGCATGCTGGCCGACGGCTCGGCGCTGTGGACCAAGGAACTCGGTCTGGAACTGGACCTCGTCGCACGCGGCATGGGCGTGCGTTCGCAACGCTTCTCGGCTCTGATCGTCGACGGCGTCATCAAGCAACTGAACGTGGAAGCGCCTGGCAAGTTCGAAGTCAGCGATGCCGCCACGATGTTGTCGCAAGCCTGATCTAACGTAGTTCCTGTTTTACCGCTCAACGCGGCGGGCCGCCTTCGCAGCCCGCCGTGCTAATGCCAGCAGCGGTTGCCAACGCCATGCTCGCCACCCTCTCTTCTTTCTCGTCGCTGTACTTTGCGACCTTGCTGATGCTTATCGGCACGGGTCTGTTCAACACCTACATGGGCTTGCGCCTGACCGCGCAGTCGGTCAGCGAGGTGTGGATCGGCGTGCTGATCGCCGGCTACTACCTGGGGCTGGTGTGCGGCGCCCGGTTGGGGCACCGGCTCATCATCCGCGTGGGCCATATCCGGGCGTTCGTCGCCTGTGCGGCCATCGCCACCAGCATGATCCTGGCGCAGACGCTGGTCGATTCCATGCCGCTGTGGCTGGTGTTCCGCATCATTTCCGGCGTGGTGATGGTGACCGAATTCATGGTCATCGAAAGCTGGCTGAACGAGCAGACTGAAAACCATCAGCGCGGCCGGGTGTTTTCGGTCTACATGGTGGTGTCCGGGCTGGGCACGGTGCTGGGGCAACTGGCGCTAACCGCCTACGCCACGCTGGACCTGCGCCCGCTGACCCTGGTGGCGATGTGCCTGGTGCTGTGCCTGGTGCCGATCGCCGTCACGGCGCGTTCTCACCCGCCCACGCCGTTGCCAGCGCCGCTGGATATCCGTTTCTTCATGCGCCGCGTGCCGCTGTCGATGACAGTGCTGTTCGTGGCGGGCAACTTGTCCGGGGCCTTCTATGGCCTGGCGGCCGTCTACGGCGCCAAGCATGGCTTGTCCACCTCCCAGGCCGCGATTTTCGTGGCGGCTGCTGTCACGGCGGGCCTGTTGTCGCAATGGCCGATGGGCTGGCTGTCCGACCGCATCAACCGCGCGGGCCTGATCCGCTTCAATGCCTTGCTGCTGGTGCTGCTGCCCACGGTGATGTGGGGCTGGCTGGTGCTGCCCTACTGGGCGATGGTGGCCTTGTCGTGCGTCTTTGGCATATTGCAGTTCACGCTGTATCCGCTGGGCGCCGCATTCGCCAACGACCACGTGGAATCCGAGCGCCGGGTCAGCCTGTCTGCCGTGCTGCTGATGACGTATGGCGTCGGCGCGTGCATTGGCCCCATGGTCGCCGGCCTGCTGATGTCGCTGGCCGGACCCAGCATGTACTACGTCTTCATCTCGGCCTGCGCCCTGATCCTGGTCTGGCAGGTGCGTCCCACGCGGGTCACCGGCGCCCACCAGGTTGACGAGGCGCCCACGCACTTCGTGCCCATGCCCGATACCCTGCAAAGCTCGCCCGCGGCGGCGGTGCTGGATCCGCGCGTGGACCCCGAGAACGATATCGCGATGGAAATGGTGCAGCCCGATCCGTCTGCCGCGCCCACGCCGGCGGTCGTTGAGCCAGCGGATACCCCGGTGGTCGATGCGGCGGTGGTCGATGCGGCGCGAGTCGATGCCGCGGCCACTGATGCTGCAACGACCCATCCTTCGGCAATCGACGCGCCGGCCGCCGACGTCCCGCCGCAGGCCGAGGACGCCGACACGCGCCAGCGTCGTACTGGTACCTGATCCTGTGCGGCTACCAGGGCGCCATCAGTACGATGGCGGCTAGCGCCAGGGCGATGCCCAGCAGGTTCAAGCGCGTCAGCGGTTCCCGGAAGGCCAGCGCGCCGACCAGTGTGCCCAGCGTGATCACGCCCATGTTCATGGACGCGAACACCAGCGCAGGATGGTCGGGCAGCGATTGGTGGGCGCGGATGTAGGTCAGGATATTGCCGAAGTTGGCCAAGCCTAGCGCTACGCCCGCAGCCAGATGGCGGCGCTCCCATCGCACGCGTCGGCACAGCAGGACCCCCAGCATCAGAACGCCTGCCAGCACGAAGGCCAGCAGCAGGCCGCCCGCGAAGGCGGTGCCGGCGCGCGCCACTTGTTTGAACAGGATGTCGATTACGCCGTAGCCCGCCCAGACCACCAGGGGCCAGAGCCAGGCGGCCCGGCTGTCGGCGGGCGTCTGCGCGGCGGCGGCAGGGCGGCGTAACAGACAGGCCAGCGCGCTGAAAGCCAGCAGGATCGCGGCCAGCTTGCGGCCGTTGATGGGTTCGCCGAACAGCGCGAAGGCCGCCAGCAGGGGAATGAAGAGCGACAGCCGCTGCGCCGCGTCGCTGCGCACGATGCCCGCGTGGCGAACCGCCGCCGCCATCGCCAGGAAGACGCTGGGCAGCAGCACGCCCAGCGCCGCCAGGACGGCCCAGGGCGTGTGCGGCGTCACCAGCGTGGACGGGTCCGGGCGCAGCACGACCCAGCAGAGCAGGGCGGCCACCGCGTAGTTCACGGTGATGGCCTGGCGCACGTCCACGTCGTACCGGCGGGCCAGCTTCAGCAGCACCGCGACGGTGACGCTGCACGCGACGCTGGCCAGCAGATACAGGACGCCAGGCGTCAGCGGCACGTGGCGCCTTCGACGGGCTGGTGATGATGCGGCGAGGCGTCCACCCGCAGCCCCAAGCGTTGCAGCAGGCGTTGGTCGGCTTCCATCTGCGGATTGGCGGTGGTCAGCAGCGCGTCGCCGTAGAACATGGAATTGGCGCCCGCCATGAAGCACAACGCCTGCAACGCGTCGTCCATGGCTTCGCGGCCGGCCGACAGGCGCACGGCGGCGCCCGGCATGGTGATGCGTGCCACCGCGATGGTGCGGACGAATTCGAACGGGTCCAGCGCTTCGACGTTGGCCAGGGGCGTGCCTTCGACCTGGACCAGATTGTTGATCGGCACGGACTCGGGGTAGGGCTCCATGCTGGCCAACTGCGCGATCAAGCCTGCGCGTTCACGCCGCGATTCGCCCATGCCGACGATGCCGCCGCAGCACACGTTGATGCCCGCGTCGCGCACGCGGTCCAGCGTGTCCAGGCGGTCCTGGTAGGTCCGGGTGGAAATGATCTTGCCGTAGAACTCGGGCGAAGTGTCCAGGTTGTGGTTGTAGTAGTCCAGGCCGGCCGCTTTCAGCTGTTCGGCCTGGCCGTCGCGCAGCATGCCCAGCGTGACGCAGGTTTCCAGGCCCAGCGCCTTCACCGCGGTCACCATTTCGGCCACGGCTTCCAGGTGATGCGGTTTTGGGCTGCGCCACGCGGCGCCCATGCAGAAGCGCTGCGCGCCGCCGGCCTGGGCGGCGCGGGCGGCAGCAACCACCTCCGCAAGCGGCATCAGCTTGTCCGCGTCCAGCCCGGTGTCGTAATGCGAAGACTGCGGGCAGTAGGCGCAGTCCTCGGGACAGCCGCCGGTCTTGATCGACAGCAGGCTGGACAGCTGGATGGTGTTTGGATCGAAGTGGGCGCGGTGGACTTGCTGGGCGCGATGCACCAGGTCCATGAAGGGCAGTTCGTAAAGCGCCATGACATCGGCGGCGCTCCAGGCGGGCGCGGGCAACGGCTTGGACGTTGTCGGAACGGGGATGTAGGCGGTCTGCATGGACGGGCTCCTGTCGGTCTTACGGAAATCGCGTCGCTTGCCGGAAAGCAAGGACGGGATCGGCGGATCGTAAGAACCTGCGCAGGGTTTGCGCAATGCAGGGGTGCATGCGGAAAATGCAGGGTGGTTAGTGCCTGCTTTGCCGGAAATGGAAGATTTTGGATGCTGCCGAGGATTAACGCGGCGTCATCTTCGCTGACGCCGCAGCCCTGGATATTTTGATTCTAATTGTAAATCTCAGGCCAGGCAGGCTATTCCTTGCCCGGTTTGGTCCGGATGCGAGTGGATTCGTGGCCCGTGATGCCCCGGTCGCGCGCCCACACGATCGCCGCGCTGCGCCGGTGCACGCCGATCTTGCTGTAGATCGTGGCCACATGGTTGCGCACGGTGTTGCGCGACAGCTTCAGGCTTTTGGCGATGCCGTCGTCGTCATGGCCCTGGCACAACAGGCCCAGCACTTCGCGTTCACGGGTCGTCAATTGCGCCAGCTCCGCCACGTCGCGGGTTGCGGGTGCCGGCTCCCGCAGTTGGGCCAGCTTTTCGATGATGCCCCGGCTGAACCACGACGTGTCCTGCATCACCGCTTCGATCGCGGCTAGCAGTTCGGTCTCGGAGCGTTTGCGTTCGGTGATGTCCTGCATCACGATCAGCAGGCGGTGCTGGCCGCCGATCATCACCGGTTCGGCCGACACCAGGCAGTCCAGCTTGCCGCCGTCCTGCGTGCTTAACGTGGCTTCGCGGTTGCGGGCGCTTTCTCCGCGCTGCAGGCTGGCGGCCATGCCCTCGTAAGGCTGCAGCCCCAAATCGGTCAAGGCCTGGCCCACACTGGCCTCAGGCACGGCCCCGGTGACCGCTGCGAACGCTTCGTTGATGTCCAGCACACGCAGGGCGTCGCCTTCGCACACGGCCATCGGCACCGGCGCCAGCCGGAACGCCTTGGAGAAGCGCTCTTCGCTTTCACGCAGCGCGACTTCGGTGCGCTTGCGCGCCTCCAGATCGATGAAGGTGAACAGCATGCAGGGCTCGTCCTGCATATCGATGGGTTGTCCGGCCACCATCACGAATTTCGCGCCGCCATCGGCCGTCTTCACCATGCCTTCGCGTTGCGCGATGGTCTGGCCTTCGTTCAACTTGGCGACTGCGGCTTCCTTGTCCTCGCCCCCGTCCAGCACGTCCAGTTCATACGCCGACTTGCCCAGCACGGCTTCGCGCGTGTAGCCGGTCATCTCCAGGAACCCCTGATTCACTTTCACGTAGCGCAGGTCGGACAGGCGGCAGATCAGCGCCGGCGCCGGATTGGCGCCGAAGGTGCGTTCGAAGCGTTGCTCGGCGTTCAGTTGGGCGGTCTGGTCGTGCAGGATCAGCACGCGGTAGTCGACGCCGTTTTCGCTGTCCAGGTTCAGGCCGCGGGCGCGCAGGTTGCGCAGAAAGTCCTCGTCGTCCTTGCGGCCCAAGTCCACCAGCAGGTCGTCGAACGGTTCGCCGGCAGCCAGGCGGTCCAGCGGATATTGGCGGGCGGCAACGCGATGATGGTTGCGGTAGGTGAGCGTGTAGCGTTTGCGGTAGCCGGCGGGGGTGCCGCCCAATTCCGTTAGCGTGTCGACGCCGTGCAGTTCAAGCGCGCTCTCGTTGGCCCAGGCGATGGCGCCGTCGGGTTCGAGCACGATGATGCCTTCATTCAAACCCGCGATGATGCTTTGCAGGTGTTGGCGATGCGCTTGGGGTGTGGCGGCGTTTTCGGTCACGTAGGCCTCTTCGGTTCGCATGCATGAGCCCACAGGATGAAGGCCCATGACGCTGCTGTCCAGAGAGCAAAACGGACGAGTCTTCGCGGCGGGGGGGAGGGTAGAGAGTGCGGCGGGCGCAGAAAAGCAAAAAGCTCCGGAATCCGGAGCTTCAGCGGTGTGCTGCCATGCGATCAAGCACAAAGTGCTTGGCGGAGCGGACGGGGCTCGAACCCGCGACCCCCGGCGTGACAGGCCGGTATTCTAACCAACTGAACTACCGCTCCGCAGCGGCTTACTTGAACTTCATCACTACACTGCGGTGTCAAGGCAGCTTGGTACTACATGCCAGCAAAGCTGGCGTCCCCTAGGGGATTCGAACCCCTGTACTCACCGTGAAAGGGTGATGTCCTAGGCCTCTAGACGAAGGGGACCTGAACCGAACAGAACTGCAAAACAACTTTACTACGGTACTGCGGTACTGAGTACTGGTGGAGGTAAGCGGGATCGAACCGCTGACCTCTTGCATGCCATGCAAGCGCTCTCCCAGCTGAGCTATACCCCCACAGGGCGCCTTGGTGTCTCACACTACAGACAACAAGGTCTCACACTCTATAAAAGCAAAAAGCCCCGAAGACGGAGCTCTTGAAAGACTCAGAGCGAGAGAGCTTTTGGCGGAGCGGACGGGGCTCGAACCCGCGACCCCCGGCGTGACAGGCCGGTATTCTAACCAACTGAACTACCGCTCCGCAGCGGCTTACTCAACTACTTTGTCACTTCAACTGCACTTATCTACTGCTTTACTGCGACTGCATGCCAAAAAAACTGGCGTCCCCTAGGGGATTCGAACCCCTGTACTCACCGTGAAAGGGTGATGTCCTAGGCCTCTAGACGAAGGGGACCTGGACTTGCAAACTACGTTCTTCGCTGTTGACTGGTGGAGGTAAGCGGGATCGAACCGCTGACCTCTTGCATGCCATGCAAGCGCTCTCCCAGCTGAGCTATACCCCCGTTCTTCTAATCAATTCCTGCCACGTTTTACGACTTGAACACACGTTTTATGGTGCGTTTTTCGTAGTTCGTTGCCGGTTTTGTTTAGTGCCGTTGGCGAAGAAACGAGATTATGCACGAACAAAATCGGGTGTGCAAGTCGCTTTGCGGCAAAAAGCATAAAACACGCAAAAAAAATGGGGGTGGATGGCTTTTTTTGCGCATTTTGTGCGCGATTCGGCCGGATCGCGGTTTCCCGCCATTGGTGCAGATTCCAAGAAAATCAAAGACTTGTGCGGATGCTATGGTGGGGGTGGAATTTTTTATTCATCATGTGCCTTTCGCGTGAAAAAAATGCGGTCGCATTCACATGGACATCCTGGCATGAGCACACAAACTTCGTTTCCCACCCGGCCGCTGGGGCGCACCGGCATGGCCATCACCCGTATCGGCCTGGGCGCGTGGGCGATGGGCGGCAACGGGTGGGCGGTGGGCTGGGGGCCGCAGGACGACGCGGATTCCATCGCCGCCATCCGCTTGGCGGTAGACCGGGGCATCAACTGGATCGACACGGCGGCGGTGTATGGGCTGGGCCATTCCGAAGAGATCGTGCGCCGGGCGCTGGCGCAGATGGCGCCCGGCGACAGGCCGTATGTCTTCACGAAGTGCGGATTGACGTGGTCGGCCGACAATCCGATGGCGACGCCGCGGCGCACGGGCGCGCCCGCCAGCATCCGCCGCGAGATCGACGATTCGTTGCGGCGGCTGGGTGTGGAACGCATCGACCTCTACCAGATGCACTGGCCGGCGGGCGACGGCACGCCGGTCGAAACCTATTGGCAGGAACTGCTGGACCTGAAGCAGGCGGGCAAGGTCGGCGCCATCGGCTTGTCGAACCATAATCTGGCCCAATTGCAGGATGCCGAGGCGCTGGGCCACGTGGATTCGCTGCAGCCGCCGTTTTCGGCGATCCAGCGCGCGGCGGGCGCAGACCTGATCCCGTGGTGCGCCGCGCACGACGTCGGCGTGATCGTCTACAGCCCGATGCAGTCGGGCCTCTTGACCGGCGCCTTTTCGGCCGAGCGTGCGCGCGCCTTGCCGGCAGACGACTGGCGTGCGCGCCATGCGGAATTCATGCCGCCCAACCTGGTCCGGAATCTGGCCTTGGCCGATGCGTTCAAGCCCATCGCCGAACGGCACGGCACGACGGTGGCGGCAGTTGCCGCGGCCTGGACGCTGGCGTGGCCGGGGGTTACAGGCGCGATCGTCGGCGCGCGCAACGCGGCGCAAGTCAACGGGCTGCTGGGCGCGGCAGAACTGGAGTTGGATAGCGACGACCTGGATGCCGTCGCGGAGGCGATCGAATTGACGGGCGCGGGCGCCGGGCCCCTACGCCCGCCGGAGGACAGCGCCAGGCTGCCCGCCAACCTGTTCGCCTGAGCGAGGCTCAGGCGCGCCGCGTCTTGCGGCTGCTGCCGAACGCGGCGATCAGGGCCAGGCCTACCAGCGCCAGCGCGATCTTGTCGCCGAAACGCGCGTAGGGCGTCAGGCCCGTCATGCCCTGGACGGATACCGGCAGCACGCCCGCCTGTAACGGGGCCAACTGGGCGGCTACGCGGCCTTTGGCATCGATGGCGGCCGTGATCCCGGTATTGGTGGACGTCAGCATGGGGCGCGCGGTCTCCATGGTACGCAGCCGGCCGATCTGCAGGTGTTGGCGCAAGGCCCAGGAATCACCAAACCACCCCAGATTGCTGACGTTGACCAGGATGGTCGCGCCCGGTTCGCCGTTGGCGCCGGGCAGCAGCGCCGGCAGCAGGTCGGGGCCGAACAGGTCTTCGTAGCAGATGTTGAAGGCGATGTGCTGGCCGCCCACCGCAAAGGGCGTCTGGCGTTCCGCGCCGCGGTCGAAATCGCCCAGCGGGATGTTCAGCATGTCCACAAACCAGTGGAAGCCCGGTGGCACGTATTCGCCCCAAGGCACCAAATGGCGCTTGTCGTAACGCATCGCGGTGCTGCCGGCGACGAGTTGCTCGACCGGGGTATTGCCGTCAAAACCCATCACGCTGTTGGTATAGCGGTCGCGGCCATTGACGCGGTCGTGCAGCGGCACGCCCATGGCGATGGTCATGTTGCCCCGGGCGGCGACGCCGCGCCAGGCGTCCCACGCGCGGGGATCCAGCTGGTCCTGGAAGATCGGCAGCACGGTTTCGGGCAGGATCACCAATTGCGGCGCGGGCACGCCGGCGGCAGGCGGCAGCGCCGTCAGCTCCAGGTGGCGCACCAGGCTTTGTTCAAGCAGGGCCGGGTCGAATTTTTGCGATTGCTCGATGTTGCCCTGGACCAGCCGCACGTTCAAGGGGTCGCCGGTGGGCGAGGACCAATCCACGCGCGACAAGGGCCACCCCGCCGCGGCCAGCGCGACCGCGATGCCGGCGGCCAGCGCCTGGCGGGAGTCCATGGCTTTCTTGCGCGACGGTTGCCACAGGCTGGCGATTGCGGCCGCGACGAAGGCGGCGACGAACGCCATGCCGTGCACGCCTACGATCGGCGCCCAGCCGGCGATGGGGCTGTCGACCTGCGCGTAACCGATGTTCAGCCACGGGAAGCCCGTCAGCAGCACGGCCCGCAGCCATTCGAAACCCGCCCACAGCGCGGCCCAAGCCAGCGTGGACGACAGGATGCGGGACGGCGCGGCGTTATTGTCCAGCGGCGTGAATCGGCGCGCCAACGCGCTGGCAGTGGCGGGGAACAACGCCAGGAACGCCGACAGGGCCAGCACGCCGGCCACTGCCAAGGGGGCGGCCAGATCGCCGTAGCGATGCATGCTGATGAAGAGCCAGTACAGGCCCACCGCATAGGTGGCGAAGGCGAACAGCCAGCCGCGCGCCCACGCCTGCTTGGCCGAGGGGGCCGTGAGCGTGACGCGCGCGGCCACCGCCAGCGCCAGGACCTGCGTGAGGGCCAGCGCCCAGTCCGGTAAGGGCCCGGGTGCGAAGGTCAGGGCGTGCACGGCGCCCGCCAGCATCAAGCCGGCGGCGCCGCGCAGGATTCGGCTGCGCGGGGTACGGCTCATGCGTCGTCGGCGGGGCGGGAGGTTTGGTCGGGATTGTTGCGCTTGACGCGCAGCCAGATGGCGCGGCGGGCGTCGCCGCGCGCCACTTCCATCCGCAGGCCGTCGAATTCGGCGATGTCGCCGCGGCGCGGGATGCGGCCCAGCTGGCCGCCCATCCATCCGCCGACGCTGTCGTATTCGTCGTCGGGCAAACTGCAGCCGAACACCTCGTTGAAGTGCGAGATATCGGTCGCGGCCAGGACGCGCCACTGGTTTTCGCCTTCCGGGAAGATCGAGTCTTCTTCGGTTTCGTCGAATTCGTCTTCGATGTCGCCGACGATCTGCTCCAGCACGTCTTCCATGGTGACCAGGCCGGAAATGCCGCCATGCTCGTCGATGACGATGGCCTGGTGATTGCGGCTGGCGCGGAATTCGTGAAGCAGCACGTTCAGGCGCTTGGACTCCGGGATGAAGACGGCCGGGCGGACCAGCGTGCGCACTTCGATGCCGGGCTCCAGCATGCAGCGCAGCAGATCCTTGGCCAGCAAGATGCCGATGATGTTGTCGCGGTCGCCTTCATAGACCGGAAAACGCGAATGCGCGGTTTCGATGACGGTGGCCACAAGATAGGGGATGGGCTGTGTGACGTCCAGCAGGTCCATGCGCGAACGCGGAACCATGATGTCGCCGACGGTGCCTTCGGACACGGCCAGCGCGCCCTTGATCATCTTGTAGGACTCCGCGTCCAGCAGCTTGCGGTCGTGCGCAGCTTCCAGAATGGCCTTGATGCCTTCGCGGTCCTCGGGCTCTCGGCGCACAAGGGAAAGCAGGCGGTCTAGAAGGGATTTGGTGGCGGGTTTGGCTGAGCGAGCAGAGGTCGCTTCGGGAGCAGGGTAAGGGTCAGACATCGTCCGGGAGGACAAGTTAGGGAGGGGCCAGCATAACCGAAACTGGCCTTCCATTTGTAACGGGCGCCATGAAAATGGGGCCAATCGCCGTCATCTGCGTCGTGCTTGGCGCCATTTTCAGCAATTTCTAGGGGTAGACCCGAACCGCTTGCTCGACGGCGGGCTAGTCGGCCGCCCAGTACGGGTCGGCGATGCCCATCTTCGCCAGCGTGGCGGTCTCCAGCGCTTCCATGCGCTTGGCGTCCCGTGCCTTGATATGGTCGTAGCCCAGCGAATGCAGCACGCCGTGCAGGGTCAGGTGGGCGGCATGCTCCAGCAGCGCCTTGCGCTGTTCCCGGGCCTCGCGCACCAACACGGGCACGCACATAACGATGTCGCCGCGCGCCACGCCCACGGGGTCGACGCCGTACTCGAAGGTCAGCACGTTGGTGGCGTAATCGCGGTCGCGGAAGTCCCGGTTCAGGCGCCGGCCTTCGGCTGCGCCGACCAGGCGCAGGCTGAGTTCGGCCGCCGAGAATTCGACCAGGCCGTCTTCCGCCGCCGCCTCCAGGGCGCGCTCGGCCCACCGGCGCAGGCGCCAGCGGGGCAAGCGGGGTTCTTCCACCCCGTATTGGACGGACAGGGACAGCTCAGGCTTCATTTTCGGAGGCGCGGTCGTAGGCGTCGACGATGCGGGCGACCAGGGGGTGGCGCACGACATCGCGGCTGGTGAAACGGGTGGTGGCGATGCCCTGCACGTCGTGCAGCACCTTGACCGCATGGGCCAGGCCGCTGTCCTGGCCGCGCGGCAGGTCCACCTGTGAGGGGTCGCCGGTGATGACGGCCTTGCTGCCAAAGCCGATCCGCGTCAGGAACATCTTCATCTGTTCCGGCGTGGTGTTCTGGGCTTCATCCAGGATGACGAAGGCATGGTTCAGCGTGCGGCCGCGCATGTAGGCCAGCGGGGCGATCTCGATGGTCTGCTTTTCGAACAGGCGCTGCACCTTCTCAAAGCCCATCAGGTCGTAGAGCGCGTCATACAGCGGGCGCAGGTAGGGGTCCACCTTCTGGGCCAGGTCGCCGGGCAGGAAGCCCAGGCGCTCGCCGGCCTCGACCGCGGGGCGGGTCAGCACCAGGCGCTGCACGGTGTCGCGTTCCATCGCGTCGATGGCGCACGCGACCGCCAGCCAGGTCTTGCCGGTGCCGGCAGGGCCCACGCCGAACGTGATGTCGTGCTTGAGGATGTTGTTCAGGTAATCGCGCTGGCGCGGCGTGCGCGGACGCAGGTCGCTGCGCTTGGTGCGCAGCGCGATGCCGTCGCTTTCGTCGTCCAGGGCGGGCAGCGGGTCGGCTTCTCGCGCCGGCTCGTCCTTCAGCTTCTCTTCCTGGCGGCCCACGCCGATCTCGACCAGGCCCAGCTGGATGTCGTCGACCGACAGGGCGCGGTGCACCGCCTGTTCGTGGAAGCGCCGAAGCACCCGGCCGGCCAGTTCGGCCTGTTCGCCTTCGATGGTGACGCGGCTGCCGCGGCGAGAGAGCTTGACGCCCATGCCGTCGGCAAGCTGCCGCAGGTTCTCGTCCAGCGGACCGCACAGGTTGGCCAGGTGGGTGTTGTCGCCGTCCAGGTTGACGACGGCGGGCATGCTGCGACGGGCGCGGGAACGGGGGGGGGTCATTCGGCCTCTTGGGGAACGCGGTCCACGTCTGCCACCCGGGCGCGCAACGAATTGGTGTGCGCTTCGGTAATGATGACGTCGACCATTTGTCCGATGAGCCGCGCGGGCGCGGCGAAATTCACGATGCGGTTGTTCTCGGTGCGGCCCATCAGTTCGTTGGGGTCGCGGCGCGAGGGGCCTTCCACCAGCAGGCGCTGGCGCGTGCCGACCATGTTGCGGGCGATGGCGGCGGCTTGATCATTGATCAGCGCCTGCAGGCGCTGCAGGCGGCGCAGCTTCACGTCTTGCGGCGTGTCGTCGGCCAGGTCGGCCGCGGGCGTGCCCGGGCGACGCGAATAGACGAACGAGAACGAGGTGTCGAAGCCGACGTCCTCGATCAGCTTGATCGTCTTTTCGAAATCTTCTTCCGTTTCACCGGGGAAGCCCACGATGAAGTCGGACGACAAGGTCAGGTCGGGGCGGGCGGCGCGCAGGCGGCGGACCACCGACTTGAATTCCAGGGTGGTGTAGCCACGCTTCATCCCGGCCAGCACCCGGTCGCTGCCTGCTTGCACGGGCAGGTGCAGGAACGACACCAGTTTCGGCAGGCGGGCGTAGGCGTCCACCATGCGTTGGGTCATTTCCTTGGGGTGCGAGGTGGTGTAGCGGATGCGTTCGATGCCGGGGATTTCGTGCACGTACTCCAGCAGCATGGCGAAGTCGGCGATGTCGTCGGTGCCTTCCATCTTGCCGCGGTAGGCGTTCACGTTCTGGCCCAGCAGCGTCACTTCCTTCACGCCCTGGTCGGCCAGGTCGGCCACTTCGACCAGCACGTCTTCGAAGGGGCGCGAGACTTCTTCGCCGCGCGTGTAAGGTACGACACAGAAGCTGCAGTACTTGCTACAGCCTTCCATGATGGACACGAACGCCGTGGCGCCATCGACGCGCGGCGGCGGCATATTGTCGAACTTTTCGATTTCGGGAAAGCTGATGTCCACCTGCGAACGGCCTTCGGCGCGGCGGCGCGCGATCAGGTCCGGCAGGCGGTGCAGCGTTTGCGGGCCGAAGACGACGTCCACGTACGGCGCGCGCTTGACGATGGCCGCGCCTTCCTGGCTAGCCACGCACCCGCCGACGCCGATCACGAGGTTCGGGTTGGTTTTCTTCAGGTGCTGCACCCGGCCCAGGTCCGAGAAGACTTTTTCCTGCGCCTTCTCGCGCACCGAACAGGTGTTGAACAGGATGACGTCGGCTTCTTCCGGATTGTCGGTCAGCTCCAGGCCCTGGTCGCCACGCAGCACGTCGGCCATCTTGTCCGAGTCGTACTCGTTCATCTGGCATCCGAAGGTGCGGATGTACAGCTTGCGGGGGGAGCCGGCGCCGGTGTCCACGGGGGATGCTTGGGGGGCGTCTGCGAGGGGGGAGGCGGCGTTGCCGCCGTCGCGCGCGTTGTCGCGCTTCAGGGAGGTTGCTTGCATGATGGTCGCCGTGACGGGTGTAGATCCCGGGGGCTGATGGGCTGGAAAGGCGGAATTTTAACCCTTGCGCGAAAATTGTTTCTTGGTGCCGCGGGCGGTCGCCGTTACGATAGCGGTCCGGCCGGCTTTCAGCGGACGGTAATATTTCTCATTTTCTTTGAGCGGTACCGATGACACCCAATCCCATGACGCCTCCGGTCGCCGCTCCTGCGGCCCCCGCCGCGCCTGGCCTGCCCGTACCGGACGAAGTCCGAAATCCGTTCTCGTTGGCCACCTGGTTGCTGCTGGGCGTTGCCTTGGCAGCGGTGGCCGCCGCCTGCGCGCGCTGGGTGGATCTGCCGCTGGCCATCTGGATCAAGCAGTCGGTCTCCGACGGCGTGAACGAGTCCTTCGAATGGGTGGGGCAAATGGGCGAGAGCGGCCCATACATCGGCGTGGCGCTGGCCTTTTACGTCGTCGGCCTGATCGGCCTGGCGCGCGGCTGGCGCAACCCCTTGCGCATGAGCTACGCCAGCATGGCGCGCGGCAGCCTGCTGATGCTGTCCACGATGGCCGTGGGCGGGCTGGTGGTGCTGGTGCTGAAACGGTCGGTGGCGCGGGCCCGTCCCGAATTGTTTTTCGAGAAAGGCATTTACGGGCTGGGCGAATCCTTTTCGCGTGTGCAGCAGTTCAATTCCTTTCCCTCCAGCCACACCTATGCCGCGTTCGCCGTGGCGGTCGTGCTGAGCATCCTGGCCCCGCGCTGGCGCACGGCCTTCCTGCTGCTGGCGGCGCTGGTGGCGATGAGCCGGCTGGTCAATCTGGACCACTACCTGTCCGACGTGATGACTGCGGCCGGCATCGCAGTGCTGGTCGGCCACGTGCTGGCGCCCCGCGTCCTGTGCAGCAAGTATCAATGGCCACTGCGCGCGCCGTGGCGGTGGTGGAAAAAGGGCTGAACGTCCGCACGAATAGAAAAGGGCTGCGATCCACTCGCGGCCCTTTTTTCATGGTGTCAGACAGGGCCTGCTTTACGCGAAGCCCACCACCACGCGCCGGTTGGTGCGGCTTTTCTTTTCGATCTTGGTGACGGCGATGGCGCCGATTTCTGCCGTATTCCGTACGTGCGTGCCGCCACAGGGCTGGCGGTCGACGCCGGGGATATCGATGATGCGGATCTTGGCGGTGCCGGCGGGAGGGGCGGCGCCCACGGTGCGGACCAGGTCGGGTTGCGCCGCCAGCTCTTCGGGCGTGATGCCGTTGACCGCGACGTCGAGGCCGCGGTTGATCAGCGCATTCAGCCGTTCGGTCAGATCCGTCTTTTCCAGCGTGGATTCGGGCAGGTCGAAATCGATGCGGGCGGAATCGGGCGAGATGCTGCACCCGGTCACCGGCGCGGGCACGAGCGAACCCAGCAAGTGCAGGCAGGTGTGCAGGCGCATCAGCCGGTGGCGGCGCGCCCAGTCGATGGACACGGTGACGCGGTCCCCGACTTGCGGGGTGGCGTCGCCCTCCAGCACGTGGAGGATACGTTGGCGGTCGTCGGCGTAGACGGTATCCGTCAGCGTCAGGGTGCGGCCGTCCGCCAGGGTCAGCGTGCCGCTGTCGCCCGCTTGGCCGCCGCTGCGCGCGTAGCAGACGGTTTCGTCCAGTTCGATACCCTCGGGATTCACGGCGATGACGGTGGCGTCGCACTGGCCCAGGTAGGGTTCGTCGTCGAATCGTTTGCGGGTGGCGGGCATGGGGGAGTCTCCGGTTTGGGGTGTTGAATTGTTGTTATCGGGTGGGGTCATGTCGGGGGCGTGCCAGGGTCATGCCAGCGTCTTGACGCCCTGGGGGGTCTCGATCTGCGCCCACAGGCGCGGGGTGCCGCTGGCTTGTTCAAGGTCGATCAGGGTGTCTGCGCCCATCCAGGTCAGTCCCTGGCGCAGCAGGCCGGCCTGCGGATGGCTGCCCGTCAGGCGAACCAGCTTCAGGGGCTGGCGCGGCAGGCTGACGCCGGGGTAGGCATCCACATCCCATTGGATCAGTGTGGGCAGGAGGCCATCGCCCGCGGCATGGCCGGCTTCGCGCCAGACCGGCAGGCTGCCATCGTCCGGCACCGTCAAGCGCCAGCGCAGGTTGCCCCGGGTCATGGGGATGACGGGCGCGATGCGCTCGGGATGCTCGGCCTGCATGCGGGTCAGGTCCATGGGCGCTTCGACCCGCGCCGCCCAGTGCGCCAGGAACGGCCCCTGTTCCAGGTGTGCGCGCACGTCGCCCTGGTCCAGCCCGAACCAGCGCGCACGCTCGGGCGGCGGCGCATCGGGGTCGATGGCGATCACTTCCAGGTAGATGCCGTCGGCCATGCCCAGCACCCGGTTATGGGTGCCCATGCGCGGGTGGACGCCGCCGCCTTGCGGCGCGACGCCCAGGAGGTCTGCAACGTATTGCGTGCCGCTGGCAAGGTCCGCCGCGGCGATGACGAGATGATCGATGGATAGTTTCATGGTGTTCCTATGGTAGCCAATGCGGGCGCATTCGTACCCGTACAGCGGGACAAGAAGGCGCAGTACAGTGGTGGCCCAAAAACAAAACCCGTCGCAAGCGACGGGTTTTTGTTTGAAGCGCGAGGCAGGTCAGGCGACTTCGCCTTCTTCGCCTTCCTTCTTGACCGGCTTGATCAGGTCTTCGCGCTTGACGCCCATCCACATGGCCAGCGCGGCGGCGACGAACACCGACGAGTAGATGCCGAACCAGATGCCGATGGTGAGCGCCATGGCGAAGTAGTGCAGGGTGGGGCCGCCGAAGAACAGCATGGCCAGCACCATCATCTGCGTCGAACCGTGGGTGATGATGGTCCGCGAGATGGTCTGCGTGATGGCGCTGTTGATGACTTCGTGCACGTCCGCCTTGCGGTACTTGCGGAAGTTCTCGCGGATCCGGTCCATGATGACCACGGATTCGTTCACGGAATAGCCCAGCACCGCCAGCACGCCCGCCAGCACCGACAGCGAGAATTCCCACTGGAAGAACGCGAAGAAGCCCAGGATGATCACCACGTCGTGCAGGTTGGCGATCACGCCGGCGACGGCGAACTTCCATTCGAAGCGGAAGCCCAGGTAGGCCATGATGCCGATGACCACCACCAGCAAGGCCATCAGGCCGTTGTGCAGCAGTTCCTGGCCGACCTGCGGACCAACGAATTCCACGCGGCGCAGTTCGACGCCGGCATCAGCCGTCTTCAGCGCGGCCATGACGGTTTCGCTTTGGGTCGCCGACGTCTGGCCTTCCTGCAGCGGCAGGCGGATCATCACGTCGTGCGAGGTGCCGAAGTTCTGCACCTGGAAGTCGGTGTAGCCCAGCTTGGACACCACGCCGCGCACGTTTTCAAGCTGCGCCGTCTGGGCGTAGTTGACTTCCATGACCGTGCCGCCGGTGAATTCGATCGACAGGTGGAACCCGCGGGTCACGATGAAGAAGATCGCCAGGATGAACGTGACGAGACTGATGATGTTCAGCACCAACGCATGGCGCATGAACGGGATAGTGCGGTGAATCCGGAAAAATTCCATTTTTCGCCTTCGGTTCTTTGCTGTGGCGGACGGCTTGCGCCGCCCGCTTTATGTTCAGTTTGCCTTCGGTTTCCAGATTTCACCGATGGAGATCGTGGTGAGCTTCTTCTTGCGGCCGTAGTACAGGTTGGCCAGGGCGCGCACGCCCACCACCGACGAGAACATCGAGGTCAGGATGCCCAGGCAGTGCACCACGGCGAAGCCCCGGATCGGGCCCGAACCGAAGGCCAGCAGCGCCAGGCCCACGATGAGCGTCGTGAGGTTCGAGTCAAGAATGGTGCCCCAGGCGCGTTCGAACCCCTGATGGATGGCTTGCTGCGGCGTGGCGCCCGCCCGCAGCTCTTCCCGTATCCGCTCGTTGATCAGCACGTTCGAGTCAATGGCCATGCCGAGTGTCAGCGCGATAGCGGCGATGCCTGGCAGGGTGAGCGTGGCCTGCAGCATGGACAACAGCGCCAGCAGCAGCAGCACGTTCAGGGTCAGGCCGACCGTGGAAAACACGCCGAACAGGTGGTAGTACAGGATGATGAAGACGGCGATGGCCAGGAAACCGTACAGCGTCGAATGGAAACCCTTCGAGATGTTGTCGGCGCCCAGGCTCGGGCCGATGGTGCGTTCTTCGATGATGGACATCGGCGCGGCCAAAGCGCCTGCGCGCAGCAGCAGCGCGGTGTCGGCGGCTTCTTCGGAGCTCATGCTGCCCGAGATCTGGACCTGGCCGCCCGCGATTTCGCTGCGGATGACCGGCGCCGTGACCACTTCGCCCTTGCCGTTTTCGAACAGCAGGATGGCCATGCGCTTGCCGATGTTGTCGCGGGTGACGTCGCGGAAGATGCGGGCGCCCTTGGAGTCCAGCGTCAGGTGGACAGCGGCCTGCTGGGTCTGCGAGTCGCGGCCGGGCTGGGCGTCTTGCAGGTTTTCACCCGTCAGGACGACCTGGCGGCGGACCAGGATCGGACGGCCGTCGCGGTCGTTGTAGCGTTCCAGGCCGAAGGGCACGGTGCCGCCCAGCAGCGCGGCTTGCGCGGTGGGGGTGTCGTCGACCATGCGGATTTCCAGCGTGGCGGTGCGGCCCAGCAGTTCCTTGGCCTTGGCCACGTCCTGCACGCCGGGCAACTGCACCACGATGCGGTCGGAACCTTGCTGCTGGATGACCGGTTCGGCCACGCCCAGTTCGTTGATCCGGTTATGCAGGGTGTTGATGTTCTGCTTTAAGGCGGAATCCTGCACGCGTTGGACGGCGGCCGGGTTCAGGGCGCCCATCAGCAGCTGCTTGCCGTTTTCTTCGCGCTCGGTGAATTCCAGGTCGGGCAGGCGGGTGCGCAGGGTCGAGATGGCGCGGTCGCGGTCGTCCGTGTTGGCGAAGGTGGCGGCAATGCCCATGCCCGAACGTTCGACGCCGGCCACGTTGACCTTCTGGTCGCGCAGCACCGAGCGCACGTCGGCCGCCAGCGAGTCGTAGCGGGCGGTCAGGGCGCCCTGCATGTCGACTTGCAGCAGGAAGTGCACGCCGCCGCGCAAGTCCAGGCCCAGGTACATGGGCTTGGGGGCGAACCAGCCCATCGCGCGCATCCAGGCGGGCGAGGCGGGCAGCAGGTTCAGCGCCACGGTGTAGTGCGGATCGCCAGCGATGGTATTGAGGGATTTGTCGATCAGGTCGCGCGCCTGCAGTTGCAGGTCGGTCGACGTGAAGCGGGCGCGCACGGTGCCGAGCGTGCCGTTGGTTTCGAAGAAGACCCCTTCGTTGGGGATCTTGGCGTCCGTCAGGATCTGCTCGACCCGGCTCAGCATGGCCGGATCCACCTTGATGGTGGCCTTGGCGCTGGAAACCTGGACGGCAGGGGACTCGCCGTAGAAATTGGGAAGCGTGTACAGCAGGCCAATGATGACCGCGATCAGGACCGTAATGTACTTCCAGAGGGGATAGCGGTTCATTGCCGGCTACTTCATGTAAGAGTGATGAAAGGGCCGCCCGAGCGGCAAGCGCGGCGGGCGGCGGCAGGCGCCATCGGACAAAAGAGCCCGACGGGGCTCTATGGGACGCTTACAAGGCCTTGATGGTTCCCTTGGGCAGCACGGTCGAGACCGACGACTTCTGCATGATCACTTCGACCGGCTTGTCGGCCAGTTCGGAGACTTCAACGGTCACGTAGCTGTCGTTGACCTTGGTGACTTTGCCGAGCATGCCGCCGGCGGTGACCACTTCGTCGCCCTTGGCCAGGGCGGCGATCAGGTTACGGTGCTCTTTCTGGCGCTTCATCTGGGGACGGATCATCAGGAAATAGAGGATCACGAACATCAGGACGATGGGCAGCATGCCCATCAGCGCATTGCCTTCGGGGGCGGCGGCTTGGGCCACGACGAGGCTGGCGGTATCGATAACGGACATTGAATTCTCCTGCGTTTAAGTCTGTTTGGGTTGTTTGTTGCTTTGGCTGGCCATGCCCGGGGTTATATGCCAGGAGTGTCTATGCAAAGACGGCTCTTGGCGGGGCTTGCGGGTCATGACCATACTTTAGCTGTGTTTTTATGCGCCCATCCCCGCGCGAGCCATGGATAGGGCAAGCCGACTATTGTATCTATCTTATTGCTGGCCTTTCACTAGGGAGGGATCCCAATCTATGGGGGCGAATCCAGGATAGAAAAGCCCCCCGCTGGAAAAAGGCCCTCCAAGCCGCGCAGGCTTCGCATGCTTGCTGCCCCCGAGGGGGCGCTTTTGCCTTGGCGGATCACTCGATCCCGCGGGCGCGGTCAGCGGCGAATTGGGTGCGCCAGGCGTCGAAGCGGCCTTCTGCGATGGCCTCGCGCATTTCCTTCATGATGGTCAGGTAGAAATGCAGGTTGTGCAGCGTGTTCAGCCGCGCGCCGGTGATCTCGTTGGCCCGCTGCAGGTGATGCAGGTAGGCGCGCGAAAAGTTGGCGCAGGTGTGGCATGCGCAGCTGGGGTCCAGCGGGCGGATGTCGTCCCGGTACTTGGCGTTGCGGATCTTGACGTCGCCGAAGCGGGTGAACAGCCAGCCGTTGCGGGCGTTGCGGGTGGGCATGACGCAGTCGAACATGTCCACGCCGCGCGAGACGCCTTCGACCAGGTCTTCCGGAGTGCCCACGCCCATCAGGTAGCGGGGCGCCTGCGCCGGCAGCTTGGGCGTCACGTGCGCCAGGATGCGCATCATGTCTTCCTTGGGCTCGCCCACCGACAGGCCACCGATGGCGTAGCCATGGAAACCGATATCTTGCAGGCCGGCCAGGGATTCGTCGCGCAGCGATTCGTACATGCCGCCCTGGACGATGCCGAAGAGCGCGTTGGGATTGCCCAAGCGGTCGAATTCATCGCGGGAGCGGCGTGCCCAGCGTAGCGACATGCGCATCGATCGGGCGGCTTCCTCTACCGTGGCGGGGCGGCCGTCGATTTCATAAGGCGTGCACTCGTCGAACACCATGACGATGTCGGAATTCAGCGAGCGCTGGATGCGCATGGATTCTTCCGGCGTCAGGAACAGGCGCGCGCCGTCGATCGGGGAGGCGAATTTCACGCCTTCCTCGGTGATCTTGCGCATGCCTTGCAGGCTGAACACCTGGAAGCCGCCTGAATCGGTCAGGATCGGCTTGTCCCACTGCATGAAGCCGTGCAGGCCGCCGTGCTTTTCCATGATTTCCGTGCCCGGGCGCAGCCACAGGTGGAACGTGTTGCCCAGCACGATCTGCGAGCCGATTTCTTTGAGCTCGTGCGGCATCATGGCCTTGACGCTGCCATAGGTGCCGACAGGCATGAAGATAGGGGTTTCGACCACGCCGTGGTTCAGCGTGATGCGGCCGCGGCGGGCGCCGCCGTCAGTGGCGAGCAGTTCGAAGTTCAGTCCGGTCATGAGGCAGGGGATTCGATGAACATGGCGTCGCCATAGCTGAAGAAGCGGTAGCGCTGGGCTACCGCATGGGCGTAGGCGCGGCGGATCGGCTCGACGCCGGCCAGCGCCGACACCAGCATCAGCAGGGTCGACTGGGGAAGGTGGAAGTTGGTGACCAGCGCGTCCACGACGCGGTACCGGTAGCCTGGGGTGATGAACAGGCGCGTGTCGCCCTGGGCGGCGGCCAGCGGCAGCCCGGGGGCCGTGCGGCCTTCGGTCTGGGCGGCGGCGGATTCCAGGGCGCGCACGCTGGTCGTGCCGACGGCGATCACGCGGCCGCCGCGGGCGCGGGCGGCGGCGATGGCGTCCACCGTGGCTTGCGGCACCGTGAACCATTCGGCGTGCATGATGTGGTCGGCCAGGTTGTCCACGCGCACCGGCTGGAACGTGCCCGCGCCGACATGCAGGGTGACGAAGGCGCGCTCCACGCCCAGGTCGGCCAGGCGGTCCAGGGTAGGCTGGTCGAAGTGCAGGCCGGCGGTGGGCGCCGCCACGGCGCCGGGTTCGCGGGCGTAGACGGTCTGGTAGCGGTCATCGTCGCCGGCATCGGCCGCGTGCGTGATGTAGGGCGGAAGCGGGGTGGCGCCGTGGGCGTCCAGCAGTTCCAGCACCGGGCCGGGGAAGCGGATGTCGAACAGCTCGCCCTCGCGGCCCAGCACCGTGGCGTCGAAGGCCTCGGCCAGGCGCAGCACCATGCCGGGGCCGGGCGATTTGCTGGCGCGCACGTGGGCCAGGACGCGGTCGGTCTCGGTGATGCGTTCGACCAGGACTTCGATCTTGCCGCCGGTGATCTTGTGGCCGGGCAGGCGCGCCTTGATGACGCGGGTGTCGTTGAAGACGAGCAGGTCGCCCGCGCGCAGCAGGCCGGCCAGATCCGCGAACTGGCGGTCGTGCAGCTGGCTGGCGCCGTCCAGGTGCAGCAGGCGGCTGCCCGTGCGTTCGGCGGCAGGCGTCTGCGCGATGAGTTCGGGCGGCAGTTCGTAATTGAAATCGGAAACGGTCAGGGACTGGGTCACGCGGGTATCTGTCTGTCAGAGGAGGCGGCCCGGCAAAAAACGCGGGCCGCGCCGGCCGGGCCGGCTCGGGGCAACCCGATATTGTAAAGGGGACGGCTAATAGGGGCGGAACCATGGCGAAACGCCGCTTCCCGCCGTATAACTGCGTTCTACGCCGTAGCGGATCGGCGCAATGCAAAAAACGATATCCGCGTACCCAAGGAGACAACCGCATGACCCCTCGTCGCACCCTGATGGCCGCCGCCCTGGCGGCCTTGCTGGCTACGGGCGCCGCGCCCGCGCTGGCGCAAGTGAAAATCGGCGCCACCCTGTCCACCACCGGCCCGCAAGCGTCGCTGGGCATCCCGGAGCGCAACACCATCAGCCTGCTGCCCACTGAAATCGGCGGCGTGAAGGTCGAATACATCGTGCTGGACGACGCGTCCGACACGACGCGGGCCGTCAGCAATTCCCACAAGCTGATTTCCGAGAACAAGGTCGACCTGATCGTCGGCTCCACCACCACGCCCAATACCATGGCCATGCTGGATACCGTGGCGACCGGCGCCACGCCGGTGATCACGCTGGCCTCGTCGGCCCGGCTGATCGAACCGGTGGACGACAAACGGCGTTGGGTGTTCAAAACACCGCACTCGGATTCGTTGATGGCCGAGGGCATCGCGCGGCACGCCGCGGCCAATGGCGTGAAGAAACTGGGCTTCGTCGGTTTCAACAATGCCCTGGGCGAGACGTTCTGGGTGGAAATCGAGAAAGCCGCCAAAAAGCACGGCATCGAGGTCGTGGGGAAAGAAAGCTTTGCGCCGACCGATACGTCTGCCGTAGCCCAGACCCTGAAGCTGATCGGCGCGGCGCCCGACGCCGTGGTGGTCGGCGCGTCCGGCACGCCGGCCGCCATGCCGGCCCGCGCCCTGCGCGAACGGGGCTTCAAGGGCAAGATCTATTTCAACCACGGGGTGGCCAACAACGACTTCCTGCGGGTATGCGGCGCGGCGTGCGAGGGCGCGTGGGTGCCGGTGGGGCCGGTGATGGTGGCCGACCTGCTGCCTGACAACAATCCCGTCAAGGCCACGGCGCAGGCCTTCGCCAAGAAGTACGAGGCCGCCAATGGCGCGGGCAGCGTGTCGTTGTTCGCCGCCTATACCTGGGACGTAGGCCTGCTGCTGCAACAGGCCATTCCCGTGGCCCTGAAGACGGCCAAGCCCGGCACGCCCGAGTTCCGGGCGGCGTTGCGCGATGCGCTGGAAAGCGTCAAGAACCTGCCCACGGCGACCGGCGTGGTCAGCATGAGCCCCACTGATCACAACGGGCTGGACGAGCGGGCGCTGGTGATGGCGACGGTGGCGTCCGGCAAGTGGCGGCTGCAGTAAAGCGCGCGGCGGGCGGGTCCCTCCCGCCCGCAACCGTCCCAGGTTTTGTATGCTCTCGGTTTTGCAGGACTAGCAACCGGGTGGACGCAGCATGACGGGACAAGCGAGAAAGCGGGTGGGCGGGCTGAGGCAATGGCTGGCCGGCGGATTGCTGACCCTGTCGGCGGGCGCCGCCTGCGCGCAGGTCCAGGGCCTGCCGCCCAATGTGGTGAATGCCTGGAAGGCCAGCAAACTGCCCGACAGTTCACTGTCGCTGGTGGTGCAGGAACTGGGCGGGCAGCGCCTGGTGGCGCTCAATGCCAAGGAATCGCGCAACCCGGCATCGGTGATGAAGTTGGTTACGACCTGGGCGGCGCTGTCCGAACTGGGGCCGAACTACGTCTGGCGCACCGAATTCATGACGGCGCCGGGCGCCCGGCCCGACGCCAAGGGCGTGCTGGCCGGCCCGCTGTACCTGCGTGCCGGGGGCGACCCCCAGTTCCTGATGCAGGACTTGTGGGCCCTGCTGCGTGAATTGCGCCTGCGCGGGGTCAAGCAGATCAATGATCTGGTCATCGACCGCAGCATCTTCGGCCAGGTCGCCACCGACCCCGGCGCCTTTGACGGCGCCCCGGATCGGGCCTACAACGCCAGCCCCGACGCCCTGATGGTGGGTTTCGGCGCGCTGCGCCTGCTGTTCACGCCGGATGCGGCCGCCCATAAATGGGTGCCGCTGATCGATCCGCCCCTGCCCGGCCTGAAGATCGAGGGCAATGTGGAATGGAGCGACGTCCGCTGCCCGGGTCCGCCGGTGGTGACGACCGAACCGCTGATCACCCAACAGGGTGTGACGATCCGCGTGGGCGGCAAGGTGGCTGGCTCTTGCGGCGAATTCAGCCTGTACCGCCTGGCCCTGTCGCAGCCCGACTACGCCACCGAGATTTTCCGCATGCTCTGGAAAGAGCTGGGCGGTACCTTCAAGGGACAGGTCCGGGCCGGCATGGTGCCGGCGGACGCCGTGGTGCTGGCTTCGCACGATTCTCCGACCTTGGCCGAGGTGATCCGCCAGATCAATAAGCGCAGCAATAACGTCATGGCGCGCACGCTGCTGCTGACGCTGGGCGCGGAAAAGGGCCGCCGGCCGGCCACCGTGACCAGCAGCGAGGCGGTGGCCAAGGGGCTGCTGGCCAAGCAGGGGCTGGACATGCCCGAACTGGTCATTGACAACGGCGCCGGCCTGTCGCGCGAGGCCCGGGTATCGGCCGACAGCCTGGCGTCCATGCTGACGGTGGCCTGGAATTCGCCTGTCATGCCGGAGTACATCTCGTCCTTCGCGATCGCCGGGGTGGACGGCACCGTGCGCCGCCGTCTGAAGGGCGATGGCACGCTGGGCATGGCCCACCTGAAGACCGGGTCGTTGCGCGACGTGCGCTCGATCGCCGGTTACGTGCTGGGCGCCAGCGGCAAGCGCTACGTGGTGGTCAGCATCGTCAACCACGAACAGGCAGGCGCCGTCCGCGCTTTCGATGACGCCCTGATAGCGTGGCTAGCCGATCAATAGGCCAATTTTCCTAAACCGATTACGATCCGTGGGTGCGACCCGATAGCCGACGCAGGTGCATTGTGCTGCTCGGGTGGCGCCTGAGGCGAAAAACCCGTCTTTTCAATATTCTGGAGTGTTACGCACATGCCCGTGCACGAAATCCGCCATCCGTTGATCCGCCATAAGCTCGGGATCATGCGTCGCGCCGACCTCAGCACCAAGAGCTTCCGAGAGTTGTCGCAGGAAGTCGGCGCGTTGCTGACTTATGAAGCATCCAAGGACTTGCCGCTGGCGCCCGCCACCGTGGAAGGCTGGTGCGGCCAGGTCCAGGTCGAGAAGATCGCCGGCAAGAAAGTCACCGTGGTGCCTATCCTGCGCGCCGGCATCGGCATGCTGGATGGCGTGCTCAGCCTGATTCCCGGCGCCAAGGTCAGCGTCGTGGGCGTGGCCCGCAACGAAGAGACGCTGGAAGCGCATACGTATCTGGAACGCCTGGTCGGTGAACTCGACCAGCGCCTGGCGCTGATCGTCGATCCGATGCTGGCGACTGGCGGTTCGATGGTTGCCGCCATCGACCTGCTCAAGCGCGCCGGCTGCAAGGAAATCCGGGCGCTCGTCCTGGTAGCCGCACCTGTCGGCATCGACGCGGTGTTGGCCAAGCACCCGGACGTGCATATCTATACGGCATCCATCGATGACGGCCTGAACGAGCACGGTTACATCATGCCGGGCCTGGGCGATGCGGGCGACCGGATCTTCGGCACCACGCAGAAGACGGAATAACGTTTATCGGCGCGATGGGTTGCGCGCGGAGAGCCTGAGCGGTCGCGGTTGCCGTCCACACGCGCCGCCCCTCAAGCCGCCAACCGTTGCGGCCGGCCATCGATATGCTGGCCGAACCATTGCAACTGCGGCGCCAGGCCGGCGACTTCGCCCACGATCAGCAGGGCAGGCGAGCGGATGGCATGCTCGGCGGCCAGGCGGGGCAGTTCTTCAAGCGTGCCCGACAGCACGCGCTGTTCGGGCCGGCTGCCGTTTTCGATCAGCGCGAACGGCGTCTGGGCCGAGCGGCCATGGCGCAACAGGCGCCCGGTCAGCAGATCCAGCTGGCCCACTCCCATATAGAACGCCAGCGTCTGCTGCTCGCGCGCCAGCGCGGGCCAGTCCAGCTTGTCTTCGTCCTCGCGGCAATGCGCCGTGATCAGCCGCACCGATTGCGCGTGTTCGCGGTGCGTCAGCGGGATGCCCGCATAGGCCGCACAGGCCAGCGCAGCGGTGATACCGGGCACCACTTCATAGCGCACGCCATGCGCGCGCAGATATTCCAGCTCTTCGCCGCCCCGTCCGAAGATGAACGCGTCGCCGCCTTTCAGGCGCACCACGCGGCGACCTGCCCGCGCGTGCTCCACCAGCAAGGCGTGGATGCGCGCCTGGGTCGCGTGGTGGTTTTCGCCCGGCAGCTTGCCGACCGGCACGCGGTCGGCATCACGGCGCGCCAGCGACATGACATCGTCGCTGACCAGACGGTCATACAGGATGACGTCGGCTTCGTTCAAGGCGCGCAGTGCCTTCAGCGTCAATAGCCCGGGGTCGCCGGGGCCTGCCCCGACCAGCACCACGCTGCCCTCGGCGGGCGCCAGCGGCGCCGCCAGGGCATCGACCAAGGCGGTTTCAGCCCGGGTGGGCTGCTGCTGACGCAGGAAGCCGGCCACGGGGCCGTCCAGGAGCCAGTCGTAGAAGCGGCGGCGCGCGCCCAGGTCGGGGTGGCTGACCCGGATGCGCTTGCGGTAAGTGGCGGCCAGCCCGGCCAGTTGGCCCAGCGTGTGGTCGAACAGCGATTCGATGCGTTCGCGAATGCGGCGCGCCAGTACCGGCGCCACGCCCGAGGACGAAATGGCCACGATGATGGGCGACCGGTCCACGATGGACGGCACCTGGAACGAGGACAGCTCCGGGTCGTCCACCACGTTGGTGAAGATGCGGCGGGCGCTGGCGGCGTCGGACACGGCGGCGTTGGTGGCGCGGTCGTCGGTGGCGGCGACCACCAGCCAGACCTCGTCCAGCCAGGCGGCATCAAACCGGCCCGCCAAGTGGCGGATGCGGCCTTCAGCGGCCAGCGCAGCCAGCGCCGGCGTCAGTACTGGCGCACCCAGGACGACGTCGGCCGAGGCTTCCAGCAGGGCGAGCGTCTTGCGCTCGGCCACCGCGCCACCGCCTACCACCAGCACCCGCCGCGCTTTCAAGTCGGCAAAAATCGGGAAAAGCTTCATCAAATGCCCGCTCCGGGCGTACCCGGCGAAATATCAACTGATCATAGGGAGCGGGTTTCCTCCCCACAACTTTTGATTTCTTGAATCCATATAGCTAAAAATCATGTAGCTAGCCTTTACCCAGCCATTGGCTCATTTCGACGACTTCGCGGGCGACGTCGCCCAGGCGCTTCTGGCTTTGCATTGCGCGCTCGCGCAGCAGGCGGTGTGCTTCGTCCTCGGGAATGGTCCGCGCCTTCATCAGGATCCCTTTGGCTTTCTCCACCCATTGCCGATCCGCCAGGCGTAATTGCGCCTCGCGCAGTTCTTCGCGCCGCGACTTCTCCATGGCGAAACGCTCGATCGCCACCGTCAGCAGCGGTTCGATGCGGGCCGCCGGCACGTCGCCCACCACATAGGCTGCAACGCCGGCCCGCAGGGCGCTGCGGATGGTGTCCCGGTTGCCGTTGTCGGTGAACATCACGACCGGGCGGTCGCTGTGCTCGCTGGCCACGCAGACGTTTTCCAGCGTGTCGCGCCCCGGGGCGTCGCTGTCGATCAGCACGACGTCGGGGGCGGCCTGCGCGATGGCGGCAGCCAGGTCCATGCCGGGCGCCACTTCCGAGACGATGCGCACGCCCGCCGCGGCAAGCGTCTGCCGCAGCGACGCCGCGCGTCCTTCGCCATCGTTCAGCAGCATCACCTTCAGCATGAGATCCCCCGGATGCTTCCACTGATGCAAGTTCCGTGCCATCCGGTGCGGCGCGAGGAAAGGGGCGGCGGGGCGCTGCGGCAGGGCCCGCGCCGCACAGCCGTGGTGCGCCGCCGCATCGGGACATGCACCAACTTGGTTCGCGGCACGGCGCGTGGGCGCGGGCCGTGGAGGCGTGGGCTGGGCGCAAAGCCAGCATTGGCGCCGCGTGCGGGCGCATTCAGGAAAAAAGCCGGCTGCCTGGCACGGTGCTTGCTTAAGAGGTATCGGGGGCCAACGGCGGTCACCCGACGCAACGCGCCGCACTACGCGGCAAGGGACAACGACGTTCCGCAGCGCCAATGGACTGGATTCCATGGCGCGCGGGACGTTTTTTTTTGCCAGGAGCCATGCATGACGCCAGTGACACGTAGCCCCAACACGCACCCCGCTGCCGGGGCGGACCTGACCGCCGACGCCGGTCGCCGCAAGTGGTTGAGCGGGACGGCGCGCGGCGACCGGC
>NZ_JABBJN010000006.1 GCF_012928505.1 Achromobacter sp. Bel | reverse complement strand
TCGGCCATCAGCAACGCCGCCAGCGGCAGCGCGGCCCAGACGCCGGGCTCCAGGCGCAGCAGCCATTCGCCCACGAATCGCAGTGACACGCAGATCACGCCAGCCGCCAAAATGGCCAGGATGATCAGATCGCGCCGGACCCGCTGATAATAAAAGCCCAGCCCCACCGTCACGGCAAGCCACGCGATGCCGCCGACCCCTTGCTCGCGGCCGAAGAAGAAACCGACGAACATCAGGGACATGACCAGCGTGCTGACGACCAGGGCCGCCAGGATGCGCGGGCCGATCATCGTGCTGGCACGCCAGCGGTGCGCGGCCAGCTCCCAGCCCAGCAGCAACGCGAGGTTCAGCGCCGCCATGACGAGCGTGATGGTGTCCGATCCGCCGAACACCGACAGCCACGAGAACATCCGTTCGCCCAGCCAGAGCGCGGCCGCCACGTTCAGCACCAGGATCCACAACAGCCACACGGCCTGGCTGGCCGCGGCCAGCGCCCAGGGCAGCAGCAATAGCGCCCACCAGGCGAACAATTCCCAGGTATCGGCGCCAGTCTGGTAAGTTTGGCCTAATAACGCGAGCAGGGCGCCCAGCAGGATGCCGGCCAACGCCAGGAGCGCGCCCGGGATGCTGCGCCGCACGCCAGGGGTGGCCCGAAGGCGCAGCCCGGCCCAGGCGGCGGCCAGTGCGGCAATGGCCAGCAAGCCCTGCGTGCCGGCGAAGCGCTGCACTTTTGTCATGTCCTGCCAGTTGGCGGCGACCCAGCAAATCGCGGCGCTGCCCAGCAGCAAAACGCCTAGCCAAAGGGTGCTTCGCGCCAGGAATTGGCGCCAAGCGTGCAGTTCGGATCCCGCTTGTCTTTCAGTGCCGACTTGCATCTGGCGAATCTCCGATCTTATTATCCGCGCTACTAAGGCGGGACTACCGCCACTGGATACACATGAATAAAACGCTGATTATTGCCGAGAAGCCCTCGGTGGCCCTTGATATATCACGCGCCTTGGGAGGCTTTGCGCGCGAGGGCGACTATTTTGAAAGCGAACGTTACGTACTCGCGTCCAGCATCGGCCATTTGCTGAGCTTGGTCGCGCCCAACGATCCGGTCAAGGGGAAGTGGAGCTTCACGCACCTGCCCGTGATTCCGCCGGAATTCGAACTGGGCCCCACCGACAAGAAGTCCGCCGAGCGCCTGAAGCTGCTGGTCCGCCTGGCCAAGCGCAAGGACGTGGATTCGATCATCAATGCCTGTGACGCGGGACGCGAAGGCGAACTGATCTTCCGCTACATCATTCAGTATGCGGGCGTGAAGAAGCCGATCCAGCGCCTCTGGCTGCAATCCATGACGCAGGCCGCCATCCGCGACGCCTTCGCCAACCTGCGCGACGACGCCCAGTTGAAACCGCTGGAAGCGGCGGCCCGTTCGCGCGCCGAAGCCGACTGGCTGGTCGGGATCAACGGCACGCGGGCCATGACCGCCTTCAACAGCAAGGACGGCGGCTTCTTCAAGACGCCGGTCGGCCGGGTGCAGACCCCCACGCTGGCGATCGTGGCCGAACGCGAAGAGCGCATCCGCCGCTTCGTGCCGCGCGACTACTGGGAAGTGCGCGCCACCTTCATCGCCGCCGCCGGCCTGTATGAAGGCCGCTGGATCGACCCCCAATTCAAGAAAGACGACCGCGACCCGGAAAAGCGCGAATCGCGCCTGTGGTCGGCCGCCGCCGCGCAAAGCGTGGTGGCCGCCTGCCGCGACCAGCCGGGCAACGTCACCGAAGAATCCAAGCCATCGACCCAGATGTCGCCGGCGCTGTACGACCTGACGTCGCTGCAGCGCGAAGCCAACGGCCGTTTCGGCTTTTCGGCCAAGACCACGCTGGCGCTCGCCCAGACCCTGTACGAACGCCACAAGGCGCTGACCTACCCGCGTACCGATTCCCGCTACCTGCCCGAGGACTACATCACCACGGTGCAGGAAACGATGCGCGCGCTGGCCAAGGGCGGCTCGAACGCCGTGGGCGGCCTGGCCCGCCACGCGGACACGGTCGTCAGCCAGCAGTGGGTGAAGCCGAATCGCCGCATCTTCGACAACAAGAAGGTGTCGGACCACTTTGCCATCATCCCCACGCTGCAGATCCCGCATGACTTGAGCGAAGCCGAGGCCAAGCTGTACGACCTGGTGCTCAAGCGCTTTTTGGCCGTCTTCTTCCCGGCCGCCGAATACCGCGTCACCACCCGCCTGACCGAAGTGCAGGGGCACCGCTTCCGCACCGACGGCAAGGTGCTCGTCACCCCAGGCTGGCTGGCCGTCTACGGCAAGGAAGCCCAGGGCGAAGACGCCAACCTGGTGCCCGTGGCGGACGGCGAGACCGTGCGCACGGAAGACGTCGAAGCCGTGGGCCTGTCGACCAAGCCGCCAGCCCGCTTCAACGAAGGCACCTTGCTGTCCGCCATGGAAGGCGCTGGCAAGCTGGTGGACGACGAAGAACTGCGCGAAGCGATGTCCGAGCGCGGCCTGGGCACGCCGGCCACGCGCGCCGCCATCATCGAAGGCCTGCTCAACGAGGTCTACCTGCGCCGCGAAGGCCGCGACCTGGTGCCCACCGCCAAGGCGCGCCAGCTGATGACGCTGCTGTCAGGGCTGGACGTCACCGAACTGACCTCGCCGGAATTGACGGGCGAGTGGGAACACAAGCTCAAGCAGATCGAGCAGGGCGGCCTGGGCCGCGAGGCCTTCATGCGCGAAATCGCGCAGATGACGCAAGTCATCGTCAAGCGCGCCAAGGAATACGAGCGCGACACGGTGCCGGGCGACTACGCCACGCTGCAGACGCCATGCCCCAAGTGCGGCGCCGTGGTGAAGGAAAACTACCGCCGATTCGCCTGCACGGCCTGCGATTTCTCGATCGGCAAGCACCCGGGCGGCCGCACGTTCGAACTGCCGGAAGTCGAAGAACTGCTGGCCAAGCGCGAGATCGGTCCGCTGCAGGGCTTCATCAGCAAGATGGGCCGGCCGTTTGCCGCCATCCTGCGCATCAGCGATGAATACAAGCTGGAGTTCGACTTCGGCCAGAACGACGAAGACGACACCGAAGCCGTGGACTTCTCCGGCCACACGCCGGTGGGCCCCTGCCCGAAGTGCCAGTCGCGCGTGTTCGAGCACGGCATGAGCTACGTCTGCGAAAAGTCCGTTGGCCCCGAAAAGAGCTGCGACTTCCGCTCGGGCAAGGTCATCCTGCAACAAGAGATCTCGGCCCAGCAGATGGGCAAGCTCTTGACCGACGGCCGCACCGACCTGCTGGACGGCTTCGTGTCCAGCCGCACCAACCGCAAGTTCAAGGCGTTCCTGGTGCGCCAGCCGGACGGCAAGGTGGGCTTCGAGTTCGAGCCGCGTCCTGAAAAGCCGGGCCGCGCGCCGGGCAAGACGGCGGCAAAGACGGCCACCAAGACGGCAGCGAAGAAAGCGCCGGCCAAGAAGGCTGCGGTGAAGAAGACCGCCACGAAAACGGCTACCAAGACGGCAACCAAAACCGCCGCCAAGAAAGCCGTGAAGAAGGCAGCGCCGAAGAAAACGGCATCGTGACGGACGGCTGCGCGTAACTCGTCAATCACGCAGAAGTCGACCAACGCCCGGGCAACCGGGCGTTTTCCATTGTTGGACGGGTGGCGCTGGGGTATTGTTTACGCCAAACAGCTGCAACCCAACCAACGCCCGAGGACGACATGACCCACAGCCCCGATTTCACTACCCGCCGCCGCGTGCTGGCCGCTGCCGGGGCACTGGCCGGCGTCAGCCTGCTCAATGGGCGCGTGGCGTTCGCGCAGCCGAAGCTGGGCCGCGTCGTCTACGGGCAGGGCAGCATCGATCCCTTTTTCGCGGCCGGCTACGTGGCGCTGAAGAAGGGCTATTTCAGCGAAGGCGGCCTGGACGTCGAGTACCTGAATTCGCAAAGCGGTCCGCGCACCAACCAGTTGCTGGCGGCCGGCCAGATCGTGTTCGGCGCCACGGCGGCCACCGCCGCCCCGGCGCTGACCATCGCCGGCAAGCCCGCGACGCTCGTGTTCGGCTTTGACCGCAAGCTCACCTATGCCAATGTCATCGTCCGCCGCGAAGACTTCGACAGCGGCAAGATCAAGTCGTTAAAGGACCTGGCCGGCAAGCGCGTGGGCGCCACCCAGCCGCAGTCCAGCACCTGGCTGATGGCGCTGTACCTGATGCAGAAGGCCGGCGTGGCCGACAAGGTGGATATCCGCCCGCTGGGCGACCTGGCCACCATGCTGGGCGCGCTCAAGACCGGCTCGGTATCGGCCAGCATGGCCACCATGTCCATGATGGAACAGGCCCGGCAGGAAGGTTGGGGCGTGCCCATTTTCGACGCCACCACCGAAAGCTCGTGGAACGAATTCATGGGCGGCGACGTCCCCGGCATCGCCGCGCTGACATTGGAAGACACCGTCCAGAAGCGCCCTGAAGTGGTGCAGGCCTTTGTCACCGCGATGGTCAAGGCGCAGGACTTCATCACCGCTAACTCCGCCGCCGGCATCACCGACGTCATCTACGACGACTACCTCAACGCCTTCCCGCGCGCGGCCATCGAGAAGACGCTGGGCGTCTACAAAGACACCGTGTTCCTGAAAGACAACCTCATCACCGAAGACGCGTACAACCGCATGACGGCCATCATGGGCGACGGCCGGCAATTCTCGAACGACGAGATCAAGACGGTGCCCTACGCCAAATGCGTGAACATGAGCTTCGTGCGGAAAGCGCGGGGCCTCTGATGATCACGCTGGACAACGTCGGCAAGGCCTACCAGTCGCGCCAGGGCACGACGCATGCGGTGGGCGAGGTCAGCCTGACGATCGAACAAGGCGAATTCGTCTCGATCGTCGGCCCTTCGGGCTGCGGCAAAAGCACGCTGCTGAACATGATCGCCGGATTCCTGCGGCCCACCACCGGCACCATCCGCGTGGCTGGGCAGGTGGTGGACGGTCAGGTGCCGCCCGCGCTGGGCTACATCTTCCAGAAAGACACCTTGCTGCCCTGGTTCAGCGTCAAGAAGAACGTGGCGCTGGGCCTGAAGTTCCAGGGCGTGGCTGCCGACAAGATCGACCGTCGCGTGGCTGAACTGCTGGAACTGGGTCACCTGGGCGCCTTCGCCGACGCCTTCCCGCACCAGCTGTCGGGCGGCATGCGCCGGCGCGTGGCGCTGTTGATGAGCCTGGCCGTCGAGCCCCGCATCCTGCTGCTGGACGAGCCCTTCGGCGCGCTGGACACCCATACCAAGACGCACCTGCACCGCGAACTGATGGAGATCTGGCGCAAGCTGGGCCAGACCATCGTCATGGTCACACACGACCTGGACGAAGCCATCCTGCTGTCGGACCGCGTGGTGGTGCTGTCCGGCCCGCCCAGCCACGTGCTGCTGGACGAACGCATCCGCATCCCGCATCCGCGCGACGTCTTCACGCTGCGCGAAACGCCGCAGTTCGTTGCCCACGTGCAAAGCCTCTGGAGCGTGCTGGGCCAGCAGTTCCGCGCCGCCGCCTGAATCCCCTTGCGTCATGATCCCGACTGAAACCTCCGATTCCCTGCAGGACCAGCTGCGGCTGGACCGCCGCGCCGGCATTGCCCGCCGCGTGCGCATCACCTTGTGGCAAGTGCTGATCCTGGCCGTCATCCTGGGCGCGTGGGAGACGCTGACGCGCATCCCGTGGTTCACCCAGAATACGTTGTTCGACCCCTTCTTCATCAGCCAGCCGTCACGCGTGGCGGTGCGGCTGTGGGAATGGATGCAGCCCGGGCCGCGCTCGGTCTGGCCGCACTTGTGGCTGACGCTACAGGCCACGATGGTGGGGCTGGTCGTGGGGGTGGGCAGCGGCTTCATCGTCGGCATGACGCTTTCCCGCAGCCGCTTCCTGGCCGACGTGTTCAACCCGTTCATCGTGGCGTTCAACTCGATGCCGCGCATCGCGTTCGTGCCGCTCATCACCATGTTCTTCGGCCTGGGGCTGGCCTCCAAGGTGGTGACGTCCTGGTTCGTGGTGTTCTTCCTGGTGTTCTTCAACACCTACAAAGGCGGCCGCAGCGTCGAACGCGAACTGGTGGATTTCTGCCGCACGCTGGGCGGATCGCCACGCCAGATCCTGTGGCGCGTACGCATCCCGACGGCGGCGGCCTGGACGTTCGCCGCCTTGCCCAACGCCATCAGCTTTGCGCTGATCGGCGTGGTGTTGGCCGAATTCGTGGGATCCACCACCGGCATGGGCTACCTGATGATCACCGCGCTGGCCACGCTGAACGCCACCGACATGTTCGCCGCCGTGACGCTGTTGTCCATCGTTGGCATCGCGCTGGTTTATTGTGTGACCTGGCTGGAACGGCGCCTGCTGCACTGGGCGCCTGAATTCAGGGAATAAGAGGGGCCCACCCCCGAAGCGCTACGCGCTTCCCCCTCAAGGGGGCGCCGCTGCGGACCGGCGAAGCCGGCTCCGCGCGGCCCGGACCGGGTCAGCCTTCCATGAAGCACCTTGATGGAACGGGTGAGGGTCGTGGGTTAGCGGCACCCAAAAACCGAGGGCGGTTTTATGCGCTTTGGGCAGCGCAGGGCGATGGAGAATTGACGTGAAGACACTACCTTATCTGCGCAACTTCGACCTGACCGGGCAGGTTGCGCTGGTCACCGGATCCGCGCGCGGACTGGGCTTTTGCATTGCGCGGGCGCTGGCGGGCTGTGGCGCGCGCGTGCTGATCAACGGGCGCAACGCCGCGGCCGTGGATGCCGCCGTGGCCGACCTGACGGCCGCCGGCCTGGACGCGCATCCCTTGCCGTTCGATGTCAGCGACGACGCCGACATGGCGCGCGCATTCCAGCGCATCGACGACGAGCACGGGCGCCTGGACGTGCTGGTGAACAACGTGGGCGCCCGCAACCGCAAGACCTTGCGCGACACCAGCCCCGCTGAAATCCGCGAGCTGATCGACACGGATCTGGTCGCCGGCATGCTGCTGGCCAAGTTCGCGGCCGAACGCATGGTGCGCCAAGGCGGCGGCCGGCTGATCGCCATCACGTCGGTGGTGGGCGAGCTGGCGCGCGCGGGCGACGCCGTGTATCCGGCGGCCAAGCAGGGTCTGACCGGCATGGTGCGCGCCCTGGCCGCGGAATTCGGCGGCCACCACATCACCAGCAACGCGATCGCGCCCGGCACCTTCGCGACCGAAACCAATGCGGAGATGGTGGCGGACCCCAAGGTCGGCCCACGCATCGCGGCCCGCAACCCGACGGGGCGTTGGGGCGAACCGGAAGAAATCGCCGGCGCGGCCGTGTTCCTGGCATCCCCGGCCGCGTCTTATGTGAACGGGCACGTGCTGGTGGTGGACGGCGGGCTGTCGATTCAGTTTTAAGAGGGCCCACGGCTTGCGCGATGGGTTTCGCGCGGCCGCGACCCGTCCCGCAACCTGAAGGACTGGCCACGCGCCCCCCATCACCGCCCACAAGAATCAGGTCGTCTCGTCCTGATACCAGACGCCTTCGGCCAGCATCATCTTCTGATGGCCATGGCCCGCGGGCATCATCGGGAAGCAGTTTTCCTGCGCCGACACCGCCACGTCCAGGAAGTAGGGGCCGTCATGCGCCAGGCATTCGGCCAGTGCGGCCTCCAGCTTGGCCGGGTCGTCCACCCGCGCCGCGCCCCAGCCGAAGGCCCGCGCCAGCGCCACGAAATCGGGCAGCGACGCGTTGTAGCTGTGGCTGTAGCGGCCGCCGTGGATCAGTTCCTGCCACTGGCGCACCATGCCCATGTAGCCGTTGTTGCACAGCACGACCTTCACGGGCGTCTGGTGCTGCATGGCCGTAGACAGTTCCTGGATGTTCATCAACACCGACGCGTCGCCGCTCACGCAGACCACCGTCTTGTCGGGATGCGCCACCTGCGCGCCGATGGCGGCCGGCACGCCATACCCCATGGTGCCGGCGCCGCCCGAGGTCAGCCAGCGGTTCGGCTTGTCGAAACGCAGGTACTGCGCGGCCCACATCTGGTGCTGGCCCACGTCGGTGGAGACGATGGCGTCGCGGTCGGCCAACGCCGCGTTCAGGCTGGCCATCAGATGCTGCGGCAGGATCGCGTCGGCCGCAGGCGTGAAGCCCAGGCAATCCTGACGGCGCCACGTGTCGATGCGCCTGAACCACGGCGCCAGGCGCGCCGCGTCCATCGGTTCATCGCCCAATTCGGCGCGCAGCGCCCGCACCAGCGGCAGGCAGTCGCCCACCAGCGCCACGTCCACCCGCACCACCTTGTTGATCGACGCCGGGTCGATGTCGATATGGATCTTGCGCGCATGCGGGCAGAATTCCGAGATCTTGCCGGTGATGCGGTCGTCAAAACGGGCGCCGATGCAGACGACGAGGTCGGCGTTGTGCATGGCCAGGTTGGCCTCGACCGTACCGTGCATGCCCAGCATGCCCACGAACTGCGGGCTGGACGCGGGGAAGGCGCCCAGGCCCATCAGCGTCAGGGTGCAGGGCGCGCCGGTATGGCGGACCAGGTCGGCGAACGCTTCGCAAGCGTCGGGGCCGGCATTCACCAGCCCGCCGCCGCCGTAGAAGATGGGGCGCTTGGCCTGCGCGATCAGCGCGGCGGCGCGGCGCACGGCCGACTGCGGCAACTTAGGCGCCAGCTTGCCCGACTGGCGGCGCGCACGCAGCGCGGCCAGCTTTTGCTGCGAGGGCAGGCCGGGCACGTCGTCGTCCGCATCGCGCGGCACGGCCAACTGCACGTCTTTTGGAAAGTCCACCAGCACGGGGCCGGGACGGCCCTGACGGGTCAGCTCGAACGCCCGGGACACCACATTGGCCACGTCGTCCACGGCGCGGATCTGGGTATTCCACTTGGTCACGGAACGCGAAATGCCGATGGCGTCGCATTCCTGGAAAGCATCGGTGCCGATGGCCGCCGTGGAGACCTGTCCGCTGACGCACAGCACCGGGATCGAATCGCACATGGCGTCCAGCAAGCCCGACGTGGTGTTGGCCATGCCCGGGCCGGAGGTCACGAACACGACGCCGGTGCGGCCGGTGCTGCGGGCGTACCCTTCGGCGGCATGCACGGCCGCCTGTTCGTGGCGCACCAGCACATGGCGCAGGCGCGGCTCGGCATACAGCGCGTCGTACAGCGGCAGGACCGCCCCCCCGGGGTAGCCGAACACGGTGTCGACGCCGTGCGCAATCAGCGTATCGAGCAGAATCTTCGCGCCATTCGAAACGGCGGGTTCAGTGGCGGCAAGCGCGGCGGCGGCGGTGGGGTGCAGGCGATCGTTCATGCTATCTATCTTATTCGTAGCCTGGAAGAATTTTTATCTTCTTTTCCACGTTTACCGGCCAGACGGAGTAAATTTATCTTCGATTTTGAGGAATCAAAGAAAATGAACCTGGACAAGTTTGACCTGGCCATTCTGAAGGTGCTGCAAGAGAACGCGCGCGCCAGCCTGAACGACATCGGCGCCGCAGTCGGCCTGTCGTCCACGCCGTGCTGGAACCGCATCAAGCGCATGGAAAGCGCCGGGGTGATCCGCGGCTATACCGTGGACATCGATCCGGCCAGCCTGGGCTTCATGGACACGGTGATCGTGCACGTCACGCTGGAGAGCCACAGCGAGGAAACGCTGTACGAGTTCGGCCGCGCGCTGGCGGCCATCCCCGAGGTACTGGAGGCCTTTCTGGTGTCGGGCGACTACGACTACTACATCCGCATCGCCGTGCGCGACACCCGCGACTACGAACGCCTGCTGCGCGAACAGCTCTACCGCATCCCCGGCATCCGCCACAGCAAATCCTGCTTCGTGCTGCGCCGCCTGAAGGAAACCATGCTGCCGCTGATGGGGCCGGCCGGATGATGCGGCTGCGCCAGGGCCTGGCCGGCCTGGCGCCTGTTCCCGCGCATCATCCCTATCGCAGCACGAACCCCACCGGTTGGGCCGCCTCCGGCAGCGGACGCACGCCCAGGCCTTCCAGCAGGTCGATTTCGATTACGCGGGCCAGCGCCGACAGCGGCAGGTCGTTTTCTTCCAGGCCGAAGGGGTCTTCCAGCTCGTCGCCCAGCGCGTCCAGCCCGAAGAAGGTGTAGGCGATGATGATGACCGCCACCGGGGTCAGGTATTCCAGCGTGCCCACCAGCCCGAACGGCAGCAGCAGGCAGAACAGCCACGCCGTGCGATGCAGCAGCAGCGAATAGGCGAACGGACAGGGCGTGAACTTGATGCGTTCGCAGGCGGCCTGGATGGCGGCGCACTGCGCCACGCGCTGGGTCAGCCCTTGATACAGGATATCGGTGAGTTCGCCACGCCGCAGACAGGACGCCAGATCGCGGTTGATCGCCATGAGCAGGGCGTCCGGCACATTGCGGCAACCGGCCAGCGTATCCAGCTCGTCTTGCTGCACCCAGGGGCGCACGGCTTCCACCATGTCCTGCCCGCGCAAGCGCGCCGCCAGCCCGTACCCGAAACCGATGCAGCGCCGCACCAGCCGTTCCTGGACCGGGTTGGCCGTGCTGGCCGCCAGCAGCACCGCGCTTTCGCGCGCCAGGCTGCGCGCCTGCACAATCAGGTCGCCCCACTGCTTGCGGGCTTCCCACCAGCGGTCATAGCAGACGTTGTTGCGAAAGCCCATGAAGACCGACAGCGCCAGGCCGAAGAGCGAGAACGGCACCGCCGTCAGGTGCGCCGGCGAAAACAGCTGGCGGTGGTACATCCACACCACCACGCAGGACAGTAGCGAGATCACGAGGATCCGGCTGAAAATGCGCGGGATGATGGAGCCGCGCAAAATAAAGAACAAGGCCAGCGCAGAGGGACGCGGACGGACGATCATGATGAATATCAAGTAAGGACAAGGCGCGCTAACTATACGCCTGTCGTTCTGTCAAAGACGCGTCGATATAATTCTGTTTCGTCTCACCGCCTACCCACGCCTCCATGACCACCGAAGACACCCCGATCAAGCCCTGGCATGTCGTCCGCCGCTCCAAGCTGCACGGCAACGGCGTCTTCGCCGCCCGCAAGATCCCTGCGGGCACGCGCATCATCGAATACGGCGGCGCGCGCATCAGCGCCAAGGAAGCCGACCGCCGCCACCCGACCAACCCGGACGATCCCTTCCACACCTTCTTCTTCGCGCTCAGCTCCGGCCGCGTGATCGACGGCGGCGACTGCGGCAACGACGCCCGCTGGATCAACCATTCCTGTGAGCCCAACTGCGAGGCCCAGGAAGGCAAGCACGGCAAGCGCGTCTACATCGTCGCCCTGCGCGACCTGCCGCGCGGCACCGAACTGTCGTACGACTACGGCCTGGTCCTGGACGGCCGCATCACCAAGGCGCTGAAGGAAGGCTACCGCTGCCTGTGCGGCACTCCTCCGTGCCGCGGCACGATGCTGGCACTGCCGAAAAAGAAAAAGAAGAAAGCAGAAACGCCCGCAACGGAAAGCGTCGTGGAAGCGGCCGAATCCGCCGATTCGGCAACCGCGGCAAAAACACCCGCCACAGCAAAGTAAGACAGCCCAACCTCCAGCCGCCGCGCCCCCAACCGCGCGCGGCGCCCCCACACCCGCAAGACACCCCAATGCCAAAAAGGGCCGCCCGCGCGGCCCTTTTTGGCGACCCCACAAGATCCTCCATCTCCAAACCGCCCGGCAGAAAAATGCCAAGCACACCACCCGCCCCTGAGGCGGTGAAGTGTCGAAACCAGAGCCTGGCGTGGGGGCGGCCCGGGGTGTGCGGGGAGTCGATGCGCCCAAGGGAATCCGAAGGCAGCCGCCGCAGGCGGCAACGAGGATGACGCAGGGGCAGTCCGGAGCGCAGGCTCCGGACCGCAATCGTTGACCCGCACACCCCGGGCCGCCCCCGCGCCAGGCGTCTCAAGAACCCACTCGCGCTTCGCCCCCCACCCGCAATAAGCATATTCCGCATCAAAAATCAGACAGGCGTACAATTCGACAAGTCGTTAACACGACATGCAGTACGTCTTCAGGGCGGGGTGCAATTCCCCACCGGCGGTATGCCATGCAATGTGGCGAGCCCGCGAGCGCCCGGCGTCCTTCACGGACATCGGGGTCAGCAGATCTGGTGAAATGCCAGAGCCGACGGTCATAGTCCGGATGAGAGAAGATGTGCCGGCACATTCCCGATTGCCCGGGCGCACCTGCGCCCGGACGACCGTATTGCGTTCGGCTGTCGATTAGCCCTGAAACGTTTTTCGCCCCCTTCACCTGCGAGAGCGTTTCAATGTCCACCCTCAATACCCAGCAGTCCCTTCCCAGCCTGGCTTCACAGCCTTTCGCCGCCCGCCTGCAGCGCGCCCTGCATCATCTGCGCCTGGGCCGCCCCGTCATCCTCATGGACGACTTCGACCGTGAAAACGAGGCCGACCTGATCGTCGCCGCGGACAAGCTGACCGTGCCCGTCATGGCCCAGCTGATCCGCGACGGCAGCGGCATCGTCTGCCTGTGCCTGCCCGGCGAAACCCTCGACCGCCTGGAACTCCCCCCGATGGTCCAGCGCAACCAGAGCCGCTTCGCCACCGCCTTCACCGTTTCCATCGAAGCGCGCGAAGGCGTCAGCACCGGCGTATCCGCCGTCGACCGCGTCACCACCATCCGCGCCGCCATCTCGCCTTCGGCCCAAAGCGAAGACATCGTCAGCCCCGGCCACGTGTTCCCGCTGCGCGCCCAGCCCGGCGGCGTGCTGACCCGCCGCGGCCACACCGAAGGCTCGGTGGACCTGGCCGTGCTGGCCGGCCTGCGCCCGGCCGGCGTGCTGTGCGAACTGATGAACGCCGACGGCACCATGATGCGCGGCGCCTCGCTTGAGCGCTACGCCGCCCAGCACGGCCTGGTGGCGCTGACCATCGCCGAACTGGCCGACCATCTGCAAAAGCTCAAGGACGGCCAAGCCGAAACCGCCGACGACGAAGTCCTGGAAATGGCCGCCACCGTCTGATGCCGGCGGGACGCATCGGGGCTGTGGCGCACCACAGCCCCGATACGCAAGCGGGCCCGGGGCCTCGGCCCCGATCAACACCCTACAGGCAACGCCCCGGCCCGCCGCCTTGACGCGTCACGGCCGCGCCGGGCGCCTCAACGCCAAGGCCACCAGCACCGCGGCCAGCGCGCACGTCCCGCCCATCAGGTACACCGCGCCATATCCTTGCCCGGCCGCCAGCCATCCCGCCGCCGGGCCGCTGATGCCCAGGGCCACGTCCAAAAACGCCACATACGCCCCCATGGCCGCGCCGCGGCTTGCCGCCGGCACGCGCCGCACAGCCTCCACGCCAAAAGCGGGGAACGCCAGCGAATAGCCCGCCCCGGTCAGCAACGCGCCGCCATACGCCCACATCGGCGTCGCGCCCGACCAGATGAGCCACTGGCCCACGGCCTCGATCACCACGCACACGAGCGCCACGCGCGCGCCGCCCAGCTTGTCCGGCAGTCCCGCGAAGAACACCCGGGCCAGGATAAAGCCCACCCCGAACGCGCTGAACATCCACGCCGCGCCGTCCCAACCGCGCTCCGCGAAGAACAGGCTGACGAACGCGGTGATCACGCCAAAGCCCACGCTGGTCAACGCCAGGCCCATACCGGGCAGCAGCACCAGGCCCAGCACGCGGTAGAAGGGCGTGCGCACGCCGCCCACGGCCGCCACGCCGCCCTGGGGCAGCACCACCGCCAACGCCGCCAGCGGAATCAGGACCGTCGCCCAAGCGATGCCCGCGAAACCCGCGGCGTCATACAGCCGCATCCCGGCAGGCGCGCCCAGCGCGTACGCGCCGTAGATCGCGACGCCCACCCACGCCATCACGCGGCCCGCGTTCTGCGGCCCCACGCGGCCCACGCCCCAGGCGAGCGCGCCCGTGGCGATCAGGCTTTCCGCGCATCCCATCAGCGCGCGGCCGGCCAGCAACGCGGAGAGCGCCGCCTGCGGCCGCGCGGACAACGCCTCGGCCAGCACATAGAGCAAACCCGCCGCCGCGCCCAGCATGAAGCCCGTCACCACCGCGCGCTTGGCGCCCCGGCGATCGACCAGCGCGCCGGAGTAGGCCCGCGACAACAGCGCGGCAGCGAACTGCAGGCCCGCCACCACGCCCACCACCAGCGCACCCATCCCCAGCGTGCCGTTCACATACAGCGGCAATACCGGCATCGGCAGGCCGACCATGAAAAATCCGATGAACACCGCCAGGACCAAAGGCAGCAATTGCGCAAAAACCGAGCGCACGGGTCCACGGGCCGCGGGCATAGCCCCAGCCGTCGAAACGTTCGACATGAAAAATCCTTGAAAGGGTCATGACAATCCGAAACCATCGCGGAGAATTCGCCGATGGCATAATCCGCGCTTGCGGGTGACAAATCGGATTGCCTGCTGCAAATTTTATGAGCCGAAGCTCAGGTTTGATACTCGCCTTTCCCCGCATCCATGACCGACATTCCCCAGCCCCGAAAATCGCCGCGCCAACTTCGGTCGCAGCACACCGTCGACACGATTCTGCAGGCGACAGCTCGCGTTTTGGCCACGAACGGCTATGCGGGCACCAACACCAACCTGATCGCCGAAACCGCAGGCGTCAGCGTCGGATCGCTGTACCAGTACTTTCCGAACAAGAACGCGCTGATCGCCGCCCTGCATCAGCGCCACGACAACCAGATGCTGGATGTCATCGACAACGTGTTGAACAGCAACCCCGCCGCCACGCTTCAAGAGCGCGTGGCCGCCATCGTCCAGGCGATGCTGCACGCGCACCTGCTGGAGCCCGCGCTGCACCGCGTGCTGGAACGCGAGTTCCCATTGTTCGACACGCCGCGCGAACACAGCCTGGCCGACCAGGACATCCATCGTCGCATGCGGCATCTGCTGGAGCTGCACCGCGCCGAGATCGCGCAACAGGACCGCGACCTGGCGACCTATGTGGTGCTGCGCATCATGGAATCGCTGGTGCATGCGGCGGCGCTGGAACCGCCGGCGGGGTTCTCCCCCGGGCAGCTTGAACAGGCGGTGGTGGATGCGGTGATGGGGTATCTGGCGACGCCGGGCGGCGCCGCGCCGCGCAAGAAGGCAAGCGCCCCGAAAACCGGTAAAGCCGCGGCCCCGGCCAAGAAGGCCACGCGCCGGAAAACGACGGCCTGAGCCGGAACTCGGCGGCCTGCAATCCGCGCGGACAACCCGCCCCCAGCCACCCGCGGCGGGTAGCCGGCGATCAGCGGTTGGCGTCTTCGGCCATGCGGGCCAGGCAGTCCGATGCCTTGCCCACCACGATGCGGGCGCTGCATGCCAGCATCAGGTTCAGGTTCAGGCCGAAGTCTTCGACCGTGTAGCCCTCGGCATCCACCATGCGCGACATGCCATCGTCTGCCGCCGCCCCCACCGCCACCTGGTCGACCAGCGAGCCGGCCTGGCCGGTATAGCCCCACACCGGCTTGCCGCAGGCGATGGCGTAGCCCACCTCAAAAGCCGTGCCCGAATCGGGTTCTGCGCCACGGAAGGCGTTCAGGTTGGCCATCACCATGTCGGCGCGCCGGATCAGCGCGACGTTCTCGCGGTAGATCCACTGCGCCAGCGCGGGGCCCGTCAGGTCCTTGGTCGCCGTGTTGTCCAGCGGGAACAGACCGTCGAAGCCGTAGGTGGCGCACAGCGCCTTGAGCCGCTGTCCATGCGCCACGGCATCGGGCAGGAATACGTCGAAACCCGCGAGATACACGCTGCGCATAAGGGCTACTCCGGTTCTGAAACGTTGAAGGCTTCGCCGGTGGCAAAAAACGAGCCGCCGGCCAGGTAGTGCACCGAACGCCGGTCGTCTTGCGGGAAGTGCCAGCGGTTGTCCGAAAACACGTCCGGCGCCGCCCATGCGGCGACGACCTCGCCGATGAACAGATCATAAGCCTGTTGATTGTGCAGTTCGGGCACCACCTTGCATTCCAGCCAGCCCAGGCAACCGGCCACCAGCGGCGCGCCGATCTTGCTGGCGGGAAACGTCGACAGGCCGCTGGCCTGGAACTTGTCTTCGCCGCGCCCCGATTCCGAACCCACTTTCAACGTGGCGGCGGCTTGCGCGCGCGACGGGATGCACAGCGCGAATTCCCCCGACGCTTCGATCAGTTCGCGCGTGTAGGTGTTCTTGTCCACCACTACCAGCATCTTGGCCGGGTTGAAGTCCAACGGCATCGCCCAGGCGGCCGCCATGACGTTGCGCGCGTCGCCGTGGGCGCTGGTCACCAGCACCGTAGGCCCGTGGTTCAGCAGCAGGTAGGAGCGAGGCAGGTCGACGGCTTGGATGTTGGACATGGCAGGGGCTTAGAACATGCCGTTCTGATTGGCGGGGTTTTCGGGGATTTCCTGGCTGACGTCCCAATGCTCGACGATCTTGCCCTTATCCACACGGAAGATATCCACAACCGCCTGGCCACGGTCTTCCGGCGAGTCGCGCCACTGGTTGTGGATCATCACCAGGTCGCCTTCGGCGATCACGCGCTTGATCTCGACGATGGCTTGCGGATGCTGATCGAAATAGGGCGGGAAGAAATCCACCATCGGCCCGACGCCGTCGCGCATGTAGGGGTTGTGCTGCACGTAGTTCGGGCTGACGTACAGGCGTACCGCCTCGTCGATCTCGCGGTCCTGGAACATCATCCGGAAGAACGTCGTGACGATCTCCTTGTTCGACTGGGGCGCAGCCGCAAGCGCTGGCGACGCCGCCAGGCAGAGGGAGGCGACCAGCGCACAGGCGGCCAACGATTTCAACTTCATACGCATACAGGACAACTCAGGATGACGCCGGCTGGCGGCCTGCCAGTTTACAAATAAAAGCACGGGTTCCGACCCTGCCGCACAATGAAAAAAGGAGCCCTTGACGGGCTCCCTGTTCCTTGCCTGGCGCGCGGATCAATACCCGACGGTGAAGCGCCGGCGCGAATGCTTGGGCGTCTCGATCTCATCAGCCAGCGCGATCGCGTAGTCTTCCATCGAGATCCAGCTCTTGCCTTCGTCGTCGGCCAGGAGGTGGTCATCGCCCACGCGGAACGTGCCCGTGCGCTCGCCCGGCTCGAATAGCGCGGACGGCGACAGGAAGGTCCAGTTCAGCACCTTTTCCTGGCGCAGCGTGTCCAGGAATACGACGCCGGCGCGGGCCTCGGGCTTGTAGGCGTCGGGGAATTCCGGGGTGTCGATCAGCAGTTTGCCGGGCGCCACCAACAGGCTGCCCGCACCGCCCACGACCAGCAGACGCGGCACGCCGGCGTTCTTCACGGCGGCCAACAACGGCCGCGCGTCGGTCGAGACAAATCGCGTGGCGCTGATGACGGCGTCGTGGCCGGTCAACAACGGCGTCAGGGCTTCGGGATCGGTGGCGTCGCCCTGCTGGATGGTCAGGCCGGGCTGGGCGTTCACGTCGGCCGGATTGCGGGCGATGCCCGTCACCTGGTGGCCGCGCTTCAACAATTCGTCCGCCACGCGTGATCCCACGCGGCCGGTGATTCCGATCAATGCGATTTTCATGGTCTTGCTCCTTGGGGAGGAAGAATCGGGGAGGGCGGCGCACGACGCACCGCAACGCGCCCCGGTTCAGGCAAATCCATACTATTCGGTCGAATCCGAACAAAAAACCCAGTAAACGGGAAGAGTTTTTTGCAATTCATGCATCAATCTGACGGATTCAACCCGCGTTGCGCTGCGCCTGATAGACCTGCAGGTGCGAGTACGCTACCCGCAGATAGGTCGCATCCACGCCCAACGTGCGGGCGCGGCGCACCATGTCGCCCACGATATGGTCAGCCTCGACCGGCAAACCCTGGCGCAAGTCGCGGAACATGGACGCCGTCATGGGTTGCGTGCGGTCGCTCATCAGCTTTTGCGCGAAAGCATCGGCTTCAGGGCGGACCGCATGGCCGGACGCGGCCGCCACGGCCTGCGATTCCTGCAGCAGGCTTTTCAGGATGTCGATGCCGTCGTCAGTGGAGGCGATCTGCCCGATCGCGCCACGCATCAGGCAGGTGCCGGCGGCCAACGTCGTCAGCATGACGTACTTTTCCCAGATGTCCTGGTGAATGTCCTCGCTCAGGCGACTGACGTATTCGCCGCCGGCCAGCGCTTGCTCCAGCGCCACGCAGCGTTCACTGCGGGCCGGGCCCGCGCGTTCGCCGAAGACTATGCTGGCATGCTTGCCCAGGTGCACCACTTCGCCCTCGGGGCCGAGCGTGGCGTTGATCTGGCACAGCCCGCCCAAGACGCGGTGCGGCTCGAATTCGCGGTCCAGCACGTCGTATTGCAGCACGCCGTTCATGATGGGCAACACCGCCGTATCGGGGCCGACCGCGGGACGGATAGCGTCGATGGCGCTGGCCAGGTCATAGGCCTTGCAGCTGAGCACGACCACGTCGTACTGGCCTTGCAGGGTCTGTTGCGTGGCCAGCTTGGGATGCAGCGTGGCGTCGCCGAACGGGCTTTGGATGCGCAAGCCCTGTTCGCGAATCCGAGCCGCGCGCGGTTCGCGCACCAGGAAGGTCACGTCCGCGCCCGCCTGGGCGGCGCGTCCGCCGAAATAACCGCCGGTGCCGCCGGCACCCAAGAACAACAACCGCATTTGTCTCTCCTGTCGCTGCCCGCCTGTTTCGCGGGCTGATACGGAATTATGCGCTTGGCGCGGCGGCCAGCGCATCCTGCAAGCGCCTGCTGCCCACGCGCCGGACAGGGGCGCACCGGCCGTGCGGCCGGCTCAGACCGCGTGGTTGTGCTCCGCCCAGGCTTCGTAGCCGCCGCGTAGCGCCCAGGTCTTGGGATAGCCCGCCGCGCGCAGGCGCGAGGCCAGCAGCGCGGCCGATACTTCGTTGGGGCAGGCGCAATAGACCACGATGTCGGACTCCAGCGCGCCCGGATCCAGCGCCGGCAGCGGCGCCTTCAGGTCCACGGCGATGGCGCCCGGGATGCGTTCGGCATCGCGCTGCGCTTCGGGACGCACGTCGAAGACCACCGTGTTGCGGCCGTCCTGGCGCCATTGCATCAGTTCGTCGACGGACACGCGGGGGATGACGCGCAGGCTGCGCAGCAGGATCCGGCGGCGCAGGAAACGCGTGAGGATATACAGCGCCAGCACCGCCGCCAGCACGCCCAGGCCCATGGCGCCGTAGGTGCCCAGGATTTCCAGCACGTCGTTGACCACGCTGTGGAACAAGCCGCCCAGCAGCAAGGCGGAACCCGCCCAGATCATGGCGCCCACCAGGTCATAGAGCAGGAAGCGACGGTAGGCGGTGCCCGTCAGCCCCGCCATGACGGTGGACAGCGCGCCCGCGCCGGGCAGGAACTTGCACACCAGCAGCGCCCGCACGCCGATGCGCAGGTACAGGCGTTGCGTCTGGCGGATGCAGGAATCCTGCGACAAGGACATCTTGCAGATCACGCCCAGCAAGCGCGCGCCGTACCGGCGGCCGGCGAGATACCAGAGGGAGTCGGCCAGGAGGCAGGCCACGGTGGCGGCCAGCCACGGCGTCAGCCATCCCGCCGCGCCGCCCAGGGCGCCCGCCGCGATCAGCATGGGATAGGCGGGCACGGGCAGGCCCGCCTGTTCAACGAGCACGTTCGCGAACACCAGCCACCCGCCGTACTGCTCGAGCAGCAATTGAATGTCTTGCATGGACCTTCCAGCTTGCCGCGCGGAGCGCAGCTTATCGCGGGATTTTAGGCGCGCCGCGGCCCATCGGACGCATTGCCGGCGCTTCATGCACCGCAACACGGCGTTTCATGCGCGGCACGTCCATCCCGTGGGACACGGCGCACCATCTTGGTGCCACGTTTCCCCGCCGGGGTGCCTATAATCCTGCCCGTCCATCAGGTTTCCCCGACTTGTCGCAGGAATGCCTCATGGCATACAACTTGCTTCGCCTGGACTGGCTGCGCACCGACCATTCGGATGGGACGCGCCCCCGGCGCCCCCATCCCCATGACTGATCTCACGCCTACGTTTTCGTCCGCTTGCGCCGACCCTGCCCGCCGGCGGCCGCAGCCAGGCCTCCGCATCGTCGCCCCAACGGTTCCCCCTTTCCATCCCCGCGAAGGAGTCTCCCGCATGAAATCCCTGTCCACCCCGTCCGCCGGCGGCATCGCCCGCCGCGGCCTGCTCAAGCTGGCGGCCGCTGCCGCCGCTGGCGCCTTGCTGTTCTCGGGCGCGGCGCAAGCCCAGGCCCCGGCCAAGACCCGCGTCGCCGCCATCTATACGGTGCCGGTCGAACAGCAATGGGTGTCGCGCATCCACAAGGCGCTGACGGCCGCCCGCGACCGTGGCGAGATCGAATACACCTTCTCGGAAAACGTCACCAACGCCGACTACGAGCGCGTCATGCGCCAGTACGCCGAGCAGGGCAACAAGCTGGTGGTGGGTGAAGCCTTCGCGGTGGAAGCCGCGGCCCGCAAGGTGGCCAAGGACTATCCGCAGACCGCCTTCCTGATGGGATCTTCGGGCAAGCCGCAGCAACCCAACTTCTCGGTGTTCGACAACTACATCCAGGAACCCGCCTACCTGACCGGCATGATCGCCGGCGGCATGAGCAAGACCGGCAAGATCGGCCTGGTCGGCGGCTACCCCATCCCCGAAGTGAACCGCCTGATGCAAGCCTTCATCGAAGGCGCCAAGGAAGTGAACCCGAAGGCCGAATTCACCGTGACCTTCATCGGTTCGTGGTTCGATCCCCCGAAGGCCAAGGAAGCGGCCTTCGCCATGATCGACAAGGGTGCGGACGTGCTGTACGCCGAACGTTTCGGCGTATCGGACGCGGCCAAGGAACGCGGCAAGCTGGCCATCGGCAACGTGATCGACACGCAGCCGCAGTACCCGGAAACCGTCGTGGCGTCGGCCCTGTGGAGCATGGAGCCCACGATCGACGAAGCGCTCAAGCAAGTGAAGGCCGGCACGTTCAAGGCCGACGACTACGGCCAGTATTCGCTGATGAAGCACAAGGGGTCGTCGCTGGCGCCGCTGGGCACCTTTGAATCGAAGATTCCGGCCGAGCTGATCGCTCGCGTGCAGGCCAAGCAAAAGGCCATCCTGGACGGCAGCTTCACGGTGAAGGTCGTCGACAAAGAACCCAAGTCCTCGGCACGATGAACCAAGCGCCTCTCGCCCTGCAACTGACGGGGATCACCAAGCGCTTCGGCAGCCTGACGGCCAATGACGATGTCTCGCTGACGCTCGCGCAAGGCGAAGTCTTGGCCCTGCTGGGCGAGAACGGCGCCGGCAAATCGACCCTGGTGTCGATCCTGTTCGGCCACTATGTGGCCGACGCCGGCAGTATCGACGTCTTCGGCAAGCCCCTGCCGCCCGGCCGGCCCGACGCCGCGCTGGCGGCGGGCGTGGGGATGGTGCATCAGCACTTCACCCTGGCCGACAACCTGACCGTGCTGGACAACATCATGGTCGGCACCGAGTCGCTGTGGAAGCTGGCGTCCGGTCGCGGCAAGGCGCGCCGCCGCCTGGTGGAACTTGGCAAGCGCTTCGGGCTGGCCGTGGATCCGGATGCGCGCGTGGGCGCGCTTTCCGTCGGCGAGAAGCAGCGCGTCGAGATCCTGAAGGCGCTATACCGCGGCGCGCGCGTGCTGATCCTGGACGAGCCCACCGCGGTGCTCACGCCGCAGGAAGTGCAGGACCTGTTCGCGACCCTGCGCGGCTTCGTCGACGACGGCCTGGCCGTGATCTTCATTTCGCACAAGCTGGACGAAGTGATGGCCGTGTCGCGCCGCGTGGCGGTGCTGCGTCAGGGCAAGCTGGTAGCCGAACGCGACACAGCGGGCACCAGCCCCGCCGAACTGGCGGAATTGATGGTCGGCCGCAAAGTCGTCATGCCGCGCGCCGAAGCGGTGGCCGCCGCCGAACAGGCCGCGCCCGTCGTGACCCTGTCGCAGGTCACCGTGCGCGACGGCCGCGACGGCGCGCCGCGCCTGGACAGCCTGGACCTTGTCGTCCACAAGCACGAGATCGTGGCGGTCGCCGGTGTGGCCGGCAACGGCCAGCAGGCGCTGGTGTCGGTCCTGACCGGCTTGCGCCAGCCCTCCGATGGCACGATCCGGCTGGGCGCCGAACATGCCGCCGCGCCCACTACGCCCGCCGGCTGGACCGCCGCCCGAGTCGGCCGCATTCCGGAAGACCGCCACGGCGAAGGCATGATCGGCGACAGCCCGCTTTGGGAAAACGCCATCGTCGAAGACCTGAAGGACAAGCGCTTCGCGCGCTACGGCCTGATCCGCGCCCGCGCGGGCAAGGCGTATGCGGCGGCGCTGGCCAAGCAGTTCGACGTGCGCGCGGCCTCGCTGGACGTGCGCACGCGCAGCCTATCCGGCGGCAATATGCAAAAGCTGATCCTGGGCCGCACCTTGGCGCGCGAACCGCGCTTCATCGTGGCCGACCAGCCCACCTGGGGCCTGGACATCGGCGCCGTCGCCTATGTGCGCGAGCAGTTGCTGGCCGCCCGCGCGCGCGGCGCCGGCGTGCTGCTGGTGTCCGAAGACCTGGAAGAAATCTTCGCCCTGGCCGACCGCATCGCCGTGCTGTGCGGCGGCAAGCTGGTGGCCGTCAAGCCGGTGGCCGACTGGACGCCCGCCACCGTCGGCCTGGCCATGACGGGCACCCGCGCATGACGGCGCGCGCCGCCGTTTGCCGACGCCCCCTCTATTGAGCATCACTCGCATGAAATTGATCCTGGAACGTCGCCCCGAGCCCAGCCGTCTGGCGCTGGCCTTGGCCCCCATCGCGGCCATCCTCTTTACGCTGGCGGTCTGCACCTTGCTGGTGGCCTGGGCCGGCGCCCCCGTGGGCCGCACCTACGCGCTGCTGTTCGAAGGCGCGTTCGGCTCGCGCTTCGCCCTGTCCGAAACGCTGACCCGCGCCACCCCGCTGATGTTGACGGGCCTGGCCTGTGCCGTGGCGTTCCGCGCCCGCTTCTACAACATCGGCGCCGAAGGCCAGCTGTATCTTGGGGCGCTGGCGGCCGTCGCCATCGGCGGCCTGCATGACGGCACCGGCTTCGACCTGCCGGTGCCCGTGCTGTTCGGCGGCATGATGTTGGCGGCGGCGCTGGCCGGCGCCTTGCTGCTGCTGATCCCGGCCTTGCTTAAGACACGGCTGGGCGTAGACGAAGTCGTCACCACGCTGCTGGGCAACTTCATCGTGCTGCTGTTCGTGTCCATGATGCTGGACGGCCCGATGAAGGACCCGATGGCGATGGGCTGGCCGCAATCCGTGGCGCTCAACGGCGACCTGGAACTGGGCAAGCTGATCGAACGCACGCGCGCCCACACCGGCCTTTTGTGGGCGGCCGGGCTGGCGCTCGGCCTGTGGCTCTTGAACCGCTACACCGTGTTCGGCTTCCAGATGCGCGCCGTGGGCGCCAACGCCCACGCCTCGCGCTTCCTGGGCCTGCCGGTGAACCGCGTGATGCTGGGCACCGCCATGCTGTCGGGGGCGCTGGCAGGCCTTGCCGGCGCCATCGAAGTGGCGGGCCGCACGGGCTACGTCACGCTGGACATGTCGCCGGGCTACGGCTACACGGGCGTCGTCGTCGCCATGCTGGCCGGCCTGCACCCGCTGGGCGTGATCCTGGCCAGCATTTTCGTGGCCGGCATGCTGGTGGGAGCGGACAGCATGAGCCGCGCCATCTCGGTGCCGAACTACATCGCCGACGTCATCGTCGCCACCTCGTTGCTTGCCATGCTGGTCGCGACGCTATTTGCGCAGTACCGCCTGCGCCGCAACCGGGCTTGAGGAGCACGACATGGAATGGATGGATCTGATCAGTTCCCAGGCCTTCTGGGTTGCCGTGCTGCGCCTGGCGACGCCGTTGATCCTGGGCACCCTGGGCGTCTTGCTGTGCGAACGCGCCGGCGTCCTGAACCTGGGCATCGAAGGCATCATGGCCGCCGGGGCCTTCACGGGATGGCTTGTCGTCTACCTGGGCGCGCCGCTGTACGTGGGCGTGCTGGCGGCCGCGTTGGCAGGCGCGGTGTTCGGCCTGCTGCATGCGGTGCTGACGGTGCCGCTGGGGCTGTCGCAACACGTCTCGGGCCTGGGGGTGACCTTGCTGGCCACCAGCCTCAGCTACTTCGCCTACCGCGTGACCTTCCCCAGCGTGAACACGCCGCCCACCATCACGCCGTTTGCCGAAATGAAATTCCTGGACGGCATTCCGCTGATCGGGCCGGTGCTGGCGGGGCAGACGCCCATGACGCTGATCGCGCTGGCCGCGGTGCCGATCCTTGCCTGGGTGCTGAACCGAACCCCGGTCGGCCTGGCGATCCGCATGGTGGGCGAAAACCCGGCGGCAGCCGAAGGGCAGGGCCTGTCCGTCACGCGCCTGCGCATGGGCGCCATTGTCGCGGGCTCCGCGCTGATGGGTGTAGCCGGCAGCTTCCTGACGCTGGCAGCGTTCAACGCGTTCTTTTTCAACATGGTCAACGGCCGTGGCTGGGTGTGCGTGGCGCTTGTCGTGTTCGCCTCGTGGCGGCCCGGCAAGGCGCTGCTGGGCGCGCTGATTTTCGCCTTCTTCGACGCGCTGCAACTGCGCCTGCAACAGGGCGGGGCCGCCTTGCCCGGCCTGCCTGAACTGCCGTATCAGGTCTACCTGATGCTGCCCTACATCCTGTCCATCCTGGCCCTGGTGGTGATGGCGCGACGCGCCGCCTACCCGCAGGCCCTGATGAAGCCCTACCGCAAGGGTGAGAGATAGAGGGGGGTGACCCACCCCCGAAGCGCTGCGCGCTCCCCCCTCAAGGGGGCGTCGCTACGGACCGGCAAAGCCGGATCCGTGCGACCCCGATTGGGGCCGCGCCTGAGTGATGCGACGACGGGGCTCGCAGTACCATGAACCACTGAAAACCTTCCGCAAGGAAATCGCATGCTCGACTTGATTTTTAGACACTGCTCGCTGCCCGATGGCCGCCAGAACATCGACATTGGCATCGCCAATTGCCGCATCGTCGCGCTGGAGCCGGCCCTGAAGGCTGAGGCTGCGCAGACCGTGGACGCGGCCGGCCAGCTGGTGTCGTCGCCCTTCGTGGACGCGCACTTCCACATGGACTCGACCCTGTCGTTCGGCCTGCCGCGCGTGAACCAGTCGGGCACGCTGCTGGAAGGTATCGCGCTGTGGGGCGAACTCAAGCCGCTGTTGACGCAGGAAGCGCTGGTGGAACGCGCGCTGGCGTATTGTGACTGGGCGGTGGCGCGCGGCCTGCTGGCCATCCGCTCGCACGTCGACGTCTGCGATCCGCGTCTGCTGGCCACCGAAGCGCTGCTGCACGTGCGCGAGAAGGTCAAACCCTATCTGGACCTGCAACTGGTGGCCTTCCCGCAGGATGGCGTGCTGCGCGCGCCCGGCGCGCTGGACAACCTGAAGCGGGCGCTCGACATGGGCGTGGATGTGGTGGGCGGCATTCCGCACTTTGAACGCACCATGCAGGACGGTGCGGAATCCGTGCGCATCCTGTGCGAACTGGCCGCCGAACGCGGCCTGCGCGTGGACATGCACTGCGACGAAAGCGACGACCCGTTGTCACGCCACATCGAAACACTGGCCTTTCACACGCAGCGCCTGGGCCTGCACGGCCGCGTCACGGGTTCGCACCTGACGTCCATGCACTCCATGGACAACTACTACGTGTCCAAGCTGATCCCGCTGATACGCGAGGCCGGCGTCGCGGCCATCGCCAACCCGCTGATCAACATCACGCTCCAGGGCCGCCACGACACCTATCCGAAGCGTCGCGGCATGACGCGCGTGCCGGAACTGCTGGCCGCTGGCGTGCCGGTGGCGTTCGGCCATGACTGCGTGATGGACCCCTGGTACAGCCTGGGCTCCGGCGACATGCTGGAAGTGGCGCACATGGGCCTGCACGTGGCCCAGATGACGGGCCAGGACGCCATGCGCGCCTGTTTCGAAGCCGTGACGACCACGCCCGCGAAGATCCTGGGGCTGGACGACACGGGCATCGCGGTCGGCAAGCGCGCCGACCTGGTGCTGCTGCAAGCGCGCGATCCGGTCGAAGCGCTACGCCTGCGCGCCACCCGCCTGATGGTGCTGCGCGCCGGCAACGTGATCGCGACCACGCCGCCCGCCACCGCCACCTTGAACCTGCCGGGCCGCCCGGGCCAGGTCAGCTTTCAGACACCGGCCCGCTGACATACGCCGGCCGCTTCGCGGCCGTCACGATGATCTCCACCAGCAGCTCCGGCGCGGCCAGCTTGGCCTCGCAGGTGGCGCGGGTGGGCATCGCATCGGGCAGCGCCCATTCGGCCCACACGCCGTTCATGCCGGCGAAGTCGCGGTCGATGTCCGCCAGCCAGATCTGCACCGACAACAGCCGCGACTTGTCCGTGCCCGCCTGGGCCAGATAGCCATCGATCTTCGCCAACGCGTCGCGGGTCTGCGCGGCGATGCCGCCGGCCGCCGACGACGTCACGCCCGCCACATACACCGTGTCTCCGTGGATCACGATGCGGCTTAAGCGCTGGTTGGTCTCCTTGCGCACGATATCGTCGTTCATTCGTCTTGCTCCTTTTCCGATGGGGGGGACGCCAGTGCGGCATCCGAGAAACGCTCAATCCGGAACGGCGCGATCGGCATGTCCGTCGCGCCGGTGGTCATCAAGTCGGCCATGATGCGGCCGACGATCGGCCCCAGCTCGAAGCCGTGCGCCGAAAAGCCGAATGCGTGAAAGGCAGTCTCGTGGCGGCTGCTGCGCCCGATTACCGGGATCTCGTCCGGCATGGCCGCCTCGATGCCCGCCCAGCCCCGGTTCACCACCGCGTCCCGCATGTGCGGGAACAGGTCACAGACCGTGCGGGCGCCTTCAGCCAACGAACGGAAATCCAGTTCGGTCCATTCCGCGTCGCGGTCCACCCAGGCACGGCGCCCGCCGCCGATCAGCACCGTGCCGTTCGTGCGCTGCTTGAACGATAGCGCGCGCCCGGTGCCCAGCACCACCGGGTCCAGGAAATGGTCCATGCGCAGCGTCACCAGCATCATCGGACTGATGGCGGCAAGCGGCACCGGCTCGCCCCACTGCGCGGCGATGCGGTCGGCCCATGCGCCCGCGCAATTCAGCACCTGCGGCGCGGTGTACACGCCGGCATCCGTGTCCACGCGCCACTGGCCGTCGGCACGCGTAACGCCGTCCACCCGGACGCCCTCCAGGAAACGCGCACCCAGGCTGGCGGCCTTCAGGCGGAACGCCAGCGTCGTGCGATACGGGTCGGCTGCCGCGTCCTCGCGCGCAATCAGCCCGCCATGGATGGTAGGCGCCAGCGCCGGGATCATGTCCAGCAAGTCCTCGGGGCTGATCCACTGCTCGTGCGTGTAGCCATGGCCGGTCATCGTCTGCAGGCGCTGTCGCAGGGTATCGGCATCCGCGGCGTTCTCCGCCACCCGTACCTGCCCATGCTGCTCGAAGCCGCAATCATCATCGACCAGATCGCCGATGCGGTACCAGAGTTCGCGCGAGGCCAAGGCCAGCGGCACCTCGGCCAGATGCCGCGCCAGGGTGCGCACGCCGCCCGCATTCACGCCGGAGGCGTGCCGCCCCACATAGTTCTTTTCGATCACCAGGGCGCGGACCCCGGCGCGCGCCAGGTGCAGCGCCGCCGAGCTGCCATGCAGCCCCCCGCCGATAATGATGACCTCTGCCGACCGCGTTGCACCGGTCATGGCGTCACTTTTTCAGGCGGACGACGGCTTGACGCGAATCGTCGGTCTGCGGCAGCGACGCAAGCTCTCCCAAGGTCAGCGGCTTGGTCGGAAAGCGCAGCCGGTAATAGCCAACTTCCTGCGTCGGCACGCCGCGCTCTTCGGCGATGATCTCTGCCACGGTCAGCCCGCAGAAGCGGCCCTGGCAGGGCCCCATGCCGCAACGCAGGAAAGCCTTCATCTGGTTCGGCCCCATGCAACCCAGTTTGACCGTCTCGCGCACTTGCGCGGCCGTGACTTCCTCGCAACGGCAGACGATGGTGTCGCCGGTGGGGCGCCGGAAGGCGTCAGGCGCCTTGTAGAGCGCGTCGAAGAACTCGCGGCCCCTCACGGCACGGGCCAAGGCGTCGCGCGGCGCCACGGCCTCGCTGTCGCGTTTGCGGGCATCGATGCGGCCCAGCAGATGCGCCGCCTGCAACGCGGCCAGCCGCCCGCGGTGCTCCGCCGCCAATGCGCCCGCGATGCCGGCGCCGTCGCCTGCCATGCCGATGCCGTCGACGGATGTCAGGCCCCATGCGTCGACCTGCGGCTCCCAACAGTCCAGCGCGTCGTTCCAGCGGTGTTCCACGCCCACCGCGCGCGACAGGTTCACGTTGGGCACCACGCCCTGGTGCAGCATCAGCTGATCGGCGGGCAGCGTCTTGGTGACGCCGCCGGCGGTGTAGCGCACACTTTGCAGCTTGTCGTCGCCCAGCGCTTCCAGCGACGTGACGCCCTTGACGATGGGCACGGCGGCCTTGACGGCGCGCAGCAGCTTCAGCCCTTTACCCAGATAGGGCGACCGCAGGAAACCCCAAACCTTGGACAGCGCCTGGCCCATGCGTCCTGGCGGCGTGGTCTCCAGCAACGCGTCGATCTTCACGCCGGCGTTCAGGTATTGCCAGGCCACCAGATACAGCAGCGGGCCGCTGCCGGCCAGCACGGTCCGGTCCGCCGGCACCACGCCCGCGGACTTCAGCAGGATCTGCGCCGCGCCCGCCGTGATGACGCCGGGCAGCGTCCAGCCCGGGATGGGGAAGGGACGTTCCTGGGCGCCCGTGGCCAGCAGCAGCCGGCGCGCGTGCACGATGCGCGCCTCGCCCGCCACTGAATATGCCACCTCGAAGCCCTTCTCCGGATGCGGCGCCGTATGTTCCGCCACGGCCCAGACGGTGGCGCCCGGCACATAGCGCGCGCCGGACTGCAGGAAGGGCGCGACCAGCGATGCGCCATGCCAATAGTCTTCGCCCAGGATGCCGCGGTCGGTCACGGGCGTAGTGGTGATGGCCCGATAGATCTGTCCGCCCGGCGCCGGCTGTTCATCCAGCAGCACCGTGTCAACGCCCAGGCCGGCGGCCAGCGTCGCCGCCGCCAATCCGGCCGGGCCTGCGCCCACCACCAGCAAATCGCATTGCGTCGTATCGATCATGCCTGCACCTTGCGCGCGCCCAGCTGGCGCTCGATCTTCATGCCTTCGCGCACGGCCGTCATGCAGCCCTGCTGGTTTGCCTGTCCGTCGATAGTGACCAGGCAGTCGTAGCACACGCCCATCATGCAATAGGGCCCGCGCGGCACCTCGTTCACGGCCGTATCGCGACAGGCCGATACCCCGCCGGCAAACAGCGCCGCCGCCACGCTGTCGCCCTGCCGGCATTGCAGTTCGGCCCCGTTGACCGTCACGCGCACCGGCGCGCCTTGCGTCTGGCGCTGCGCCTCGTCAAGCCTCTTGAACATGGAACCTCCGGGTCGAGAAGGGCGCCATGTCGTCGGCAAGCTTGCCGGCCACGATCATGGGCGCCAGATTGAGGGCGTGCGCGGCGGCCAGCGTCACGCCGCTGTGACAGGTGGCGACGAAGGCGCCGGGGCACGTTTCGGATTGCTGATAGATCGGAAAACCGTCCTTGGACATCACGCGCAGCGCCGCCCAGCTACGCACCACCCGGACCTCCCGCAAGGCGGGCAGGGTGCGCACGGCGCGGTCGGCCAGCGTGCCCAGGATGGGCAGGCCCACCAGGTTGTCCACATAGCCCGCTTCCTCTTGCGAGTCGCCGATCAGCCACGTGCCCTCATCGGTTTGGCGAAGGGTGGACAACGGCGTCTCCAGCATGCGCCGCGTGCGTTCCAACACCACGATCTGGCCGCGCTGCGGGCGTACCGGCACATCCAGGCCCACCTGCGCGCCCAGGTCCTTGTTCGACAGGCCCGAGGCCAGCACGACCTTGCGCGCACGCACGGTGCCGGCAGGCGTGCCGATATCGAACACGCCGTCCCGCTGCTTGATACTGAGCGCCGGGCGACGCGGCAGGTAATCCACAACCCGCTGTGCAAAACTCATGTGCAGTGCGCGCAACAGCTTCAGCGGATTGGCAATGCCGTCCACCGGCGTCCACGTCGCGCCCCGCACCTCGGGCCCGATGCCGGGCACCAGGTCCGCGACTTCCGCGCGATCCAGCAGCTTCCAGTCGTATTGCGCCATGCCGGGCTGCGCCAGCAGGGTCCGCATGAACGTGGCGCGGGCCTCCATCTCTTCATCGCTCAAGAGCGCATGCAGGCCACCACGCTGCTCCAGATGCACGTCCACGCCGGTTTCCTCCAGCAGCTGCGCGGCAAGCCGGGGCCAGCCCGAGGCCGACGTCATCGTCCACACGCCGTAGCGCGGCAGGCCCATGCCCTTGCTCTGCACCCACACCAGTCCGAAGTTGCCGCGCGACGCGCGATACGCCACATCGCCTTCGTCCAGCACCGCGACATGGTCCAGTTCGCGCCGCAAGCCGTAGGCAATCGCGGAGCCCACCAGCCCGCCGCCGATCACCGCGGCGTCGTAGATGCCGCGATGCACGGGCGCGCGGGGCGCCAGTTCTTTCTCGTCCGTCATTAGCGTCCCTTTCCTACAAACAGCTTTTCCAGGCCGACCACGCGGTCCAGGATGAAGATGGCGATGATCGTTACATAAATGAGCACGGCCGACACGGCGGTCACCAGCGGGTCGATGGTGTCTTCGATATGCAGGAAGATGCGTACCGGCAGGGTGGTCGTGGACGGCGAGGCGATGAAGATGGACATCGTCAGTTCGTCGAAACTGGTGATGAAGGCGATGACCCAGCCGCTCACCACCCCGGGCAGCAGCAGCGGCAGCACCACGCGGCGAAACGCCGTCCAGTTCGAGGCGCCCAGCGACTGCGCGGCACGCTCCAGCGCCGGGTCGATGCCGGTGGCCGACGCCAGCACCAGGCGCAGCGCGTACGGCATGACCAGGATGACGTGCGCGATCACCAGGCCCACGTAGGTGCCGGCCAGGTCCACCGTCGTGAAGAACTTCAGGAAGGCCAGGCCCAGCACCACATGCGGAATCATCAGCGGCGACAGGAAGAACGCGACCAGCGCCTCACGGCCGCGGAAGCGGTTGCGGGCCAGGGCCAGCGCGCTGGGCACTGCCAGTGCGATCGCCAGCGTGGCCGACAAGGTGCCCAGCCCCAAGCTGAACCAGAACGCCTCGATGAAACGCGGGTTGTCCAGGATGGCGCGAAACCAGCGCAGCGACAGCCCGCCCGTCGGCAGCGATATGAACCCCTCGGAGGTGAACGCCACCGCGCACACCATGACGATGGGCGCCAGGATGAACAGGATGAAAACCGCATGGAAGATCAGGCCGATGGGACCGTTTCGGAATGGCATCTCAGGCTCCCGACTGGTTGAAGACGGCGCCGTACTTGCGCTCGATGATCCGGTTGGCCGATAGCAGCACGACCACTGTCGCCAACAGCAGCACCACCGCCAGCGCCGCGCCCAATGGCCAGTTCAGCGTGTTCAGGAATTCGTCGTAGGCCGCCGTGGCCACGTTCTTTAACCGGCGCCCGCCGATGATGGCCGGCGTGGCGAAGGAACTGGCCGCCATCGCGAACACCATGATCGCGCCCGACAGGATGCCCGGCATGACCTGCGGCACGATGACTCGGCGGATCACGGTGAACTGCGAGGCGCCCAGCGACAGCGCCGCGGCTTCCGTGGCCGGGTTGATCCGCTGCAGCGACGCCCACACCGAAATCACCATGAACGGCACCAGCACGTGCGTCAGCGCAATCGCCACGCCCAGGTTGCTGTACATCAGGTCCACGGGCGTGGAGATCAGCCCGATGGCCATCAAGGCCTTGTTGATCAGGCCAGTGGAACCGAACAGCAGCGCCCAGCCCAGGGTGCGCACCACCACCGAAATCAGCAGCGGTCCCAGCACCACCATCAGGAACAGGCCCTTCCACGGATTGGCCATGCGCGACAGCACGTAGGCCTCGGCCGTGCCCAGCACCAGGCAGGCCAGCGTGACGGCGGCCGCCACGCCGAAGGTGCGCGCGTAGATCTCGTAGTAGTAGCCGTCGGTCAGGATCTCGATGTAGTTCTTCCACGTGAACGTGGCCTGCATGCCGCCGTAGAACTGGAAGTCGAAGAAGCTGATCAGGAACACCAGCGCCATCGGCACCACCAGGAAGGTGGCGTACACCACCAGCGCCGGCGCGCTCAGCACCCAGGGGTTGGCGCGCGCACTCATGACGGGCGGCCTTGCGGCGCGGACGCCACCGTGCACATGTCCTGCGCACGCCAGCGCAGATGCACGGTCTCGCCTTCTGCAGGCACCGGCACGCCGTCGTTCTGGCGGATCACCATCACCTCGCCCACCGACGTCTCGACCTGGCACAACCAATGGTTGCCCTGGAAGACGCGCGTCTTCATGCGTCCGGGCAGCGCACAGGCGGCCGGTTCGGAAAACAGGATCTTCTCGGGGCGCACGATCACCGTGCCCTGCGGCACGGGCGCGCCATGCATGGGAATATGCGCATCGCCCACGCGGGCGCGCGTTTCGCCGTCGTATTGCTCGGGCAGCGGCGTGAACACGTTGGCCTTGCCCAGGAAGCCGCCCACGAAATGGCTGGCGGGGCCTTCATAGGCCTGGAACGGGTCGGCCACCTGTTCCACGCGGCCCTGGTTCATCACCACGATGCGGTCCGACAGCGCCAGCGCTTCGGACTGGTCGTGCGTCACCAGGATGGTGGTAGTGCCGATCGTGCGCTGGATGCTGCGCAGTTCCAGCTGCATTTCCTCGCGCAGCTTGGCGTCCAGGTTCGACAACGGCTCATCCAGCAACAGCACGCTGGGCCGGATGACCAGCGCGCGCGCCAGCGCCACGCGCTGCTGCTGCCCGCCGGACATCCGCGCCGGATGGCGGTCCGCCAGATGCGCCAAACCCACCAGCTTCAGCGCGTCGGCCACGCGCGACTCGCGTTCATCTTTTTTTATCCGCTGCATCTCCAGGCCGAACGACACGTTCTCGGCCGCGGTCATGTGCGGAAACAGCGCGTAGTTCTGGAACACCAGACCCAGGCCGCGCTTGTTCGCCGGCACGCGGCTGACGTCGCGGCCATCCAGCACGATGCTGCCGCCGGTGGGTTCGACAAAGCCCGCGATCATCTGCAGGGTGGTGGTCTTGCCGCAGCCCGACGGCCCCAGCAGGGAAATGAACTCGCCCCGATTCACCGACAGGCTCAGCGCTTCGACGGCGGTCGTGTCGCCGTAGCGTTTGGAGAGGCGGTCCAACACTAGATAGGTCATGAAAGCTCCCGTGGGCGGCGGACTGCGCCGCCCCGTTTTCACTGCCGGCTGCGCGTCAGCGCTCGATTTCCCGCGTCCAGCGCTTGTTCCACTCGTCCCGGTTCTGGTTGACCGTGTCCCAGTCGATCACGATCAGATCAGCCGCCCGCTTGCCGATCGGCAGCGGCACGCGGGGGTCGTCCTCCACCTTGGCCTTCTTGTTGACGGGCCCGTAGCCGTAGGCGGACGCCAGCTTTTCCTGCACCTCGGGCGTGACCAGGTACTGCACGAAGGCCTGCGCCATCGGGTTGGTGGCCGACTTGGCGACCGGGCAGACGGACGACAGCAAGGCATAGGCGCCTTCCTGCGGATAGACGAAACCCACCGGGAAACCGGTGTCGGCAAACGACTTGGCACGGCCGCTGCCCCAGACCGAGATCACCGCCTGGCCGCTGGAGAACAGTTCCGTCATCTTGCCGGGAGACGGCTCGTAGACCAGCACGTTGGGGCCGACCTCGTTCTTGAACGTGGTGAAGCCGGCGTCGATCTTCTTCTCGCCTCCGCCGCCTTCGCGGGCGTACTCCACCAGCGCGTGCAGGCCATAGGTGTTGTTCAGCGGCGGAACGACCAGCTGCTTCTTGTACTTGGGATCTTTCAAGTCCTTCCACGACGTGGGCGGCGCCCACTTCTTTTCGTCGAAGACTTTCTTGTTGTACATGATGCCGGTAGCCACGATACCGATGGCGACGGCCTTGTCGTCCTTGTAGCGCGCGGTGCTGTAGATATCGTCGGCAGGCAAGCCCTTGATGGGCTCGCAAAATCCCAGCGCGATGGCCTGGTACATGGGGCCGTCGTCGATGATGGCCACGTCGATCTGCTGGTTGCTTTTCTGCGCCTGCAGCCGCGCCACCGTGTTGGTGGAGTTGCCGGCCACGTAGTCCAGCTCGACGCCATGCTGCTTGGCAAACGGCGGGAAGATGTCCTTGCGCATGATGTCTTCGAACGAGCCGCCGTAACCGGCCACCACCAGCTTCTGCTGCGCCGCCGCATTGGCGCTGAGCCCTGCGGCCACCGTTGCGGCCGCGATCACTGCAAGTACCTTGCCCATGAGAACCCCCGATTGTTGGTACACTTTGTCCGTACATGAATGTCCGGACAAATAATGAATCCGACGAGACACCGTTGTCAATCGGTTATTGTCCGTACAAACCCCATATAACAATGCAAGGAGCCCTCCCCATGACCCGATCCTCCGAGCGCGCGGCCGGCCCTGGCGGAGCACGGCAAGCGCGCGGGAAACCCGAATCGCACGCGCCGGATGGCGACGGTGGCGGCCCCCGGTACAAGAGCATTTTTCAAACGCTGTCGCAGGACATCAGCGCCGGCCGCTACCCCGTCATGACGCTGCTGCCGACCGAGCACGAGCTTTGCGACCAGTTCAACGCCAGCCGCCACACCGTCCGCGAAGCCATCCGCATGCTGACGGTGGCCGGCATGGTGTCTCGCCGCCCCGGCGTGGGCACCCGCGTCGAAACCGCCCGCGCCAGCACCCGGTTCACGCAGCGCATCTCGCAGTTTCCCGACCTGCTGCAATACGCGCGCAATGCGGCCCTGCTGGTGCAGGACGTGCGCACCATCAAGCTGCCCAAGCGGCTGGCGGAAGCGCTGGGTTGCACCGCCGACAAGTCCTGGCTGCACATCAATTCCATCAAGACCCTGGACGATCAGGACACCGCCGCGGCCAGCACGCTGATCTACGCCGACCCCGAACATTCGGACGTGCGCGTCGAGGTCAAGTCGCGCATTTCGCTGCTGCGCCTGATCGAAGATCACTTCGGCGACCGCATCACCGAGGTCAACCAGGAGTTCTCGGCCACGCCCATCAACGCCACGATCGCCAAACAACTCAAGGTCGAACCCAAGACGGCGGGTTTCGTCATCACCCGCCGCTACTACGGCGACGGCGGCCTGCTGCTGCTGGCCACCATCACCACCTTCCCGCACGACAAGATGAAGTATTCGATGACGCTCAACGTGGGATGAGGGGCGCGGCGCCATAGGCGGCAAGCGCCGCCTGATCGCTGATCTTCCCGTCCGCCAAGTCCCGCTCGATGCGGGCGCGGGCCCGCCCGGCAGGCGCGCCATACCCGCCGCCGCCCGGCGTCTCGATGCGCACGCTGTCCCCCGGCGCCAGGGCAATATTGGCCGTCTTGGAGAACAATTCTTCCTCCTGCGGCGTACCGAAGTTGCGGATCAGCCGCGCGCGGCGCCCGTCGCCACCGCCGTCCACGCCGGCGGCCACGCCCACTGTATGGCTGTCCGACCGCGCCGAGAACACGATGCCCGGCCCCACCGCGCGGATCTGCTTGGCGATCGCCAGCCCGCCTCGCGTGCGCCCCACACCGCCCGAATCGGGGATCATGGCGTATTCGTCCATCATCAACGGATACTCGTTTTCCAGCGCTTCGACAGGCAGGTTGGACGTGTTGGTCATATGCACATGCACCGCGTCCATGCCGTCCGCATCGAAGCGCGCGCCCGCGCCGCCACCCAGCGTTTCCAGATACACAAAGTGCCCGGCACGTTCGCGCCAACGGCCCGAAAACACGATGGCGGGGCAGCAATCGTTGCTGGACGCCATGGTCTTCTCAGGCGGCAGCAAGCCGCGGAACGCGCCGAAAATCGCACCCGCCACTTTCTGCGCCGTGATCGACCGCGCGCCCACCGCCGCCGGATGCTCCGGGTTGGTGATGGTGCCTGCCGGGGCCGAGACCGTGATGGGATCGAACAGGCCGGCGTTGGGCGCCAGGTCCGGATCCAGCAGCGCCTTGACGGCGTAGTACACGCAAGCGCGCAACGCGTTGAACGGCAGGTTCATCGCGCCCCGCGCCTGCTTGCCGGAACCCTCGAAATCGAAATGCAGGTTGCCAGGGCGAACCGTCAACGTCACCTGGATCGGCACCGGATCGCCGCCCATGCCATCGTCGTCCAGATCGCTGCGGAAGGTATAGCTGCCCTGCTGCAGCTCCGCGATGCGGTTCAGCAGGCGGCGGCGCGTGTAGGCGATCACGTCGTCCACCGAACGCAGCACCGCATCCAGCCCCATCTGCCGAATCAGGCCTTGCACGGCGGCCGCGCCCCGGCGGTTGGTCGCCATCTGCACGCGCAGGTCCAGCACGCGCTCCTCGGGATCGCGCGTGTTGGCGCAGATCAGGCGCAGCATGTCCTCGTCCGTCTCGCCGTGTTTGGCGATGCGGCAGGCGGGAATGCGGATGCCTTCCTCGAAAATGGATTTCAGGCCGCCCGCGATGGATCCCGGCACGGCCCCGCCCACATCGGAATGGTGCGCGATATTAGCCGCGAAGAAGCGCAGTTTTCCTTCCCAGAACACGGGGGTGACGATGTTGATGTCGGGCAAATGGCTGCCGTCCGCCAGGTAGGGGTCATTGCAGATGAAGACGTCGCCGTCGCGGATGTCGTCAGTCTTGAACGTGCGCAGGATCGCGCCCATCGCGCCGTCCAGCGACCCCAGGTGCAGCGGGATCTGCGTGCCTTGCGCCACCAGCCGGCCGGCCGCATCAAACAAGGCCACCGAGCAGTCCTTGCGCTCCTTGATGTTGGTCGAGAACGAGGCGCGCACCAGCGTGTTGTTCATGTCTTCGGTGATGGACAGCAGGCGGTTGCAGAACACCTCCATGCCGATCGGGTCGGCCAGCGCGACGCTGGAGCCGGAATGGTCGGGCTGGGTCATGCGAAGCCTCCTTGCAAACGGATGATCAGGTTGCCGTATTCGTCCACGCTGGCATGCTGGCCAACGCCGACAACGGTGGTGGAGCTCATTTCCTCCAGCAGGGCGGGGCCGGTGAAGCGCGCACCGGTCGGCACGCGGTCGCGGTCGTATACCGGTGTCTCCTGCCAACCGTGCACGGCGCCGAAATAGGCCTTGCGCTGACCGATCCTGGCGTCCGCGAGCACGCCGCCGATCTGGCGCGGCGCAAGCGGCGCCTTCACCACCTGGCCCACGGCCTGCATGCGGCAGTTGATGATCTGCACCTTGCGGTCATCCACCGTGTAGCCGTATTCGCGTTCGTGCGCGTCGGCGAAGCGGCGCGCGAATTCCGCGTGGCCGCCCGCGCCAGTGTCGTCCAGGCTGACCTGCACTTCAAAGTTCTGGCCTTCGTAGCGCGCGTCGATGGCGCTGCGGTAGACGCGAAGCGCGGGATCCACGCGCTCCTCCGCCAGCCAGTTTTCGGCTTGCGTGCGCAGGCCCTCGAAGATGGCCGCGATCGCAGGCCACGTGTCTTCTCCCGCCAGCGAGATCTCGCTACGCACGAAGTCGAACGAGATGTCGCTAAGCAGGATGCCGCGCGCACACATGGTGCCCGGCTCCTGCGGCACGATCACAACAGGGATGCCGCATTCCTCGGCCACTTCCACCGCATGCAAGGGCCCTGCGCCGCCGTAGGCGTACAGCGCAAAGTTCGACAGGTCGTAGCCGCGCTCGGTGGACACCGCTCGAATCGCGCGGCTCATGTTCGCCGCCGCGATGCGCAGGATGCCTTCGGCAGCCGCGTCCCGGTCCAGGCCCAGCGGCTTGGCCACGCGGTCTTCGATCACCTGCCGCGCCGCCTCCGCGTGCACCGGCATGCGGCCGTTCAGCAGCGCCACCGGGTTCAGCCGCTGCAAGGCGATCTCGGCATCGGTGATGGTCGGCTCCTGGCCGCCGCGGCCATAGCCCACCGGCCCCGGGACCGCGCCCGCGCTGTGCGGGCCCACTTTCAGCGCGCCGGCATCGTCCAGCCACGCGATGCTGCCACCGCCCGCGCCGATCACATGAATGTCCACCATCGGCGTCTTGACGGGATAGCCCGCCACGTGACGATGCGAGGTGAACAGCGGACGGCCGTCGCACACCAGCGACACATCCGTGCTGGTGCCGCCCACGTCGAACGTGACGAGGTTCAGGCTGCCGATGGCGCGGCCCACAGCGGCCGCGCCCACCACGCCCGCCGCCGGCCCGGACAGGCAGGTCCGCACCGGATACTGGCGCACGGTGGCGATCGACATCAGGCCGCCGTTGGAGTGGATGGTGTGCGGTTCGTGGCCGATGCCCAGGTCGCGCACCCGCTGCAGGAACCGTTCCAGGTAGCGTGCCATCTTCGGCCCTACGGCGGCATTGAGTACCGTGGTGGACAGGCGCTCGTATTCGCGGAATTCGGGCAGCACGTCGGATGACTGGCTGATGTAGACGCCGGGCATGGCGTCGGCCACGATCTGCGCGGCACGGCGCTCGTGTTCAGGATTGCGATATGCATGCAGGAAGCAGATCGTCACGGCCTCGATGCCGGCCGCGGCGAACTGGCGCGCGGCGGCCAGCACCTGCGCATCGTCCAGCGGCGTCAGCACCTCGCCCGCCGCGTTCACGCGCTCGTCGACTTCGATGCGGAATTCGCGCAACACGGCCACGGGCGGCTTGCCCACGCTGTAGTCGTACAGGTGAGGCCGCGTCTGGCGGCCGATCTCCAGCACGTCGCGAAAGCCACGCGTGGTGATCAGCCCCACGCGCGCGCCTTTGCGTTCGATGATGAGGTTGGTGGCGACTGTCGTGCCATGCCCCACGTGCGACACCTGCGAGGACGTCACGCCGTGGTCCGCCAGCATCTGGCCAATGCCGGTGGCGATGGCTTCCGAGGGGTCGTGCGGCGTGGAAGGCACTTTGTGAAAGTGCACCACGCCGGCGTCCTCGTCGATCATCGTGAAATCGGTAAACGTGCCTCCGACGTCTATCCCTATGCGATACATATCGTTCTTTCCAAAAAGAGTCTTGTGGAGCGGGCGGATCAATCCAGACGGATGTCAGCCTTCTTCACCACCTGGCACCACTTGCTGATTTCATCTTTGATCATCGTGCCGAACGCGGGCCCGGCCACATCCGACACCTGGGCGCCTTGCTGCTCCAGATATGTCTTCATGGCGGGCGCGTGCAAGGTCTGCACCAGGCCGTCGGTGAGTTTTTGGCGCAGCGGTTCGGGCAGGCCGGCCGGCGCCAGCATGCCGAACCACACCATGGCCTCGTAACCCGGATAGCCGGATTCCGCCACGGTCGGCACATCGGGCAGCATCGGCGAACGCTGCGGCGAGGTCACCGCCAGCGCCTTGATCTTGCCGTCCTTGATGTAGGGGTAGGACGTCATCACCACGTCCACCATCATGTTGATCTGCCCGCCCACCAGGTCGATCAGCGCCGGCCCCGAACCGCGATAAGGCACGTGCACCATGGATACACCGGCCGTGGTCTTGAAGAGTTCCGCCGCCAGGTGGTTGGACGTGCCCTGGCCGTTGGAGGCGAAGGAGTACTTTTCGGGTTCCTTCTTCAACAGCGCCACGAATTCTTGCAAGGTGTTGGCGGGCACCGATTGGTTGACCGACATCACGTTGGGAATCGTGGCCACCACGCTCAGCGGCGTGAAGTCCTTGATGGCGTCGTACGGCAGCTTGGAATACACGCAGGGCGCACTGCCATGCGTGCTGACCGACCCCATCAGGATGGTGTAGCCGTCGGCGGGTTGCCGGGCCACGTATTCGGTGCCCACGGTGCCGCCCGCACCGGGGCGGTTTTCGACGATGACGTTGGCGGACAGGCGTTGGCCCAGTCCTTCGGCCACCTTGCGCGCGATCAGGTCGGTCGAGCCGCCGGCCGCGAACGGCACGACGATGCGAATCACTTTATCCGGCCAGGCGGCGCTGGCGGATCCGGTGGCCGCAAACAACGCGACCCCGGCGGCAATGCGACAGCAACGGCGTATCAGCCCTGAGTTCATGGCTTGGTTTCCCCTTGTTGATAGAACTTCCTTGTGGCCGGATCATGCGTGTCCGGCCTTGGTTCGCTGCAACAACAAGGCCATGCTAGGCCTGCGGGTTCAATGACAGCAGCCCTGCAGGTTTATATTTGTATAACTGCCATTTATAGGTACGCGGCCGTGAAGAATCCGGACTTGAATCTGCTTCTGCATTTCGACGCCCTGATGGCGTGCCGCAATGTTTCGCGGGCGGCAGAGCAGCTGAACATCAGCCAGCCGGCGATGAGCGCGGCGATGAACCGGCTGCGCCAGCTGTTCGGCGACCCGTTGCTGGTACGTGAAGGGGGTGCCTGGCAGCCCACGTTGCGGGCGATGGAGCTGCACCAGAATTTCAAGCCGTTCCTGGAAAGCTGGCACCGGGCCACGCGCACCCGCGAGGCCTTCGACCCGGCGCACTCGTCGCGCACGCTGACGTTCTATGCCACGGACTATGTGCAGTTCACGCTGTTGCCCAAGCTGATCCCACGGCTGGCGGTGGACGCGCCGCACTTCCAGTTGCAGATCGTGCCGGCGCGCCCGCAGCACGGTCTGAGCATGCTGGACACGAATCACGTGGAATTGATCGCGGGCTATTTTCCAGACCCGACGCCGGACCTGCGCACGCGCTTCCTGTACCAGGAGCCGGCGGTCTGCATCGTGCGCGAAGGACATCCGTGCCTGCGAAAGCGCTGGAACCTGGATGCCTATCTGCGCTACGGTCACCTGGACCTGGCGGCGCACACGCGCTATTTCAGCACCGCGATCGACCGCATCCTGATGGGGCAGAACCGTAGCCGCAAGATCGTGGCGACGTTGTCCAGCTATCTGGTCTGCCCGTTCATCGTGGAAGGCTCGGACCTGATCGCGACGATGCCGGTCAGCATTGCGCGTGCAATGACGGGCGCGGCGCGCATTGTCACGTTGAAGGTGCCGCTGACGCTGCCGCCGATCGCCGTGTCGCTGTACTGGCACGAGCGCTATCAGGACGATCCCGCGCACGCCTGGCTCAGGCAGTACCTGGCCGGCGTGCTGGGGTAGGCGCGGCCCTTATTTCAGCGGCAGGCAGATGCGGGTCTGCAATTGCGCGGGCAGGGTGGTGCGCGGGTCGTTCATGTACTGCTCGAACATGGGGAAGTCGGCCGGCACCATGCCGCTGGCGGGCAGCCATTCCGAGAACAGCCAGTTATAGGGCTTGCCCATTTCGTTGTAAGGGCCGGTGTAGGTAAGGATCGCGCAGCGGCCGGCCGGGATCTCGAAGCGTTCCAGTTCGCCACCCAGTTCCGCATCGGGCGCAACCGGCATGCCGGCCAGCGAACGCAGCTGGCTTTCCGGTACTTGTTCAGGGTCGTCGAAGTACACGCCGAAGCCGACGGTCGCCGGGTTGGCGATGCCCCGGCCGATGGCCAGCATGAAGGCGCGGCTGAAGACGGTGCCGATTTCTTGATAGCTGCCGCGGTGCGGCAGCGCGGCCAGCGTGACGCCGGGAAAGTGTTCGATGGCAACGGGGTACATGGCAAGCTCCTGGGAGTCGAGGGGTTGGGAGCGCGCAGTCCGATACCGGCCCGGCGAAATGCCGAAGACGGCCCCGAATGCCCGGTTGAACGCGGCGTCGGATTCGTAGCCGGCGCGTTGCGCAACGTCCCTCAACGGTGCCTGCGACCCCGCCAGCGCGACCGCGGCGCGATGCATGCGGATGCGCTGGACGGTGGCGTTGACGGTCTCCCCCATCATGGCGCGGTAGACGCGGTGGAAGTGATAGGGGGACAGGCAGGCCAGGTCCGCCAGCCGGTGCAGGTCAGGGTCGGCATCCGGGTGGGAGGCCAGCCAGCGCAGGACGGGGTCGAGGCGTTGAGCGTAGAGGGTTCGGGTTTCGGGCTTCATGCTTGCTCCTTGGAGGGCAATGTAGCTTTGGGGGGTTTGCAGATTTTGCGGTTTTTCTTGGGGGAGTATTGTCGTTGTTCTGATGCGTGATGCGATGTTCTTTTGGCGCCTGGTGTGGCGGCCGCCGGCGGAGCGCGGGTCAACGATTGCGGTCCGGAGCCTTCGCTCCGGACCGCCCCGTCGTCATCTTCGTTGTTGCCTGCGGCAACTGCCTACAGATTCCCTCGGGCTGATCGACTCCCCGCGCCCCGCCGGCGGCCGCCACACCAGGCTCGGTCAATGGCAATCTCACGTCAGCCGGGGCGGATTTCTTGCTTGGGGTCCTCATCACGAACGGGGAGTGGTGGAGGATCTTGCGGGGCCCGCCCCAGGCCGGCCGCGCGAGCGGCCTTTTGGGGCTTACGCGGCGTCTTGCGTCGGAGGGATGCGGGTACGTGCACTCGTCGCTGCGTTGACCCGTAGGATGGGTGGAGCGCGTTCGGGTCGGGTTATTGCGACGGTGCGGAACGCGCGCAACCCATCATGCTCGGGGGATCAATTCAATATCCACGCACCGGATCGAAGATATTCGGCAACGCTTCGCCGCGCTCATTCGCCTCAATCAACAACGCCGTATGGCGCGCGCGCTCTTTGCGATCGGGGATCGCCGCGCAATGCGGCGTGATGATGATGCCGGGGTGGGTCCACAGCGGGGAGTCTTCGGGTAGCGGTTCTTGTTCAAATACATCGAGTACGGCCTGGTGCAACTGACCGCTATCCAGCGCATCGATGACGTCTTGCGTCACCATGTGCGATCCGCGGCCGGCGTTGATCAGGCTGGCGCCGCGGGGCAATTGCGATAGTGTCGCGGTGTTGAGGATGCCCTTGGTGGCGTCGGTAGCGGGCAGCAGGCAGACGAGCAGGTCGGTGCCTGCCAGGAATTCGCCGAACTGCTCCTGGCCGGCGTAGGAGGGCAGGCCTTCCAGCGTGCTGGCGCCGCGTGACCAGCCGGTGACGGGGAATCCGACGCGGGTCAGCAGTTGGGCGGCGGCGACGCCCAGGTGGCCCAGGCCCATGATGCCCACGCGCATGTCAGCCGCGACGCGCAGGGAGTCGAACAGCTCCCAGTGGCGGCGCGACTGGTTGTCCACAACCCGCTTGATGTCGCGCGTCAGCATCAGCGCGGACGTCAGCACGAACTCGGCCATTTCGGTGCGGGTGCGGGCCGTGACCATGCGGGCGATGGACAGGTGGCGCGGCAGGTGCGGGTCGGCCAGGATGTGGTCGACGCCGGCGCCGGCGCTGATGATGAGTTTCAGGTTGGTGAAGGTGGCCAGACGGCCGGCGTCGGGGGCCCAGACCAGCGCGTAGTCGACGGTGGCGGGGTCGATGTCTTCATGCCAGCCCACCACGTCCAGGTCAGGCGCGACCGCGCGGAACTGCGCGCGCCATGCGTCGATCGCGGATGGGCCGCCGGAATTGATGATGAGCCGCATGCGGGTCCTTCCCCTGTCTGCGGGCGCGCCAGGCGCCCAGGCTGTGCGCGGTGCGCGCCTGCGGTTTATCCACAGGCGGCGCGCCGCAAGATCTTATCAACGTTCGACGGTGCGGTTCCAGCGCGCGTTGAATGCGGGCCGGGTCGTGTTGATCTGATCCCAGTCCAGGATCTTGGCGTTTTCCATGTAGCCCTGGAAGCGCTTGAGGGCTTCGGCGTTGTCGGCGGGGGCCTTTACGTTTTTGTTGGACGGGAAGTGGCCGCCCATTTCCAACGCCTTCGCCTGGGCGCTGGCCGACAGCAGGTACAGCGCCAGCTTCTGCGCCAGTTCCGGTTCGCTGTTCTTGGCGATGACGCATTCGCCCACCATCAGGATCACCGAGCCTTCCTTGGGCTGTGCGTATTCCACCGGGATGTCGCGCTTCTTCAGGCGAGCGATCGCCGTGGGCGTCAGCGGAAAGATCGCGGCTTCGTTGGACTGGATCATCTCGGCCAGCTTGGCCGAATTGGGGATGTACTCCAGCACGTTGGGGCCGATGGTATCGGGCCACTTCTTGAAGCCCGGCTCGTAGTTCTTGTCGTCGCCGCCCTGGATGCGGTTGAACATCAGGAAGCCGTGCAGTCCGAAGGTGCTGCCGGCGGCGGACTGGAACACGACGTGGCCCTTGTACTTCGGGTCGGCCAGGTCCATCCACGACGTGGGCGGCGCCCAACCCTTGTCAGCGAACATCTTGGTGTTGTAGCCCAGGCCCGTCATGCCGATGTCGATGCCGGCCGCCATGCGGTCCTTCATCACGGCGGTGGGGTACAGCTCTTTCAGCACCGGGTCGTCGTTCAGCTGTTCGCACAGGCCCATCGTGATCGCACGCGACATGATGCCGTCGTCCAGGAACATGACGTGCATCTGCGGCTTGTCCTTGTAGGCCTGCGCCTTGGCCAGCACGTCCGTCGAGGTACCCGGCACCACAACGATCTTCACGTTATTGGCTTTTTCGAAATCCGGGAACACGTACTGCGTGAAGGCGCGCTCCATGTCGCCGCCGTTCATGCCGACGTACAACGTCTTCTGTTGCGCCATGGCGCCCGCGGACAGCAACGTCATCACCGCCGCGCCCAACAGCCACTTCCCCTTGCTCAGGCGCGATGCGCCCTGTTTCTTATCCATCATGGTGACTCCAGCGTTTGCTCACGAACACTCTCAGGCCGGCCCGCGGCGCCGTGAGCGGCGGCCGTGTACCGTTCAATGCGGAAGGCATCGATAGGAATGGAGGACCGGCCGCGCACGACCAGTTCGGACAGCACTTCGCCCACGGCGGGGCCGATCTGAAAGCCCGCGCCCGACAGCCCGAAGGCGTGGAACAGGCCAGGCACGGTGGAACTGGGCCCCAGCACCGGGTTGTGGTCGGGCATATTGCCTTCCACGCCCGTCCAGAACCGGATGACCTGCGCGCCGCGCAGCACCGGCAGCAGCTTCGTGGCGTTGGCCATCAGCGTGCCCAGTCCGGCACGGCCCGGCCGCGCGAAATCCGGGTTCGAAGACTGGCCGCGTCCCCCGCCGATCACGCAATTGCCGCGTGCCACCTGGCGCGCATAGATGCCGCCGCCCTGTATCCCCAAGCTGACGCCCATGAACACCGGCAGCGGCTCGGTCACCATCATCAACGGATAAATGGAGGTTTCCGGCACGGGTTCGCCAAAGCCCTCGGCAAAGCGTCCGGCCCACGCCCCCGCGCAATTGAGCAGGAACCGCGAGCGCACTTCCAGCCCGTCGTCCGTGCGCAGGATGAAGCGCGATCCGTCATGTTCCGCAGACGCCACGCGCACGCCTTCGCGCACATCGGCCCCCAACGCGCTGGCCGCGCGGCCGAACGCGGGCGACACCAACCGAGGATTCGCGTGGCCGTCTTCCGGACAAAACGATCCGCCCGCCACGTCCTGGCCCAGCCAGCCGAAGCGGCGCGCCAGCGCGCGGCGGTCCAGCATTTCCAGATGCATGCCGAAGCCCCGCGTGCGCGCCCGGTAGGCTTCCAGCAGCGCCATGTCCGCGTCCGACGCCGCCAGCTTCAAATGGCCGGAACGCACGTACTCGCCGTCGATGCCGATCAACGCCGGCAATTGGCTCCAGAGTTCGTGTGCGCGCTGCGTCAGCGGCATCTGCTCCAGCCCGCGGCCCTGGCGGCGCACGCCGCCGTAGTTCACGCCGCTGGCGCGTGCGCCGCACAGCCCGGCTTCCAGCAGCACGACGGGCACGCCCTGGCGGCGCAGGAACAGCGCGGCGCTGCCGCCGACGATGCCCCCGCCGATGATGGCGACTTCGGTATCGATACGCTGCGTCATGACGACACCTTTTCGCGGCGCTCCAGGCACACCACGCGCACCGGCACGGGTTTGACCGGCGGCTGGTTGCGCAAGCGCCCGACCTCGGCAGGCGAGCGGCCGCAAGCATGGGCCAGCACCTCGGCCGCGGCCGCGCCGCACATGCGGCCCTGGCAACGTCCCATGCCCACGCGCGTCAGCGCTTTCAAGCGGTTCAGTTCCTGCGCGGCCGTGTCGTTGACGGCTTGGCGCAACGTGCCGGCCGTGACTTCCTCGCAGCGGCAGACCACGGTGTCGTCGGCGATGCCTTGGGCCCAATCGTCGGGAAAGGGAAATGCGCGTTCCAGCGCCGCGCGCACGCGGCTGTTTGCCGCCAACCGAGCTTCCAGACCGCGGGCGCGCTGCGCATCGTGCGGATGGTTGATGTCTTCCAGCAGCGCTATCGCGGCGCGTTCGCCCGCCAGTTCCGCGGCGTCCGCCCCCCCGATCGCGGCGCCGTCACCCGCGACATAGACGCCCGGCACGCTGCTGCGTCCGGCGGCGTCGCGGCACGGCGCCCAATTGCGGTCGCGTGTGTTGTATTCGAATTCACAGCCGGCAAGGCTGGCCAGCTGGGTTTCGGAACGCAGGGCCAGGCCATAGGCCAGCGCGTCGCAATCGACCGTATACGTGCGTGCGCCCTGGCGATAGGTCAGCCCCGTCACGCGTTCCTTGCCCTGCACCGCCACCGGCCGCACGCCGCTGTGCAACGGCACGCCGTGCGCGCGCAGCCACGCCATGTAATACAGCCCCTTGGCCAGCAGACCGGGTGCGCGCAACATGCCCGGCAACGCGGCCCACCGGTCGGCAAAGCGCGACGTGTCCAGCACCGCGGCCACCTGCGCACCGGCCTTGGCATATTGATACGCCACCAGGTACAGCAAAGGGCCCGTGCCCATGAAGACGACGCGCGCGCCGATGGCGCAGCCCTGGTACTTCAGCGCCACCTGTGACCCGCCCAGGGTGTAGACGCCTGGGGTCAGCCAGCCAGGAAAGGGCAGCACGCGGTCGGTTGCTCCCGTGGCCAGGATCAGGTGCGTGTACGGGACCGCCGTGCTGACGCCATCCTGCAAGACATCCAGCGTCTTGCCTTCCAGGTTCCACACCAGGCTGCCCGGGCGATAGTCCACCTGCGGCAGCAGAGCGGCCATGGCGCGGTGCACGGCGTCGGCCTTGCGGTGCTCGAAGCCGTACAGTTCCTGCTTGGGGCGTTGAAACCCCTGCGGCGGCTGCCGGTAGATCTGGCCGCCCGCGCGCGGGGCTTCGTCCAGGATCACAGGCCGCAGGCCTTGCGCAACCAGCGCTTCGGCCGCGCGCACGCCTGCAGGTCCGGCGCCGACGATAACGGGCATCACCATGCTCATGGCGCGTCGCCCTCTGGCCATGCCGCGGCGGCCAGCGTGCCGGGCGCCGCCGCGAACGCCAATGGCGTGGTTTGCAGGCGCATGCCCGGCTCGATCAGCGTGGAACACGCGCGCACGCGCGTCCCGTCTTCAAGCTGCATCCAGCAGTCCTGGCAGGCGCCCATCATGCAAAAGCCCGCGCGCGGAGCGCCGCCGAATTCCGAATGGCGCACGCAGTCGGCCTGTGTCAGCACCGCGGTCAATACCGTATCGCCGGCCAGCGCGGTGCAGGCCTGGCCATCCAACGTGAACGGGACCGCAGGCCGGGCCGTTTCGGCCAGGCGTTTCAGTATTGCCATGATGCCGGCGCCTCTCTCTTCGCCGTAAGCGGACGCTTCATTTCTGCCCCACCAGCACGCGGTCCAGGCCATACACGCGGTCCAGCAGCAGCATGGTGACCGCCGTCAACCCGATGACCAGCGCGGACACGGCCGCCATCATCGGATCGATGGATTCGGTGGCGTACATGTACATGCGAACCGGCAGCGTGATCGTCGACGGTGCGGTAATGAACACCGACATCGTCAGTTCGTCGAAGCTGTTGATGAAGGCCAGCAGCCAGCCGCCCGACACGCCCGGAATGATCAATGGCAGCGTCACCTGGAAGAACACCGTGGCGCGGCTGGCGCCCAGCGACAGCGCGGCATGCTCGATGGACCGGTCAAAGCCGACCAGCGCGCCGATCACCAGCCGCATGACATACGGCGTGATGACGACGACGTGCGCGGCCACCAGCCACGCAAAGCTGCCGGCCATGCCCATCAGCGCGAAAAAACGCAGCAGCGCCACGCCCAGCACCAGGTGCGGGATCATCAGCGGCGACAGGAACAGGCCGTTCAGCACGTCGCGCCCCGGAAAGCGGTAGCGCGTGATGGCAATCGCGGCGGGCACCGCCAGGCACACCGCGATGGTGGCCGACAGAAACGCCAGCCACAGGCTGTTCTGGAAAGCCTGCATGAAATTGGGGTGGTCGAACACGGCGCGGAACCAGCGCAGCGAAAAGCTCGTGGTCGGCACCGTCAGCGTCGTGTCCGGCGTGAACGCCACCAGGCACACGATGACCAGCGGCGCCAACACGAACGCCACCACCAGGAAATTGAACGCCAGCGCGATAGGACCGTTCTTCTGCATGTCGATTCCTTTGCGTTAGCCCAGGCTGCGCCGGTAAGAGCGTTCCACGACGCGGTTGTACGCCATCATGATGATCACGTTGACCACCAGCAGCACGATCGCGATGGCCGCGCCCAGCGGCCAGTTCAGCTCGGTCAGGAATTCGTCATACACGACGGTCGCGACCATCTTCAGGCGACGGCCGCCCAACAGCGCGGGTATCGCGAACGAACTGGCCGACAGGCCGAACACGATCAGGCTGCCCGACAGGATGCCCGGCATCGCCTGGGGCAGCACGATGCGCGTCAGCGTCTGGAAGCGCGACGCGTTCAGCGACAGCGCGGCGTGCTCCACCGTAGGGTCCAGCTTCTGCAAGGACGTCCAGATGGGGATGACCATGAACGGCAGCATCACGTGCACCAGCCCGATGATGACGGCGGTGGGCGTGTACAGCAGCGGCCCCAACCCCAGCGCGGCGGCCGCACGGCCGATGGCGCCGCCTGGCCCCAGCAGCATGCTCCACCCGAAGGCGCGGACCACCAGCGAGATCAGCAGCGGCGACAGCACCACCAGCAGGAAGATGGAGCGCCAGGGCTTGCCCATGCGCGACAGGATGTAGGCCTCCGGCGCGCCGATCAGCACACAGATCAGGGTGGTGACGCCGGCGATCCAGAACGTGCGCCAGAAGATCTCCAGGAAATAGCTGTCGGTGACAACCGCCAGGTAGTGCTCGAAGGTGTGTCCCGGCAAGATGCCCGCGCCATAGTCGAACGGGCGGAAGGACAGCACGAAGGTCAGCGCCAGCGGCGTCAGCACCAGCGTCAGGAAGACAATGGCCAGCGGAATGGAACCCAGGATGGCGAACAGGCCGTCGTTGCGCGGCTTGGGGCCCGCAACCGCGCCCGGTTGTGTCAGCGCCGCCATGTCAGGCCTCTTCCTGCGCGGGCGCGCGCAGCACGCGCAATACGCCCTCGGCCCAGTCCAGGCCGATGGCCTCGCCGTCGTCGTGCGGTCGGCGGCCATCGTTGGGCGTCAGGACGGTCAACGCGCCCACCGGCGAATCCAGGTCATACATCCACTGGCTGCCCAGGAAATAGCGCGTGCTGACCACACAGGACAGCTTGCCCTGGCCCGCCGGCACCGGCACCAGTTTTTCAGGACGCAGCGACAACTGCACGCTGTCGCCATGGCGCAGGCCTTCGCCGTCGACCACGACACGCAGGGCGCCGGTCTCGATCTCGGCCTGTGCGCCGCAGCGCGTGACGCGGCCCGGCAGCAGATTGGTCTTGCCCACGAAGCGCGAGATGAACTCGCTTTGCGGATGCTCATACATGCGAAAGGGCGCATCCACCTGCGTGGCGCGCCCGTCCTGCATGACCACGACGCGGTCGCTGATCGACAGCGCTTCGGCCTGGTCGTGCGTGACCATCACCGTCGTCGTGCCGATCTTCTTCTGGATGCTGCGCAATTCGAACTGCATCTCTTCGCGCAGCTTGGCGTCCAGGTTGGACAACGGTTCGTCCAGCAGCAGCACGGGCGGCCGGATGACCAGCGCGCGCGCCAGCGCCACGCGTTGGCGCTGGCCGCCCGACAGCTCGCGCGGAAAGCGGTCAGCATGCTTGTCCAGCTTCACCAGCGCCAGCGCCTCGCGCACGCGCGCCTGGCGCTCGGCGCGTTCGACGTTGCGCATCTTCAGGCCGAATGCCACGTTGTCGGTGACGGTCAGGTGCGGGAACAGCGCATAGCTCTGGAACACGATCCCCAGGCCGCGCGTGTTCGGCTTGGCGTGGGTGATGTCGCGGCCGTCCAGCGTAATGGTGCCCCGGGTCACGTCGGCAAAGCCGGCAATCATCTGCAAGGTCGTCGTCTTGCCGCAACCGGAGGGCCCCAGCAGCGAGACGAATTCGCCTTGCTCGACCGCCAGGCTCAGGTCGGAAACGACGCGCAGGTCGCCGTAGTTCTTGGAGACGTTGTCCAGCCGCAGAAATGACATATTCCAAACCCCGTAGCCCATGGCGGGCTTTGCGCCCCCACGGCAAGCCGGTTTTCCGGCGCCCTGGCGGCTTATTTGATGGGGCAGTCTAGGTTTTGCTAAAACCTAGGGTCAATTAGGGTTTTCCGAAGAATCGAATTTTTTATCTTGTAATTCCATTGATTAGAATTTCCTGATAAAAATAAGGCTGATATTTTTGATTATCGGAACCGCAGAATGAAGAAATCAGAGACAAGCGAAGAATCCGCCGGCCAGGGCGTCTTGCAACGGGCCTTTGCAGTCTTGCGCGTGCTGGCCGACGCCAAAGGCGAAAAGCTGCGCCTGACCGACATCGCGGCCCGCACCGGCCAGGCCCAGGCCACCGCGCACCGCGTGCTGCAGGGGTTGATGCAGGAAGGCGTGGTGGAGCAGCCCGCCCAAAGCAAGGGCTATCAGCTCAGCGTGGCGTTCTTCTCCTTGGCGGCGGCAGCCGGCACGCACCAGTCCAGCCTGCGCTCGCTATACCGGCCGGCCATGCTGCGCTTGTCGGGCATGCTGAACGACACGATCTTCCTGTTGGTGCGCAGCGGGTTCGACGCGGTCTGCGTGGACCGCGTCGACGGCGCTTTTCCTGTGCGTTCGCACACGGGCGACATCGGCGGCCGCGTCCCGCTGGGCATGGGCCAGGGGGGCCTGGTGCTGCTGGCCAGCCTGCCGGAGGCCGAACGCGAAGAGGTCATCCGCTTCAATATCCCGCGGTTGCACCATCTGGGTTTCGTGGACGAGATCTCGATGCGCGTGCGCATTCGGGAATGCCTGGAACTGCGATACGCGCGCAGCCAGGGGCAGGGCGTGTTCCCCAACATCGCGGGGCTGGCGGTGCCGGTCTACGACCCCAACGGCGTGACCGTGGCGGCGCTGAGCGTGGCCGCCCCGATCGAACGCATCAATGACGAACGCCTGCCGCTGATCGTGGAAATGCTGCGCCGCGAAGCCGACGCCGTCGGCGCGCAGATCAACCCGTTCGACCCCGCGCTACGGCGCCCGAGCCAGTTCCTGGGTGCGGGAAACGCGGGCTGACGACACGGCGCCGCGAAACAAAAACGGCCTGGGCATCCGATGTCCAGGCCGTCGTGCCTTACCCGTAGCGTCAGGTCGGGTACGTGCCCGGCAACAGGATGCTGCGGTCGCCCGGTACGATATTGCGGCGGCCGCACAATGCCATCGTCGTGTCCATTTCCTTGTACAGCAGCTCCAGCACGCGGGTCACGCCCGCCTGGCCGTAGGCGCCCAGGCCGTACAGGAAAGCGCGTCCGATCATCGTGCCGCGCGCGCCCAGCGCCACGGCCTTCAGGATGTCCTGGCCTGAACGGATGCCGCCGTCCATCCAGACTTCGATCTTCGAGCCCACCGCGTCGGCGATCGACGGCAAGGCCGCGATCGAGGACATGGCGCCGTCCAGCTGGCGTCCGCCATGGTTGCTGACGATCAGCGCGTCGGCGCCGCTATCGGCCGCCAATTGCGCGTCTTCCGCATCCAGGATGCCCTTGATGATCAGCTTGCCGCCCCAGCGCTGCTTGATCCATTCCACGTCGTCCCAGCTCAGGCGCGGGTCGAATTGTTCGGCCGTCCACGCCGACAGGGACGACAGGTCGCTCACGCCCTTGGCGTGGCCCACGATGTTGCCGAAAGTGCGGCGCTTGGTGCCCAGCATGCCCATGCACCAACGCGGCTTGGTCGCCAGATTGATCAGGTTGCGCAGCGTGGGCTTGGGCGGCGTCGACAGGCCATTTTTGATGTCCTTGTGGCGCTGGCCCAGGATCTGCAAGTCCAGCGTCAGCACCAGGGCGGTGCAGCCCGCGGCCTTGGCGCGGTCGATCAGGTTGGCCACGAATTCGCGGTCACGCATCACGTAGAGCTGGAACCAGAACGGCTTTTTGGTGGCCTCGGCCACGTCTTCCAGCGAGCAGATGCTCATCGTGGACAAGGTGAACGGCACGCCGAAGTCGGCCGCGGCCTTGGCCGCCAGGATCTCCCCGTCCGCATGCTGCATGCCGGTCAGGCCGGTAGGCGAGATCGCCAGCGGCATCACGACATCATGGCCCGCCATGGTGGTGCGCAACGACCGGCCTTCCATGTTCACCGCCACGCGCTGGCGCAGCTTGATCTTCTGGAAGTCGCTTTCATTGGCGCGGTAGGTGCCTTCGGTCCAGGCGCCGGAATCGGCGTAGTCGTAGAACATGCGCGGCACGCGCTTTTGCGCAATGGCGCGCAAATCTTCGATGCAGGTGATCGTAGAAAGGTTAGCGGTCATGGGAGGTCTGAGGAGTGATAGAGGTGCGCCAGCTGCGTTTCGTTTTTCTGGAGTCTGGTGCCGCCGGCTGCGGCGGCTTCGCCACTGCGCAGGGGCGGCAACGCCCCGCGGCGCCGCCCAGTATACGCGCCGAGGCCGGCAAGCGTGCGCTTGCCGGCCTCGTTCGCCCCCCTCGGACCGGAGCTCTGCGGCCCCTGTCCACCCAAGCTATCTCGGCCAGACCTTGCTGACCGCCCGGATCGTGGCCCAAGCCACCCAGCGCGGGCTGGTCAGCCGCGCGCCCGGCAGCCGCCGCATCACGTCCACGGCCAGCCCGCCGCGCTTATGCCACTGCTTCTTGCGGGTCTGGCTGTCGGTCCAGCGGCCTTCCAGCCACGGGAATTCGCGCCGCCCCGGCTTGTAAACGGGCGGGGTGTTGTAGATCAGGATGTAGGCCAGCCGCGGCGACGGCGACGTATTGGGGCCGGTGAAGTGCAGCGTGCGGGCGTCATGCACGGTGATGCCGCCCGGGTCCAGCGGTTCGGCCACGGCCTGGTCGCGGGCAAAGTCGCCGCAGCACTCCAGCGGGTGCAGCGTCTTGTCGCCGCCGGGCGAACGGTGCTCCAGCACATCCCATTTGTTCGAGCCCGGGATGAATTGCATGCATCCGTTCTCGATGGTCGCCGGCTGCAGGGCCAGCCAGATGCTCAGTTCGTTGTAGATGAAATCGGGCGACCGGAACGCCTCGTCCTGGTGCCAAGGGGTTTCCGGACCGTGCGGGCCGGGCTTGAGCAACGCGTGTTCCCCGTACAGGGCGGCGTCCTCGCCCAGCAGCTGCCGCGCCAGGTCCAGCGTGCGCTCGTGATACGCCGTCTTCAGCAGACCAGGGGCATAATGGCGCGGATCGTGCAGGCTGGGAAACTTGGCCGGCTTGGACGGATCGTCCCGGCTGACGAAGTCGTACTGCGCCCCCTCGTTGTAGCCGGTCTTGTTCGCGAACAGGTCCAGCAGCGTCCGGCGGATGTACCCGACCTCATCCTGCGGGCACATGTCCTTCAGGGCCAGGTAACCCTGGTCCCTGTAGCGCGCTGTCTCTGTTTCCGACAACAAACTGGTCTCTTCCATAATGGCTTCTCCAAGCTCTGGTAGCGGGTGTTCCCGTTGGCACGTTTTGACATGAGCTCTAACGTATCGCTTCGATGCCCACCGGGCCTATAGACCATCTGCCGTAGCCACAACCGCCTACGCTCTACGCGTCGGGCGGCGCATCATCCGAAGGAAAATATCCATGCAAGCCCCTCGCTCCGACACCCATATCGAAACCGTCCTCGTCACCGTCAGCGGTACGGTGCAAGGCGTGGGATACCGCCACGCCACCGTGCGCCGCGCTCACCTGCTGGGCGTGACGGGATGGGTGCAGAATCTGCTGGACGGCACGGTAGAGGCCCTGGTGCAGGGCTCGCCCGACCAGGTCGACCACATGCTGGAATGGTTGCGGCGCGGCCCGCCGGGCGCGCAGGTGCAGGAAATCACGACGCGCCGGGAGTACACCGACAAGCGTTACATCCGCTTCGAACAGGTGTAGGCGCGAGAGGCAGGGGCGCCCCGCCGCCTCGGCGCGATGGCGTAGTCCGATCAGCCGAGGGGCCAGCCGAAAGGTCAGCGGGTACGCATCCAGCGCCCGCCCACCTGATTGATAATGAGGCCGGCCAGCACGCAGCCCGCCCCCACCCATTGCAGCGGCTGCAGGCGCTCGCCGAAGGCCATGGACGCCGCCCACAGGCCCACTACCGGCACCAGCAGCGAAAACGGGGCGATCTTGGCCGCGGGGTGGCGCGTCAGCAACTGCGTCCACAAGGTGTAGGCCACCAGCGTCGCCAGCACCGCCAGGTACAGCACCGACAGCGCCTCGCCCCAGCCGATGCCCGTCACCATGCCCACCACCGGTTCCCAGCCGTCGATCAGCACCGCCAGCAACAGGAACGGCAGCACCGGCGCGGCGCTGCTCCAGGCGATGAAGGCAAAGGGGTCGTAGCCAGGCGCTTTGCGGCTGGCCAAGCGCACGATCAGGTTGGACACCGCCCACATGAACGCCCCGCCCAGCGTCAGCGCGAAGCCCAGCATCGTCATCTGGCCAGGCCCTTCACCGCGGCCGCCGGCAATCACTGCCAGGCCCACCGCGGCCACGCCCAGTCCGATCCAATGATGGCGGCGGGCTCGCTCGCCCAGCACGGGCGCGGCCAGCAGCAAGGTGAAGAACGCCTGGGTCTGGATGACCAGCGAGGCCATGCCCGCGGGCATGCCGAATTTCAGCGCGGTGAACAGCAGGCCGAATTGCCCCAACCCCTGCACCAGCCCGTAGGCCGCGATCCAGTGCCACGGCAGCTGCGGCCGGCGCACGAAGAGGATCAGGGGGAAGGCCGCCAGCGCAAACCGCAGCGCGCCAAGCATCATGGGGGACAAGCCCCGCATGCCGACCTTCATGACAACAAAGTTCAGCCCCCAGATGACCACGACCGCCAGTGCGCAGAAATAGTCTTTTCGGGTGAGGTGAGTCGTGGACATCCCTCTATTATCGCATCGCTGGCACCCGCCAGCGGGGTGAATTCACTGCTTTTCCAGCACCTTCGCGAAGGCCTGCACGGCAATGTCGATGTCCTCGTCTTCGATATGGCGATGGGTCACGCAACGCAGCCGCGTGCGACCCCAAGGCCGGGTCAGCAGGCCTTGCGCCTGCAGGGCGGCCACCCATTCGGCATTCGTCATGCCGGTGCCCGCGGTCTCGACCTGCACGATGTTGGTCTGCGGCACGGTGGCCGACAGCGCGGGCGCCAGGCGGTTGATGCCGTCGCTCAAGCGGCGCGCGCGAGCATGGTCTTCGACCAGCCGTTCGGTCATCGACTGCACGCCTTCCAGCCCGGCCGCCGCCATGATGCCCGACTGGCGCTGGGTGCCGCCCAGCATGCGACGCAAGGTACGGGCGCGCGACATCACCGCCTTGCTGCCCGCCAGCACGGCGCCCACGGGCGCGCTCAGGCCCTTGGACAGGCACAGCGACACCGTGTCGGCGAATTGCGTGATCTCCGCGGCCGGTACGTCCAGCGCCACGGCCGCGTTGAACAGGCGCGCGCCGTCCAGGTGTACCGGGATGCCGGCGCCGTTGGCCATGCCGTACACCGCCCGCATGTGGTCCAGCGGCAGGACGGCGCCCCCGGCGTTGTTGTGCGAGGTTTCCATCGCCACCAGCGAGGTCTTCAGGCGATGGCCGCCGGACAGCAGCGCGTCGTCCAGCCGGTTCAGGTCCATCGCACCGTCGGTGCCGGACACGCCCTGGTAGAACAGGCCGGTGAAGGTGGCGGCGCCGCGCTCGGACGTGTACATGTGGGCCGACGACTCCAGCACGACCTGCTCGTTGCGCTGCGTCTGCGCCAGCACGGCCAACAGGTTGGCCATGGTGCAGCTGGGCACGAACAGCCCGGCTTCCTTGCCCAGGCGGGCCGCCACATGCGCTTCCAGCGCACGCACGGAAGGGTCGCCGTCCAGGCCGTCATCGCCGATCGGCGCAGTGCGCATGCGCTCGTACATGGCTGCGGTGGGGTGGGTGACCGTATCGCTGCGCAGGTCGACAGAGGCGCTGGGAAGGTCGGCGGGGGTCCGCTGGGTCATGGCTTTCAGTGCTGCAGAATTTTGGAAAGAAACTGGCGCGTGCGCGGGGCACGCTCCTCCACATTGCCGAAGAACGCGTCTTTCACGCAGTCTTCGACAATCTTGCCGCCGTCCATGAAGATCACACGGTCGGCGACACGGCGGGCGAATCCCATTTCATGGGTCACCACCATCATCGTCATGCCTTCGCTGGCCAGGTCGGTCATCACGTCCAGCACCTCGTTGACCATCTCCGGGTCCAGGGCCGAGGTCGGCTCGTCGAACAGCATCACCACCGGGTCCATCGACAGCGCGCGCGCGATCGCCACGCGCTGCTGCTGGCCGCCAGACAGTTCGCCGGGATGCTTGTCCTTGTGCGCCGACAGGCCCACGCGTTCAAGCAGCGACAGCGCCCGCGCGCGGGCCTCGTCCTTGCTTCGGCGCAGCACCTTCACCTGGCCCAGGCACAGGTTCTCGGTCACCGACAGGTGCGGGAACAGCTCAAAGTGCTGGAACACCATGCCGGCCACCGATCGCAGCTTGGGCAGGTTGGTGCGCGGATCGCCGACCGAAATGCCGTTGACCGTGATGTCGCCCTTCTGGAAGGGTTCCAGCGCGTTCACGGTCTTGATCAGGGTCGACTTGCCGGATCCCGACGGCCCGCAGACCACCACGACCTCGCCTTTTTCGACTTTCGTCGTGCAGGCATCCAGCACCTGAAAGGCGCCATACCACTTGCTGACCTGGTTGATCTCGATCATCGGAGGCGTCGGAGAGAGTTGCATCGTAGAACCTGTGGATAACGGATAGCGGAGCCGGGGCGCTCAGCGCAACACCCGGGTGCGCTTTTCCAGCAGCTTGACCAGACGGGATGCCGTGAAACAGATCACGAAATACACCACCGCCACGAAAAGATAGAGTTCAACCAGCCGGCCGTCGCGCTGGCCGATCTTGGAGGCCGCGCCCAGGAAATCCGTCAACGACAGCACGTAGACCAGCGACGTGTCCTGGAACAGGATGATCACGCGCGTCAGCAGCGCCGGCACCATGTTGCGGAAGGCCTGCGGCAGCACCACGTAGCGCATGCCCTGCCAGGGCGAGAGGCCGATCGCCATGCTGGCCGACACCTGCCCGCGCGCAATCGACTGGATGCCCGCGCGCATGATTTCGCAAAAGTACGCGGCCTCGAACAGGGTGAAGGTGATCACCGCCGAATTGAACGCCCCCACGCGCAACGGCGTGGGCGACCCCACCACCCAGGCGGCGATGTACGGCACCAGGAAGTAGAACCAGAAGATCACCAGCAGCAGCGGGATCGATCGCATCACGTTCACATAGATGCCCGCCGGCACCGACAGGATCTTGAAGCGCGACAACCGCATCATGGCCAGCAGCGTGCCCAGCGCCAGCCCCATCACCGCAGCCAGCGCGGTCAGCGTCAGCGTGAATGTCATGCCCGTCTGGAACAGATAGGGCAACGCGGTCCAGATCACATCGAAATCGAATTTACCCATGGCGCCCCCTAGCGGCTCTTGCCGGTTGAACCGATCAGCCCGGGAACCGCGACATGGCGCTCAAGCAGGCGCATGCCCAGCACGACGATGCCGTTGATGATCAGGTAGATCACCGTGGCGGCGGAGAACGCCTCGAAAATATGGAAGCTGAATTCCTGCATGGAGCGCGCCTGGCCGGTCAGCTCCAACAGGCCGATCGTCAGCGCCACCGACGAATACTTGATGGTGCCCATGAATTCCGACGTCAAGGGCGGCAGCACGATGCGGAACGCCTCGGGCAGGATGATGTAGCGGTACACCTGCACCTCGGTCAGCCCCAGCGCGGTGCCCGCCTGGAACTGGCCGCGTGGCAGCGACTGGATGCCCGCGCGCAATTGCTCGGCCACCCGCGCCGACCCGTAAAAGCCCAGGCACAGCACGGCAGGCACGAACTGCCCCCAGGGCTGCGGCATCTGCTTCATCGCCAGGCCCCACGCATGCGGCAGCAATTCGGGCAGCACGAAATACCACAGGAACATCTGCACCAGCAGCGGCACGTTGCGGAAGATCTCCACATACGTCGCGCCCAGCACATTCATCAGCCGGGACTGCGCCGTGCGCATCACGCCCAGCCACGATCCCAACAGCAGCGAAAACACCCACGCCGTCAACGCCAGCGCCAGCGTCCAGCCCACGCCGATCAGGATCGTTTCCAGGAAGGTATGCACGCCATCCGGCGACATCTCCAGGAAGACGCTCCAACTCCAGTTGTAATTCATGCCTGTGCCCTAGATCGGCGCCGGCCGCGGCGCCTTGCCCCAAAACCGCCGCGGGACGCACATGGCGTCCCGCGGACAACCTGCTTACTCGTATGCCTTGGGGTCGCCCGAATCGGTCGGGTTGGCCAGCGCGCGCTTCAGGGCGTCGCTCATCGGATACTTCAGGTTGATCTGCTTGGGCGGGATCGGCGAATTGAAGTACTTGTCATAGATCGCGGCCACTTTACCGGTCTTGATCAGGTCCAGCACGGCGTCGTCCACCACCTTCTTGAAGGCAGGGTCGTCCTTGGGTTCCATGATGCCGTAGGGCGCCACTTCCAGACCCTTCTTGCCGATCACGAACGCGTCCGGGTTCTTCGACGAGGCCACGGCGCCGTAGGCGATACCGTCGTCATTGGCCGACCCCGCGGCGCGGCCCGATTCCACCATCAGGATGGTCTCGGCGGTATCCTTCGTGGGCGCCATGGTGATGCCCAGGTTGCCCTTGGCGTTCAGGCCCGAAATCAGCCGGAAGGTCTGGCCGCCGGCCTGGGCCGCGATGGTCTTGCCGCGGAACGATTCCAGGTTGTTGGGATCCACGCCGCCGTCCTTGCGCGCCACCAGCACCACTTGCGCCACGAAGGTCGTGGGCGCGAACGACACCAGCTTGTGGCGGTCCACGTTATTCGTGGTGTTGCCGCATTCCAGGTCGATCGTGCCATTGGCCAGCAGCGGGATGCGCGTGGCGGAGGTCGTCGGGTTGTAGCGCACTTCCAGCTTGGGCAGCTTCAGCGCGGCTTTCACGTACTGGGCGACTTCCTGGCAGATCTCCACCGTGTAACCGACCGGCTTCTGGTTGCCGTCCAGGTAGGCGAAGGGGACCGAGGTCTCAGGATGGCCGATGGTGATCACGCCGGTTTCCCGGATCTTGTCCAGGCGGCTGGGGCCCTCGGCGTGAACGGTGGCGGCGCTGCCCAGCAGGGCGGCGGCGACGGAGATCGCGGCAAATGCTTTCATCTGATTCCCTTGGCGCCGTGCGTGCGGCGCGTGTTTGTATTCACGATCGGCGGCGCCAGAAGGTTTGGCGGCCGCCGCGTCCCGCGATGAGCCCCGCGGCTGGCAAAAAGTATCAACTAGCAGTATGGTTTTATCCAGTTCCAATCAGGTATTCCTCTATACGGATTTGATATGGCCATTCCACGGATGGGCTTAAGACACATCGAGGCCTTCCGAGCCGTCATGATGACCGGCTCGATGACGGCCGCGGCGCGGCGCGTACATACCTCGCAGCCGCACGTTAGCCGCTTAATAGCGCAATTGGAAGCGATCACCCAGTTTCCCTTGTTCGACCGCAATGGCAGCCGCCTGAGCCCCACGCAGGACGGGTCACGCTTCTTCCAGGAGGTCGAAAAGACCTTCATCGGCCTGGCCGGACTGGAGTCGGCGGCGGCCAGCATCCGCTCGTTCAGCGCCAGCCGGTTGAGCGTGGCCGCCATGCCCCGGCTGGCTGGCGGCATCCTGGCGCGCATCGTCGCGGCCTTCAAGACGGAATACCCGGACGTGATGGTCTCCATCCATTCCGGCAACGCCAGCGCGGTGCATAACTGGATCAGTTCGGGGTTCTGCGACACGGGGCTGGCCATGCTGTCGGGCGACAGCCCCGGCATCCAGGTCGAGCCGGTGCTCACGATGAGCTGCGTGGCGGTCCTGCCGAAAGGGCACCGGCTGACCAAGTTGAAAAAACTCAAGCCCGCCGACTTCGCGGGCGAGCCCTTCATCTCGTTTCCCAGCGCCACCCCGCTGCGCGAGAAGATCGACGCCGTCTTCAAGGCCGCCAAGGTGGAACGGCAGACGGTGGCCGAGGCCGGGCTGGGCTCGTCGGTGTGCGCGCTGGTGGGCGCCGGCCTGGGCGTGGCCCTGATCAACCCGCTGGCCGCCCGCGAAGAATACGAAGCCAACGGCGTCGAGGTCCGGCCTTTCAGCCCGTCAGTGCCAGTCACGGTGGCGCTGCTATATCCGCCGTACCACACCCGCACGCGGCTGGTCAGCGTGTTCTCGCGCTATGCGCACCAATTGATGACCGAAGAGATGGCCGACCTGAAAGCGCGGCCGGCGCGATGACGGGAAGGCGGTGAAGGAAAGGGCGCTGCAGGGGCCTGCGCGCTGAAAGAGAGGGGCGCGCCAGGCCGGACAGCGCGCGCCACCGTCCTATATCCGCGGCGTCTCCAGGTAGCGCTCCGCCTCGCCCGACTGCTTCAAGGCCTCCCACTGGGCCAGGTTCAGTTGCGGCATCTGGAAGGCCGGCTGCGGGCGGCTGTACCAGCCGGGGTTGTGCAACCTGGCCAGCAAGTCCATTTTCGGGCCGTCCAGGTACAAGTGTTCCCGGTCGGCCACCAGATCATCCTGCACGTGCATGGCCGCCACATCGGCCACCACCAGGCTGCGGCCGTCGATGCGCAGCAGTTCGTGCACCCGGCACTCGAACGCGACGGGTGACTGCATCACCCGCGGCACGCCGATGCGCTCGGAGGGCGACAACACCAGGCCGGCCTCCACCGATTCGTCCACGCCGGCCGGAAAGTCCACCGCCGTGACGTTCATTCTGGCGGCCAGGCGCACCGACACCAGATTGACGGTGAACTCGCCGCGCTCGGCAATATTACGGGCGGTGTCCTTGGGCGCGCCGTCGCGCATCCCGATGCCCACGCAGATCAGCGGCGGGTCACCCGACATCAGGTTGAAGAACGAGAAGGGTGCCACGTTCGTCGCCCCCCGCGCATCGCGCGACACGATCCAGGCAATGGGGCGCGGCACGATCGCGGCGGTCAGCAGCTTGTAGCGGGCGGGGCCCGACAGCGCATTCAAATCGATGAACATGGCTTATCCCCGGCGCATCAGTCTTGTGCGGCGGCTTGCGTCGGCGCCGCGCCGGCCGCCGCCTTCTGGTCGGCGAACAAGCGGTCGCTGCGCTTACAGCGGCACCGGCCGATCTGATGCAGTTCAATCAGGTTGCCCACCGGGTCGCGCAGGAACAACTGCATCAGCTCGGGTGCCGCCACGTTGTCCAGCTTCCAGTAGTCCACGCCCTGCCGCTGCAGCTCGGCTTCGGCTTCGGCGATATCCCGCACCGCCAGCGCCACGTGGTTTTCCACCGGGTCGCAGCCGGGCCCTTGGGAATAGGGCGAGGGGCCGTCGCTGCCCAGCAGATGGATCTGGCAATCGTTGCCCAGGTCCAGGAAGTACCCCGCGATACCCGGGATCTCCCAGCGGCCGTTATCCGTATCCAATCCCAGCACGTCCCCATAGAACGCGCCCATGGCCGCCACCTTGCCAAGCGGCATGCGCACCGCGTGATGATGCAGCTCCAGTACGTCCAGCGCCATTTGTCTCTCCTTGGTTTGTCCGGCTGGCGCCCATGCACCGCCAGGTGCGCAATAGTGGCGTCCGCTCCCGCACCGGGGAATGCCGCCGCGTGCAATCCACGATTGCGCCTGGCGCAACCCTGAACGCGACGCCTGGCCGTATGGGCGCGCTATGCTTGGCGCCATGAATACGCCAGACCTCAACCTGCTGCTGACTCTGGACGTGCTGATCCAGGAAGGCAGCGTCGCCGGTGCCGCGCGCCGGCTCAACCTGAGCACCCCGGCCATGAGCCGCACCCTGGCCCGCATCCGCGAAGCGGTGGGCGATCCGGTCCTTGTGCGTTCAGGCCGGGGCCTGGCGCCCACGCCGCGCGCGCTTGAACTGCGCGACCAGGTGCGCAGCGTGGTCGAGCAGGCGCAATCCGTGTTCTCCGCCTTCAGCCAGGACGTCAACCTGGGCACGTTGACGCGCGTCTTCACCCTGCGCGCCAATGACGTGTTCGTCGGCGCCTTCGGCGGCCGCCTGCGCGAACACCTGCGCCGTTATGCTCCCCACAGCGTGCTGCGCTTTCTTTCCGAAGGCGAAGACGACAGCGACGCGCTCAGCGGCGACGCCGACCTCTATATCGGCTCGTCGCAGAAATTCGGCGCGGACATCAAGGTGCAAACGCTCTTCACCACCTCATTCTGCGGCCTGGCGCGCGCCGAGCACGCCATCTTCAAAGGCGCCATCACCCCGCAGCGCCTGACGGCCTACGACCACATCAGCGTGTCCCGCCGCGGCCGGGCGCAAGGGCCCATCGACCTGGCGCTGGCCGATCTGAGCCTGACCCGGCGCGTCTCGCTCATCACGCCCACGTTCCACGCCGCTATCTTCGCCCTGGCCGATTCCGACCTGATCCTGCCATCCATGCCGCAGCATCTGATGCCCGGAATTGAACGGCTGGGCTTGGCATTGCGCAGCTTTCCCGTGCCGCTGTCCATGCCACCCGTGCGAGTCGTGCAGGCCTGGCCGCCGCGCCTGGACAGCGACCCGGCGCACCGGTGGTTGCGGCAGACGATCAAGCAGGTGTGCGACGTGGCGGCCTAGCGCCCGGCGATACCCCTACGAACGCGCCGTCCGGCCATCCGGATACAGCCACTCCAACGTTCCCGTGTCTGCCCGTGCCGCCCGCACGGCCAGCCCCTGACCCCACTGCCGCGTAATCTCAGGCGGCCCGCCATGGATGCCGTCAACCGTCCGCAACGAGGCCGGCGCGCCGATCCAGGCGTAGACCGGTTCATGCACCCAGGCGCCATCCGCCGCCGCAATGCCCACCTGCAAACCGTCCGGGCTGTGTTCTGAAGGGGTCTCGGGCGCCGCCGCGCATAACCAACCGTAGGCCACCCCCCATTTCAAGCCGAACACCATCTGCTGCGCGCAAGGCACCACCTCGCGGCCTTCCCGCATGTCGTAGACGCCTTGGAACCACGCGTCCCATTCCGAGTGGTCCTCGCACTGCAACACGCGCACATACCGGCCAGCCTGCCCGGCAGGCGCGGGGGTGATTTCGGCGGGATCGTCCGACGGCAACCACACGATGTCGCCCAGATCGGTGTACGCCACGGGCACCCGCACCTTGCCCTGGCCGTCGACGATTCCGCGCTGGTTGTCCCCGGTCAGGACGCGGATCCGCATCTGGCCGTTGGCCCATTGCGCCGCGGCATCCGTCTCGGTATCCACCGGCCCCATTGCGTCGTACACGGCGTCCAGCACCTGGCATCCCTGTACATCGATCAACCCCTGCATTGCGCCGCGCTGCGTCACATAAGCATGCAGCGCGTCTTCCCAATTGATGTCGTCCCACTGCGGCGGCACCCGCCACGCGCCGTGCAAGTCGATCAAGCCCCATTGCCCGGCCTCATACGCGGGGGCCAAACCTCCGGGCGAGAAATCGCCTGCGGACTCGAAACGCGGCGGGATGGCCCACGCCCCCTGCTTATCCACAAACCCGATTCTCTCCCCGACGCGCGCCATCACCAGACCCTGTGCATAACTCCACACCTCATCCAGCACGCACGGCATCAGCGCACGGCCCCCGGTGTCGATCAAACCCAGCCTGTCGTCCTTCAACACCGTGGCGACGCCGTCCTCAAATGGCCAGATCGCGTCGAACTGCGGCGCCAACACCACCGGTCCGCCATCGGCCGGCCCAACGCGCACGCCCCACGCGTTGTCCACAACAAAGCGATGCAATCCTTCGCCCAGGTGCGTATCGTCGCGGTCGTCGTCGCCCCCTTCGCCGGCATCAGCCACGAAGTCTTCATACCGAACGGCACGCGCCGGCTCCTGCTCGACGAAGTAGGGATGATCCAGGCCGCCAAACCCGAAGCGCCACGCCCACCCCGAGGCATCATCCACATCGCGCACTTCCAGCAAGCGCAGGACGCCCGCCACGTCTTGCGCCGCCATCGCCTCGCGCAACGCCAGCCAACGCCGGTTGCACAGATCGCGCACATGGCCGGCATACGCCGCCGCGCCGCCGTCATGCATCCACGCCAGCTCGTCCAGATTCGCGCTTATCCACAAGGGGGCGTCTTCGGGTTCCCCGTCGATCCGTTCGGCCAGATACGTGGCTGCGGCATCCAGCTGCAGACAATAGGGCGCATCGCCGCTTGCGGCATGCGACAGCAAGAACGCCGCAACCTCGCACAAGCGGTCATGCGCCGCGTGCGCCGGCGCTGCCAGTCCCGCGGCGCCGGCATCGCCGAACACCCGCTGCGACGTGTCCGCTTGCGACAACTCGCCATCGGCCAACAGCACCTGCCACAAGGTCGGCAAATTGCCGTTGGCGCTGGCGATTTCCGCCGACACCGCCTGGCGATCGTGTTCCGACTGCAAACCCAACCACGCCCGATTACCCATCACTGCATCCTTGCAACAGAAAAAACAAAGGCCAGCCCGTCAAGGCTGGCCTTCGCTACGACACAGCAGCCGCGATCAAGCGTCGATATTGCCCGCCGACAGCGCGTTCCTTTCGATGAACGCACGGCGCGGTTCCACGTCGTCGCCCATCAGCGTCGTGAAGACCTCGTCCGCCGCGATGGCGTCTTCGATCTGCACGCGCAACAGGCGGCGCACCTTCGGGTCCATCGTGGTTTCCCACAACTGTTCCGGGTTCATTTCACCCAGACCCTTGTAGCGCTGCTTCGAGATGCTGCGGTCGGCTTCGCTGCGCAGCCACTGCATGGCTTCGCGGAAGTCGGACACGGTCTGTTCCTTGCGCTTGTCGCCTTCGCCGCGGGCGGCCAGCGACCGCGAACCAACCTTGCCCAGGAAGCTCTTGGCCGCCTTGGACAGGATGCCGTAGTCCGAACCGTTGACGAAGTCGGCGTCGATGATGCTGACGCGCACGTTGCCGTGGTGCATGCGCTGCACCGACAAACGATGGCGCTCGGTGGCTTCATCAAACTGCGGCACCACTTCCACGCCGTTGCCGCTGACCGGATCACGCATGGCGTCAGCCAGGCGCTTGGCGGAATCGGCGGTGGACTCGGCCGTTTCCAGATTGATCTCAACCCCTTCGGCCATGGCCGACAGGGCGCCCACGTCGAACACCTTCGCCAAACGCGCGATGACACCGTCGGCCGCCACATATTGGCTGGCCAGGTCGGTGAGTTCATCGCCGCGGATGATGTTGCCACCCGAGATGATCTCGGCATCTTTCAGCGCCAGCTGCAGCATGAACTGCGCTTCTTCCTGGTCGTCCTTCAGATAGCGCTCTTCGCGGCCAACCTTCACCTTGTACAGCGGCGGCTGGGCGATATACACATAGCCGCGCTGCACCAGTTCAGGCATCTGGCGATACAGCAGCGTCAGCAGCAGCGTGCGGATGTGCGCGCCGTCCACGTCCGCGTCGGTCATGATGATCAGGCGGTGGTAGCGCAGCTTGTCCACGTTGAAATCAGGGCCGATGCTGGTGCCCAGCGCCGTGATCAGCGTGGCGATCTGTTCGCTGGCGATCAGGCGGTCAAAGCGCGCCTTCTCCACGTTCAGCACCTTGCCACGCAGCGGCAGAATGGCCTGGAACTTGCGGTCGCGGCCTTGCTTGGCCGAGCCGCCTGCGGAGTCACCCTCGACGATGTACAGCTCGCACAGCGCCGGGTCCTTTTCCTGGCAGTCCGCCAGCTTGCCGGGCAGGCCTGCGCCTTCCAGCACGCTCTTGCGGCGTGTCATCTCGCGGGCCTTGCGCGCGGCTTCGCGGGCGCGAGCGGCTTCGACGATCTTGTTGCACAACGCCTTGGCGTCGTTCGGGTTCTCAAGCAGCCAGGTCTCCAGCGTGCGGGCCACGGCTTCTTCGACGGCCGGACGCACTTCGCTCGAGACCAGCTTGTCCTTGGTCTGGCTGCTGAACTTGGGCTCGGGCACCTTCACCGACAGCACGCAGGCCAGGCCTTCGCGCATGTCGTCGCCCGACGTTTCGACCTTGGCCTTCTTGGCCAGCTCGTTGTCGGCGATGTATTTGTTCAGGATGCGGGTCATGGCCGCGCGCAGGCCGGTCAAGTGCGAACCACCGTCGCGCTGCGGGATGTTGTTGGTAAAGCACAGCACGCTTTCGCTGTAGCTGTCGTTCCACTGCATCGCCACTTCCACGCCCACCGACACGCCGCCGGCGGCGGACTCGGTGGTGACCGAGAACACGTTCGGGTGCAGCACGGTCTTGGTGCGGTTGATGTATTCGACGAAACCCTTCACGCCGCCCGAGAATGCGAAGTTCTCTTCCTTGCCCTGGCGCTGGTCGACCAGGCGGATCTTCACGCCGTTGTTCAGGAACGAGAGCTCGCGCAAGCGCTTGGAGAGGATCTCGTAGTGGTATTCGATGTTGTTGAAGATGACCGGGTCGGCCAGGAAGCGCACTTCCGTGCCGCGCATGTCCGTCGTGCCGGTCACCGCCAGCGGCGCGACGCGCGCGCCTTGGCGGAATTCCATCTGGTGGACCTGGCCGTTGCGGCGGATGGTCAGGCGCAGCCATTCGGATAGCGCGTTCACGCAAGACACGCCCACGCCGTGCAGGCCGCCGGACACCTTGTACGAGTTCTGGTCGAACTTGCCGCCGGCGTGCAGTTCGGTCATGACGATTTCCGCCGCGCTGCGGTGGAATTCGTCTTCCTTGTGGATATCGGTCGGGATGCCGCGGCCGTTATCGGTGACCGAAATGGAATTGTCGGTGTGGATCGTCACGACGATATCGTCGCAATGGCCGGCCAGGGCTTCGTCGATGGCGTTATCCACGACTTCGAACACCATGTGGTGCAAGCCGGTGCCGTCGGACGTGTCGCCGATGTACATGCCGGGGCGCTTGCGCACGGCCTCCAGCCCCTTGAGCATCTTGATCGAGTCAGCGCCGTAGCCGCTGTTCTCGGAAGTAGTGTTCTGCTGATCTGACATGTCTGTATCGATAACGCTTTAAAGAACGGCCTGGCGGCCGGACCGCTCGCGGGCCAAGGCCCGCAAGCGGCACAAACCCACAAATGGGGCGCGGATCAGATCCGCATGGGCATGACGACGTACTTGAACTGGTCGTCTTCGGGCAAGGTGATGAGCGCCGACGCGTTCGCATCGGGCATGACCGACCACTGGATGTTGTCGACCTTCACGTTGGCCAGCACGTCGAGCAGGTAGCCCACGTTGAAGCCCACGTCCAGGGCTTCATGGCCATAGTCGATGTCGATTTCTTCCTGCGCCTCTTCCTGCTCGGCGTTGGAGGACGAGATCTTCATCTGGTTCTGCGCCAGTTGCAGGCGCACGCCCTTGAACTTGTCGGTGGTCAGGATGGCGGCGCGCTGCAGGCTGCCCTGGAGCGCTTCGCGGCCCACCATGAAATGGCGCGTGTAGTTCGTGGGAATCACACGCGTGAAATCGGGGAACTTGCCTTCGACCAGCTTGGACACCAGCTCCACGTCGCCGAAACGGAAACGGATCTGGCCCGGCGCCACATCAATGGAGACCACCTCGTCGGAGTCCTCCAGCAGGCGCTGCATTTCCAGCACGGTCTTGCGCGGCACGATCACTTCGTGGCGTTCGGCAATGCCGTCGGCTTCGGTCGAGCAATGCGCCAGGCGGTGGCCATCGGTGGCGACGGCGCGCACACGACCCGGTTCAAACACCAGCAGCATGCCGTTCAGGTAATAGCGGATGTCCTGTTGCGCCATGGCGAAGTGCACCATGTTGAACAGGTGGCGCAGCGTGCGTTGCGGCATGGTCAGCGAGACGTCCCACTGCTCGGGCTGAGCGACGGTGGGGAACTCGCTGGCGGCCAGCGTCTGCAACGCGAAGCGGCTCTTGGCCGACTGCACCGACAGCTTGTTGCTGGCCAGGGCCAGGCGCACGTCGCCGGTGTCCGGCAACGCCTTCAGGATGTCCAGCAGCTTGCGCGCCGCGACCGTGGTGGACTCGTTGTCCTGGCCCACGCCGAAGTCGGCGTGCGTGGTGATCTGTACTTCAAGGTCAGTCGCAATGAAGGCAACCTTGTTGCCTTCCTTGCGCATCAGGATGTTCGCCAGGATGGGCAGGGTATGGCGTCTTTCGACGATGCCCGCCACGGTCGACAGCGGTTTCAGCAATGCATCGCGTGTGGTTTGTACGAGTTGCATGTTCATCCTTTTAGAGTTTGTTCCAACACGTGCAGGGTATGGTTGAGCTCCGCTTGCTTTGCGCGAGCGTCGGAAATCTTGCGGACGGCGTGCAGGACGGTGGTGTGATCACGACCACCGAACAGATCGCCGATTTCCGGCAGGCTTTTCTGGGTCAGCTCCTTCGCCAGGTACATCGCGACCTGGCGCGGCAATGCGATATTGGCGGGCCGGCGTTTCGAGTACATGTCGGCGACCTTGATCTTGTAGAAATCCGCAACCGTCTTCTGGATGTTTTCCACAGTGATCTGGCCGTTGGACACGGACAGCAGGTCCTTCAGGGCTTCCTTGCAGACATCCACCGTCAGCACGTCGCGGCCGTGGAAGCGGGCGTAGGCCAGGACCTTGCGCAGCGCGCCTTCCAGTTCGCGCACGTTGCTGCGCAGATGCTTGGCGATGAAGAAGGCCACTTCCTCGGGCATGGGCACGCCTTCGGATTCCGCCTTGCGCAGCAGAATCGCCACGCGCATCTCCAGCTCCGGCGGCTCGATCGCCACCGTCAGGCCGGAATCGAAGCGCGAGATCAGGCGGCTGTCGATGCCCGACAGTTCCTTCGGATACGTATCGCTGGTGATGATGATCTGCTTGCGCTGGGCCACCATCGCCTCGAACGCGTAGAAGAACTCTTCCTGCGTGCGATTCTTGCCCGAGAAGAACTGGATATCGTCGATCAGCAGCAGATCCAGCGAATGGTAGTAGCGCTTGAAATCGTCGAACGCCTTGCGCTGGTACGCCTTCACCACGTCGGACACGTATTGGTCGGCATGCACGTAGCGCACGCGCACCCCGGTGCCCGCCGCGACCATGGCGTTGCCGATGGCGTGGATCAGGTGGGTCTTGCCCAGGCCCACGCCGCCGTACAGGAACAGCGGGTTGTACGAGGTACCGGGGTTCTCGGCGACCTGCAGCGCGGCGGCGCGCGCCAGCTGGTTGGCCTTACCCGTCACGAAGTTCTCGAACGTCAGGTCCGTGTTCAGCCGCGAGCGCTCGTACACGATGTTGGCCGCGTCGGCCGTCACCGCCTGTGCCGCCACGGTCGTAGCGGGAGGGGCGGGCGGTGCCGCGGCCTGCATGGGCGGCGCGCCGCCTGAGGGCTGAGCAGCGGACAGGTGCGTTTGCTCGGGCGCCTGCGCACGCACGGGCGCGACCGGCATGCGCGGCGCGGCTCCGTGGGACGGCAACTCGAACAAGACCTGTACCGGTCGCTTGAACCACTCCGCGGCCAACGCTTCGATCTGGTGGGAAAAGTTCTTGCGCACCCAATCCAGCTTGAAGCGGTTGGGCGCGGCAACGCGCAGCACCGCCTGCGTTTCGTCGTACGCAAGCGGGACCAGCGGTCGTATCCACGCGCTGATTTGTTGGGGGGGGAGTTCCTGCTCAAGACGACTGACGCAGGTCTGCCAGAATTCTTTCATGTCGCTCTTATTCAAACCTCGATTCTACCTTGCCTGGGCAGGGGTTATCCACAGGGTAGGACATAAGCGTCTACACTGCACAGGCTTAACTGTTTGACAAGACAGGGAAAACTTGCTGAAATGGTGGGCTTTTCCGAATTCTGTCTGTCAGAAGGTTTCACAGAGAGCTTAGCCGGAGTTGTGGCAAGTACCCTCCTTTCATAGGTAGGGCGCTTTTCGCACTGTCCGGTTTTTAGCTTTGCTGAATAGGTCGCCTGGGAAGAAATTCCCAGTCCAGAGCCCCGTCTACGAGTTGTTTTTGCACCTGTTGCAAAAATGCTCACTAGATACCCGCTTCTGAATGCGCGACCTGGAACCCTCCGGGCAGGTCCCTTCTGACTTTTGTTCTTTTTGTGGATCGTCCATGAAACGTACCTACCAACCTTCCGTTACCCGCCGCAAGCGCACCCATGGCTTTCGCGTGCGCATGAAAACCCGCGCTGGCCGCGCCATCCTGAGCGCCCGTCGCGCCAAGGGCCGCAAGCGTCTGGCCGTCTAAGTCCGGGCTTTCCGGTTTTCCGGAAACCTGACTATTTGCACGGACCGGCCATATTGCAAGACCTCTCGCAATCTCGTTCCGGTTCCGCGCAAACGCCTGACCCGCAGTCCATGCCGCGCTCCACGCTTCCCCCGGAGGCGCGGCTGCATCGCCCCTCCGAGTTCGCCGCTGCCCTCAAAGGCCGGCGTCTTGCCCGAGGGGCGTTATTCATTGTGACTTCGGCTCCCAATGATCTGCCCCTCGGCCAGGATGCCTGTGCGCGTTTGGGGCTCATCATTGCCAAGCGGTTCGCCGCCCACGCCAGTACGCGCAACGCCATCAAGCGGGTCATCCGCGAAGCGTTCCGCCACCGGCGCCTGGCGCTGCCCGCCAAGGATTACGTCGTGCGCCTGCATAGCAAGGTCGCTCCTACCACGCTCACCTCGCTTAAACGCTTGGTCAGAGCCGAAGTGGACGCTCACTTCGAGCGCATCGCGCGATGATTTTCAAAGCACTGCTCATCGCCCCCATCCGGTTCTACAGGTTCTTCCTGAGTCCCTGGATCGGCAGGCAGTGCCGCTTCACCCCGACTTGCTCGGCGTACGCGATTGAAGCAATCGAACGCCACGGCGCCTGGCGCGGCTTCTGGCTGGCCGTCCGGCGCATTGGCCGATGCCATCCGTGGTCGCCCGGCGGCTGGGATCCGGTTCCGCCGGGTTCGGGAACCAAAGGCGCCCCCTGCTGCTCCCACAGCCACCGCACCGAGCACGATTGACGCTAAACTGGCGGGCTTTGCTGGCCCGTATTCACTTCAGTAGGCACCATGGATATCCGACGAACCGTCCTCTGGATGATTTTTTCCTTTTCGCTGTTGCTCCTTTGGAACAACTGGCAAATCCATAACGGCAAGCCGTCGCTGTTCGGGGGCCCGACGCCCGCGGCCAGCACGGCTGATCCGCAGGCCGGCGCCAACAACGCCACGCCTTCGGTGCCCAGCGCGCCCGCCACCGCGGCCACTGCGCCCTCGGCGGTCCCTGGCGCCGCCACGCCGGCTGCCGCGCGCTCGGAAGAAGTCGTCATCACCACCGACGTGCTGCGCCTGACGTTCGACACGATGGGCGCCCAACTGGTGCGCGCCGAACTGCTGAAGTACCCGGCAACCGGCCAGCCGGACAAGCCCACGGTCCTGCTGGACCGCTCGGCCGGCCTGAACTACGTCGTGCAGTCCGGCGTGGTCGGCGCGCCCAACGGCCAAAGCTTCCCCACGCACCAGACGCCTTTCCGCCTGGTGACGTCGGAACGCCAACTGACCGGCGACAACCTGGTCGTCTCGTTCGAAGGCGAATCGGGTGGCGTGAAGGTCACCAAGTCGTTCACCCTGCACAAGGGCCGCTACGACATCGACGTGCGCCACGACCTGGCCAACGTCGGTTCCGCCCCCGTGACGCCCGCGCTGTACCTGCAGCTTGAGCGCGACGGCAACGACCCGGCCGATACGTCCAGCTTCTATCACACGTTCACCGGTTTCGCCGTCTACTCCGAACAGGACAAGTTCCAGAAGAGCACGTTCAGCGACATCGAAAAGAAGAAGGCCAACTACATCAAGCAGGCGGACAACGGCTGGATCGCCGTGGTCCAGCATTACTTCGCCACCGCCTGGGTACCGCCGCAAGGCAAGCCGCGCACGAACGAACTGCTGGAAGTGCAGAAGAACCTGTACGCCGCCCGCAGCATCGAAGCCGTCGGCGAAATCGCCCCCGGCGCAGCATCCCGCGTCGACTCGCACCTGTGGGTCGGCCCGCAAGACCAGAAGGCCATGGCGGCGCTCGCCCCCGGCCTGGAACTGGTGGTGGACTACGGTTGGCTGACCATCATCGCCAAGCCGCTGTTCACGCTGATGACGTGGTTGCATTCGCTGCTGGGCAACTGGGGCTGGACCATCGTCGCACTGACCGTGCTGATCAAGGCCATCTTCTACCCGCTGGCCGCCGCGAGCTACCGCTCGATGGCCCGCATGAAGCAAGTGGCCCCGCGCCTGCAGGCCCTGAAGGAAAAGTACGGCGACGACAAGCAGAAGCTCAACGCCGCCATGATGGAGATGTACCGCACCGAGAAGATCAACCCGCTGGGCGGCTGCTTGCCGATGGTGGTGCAGATCCCGGTGTTCATCTCGCTGTACTGGGTGCTGCTGGCCAGCGTGGAAATGCGCGGCGCGCCGTGGATCCTGTGGGTGCACGACCTGTCGATCCGCGACCCGTTCTTCATTCTGCCCGCCATCATGATGGCCACCATGTTCCTGCAGATCAAACTGAACCCGACGCCTCCGGACCCCATCCAGGCCAAGGTCATGATGATCATGCCGCTGGTGTTCGGCGGGATGATGTTCTTCTTCCCGGCCGGCCTGGTGCTGTACTGGTGCGTCAACAACACCTTGTCGATCGCGCAGCAGTGGTCCATCACCCGCGCCATGCAGCGCAAAACGGAAGCCTTGGCAAACCGCTGAGCCTGACCTTGCAAGCATGAAGAACCGGCCCTTGGGGGCCGGTTTTTTTACGCCCGCCGCGCCGGCGCGCTTCGCATCCTGCCGCCGCATCGAGCCGATGACAATAGATAAATACTATTGAATTTAAAATATCAATCAACTTCACAAGTGCAACCATGACCCCTATGATGTGTCGGACATATTCCCCAGGCGGCGACGCGGGGGTATGCACGACACGGCGCGGGCCTACCAGGGCACGCGCATTCCAGAATCACGAAGGGAGTGTGCTATGACCGACAAGAAGCATCTGACCACCGCAGCAGGCGCGCCGGTGGCGGACAACAACAACACGCTCACCGCCGGCCCCCGCGGTCCCGCGCTGTTGCAGGACTTCTGGCTGATTGAAAAGCTTGCCCACTTCGACCGCGAACGCATCCCGGAGCGCGTCGTCCACGCCAAAGGCTCGGGCGCTTACGGCACGTTCACCGTCACGCATGACATCACGCGCTACACGCGCGCCAATATCTTTTCGCAGGTCGGCAAGCAGACCCCGCTGTTTTTGCGCTTTTCCACAGTTGCCGGCGAACGCGGGGCGGCCGATGCCGAACGCGACGTGCGCGGCTTCGCCATCAAGTTCTATACCGAAGAAGGCAACTGGGACCTGGTGGGCAACAACACTCCCGTCTTCTTCATCCGCGATCCCCTGAAGTTCCCGGACTTCATCCACACCCAGAAGCGCGACCCCAAGACCAACCTGCGCAGCGCCACCGCCGCCTGGGACTTCTGGTCGCTCAGCCCGGAATCGCTGCACCAGGTGACGACCTTGATGAGCGATCGCGGCATTCCCGCCAACCTGCGCCAGCAGCATGGTTTCGGCTCGCACACGTTCAGCTTCGTCAACAGCAACAACGAACGCTTCTACGTGAAGTTCCACTTCAAATCGCAGCAGGGCATCGCCTGTCTGACCGATGAGGAAGCCGCGCAAGTGGTCGCCCACGACCGCGAAAGCTCGCAGCGCGACCTGTTCAACAACATCGCGCAAGGCAACTTCCCGAAGTGGTCGCTGAAGGTGCAGATCATGCCCGAGGCCGAAGCCCAGACCTATCACATCAACCCGTTCGACCTGACCAAGGTCTGGCCGCACGGCGACTACCCGCTGATCGATGTAGGCGTGCTGGAACTGAACAAGAACCCCGAGAACTACTTCGCGGAAGTGGAGCAGGCCGCCTTCACGCCAGCCAATATCGTCCCCGGCATCGATTTCTCGCCGGACAAGATGCTGCAAGGGCGCCTGTTCTCGTATGGCGACACGCACCGCTACCGCCTGGGCATCAATCATCACCAGATCCCGGTGAACGCGGCGCGATGCCCGGTCCACAGCTACCACCGCGACGGCGCCGGCCGCGTGGACGGCAACGTCGGCGGCACGCTGAACTACGAGCCCAACAGTGCGGGCGAGTGGAAGGAAACCCCGTCCGCTGGGGAACCGCCGCTGGCGCTGGACGGCCAAGCCGCGGCGCGCTGGAACCACCGCGAGGATGACGACTACTACTCGCAGCCGGGCGCGTTGTTCCGCCTGATGACGCCAGCCCAGCAGGAACTGCTGTTCGGCAACATCGGCCGCCACATGGCGGGCGTGCCCGAAGACATCCAGCGCCGCCAGCTGGAACACTTCAGGAAGGCCGACCCGGCCTATGCCGCCGGCGTGGCAAAGGCGTTGGGACTGAAGATCTAAGCGCCTAGCGGCTTGGCAGAAAGGAGAGCGGCCCCGTGAGGGGCCGTTTTTTCTGGGCACTGCGGATCATGGGTGAAGCGCGGCAATGCCGGCCAAATCAGGCACACGCCACGCGCGCGCAACCCATCACTTCAACGCTGCATCCCCCAGCGCCGCACCGTCAACCGCTCCAGATTGTCGAATCCCAGGTTTTCCACAAGCAGGCCGATGATGACCACCGCAGCCAGCCCTGCAAATACGCGGTCTGTGTATAACTCGTTGCGGTTCTGGAAGATGTACCAACCCAGTCCGCCCTTGCCGCTGGACGCCCCGAACACCAGTTCCGCCGCGATCAAGGTGCGCCAGGCGAACGCCCAGCCGATTTTCAAGCCCGCCAGGATGGCCGGCAGCGCGGCCGGCACCAGGATCTGCAACACGTAGCGCAAGCCTGTCAGCCCGTAGTTGCGGCCCGCCATGCGCAGGGTTTCCGACACGCCCAGAAAGCCGGCGTACATGTTCAGCGCCAGCGCCCACAGCACGGAGTGGATCAAGACGAACACCAGGCTGCCTTCGCCCAGCCCGAACCACAGCAGGGCCAGCGGCAACAGCGCGATAGCCGGCAACGGGTTGAACATGGCGGTCAGCGTGGACAGCAGGTCGCGGCCAAAGCGCGTGGACACGGCCAACGTGGTCAGCACGAACGCCAGTACCACGCCGGCCAGATACCCCTGCACCAGCACGCGCAGCGATTGTCCGGCGCGCGCCGGCAGTTCGCCATTGGCGATGCCCTGTACAAAGGCCTGGGCCGTCTGCCAGGCGCCCGGCAGCAGCAAGTCGTTATCGGTATAGCGTGCCGCCAGCTCCCACACCGCGGCCAGCAGCACCAGGATCACCAGCTTGCGCAGGCTGGCATGCTGCCATAACCGTTCGTGCCACGGCAACGGCGTTTGCGCCGCCTGCGCCGGCAAGGGCGGCAGCTTGTACTCGACTTCGGGACGAATAGGGGGCGAGGCGGGGTAGGCGCTGCTCATGGGGCGGTACTCATGGGGCGGAAGTCATCGGGCGGACCGGATCGGCCGAAACTCGGGAAGCGGCACGCGCGGCAAACTCAAGCCGCCGCGCGCTCGGCCGGCGCGGGATCGGACAACACAAGGGGCGACTCGAACAACAGGTCATGGATGCGCTTGGCCGCCGACTGGAAGGCGGCCGAGCCCTGGCTGTGCAAGCCGAAAGCATGCGCGTTCAGTTCGGCGCGCACACGCCCGGGATGCGGCGACAACAGCAGCACGCGGCTGCCCAGCACCAGCGCCTCTTCGATCGAATGCGTCACGAACAGCAAGGTAAAGCGCACGTCTTCCCACAAGGCCATCAGCTCTTCCTGCATGCGGCGGCGGGTCAGGGCATCCAGCGCGGCAAACGGCTCGTCCATCAGCAGCACGCGAGGCTGCATGGCCAGTGCGCGCGCAATCGCCACGCGCTGCTTCATGCCGCCGGAAAGCGTGTGGGGATAAGCGTCCGCGAATGCGGCCAGGCCCACCTTGTTCAGATAATGCATGGCGCGCTCATCCGCTTCGCGCCGGCCCAGCTTGCGCGAGGCCAACAGCGGAAACACCACGTTCTGGCGCAGCGTCTTCCACGGCGGCAACTGGTCGAACTCCTGGAACACGACGATGCGGTCCGGATCCGGGCCCTGCACCGTCTGCCCATCGATCGCAATGCGTCCTTCGGTGGGCGGCAGAAAGCCGGCCACTGCCTTGAGCAGCGTGGATTTGCCGCAACCGGAGGGGCCAAGCAGGATGAAACGGTCCGCGCCGTGGACTTCAAAACTGACCTGATGGGTGGCGCGAACCCGCCTTTCACGCGTCTTATATTCGATCGTCACCTTATCCACAGCCAGCAGCGGCGACGCCTTGTCAACGTTATCCACAGGCCTGGCGGCGGTCACCGGCATATCAGCTGCCTTGCGCCGTCAGCGGATCATCGAAGAAGTAGTCACGCCAGTTGGCCGGCGCGTTCTTGATGGCGCCCACCTTATGCATGAACTCGGCCAGCGCAAAGGTGTTCTGCGGCGCCAGCTTGAATTGCACGTCGGGGTTCTTGATCACCTTGATCAGGAAGTCGCGGTCCTGCTTGGCGCCCGTGACGCGCAGGTAGGTGTCCGCGGCTTTCTCCGGATTGGCCGAGGCGAACGCCGCAGCTTCCTTCAGCGCTTCCTGGAACGCCTTGTAGGTCTTGGGGTTTTCCTTGCGGAATTTATCGGTCGCAAACAGCACCGTGGATGAACTGGGGCCACCCAGCACATCGTACGAATTCAGCACAATCCGGGCCTTGGGGTTCTCGGCGAGCTCTTGCTCCTGGAACGGCGGATTGCCGAAATGGCCCGTGATTTCCGTGCCGCCGGCAATGATCGCCGCCGCCGCATCCGGATGCGGCAGCGCCACCGAAATCTTGTCCAGCTTGTTGAATTGCGCGTCGCCCCACAGCTTGGCCGATGCCAACTGCAGCACGCGGGACTGCACCGACACGCCCACGGCCGGCACCGCGATGCGGTCCTTGTCCGTGAAGTCCGCGATGCTCTTCACATTGGGATTGTTCGTGACGAGGTAGTAGGGGAAGTTGCCCAGCGACGCCACGCCTTTCACGTTCTGTTTTCCGCGCGTGCGGTCCCAGATCGTCAGCAACGGTCCAACGCCCGCCCCCGCGATATCCACAGCCCCCGACAACAGCGCATCGTTCACGGCCGAGCCGCCGGACAGTTTGGCCCATTCGACCGAGATATCCACACCCTCGGCCTTGCCGTGCTTTTCAATCAACTGCTGGTCGCGCGCCACGTTCAGCAGCAAATACACGATGCCGTACTGTTCCGCGATGCGGATGCGCCCTTCGGCCAGGGCCGGTGTGGGCGACGCCAACGCCAGCACCGCCAGGACCAGCGCCAGGCCGGCGCCGGTAACGGTTTGGACCAGACGATCCCGTAGTGCGGAGGACATGCGCATGGTGTTCCTTGTGGATAAGTGCTTTGCGTCAGAAACCGCGTGTTTTTCAGAAAGGCGTGTCGCCTTCGATGGTGGTCCGGTACAACTTGCGCCGCAGATGATCCGGCGTGCCGCCGGCCAGGTGGATCAGCGAACGGTTGTCCCAGAACACCAGGTCGTGCGGCTGCCAGCGATGGCGATAAATGTTCTCGGCGCGCACGCTGTGCGCGAACAATTCGGCCAGCAGCGCGCGGCTCTCGTCTTCCGGCACATCGACGATGCGCGTCGTGAAGCCTTCGCTCACGAACAGCGCGCGGCGGCCGTTCTCGGGGTGCGTGCGCACCACCGGATGCACCACTTCCTGCACCTGCGCGATCTGCTGCGCACTCAGGTTGGGGCGCCAGTTGCCTTCCTTCTGCAGTTGCCCATACTGGGCCAGATACGAATGCACGGCGCGCTTGCCCTCGATCGCGTTTCGCAGCGCGGCGGGCAACGTGTCGTACGCCAGATGCATGTTGGCGAATAAGGTGTCGCCACCTTCAGCAGGCAGTTCCTGCGCGTGCAGCAGCGACCCCAGGCTGGGCAGTTCCTTGTACGAGATATCCGAATGCCAGTACTTGCCCGCGTCGCCCAGACCGATCGGCTTGCCGTCTTCCACGATGTTGGAGACGATCAGGATCTCTGGGTGGTTTGCCAGGTGGAATTGATGCAGCACGTGGATCATCAAGCGGCCGAAACGGCGGCTGAAATCAATATGCTGCTGCGGCGTGATGCGCTGGTCGCGGAACACCAGCAGGTGATGATCCAGATGCGCCTGATGCACGCGGGCGAAATCGGCCGCCGTCAGGTCGCGCGACAGGTCCAGGCCGATGATCTCGGCGCCCACGGGGCCGGGCAGGGGGCGTAGTTCAAAGGACTGCGCGTGCGGGACGGGGGCGGCGTCTATTTCGCGCCGCACGGCGTTGCTCTGGGACATCGTTCGCTCCGGTTCGCCTTGCGGCATGTCTGGAACGATCGATTATGGAAAGCGCGCCTTGTATCTCAAACGAAGTTATCGGCGTTTGAACAAAGCTTCACGTCATATAGAACACGCCGCGGGGCGAACCCCGCGGCCTCATGCCGAACACCTATAAGCAAATAGCGCATCGGTGTTAAGCGCGGGTGTCTTACGCCATCAAGCCGTCGGCAGATAGGCCTCGACCAGCTTTACCCAGTACGTCGCGCCCACGGGCAGCAGGGCGTCGTTGAAATCGTAGTTCGGGTTGTGCAATTGGCAAGGGCCCATGCCGTGATAGCTCTCCATCCGGTGGTCGCCGTCGCCGTTGCCCAGGAACAGGTACGCGCCGGGAATCGCTTCCAGGAAGAAGGAAAAATCCTCGGCCCCCATGAACGGCGGCATGTCGCGCAACACGTTCTCGGCACCGAACGCGTCTTCGGCGACCTGGGCCGCGAAAGCCGTTTCCTTTTCCCAGTTGACCAGCGGCGGATACGCGCGCACGAAGTCGAGTTCGCCCGTGCCGCCGTACACCTGCGGCAGGGTCGTGGCGATGCGGCGCATGTCCGCTTCGATCTTGTCCAGCGTTTCGACGGAGTACGTGCGTACCGTGCCGCGCAGCACCGCTTCGCCCGGAATCACGTTGTAGGCGTCGCCCGCATGAATCTGCGTGATCGACAGCACCGCCTGGTCCAGTGGGTTTTTGCTGCGCGAAATCACCGTCTGCAAGGCATGCACCATGTCGGCCGCCACGATGATGGGGTCGACCGACGCATGGGGCTGCGCCGCATGGCCGCCGACGCCCTTGATGACGATGTCCCAGCGGTTGCTGGATGCCATCGTCGGGCCCGCGCGGAAGCCGAACTGGTTGACCGGCATGCCCGGCATGTTGTGGATGCCGAACACGGCATCGCAAGGGAATTTTTCAAACAGGCCGTCCTGCATCATGGCGCGCGCGCCGGCGTTGCCGCCTTCTTCGGCAGGCTGGAAGATGAACACGACGGTGCCATCGAAATTGCGGTGCGTGGACAGGTATTGCGCCGCCCCCAGCAACATGGCGGTGTGGCCGTCGTGGCCACAGCCGTGCATGCGGCCGCTGATGGTGGATTTATGCGCGAAGCGGTTGTGCTCGGGCATGGGCAGCGCGTCCATGTCGGCGCGCAGGCCGACAGTCGCCTTGCCGCTGCCGGCGCGCAACACGCCCACCACACCGGTCTTGCCCAGCCCCGTATGGACTTCCAGGCCCCATTCACGCAGGCGTTCGGCCACCAGGTTCGACGTGCGCGTCTCCTGGAAGGCCAGTTCGGGGTGGGCATGAATATCCCGGCGCAACGCGGTCAATTCGGGATGCGCACGTTCGATTTCGGCGATGGTTTTCATGGCGGTGGATAAGCAGTGGTGTGATCGGGAATTCTCGCGCTTCGCCCGTCATACGTCCAGTAGCCGGGCGAATGACGCCTACGCCGCATCGTTCAAATGGCAGGCGCTGTACTGGCCCGGCGCGATCTCCCGGAGCAGCGGCCGTTCCGTCTTGCAGCGCGGCATGGCGTGTGGGCAACGCGGGTGGAACGCGCAACCGGTGGGTGGGTCCAGGGGCGACGGCAGTTCGCCCTTGATCGGCTGGTAGTTGCGCCGCCCCGGTGTCAGCGTCGGCAGTTCTTTCAGCAGGGCTTGCGTATAGGGATGGTTGGCGCGCTGGAACACGGTGTCGGTAGGCGCCAGCTCCACCACGCGGCCCAGATACATGATCGCCACGCGGTCCGAGATATGGCTGACCACGGCGAGGTTGTGGCTGATGAACAGATACGTCAGGTCCAGGTCGTCACGCAGCTGTTCGAACAGGTTCAGCACCTGCGCCTGGATGGACACATCCAACGCCGCCACGGCCTCGTCGCAGACGATCACAGAGGGCTTCAATGCCAAGGCTCGGGCAATGCCGATGCGCTGGCGCTGCCCGCCCGAGAACTGGTGCGGATAGCGCTGCGCAAATGCAGGATCCAGCCCCACCTGGCGCATCAACCCCGCCACGTATTCCGCCTTGTCGCGCGCACGGATCAGGCCGTGCGCCACCGGGGCCTCGCCGATGATCTCCCGCACCCGCATGCGGGGGTTGAGGGACGCGTACGGATCCTGGAAGATCATCTGCACGCCCAGCTCGTAGGCGCGCCGCTCGGTGCCCGTCATTGCCTTGACCGCCTTGCCCTGGTAGTACACGTCGCCGGAGGACGGCGGCAGAATGCCCGACACGATACGGCCCAAGGTGGATTTTCCACAGCCTGATTCGCCCACGATGCCGATCACTTCGCCACGCTGGACTTCAAGGTCCACGCCGCCCACGGCATGCACCACTTGCGTCTTCAAACCCGCGCCCAGCAGGTTCGCGATGCGTCCGGCCAGATCCACGGGCTGCACGAAGCGGAGTTCAACGCCGTGCAGGGACAGGATGGGGGTAGGGGCGGCGGCGCCGCGTTCTGCTGCGCTCATTTGATGTCTGCCTCTCCGGCGTGCCAGCAGCGCACCCATTGCGCCGGGCGGACTTCCACAGGCTGCGGTTCGATCAGACAGGCGTCGGTCGCGCGTGGGCAGCGCCCGCGGAACGCACAGCCCTGGGGAAGGTTCAGCAGCGACGGCGTCATGCCTGGAATCGGCACCAGCGGCTTGCCGCGCGATTCTGGCGTGGGAATGGAAGCGATGAGTCCATGCGTATACGGATGCATGGGATGGGTGATCACATCCTGTGTGCTGCCGGTCTCGACGACGCGGCCCGCGTACATCACCGACACCCGGTCCGCCAGCCCGGCCACCACCGCCAGATCGTGCGTGATCCAGACCAAGCCCGTTCCCGTCTCGCGGCACAGCTTCTGCACTTCGAAAAGGATCTGCCCCTGGATCGTCACATCCAGCGCCGTCGTGGGTTCGTCCGCGATGATCAGGCGCGGTGAATTCAACAGCGCGATCGCGATCGCAACGCGCTGGCGCATGCCGCCCGACAACTGATGTGGATAGGTGCGCAGGCGTTCCTGCGGCGAGGGGATGCCCACCATCGTCAGCGTCTGCAAGGCGCGCTGGCGCGCCTGTTCACGCGACACCTTGTGGTGCGCCTGCACCGCTTCGATCATCTGCGTATCCACGCGCAGCACCGGATTGAGCGTCATCATCGGGTCCTGGAAGATCATCGCGATCTCCTGCCCCCGCAACTGGCGCCAGCGCGCCGGCGTGGCACCGCGCAGGTCTTCGCCGTTCAAGCGCAATTGCCCGTCCACGATGCGCCCGGGCTCGTCCAGCAAGCCCATCAGCGAAAAGCCGGTAATGCTTTTTCCAGAACCGGATTCCCCTACCAGCCCCAGGATTTCGCCTTCGGCCAGCGTCAGGTCCACGCCGTCCACCGCTTTCACGATGCCGTTGCGCGTGAAGAAATGCGTCTTCAGGCCCTGCACCTCAAGAATGGGCGGGGGCGTCGCCACCGGTTTATCCACAACTTGCGTCTGCATCGCGTCCGCCTTCAATTCGCGTGGCGCGGGTTGAGCACATCGCGCAGGTGGTCGCCCACCAGGTTGATGGCGATGATGGCCAGCGCCAGCGCGATGCCCGGGAAGAACGAAATCCAGTACTGGCCCGACAACAGGTACTCGAACCCGTTGTAGATCAACATGCCCAGCGACGGTTCCGTTACCGGCACGCCCACGCCCAGGAACGACAGCGTGGCTTCCAGCGCGATCGCGTGCGCCAGGTCGATCGTGGCGATTACGATGAGCGGCGGCATACAGTTGGGCAACACGTGGCGGAACAGCACCCGCCCCCAAGACAAGGACATGCAGCGCGCGGCTTCGACGTATTCCTTGCCGCGTTCCACCAACGCCGCGCCGCGTGCCGCTCGAGCGAAATACGCCCATTGCACGACAATCAGCGCAATGATCACCTTATCCACACCCTTGCCCAGAATCGCCAGCAGCATCAGCGCGACAAGGATGGCAGGGAACGACAACTGGATATCCACAATCCGCATCAGCAGCGCATCGATGCGGCCGCCGAAATAGGCGGCGATCAACCCCACGGTGGCGCCGATGCCGAAAGCCGCCAGCACCGACACGGTCGCCACCAGCAGACTGGTGCGCATGCCGTAGAGGATGGCCGAGAACAGGTCGCGCGCCTGCCCGTCCGTGCCCAGCAGATAGCGCATGGAACCATCGCCGCTTTCGCTGCCCGGCTTGAGCTTGGAATCCATGATGTCCAGCGACGCCAGATCATAGGGATTCTGCGGCGCGATCCATGGCGCCAGCAACGCGGCGCCCACAATCACGACCAACATCACCAGGCCCAGCGTGGCCAGCTTGCTGGCGAAGAAGTCCGACACAAAACGCCGCCAGGGCGTCTGTTCCTTGATGGCCGCGGCAGGCGCGGCAGCAGTGGCGGGGCTGTTCATCGGCGGCTATCCAAACGTACGCGGGGGTCCAACACCGTGTAGATGATGTCCACCACCAGATTCAACATGACCAGGAAGAACACGATCAGAAGCAAATACGCGACCACCACCGGACGATCCAGGTTGATGATGGAATCGATCAGCAGCTTGCCCATCCCCGGCCACGAAAACACCGTCTCCGTCACGACGGCAAACGCCATCACCTGTCCGAATTCCAGCCCGGCAACGGTCACCACCGGAATCAGGATGTTCTTCAACAGATGCACGCCCAGCACGCGCTTTTCCGACAGCCCCTTGGCCCGCGCGAACTTGATGTAGTCCATGGGCAACGCCTCGCGCGTAGCCGCGCGGGTCACGCGGATGATCATCGCGCACTTGGCGAACGCGATGGTGGCGGCAGGCAGGGCCAGGCTCATCCAGCCGTTGAGCGTCAGCACGCTCAACTCCAGCGAGCCGATGCTGACAGTCTTGCCGCGCCCACCGGCCGGCACCCAGCCCAGTATCACGGCGAACACCATGATCAGCATCAGGCCGACCCAGAAGTTGGGCAGCGAAAAGCCCAGCACCGATCCCGTCATGATGGCGCGCGAGCCCGGCGCTTGCGGCTTCAGTCCCGCCAGGATGCCCAGCGGCACGCCGATCAGCACCGACAGCAGCATGGCCACACAGGCCAGCTCCACAGTCGCCGGCATACGCTCCAGGATCAGGTGCATGGCCGGCTCGCCGGTCAGGAAGCTGTTGCCGAAGTCGCCGCGCACCGCCTGGCCCATGAAGATCAAGTATTGCCGCCACAACGGCTGGTCCAGGCCCAGCGACGCACTGATCGCGGCGCGCTGCGCCTCGGTGGCCTCGGGGCTGGCCAGCATCGACACCGGATCGCCCACCATGTAGATGCCTGCAAACACCAACGCCGACATGACCAGCATGACGACGATGGTTTGCAGCAGTCTTCTTACGATTGTTGCCAGCACTGGAGACCACCCGCGATGCGCGTTACTTCTTCAGGGTGGCGAACTGCGCCAGCGTGACCTGGTCGGGACGGCCCTGATACCGGATATCGCCCTTCATGGCCCATACCGACAGTTCGAAATGCACCGGCAGCATGGCGAAATCGTCCATGGCCATATTGCTGGCTTTCGAAAGCAGTTCCGCGCGCTTGGCATCATCCATCGTGGACGAGGCTTCCTTCACCAGCTCGTCCATCTTGGGGTTGGAATAGCGGCTGCGGTTGGTCGTTCCCAGGCCGGCTTCCGGATTGCGCGTCACCAGCAGCGACGTCAGCGCGTTGGACATCTCGCCGCTGGTCACGGACCAGCCCGCCAGATAGGCCGAGAACGCATAGCTGTCGCGGTTCTTGAAGAACACCGGGGGCGCCATCGCGTCCACGCTGGTCTTCACGCCGATGCGGGTCCACATCGATGCGATGGCCTGCGCCACTTTCGAGTCGTTCACGTAGCGGCCCGAAGGGGAACCCAGCGTGATCGAAAACCCGTTGGGATAGCCCGCTTCCTTCAGCAAGGCGCGGGCCTTCTCAACATCGGCCTTCGGCGCCTTGGAATGTTCCTTGCTGGAGCCGAACATGGGGTAGGGCAGCAGGTTGCCGGCAGGCAGCGCCACGCCGCCCATCACGCGTTCGACCAGCGCGTCGCGATTGATGGCCAGCGACAGCGCTTCACGCACCCGCTTGTCCTTCATCGGATTCTTGTCCGTGCCCTGGATGCCGGGCGAAGGCTCTGCGTACTGGTCCAGCGCGACGTACACGACGCGCACCGACGGGGTTTCCTCGACGAAGAGCTTCTTGTCGCCCTTGAGCTTGGGAAGGTCGTCGGTGGGGGGATCTTCGATCATATCCACGTCGCCGGCCAACAGCGCAGCCACACGCGCCGCGGCGTTGCTGATCGGGCGATAGACCACGCGGTCCCACTCCGGCTTCTTACCCCAGTAATTGTCATTGCGCGCCAACACGAATTCCGCGCCGCGCTTCCACGACACGAATTTGTACGGGCCGGTTCCCACCAGGCCATCGCCGCTGTTCAGTTCGGTGGTGGTCTTGCCTTCCGCCGCGGGGCCGGAGGCGGCCTTCTTCGACATGATGGGCAGCTGGGCCAAGTTCACCAGCAGGTTTGGCGCGACTTCCTTGGTCGTGATGCGCACGGTCATCGGGTCGACCGCTTCGGTCTTGGCCACCGAGCCCAGGTACAACGTGAACGGCGACGGGCTGTTTGGCACCTTGGGCACGCGGTCATACGTGAACACCACGTCTTCGGCGGTAAACGGCGTGCCGTCCGAGAACTTTACGCCGGGACGCAGCTTGAACGTCCAGACCTTACCGTCCACGGTCCACGATTCCGCCAGCCCGGGCTGCGGCTTCAATTGCGCATCGGTGGCAACCAGCGTGTCGAAAATGGTTTGGGAGATCTGCGTATTCGGCGTCAGCGCGTGATACTGCGGATCCATCGATGAGGGCTCGGTCTTCAGGGCGATCACCAGATCGCGAGCCATTGCAGAACTGAATGTGCCAAAGGCCAACATCACCGCGGCCGAGCCGCAGGCCAAGACACGCGAAAACCGAGATGCCATCGTGATCTCCCAGAGTTGTTTCGGGTTTTGAACCTCTGGGGCACATTAACCAGCAAACAAGGGGCCGCGCAACAGTTATATTCCCCTATTGTCCTTGCCTCGCCCCCGTTCAGATATGTCCGCTTACGCCCCCATTGCCGCCATTGCCACCGCCCCCGGAAGAGGCGGCATCGGCGTCGTGCGCGTTTCTGGTGCGGACCTGTCCGAATTGGTGCGCCGCTTGTTCCAGCGCGAACTCACGCCGCGTCACGCGCATTACCTGCCTTTCAAATCGGTAGACGGCGAACTGCTGGACGAAGGCATCGCGATCTATTTCCGCGCGCCCCATTCATACACCGGCGAAGACGTGCTGGAACTGCAAGGCCATGGCGGCCCCGCCGTGCTGCGCCGCGTGCTGGACAGCTGCCTGACGGCGGGCCGCGACCTTGGCCTGCGTCTGGCCGAACCCGGCGAATTCACGCGCCGCGCCTTCCTGAACGACCGCATGGACCTGGCTCAGGCGGAAGCCGTAGCCGATCTGATCGAAGCCTCGTCGGTGGCGGCCGCGCGCGGTGCGGTGGCCTCGCTGTCGGGCGAATTCTCGGCACGCGTGAATGACCTTTCCGACCGCATCATCCACCTGCGGATGCTGGTTGAAGCGACGCTGGATTTCCCTGAAGAAGAGATCGACTTCCTTGAGAAGTATCAGGCCCGGCCCACGCTCGATGCGCTGACGGCCGACCTGTCCAACCTGATCGCGCAAGCGCGCCAGGGCGTCATCCTTCGCGAAGGCCTGCACGTGGTGCTGGCCGGCCAGCCCAACGTCGGAAAATCCAGCCTGCTCAACGCGCTGGCGGGCGACGATATCGCGATCGTCACGCCGATTGCGGGCACGACACGCGACAAAGTGGTGCAGGAAATCCATATCGACGGCGTGCCTCTGCATATTGTGGATACGGCCGGCCTGCGGGAAACCGAAGACACCGTCGAGAGCATCGGCATTGCTCGCACCTGGCAGGAAATTGAACGGGCTGACGTGATCCTGCACCTGCAGGACGCCACCCAGCCCGGCGACGAGCTGGACGCGCAGATCACCGCGCGCCTGCCGCCGCGCACGCCGGTCCTGAAGGTATTCAACAAGGTGGATCTGTTATCCACAGCATTCACGCCGGCGCCGGGCGAACTGGGCATCTCCGCCAAGCGCGGTGCGGGCCTGGATACGCTGCGCGCCGAACTGCTGAATATCGCCGGCTGGAACCCGGGCGCTGAATCGCCCTGGCTGGCGCGCGAACGCCACCTTCACGCACTGCAGGACGCGGCCGAACATCTGGCGCTTGCCGGCGAACACGCCGGCCAGGACGACCGCGTGCTGGACCTGTTCGCGGAAGAGCTCCGGCTGGCGCATGACAGCCTGTCGAGCATCACCGGAAAATTCACCAGCGACGATCTGCTGGGCGAAATTTTTTCCAGCTTCTGCATCGGAAAATAAGGTGATAAGACCCGCCACTCCCGACGACATACCCGTTATTGAACGGATTGTCGCGCAGGCCTATCGCCCATACATCGCGCGCATCGGCGCCACGCCCGGCCCCATGCTCGACGATTACACGGCGCGTGTCGGGCAAGGCGTGGTACATGTCTTGCAGGAAGGCGGCGCCATTCACGCCGTGCTGGTCTTGATTCCAGAGCCCGGCTGTTTGCTCCTGGACAACATCGCGGTCTTGCCTTCCGCCCAAGGCAAGGGATATGGCCGCGTCCTGATGCAATACGCGGAAGATGTCGCGCGCTTGGCGGGGTACTCAACCATCCGCCTGTACACGCAGGAGATGATGACGGAGAACATTTCCATCTATCTGCGATACGGGTACGTGGAAACGCACCGCGCGCAAGAATTGAGTCTGCATCGCGTCTTCATGAAAAAGACCCTGCATCAAAACCCGAAAGCTGAATAAATACGAGTCTTTACTCGCTTTTATTTTTTCCACCTTCAGATACCGCCTGCTGCGCGCGGCGGTTGTTCGCCAGTGATTTCGCATACACCGATTCCGGCCGTATGCGATGCGCGATCACGTAGCCGGTAATGCACGCGAGCATCAGCGGCAGCATCACTTCATAGCTCAGCGTCATCTCGAAAATCATCAGGATCGACATTAGCGGCGCATAGGTCGTTGCGGCCAACAGCGCCCCCATGCCTACGACGGCATAGCTGGAAATCGCCGACACGTCGCCCGCTGGCAGTACAGCTTGCAGACCGCTTGCGTACAGCGCTCCCAACGCCGCCCCCACGAACAGCGTCGGCGTGAACACGCCGCCCACCGCCCCCGACCCGACGCTTGCGCCCGTAGCCACGATCTTCATCAGCAGGATGGCGGCCACCGCCTGCCAAGCCCACGGGTTGTGCAGCAAGCTGTTGACGACGCTATAGCCGTTGCCCCAGACCTCGGGGTTGAGCACCGACAACGCCCCCACGACCAGGCCCCCCAACGCCATGCGAATCCAAAGCGGGAAGGGCAGACGGGAAAAGGCGGTGCGGGACACATCCAGGAAACGCAGGAATTGCGGCGCGACCAGGCCGGCGGCCACGCCCAACCCCAAGTAATTCACGACCTCCCAACCGGACACGAATTCGAAGTGCGGCATATGGAAGACCGCGTCGTAATGCAGGATCTGGCGCGTGACGATGTTGGCCACCACCGATGACACCACCAGCGGCACCAGGGTGGCCGACGAAATCACCCCGAAGACGATTTCCGAGATGAACAGCGCGCCGGCGATGGGCGCGTTATAGGCGGAAGTGATGCCTGCCGTGGCCCCGCAGGCCACCAACAGCCGCAAATGACGGGGCGGCAACAGCAGGAATCGCCCGGTCAAGGATGACAACATGGCCGCCAACTGCACCATCGGACCTTCCCGGCCAATCGAGGCGCCCGAGCTGATGGAAAAAATGGACGACAAGCTGCGGGCCAGCGTCTGGCGCAGGCCGATGACGCCCCGGCCGACGGATATTGCTTCCATATAGTCTGCCGCGCCACGTTTCGGCAGCCATCTTGCGGCCATCTGCAGCACAACGCCGGCTATCGCGCCGCCAACGGCGGGCATCAGCAAACGTTGCCAGGCGTCCAGGCCTCGGGCCAACGACACCATGCCGTGGGGGACGTCTTCGCCCGCCAGCAACATTTGTGTCCATCCCAGCAGTTCCCGGAACACCACAGTCGCCAACGCGCCAAACAGTCCCATCAGTGCCGCCGCGCACAAGGTTGCGGGCAGGTTATCGGCCAATAAACGGCTTCTCAAGCCCTTCGCCCAGCCCAATTTCCGGATTCTGATTTCTGTCGCCATGGGCGGATTCTACGGCGGAAGTTGCTCACTTTTTGTTCAGTCTCCTGTCAAGAAAGCCCGCTGATGGCCCCTCGAATCCCCGCTCTCGCGAACGCCTCAGAGGGCGTTTTTGGGCCTTTGCAAGGGCAAAAAACCGGGTAGGCAACAGGCGGTTTTTCGGGGTACAAGTGCCGCTTTCCCACCCCGTTTCCAGAAATCGCCCTGTGGATAACTCCTAAGTAGCCAGGTTGTGCACATTGTGTGGAGGCAAGTTGAACAAGCGGGGGTTTTGGGGGGTGGCCGAAATGTTGTCCAACTTCAACTTTTTTCCCACACAGAGTTCTTGCACAGGCAAAAACGGCTGCAAGCTGATGAAAAGAATGAGGTTTTCAAGGTTAAGGTAGTTATCCACAGGCCTTATTAATCATTAGTCTTTATATAAAGAGAAATAAAGGAAAAGCCAAACATGCTTTCCCATTCCGCCCAGCCACTCCCCCCCGGACTCCGTCCATGCGCATCCTCCTGATAGAAGACGAAGCCGAACTTGCCCGTTGGCTTTCCAGAAGCCTGGCCAGACATGCCGGCTTTGTCGTTGAATGGGCTGACGACGGACTTGTCGCCGAAAGAAGGCTGGCAATTGAAGAATTCGATGCGGTCATCCTCGACTTGGGACTTCCCGGCATGGATGGCCATGCTTTGCTGGCGAAGATTCGCGCGCGGGACGACCGTACGCCGGTGCTGGTCTTGACCGCGCGCGATTCGCTGGCCGAAAAAATCGGAACCCTTCACCAGGGAGCGGACGATTTCCTGCCGAAACCCTTTGTTGTGGAAGAGTTGGAAGCGCGTTTGATCGCTCTTATCCGGCGTAGCCGTGGACGCGAACATCCGCGTTTGGCTCTGGGAAACCTGGTTTTCGACTCTGCAGCGCAAAAATTCACAGCGTCTGGACAGGCTTTGCAGTTATCCCCACGTGAACATGCGGTACTTCGGGTGTTGATCCAGAAGAGCGGCGAACCCATCAACAAGCAGCAGATCCTTGACCGCATCGTCACGGACGACGCGGACATCAACCTGGAAGCCATCGAGGTCCTGGTCCACCGTTTGCGCAAAAAATTGGCGGAAACCGGGGTTCAGATCGTGACCATGCGGGGCATGGGCTACTGCCTGGAGAACCTTGTTGACAACTAGAAGTCCAAAAAAAATCGTTTTTTTCGCCGCAAAAAGACGTAATCGGACGCTGAAAACGCAGTTGCTCTGGTGGTTGATCCCCACACTGGTCTTCGTGATGATGGCCGCGCTTTGGCTGTCGAACCACCAACTGCGCAACCAGGTCGACATTGCCTACGACCGCTCGCTCTCCGGAGCGCTGCGCGCGATCGACCACAACATATCCACAGCCAGCGGTGGATTAGCCATGGAACAGCCCTACCTGATGCTGGAATTTTTCGAGCTGACGGCCAATGGCAGCGTGTTCTACCGCGTGGCGACAGAGGACGGGCTGGCTGAAATCGGGCATCCGGGGCTTCCGTTGCCGGACCAGCCGCTGGAATCTGGCGAACCGCGTTTTTTTTACGCGGACTACCAAGGCACACCCGTCAGGGTTGCGGCGCTGGCGCGCCCAATGGATCCGCCGCTCTACGCAAACAAAGGGGGACGGGTTATCGTGCAGGTCGCCGAGGGCCTGGAAAGCCGTCAGGCCTTCTTGCACAAGGTGCTGGTGCGATCGGTAGAGCGCGACCTGGCCGTGATCCTGATCAGCGTTCTGGTGATCATCCTGGGGGTTTTCATGGCCTTGCGGCCCCTTGCCCGGCTTCGACAAGAGGTGGAAGGGCGTTCTGGAGACGATTTAAGCCCCGTCAGCGCGTCCGAGATGCCAGGTGAGGTCCTGCCCCTGGTTGCGGCTGTAAACCTCCACATGGCCCGTTTTGCGGCTCAGGCGAGGGTTCAGAGTCAGTTCCTGGACGACGCCTCGCACCAATTGCGTACGCCGTTGTCGGTGTTGCGGACGCAAACGGCCTATGCCTTGCGTGAAACAGACCCCCAGGAGGTCCGTACAGCCCTTCTGGCGATGCAGGAGGGGTTGGACAGGGCCGTACGCACCACCAACCAGATGCTCGCCCTGGCGCGCGCTAAGGACGCTTCCCTGGCCGAAGGCGGATTCACCGCCGAAACGGTCGACCTGGTCGACCTGGCCGACGGGGTGATCCGGGGTTTGCTGCCGACCGCCCGCGCCCGCCAGCTGGACATCGGCCTGGAGGCCGCCGTCCGCCCGGTCCTGGTGAGCGGCACCGAGTGGCTGTTGCGCGAAGCGGCCACCAATCTTGTCGACAACGCGATCCGCTACGCGTCGCCGGCAGGCGAGGTGACGGTGACCGTCCAGGCCAATGACGGGCTGGCCCGCCTGATCGTCGAAGACGACGGCCCCGGGATGTCGGCGGAAGACATCGCCCGGGCCTGCGTGCGCTTTCGCCGGGGAGCGGCGGGCAAGAACAAGCCGGGCGCCGGATTGGGGCTGGCCATCGTGGGCACCATCGCCGATATCCTTGGGGCCCGGCTGATTCTGGAAAACCGGGCGCCGTTGCCCGGATTGCGGGCAGTCCTGGTGTTTTCCCTTGAACCTGCGCCGGATGCTGCGGCGCACCACGAAAACGGCCGTTTTTGAAAGGTATTGGAAAGCTTCGATTTTGTACGGTAGCGTCCGCTGGGTCCGATCAGGTGTCACGACGCCGTGCGGCCATCCAGCCATACCAAGACCTATAAAACTCGGAGACGCAAGAATGCAGACCAGCATGAAGCTGCGCACGGCCGCCCTGGCGGCGCTTGGCGCGATTACCCTTTCCCTGGGCGCCGCCCACGCGGCCGACGAGCCCCGCCGTCCGGAATGCATCGCGCCGGCCCAGCCCGGCGGCGGTTTCGACCTGACCTGCCGCCTGGCCACCGAGGGATTGAAGCAAAGCGGGGCGCTCAAGAGCACCATGCGCATCGTCTACATGCCGGGCGGCATCGGTGCCGTGGCCTACAACAACATCGTCGCCCAGCATCCCAACGAACCCGGCACCATCGTCGCGTTCTCTGGCGGGTCGCTCTTGAACCTGGCTCAGGGCAAGTTCGGCAAGTACAACGTGGACGACGTGCGCTGGCTGGCCGCCATCGGCACCGACTACGGCGTGGCCGTGGTTCGCAACGATTCGCCCTATACCGACCTGAAGGGTCTGATGGACGCCTTCAAGCAGGATCCCACCAAGATCGTGCTGGGTGCGGGCGGCACCGTGGGCAGCCAGGACTGGATGAAAGCTGCGCTGACGGCCAAGGCCGCCGGCGTGGATTTCAAGAAGATGCGCTTCGTGGCGTTTGAAGGCGGTGGCGAAGCCGTGACCGCGTTGCGCGGCGGCCATATCCAGGCCTACATGGGCGATGCCGCGGAAGCCTTCACCATGCTGGAAGGCGGCGCGCCCATCCGGGTGCTGGCGGTATTCAACGACCAGCGCCTGCCGGGCAAGCTCGGCACCGTGCCGACCGCCAAGGAACAGGGCTACGACATCGTCTGGCCGATCATCCGCGGCTTCTACGTAGGCCCGAAGGTCTCGGACAGCGACTACCAGTTCTGGGTCAAGGCCTTCAACACCGCGACCGCGTCGCCCGTGTTCGACAAGCTGCGCCAGCAGCAGGGTCTGTTTCCGTTCAACAAGACGGGGCCCGAACTGGACGCCTACGTGAAGAACCAGGTCAAGGTCTACGGCGAGCTCGCTGATTCCTTCGGCCTGCTGAAGAAGTAGGCCGGCCGCAAGGCTTCACCCTTCCGATCGCGCCCATCCGGGCACCCCTGCCGCCGGCTTGTTCGGCGGTGGCGGGGGCGGCTGCGCCGCGCGGTCCCACAACAACGGAAAAGTGGATCATGAATGATCGAATCCTAGGTGTCGGCGCCCTGGCGCTGGCGGCCTTCATGACGGCGGCGGGTTGGGGCATCGAAGCGCCGTTCGCCTACGAACCCGTGGGCCCGCGCGCCTTTCCCCTGCTGCTGGCCGGCATCATCGGCCTGTGCGGCCTGTGGCTGGTCTACAAGGGCGGCCCTGCGGTCGAAGCCAACCCGCCCGGCGCCAACGGACGCATCGCGATGATGATGGCGTTCACGGTGGCCTATGCCTTCCTGTTCCAGTGGCTGGGCTTCATCGTCGCCACCTCGCTGATGACTGTGTTCGTCGGCCGCCTGTTCGGCGGTGGCTGGGTGAAGTGCGCGATCGGCGGCGTCGTCATGAGCCTTTTCTTTTTCGTGCTGTTCGACAAGGTGCTGGACGTGGTCCTGCCGGGCGGACTGCTGGAGACCCTGATATGAGCGGCATTCTTGATCATTTGTCGATTGGCTTTGGCGTTGCCCTTTCGCTGACGAATATCCTGGTGGCGATGATCGGGGCGTTTATCGGCACCCTGGTCGGCGTGCTGCCGGGCTTGGGGCCTGTGAATGGCGTGGCGATGCTGATACCCATCGCCTTCGCGATGAATCTGCCGCCTGAAACGGCGCTGATCCTGCTGGCGGCGGTATACGTGGGGGCCGAGTACGGCGGCCGCATCACGGCCATTCTGCTCAACGTCCCGGGCGAGGCCAGCGCCATCATGACGACGCTGGACGGCTATCCGCTGGCACGCCAGGGCTTGGCCAACGTGGCCTTGTCGCTGTCGGCGTGGTCGGCGTTCTTCGGCGCGATCGTATCGGTGGTTGGCATCATCCTGTTGGCGCCGATGCTGGCGAAGTGGGCGCTGGCCTTCGGTCCCGCCGAGTACTTCGTACTGATGGTTTTCGCGTTCTGCTGCTTGACCAGCCTGCTGGGAAAACAGCCCGTCAAGGGCGTGCTGGCGGCAATGATCGGGCTGTCGATTTCCGTGGTGGGCGTGGATGCGAATTCCGGCGTATACCGCTATACCTTCGAATCGGTGCATCTGGCCGATGGTGTCGATTTCGTGGTGGTGGTGATCGCACTGTTCGCGGTCAGCGAAATGCTGGAGATGCTGGAAAAGGTGATGGCCGGCCATAGTGTCGAGGTCAAGCCCAGCGGCCGCAAGATTTTCAATCTGAAAGAAATGGCGTTCACCTGGTGGAGCGTGGTGCGCAGCGCGCTGGTCGGGTTCGGCGTGGGCGTCCTGCCGGGTGCGGGGGCCAGCGTGGCCGCGGCCGTGGCGTACTCGCAGGAAAAGCGCATCATCGAAGCCAAGGATCCAGACGCGAAGTTCGGCAAGGGCGACATGCGCGGCTTGGTCGCGCCGGAAGCCGCCGCCACCGCGTCCGCTATCGGTTCGTTCGTTCCGATGCTGACGTTGGGCGTACCGGGTTCGGGCACCACCGCGGTCATGATGGGCGCGCTGACGCTCTACAACATCACGCCGGGCCCGGTGCTGTTCGAAACCAAGCCCGAACTGGTGTGGGGCCTGATCGCTTCGCTCTTCGTCGCCAACGTGCTGCTGTTCATCATGAACGTGCCGCTGGTGCGCCTGTTCTCGAAAGTATTGTCGGTGCCGGGTTGGCTGATGGTACCGGGCATCCTGTGCATCAGCTACATCGGTGTCTACGCCATCAACGCGGGCACGTTCGATCTGTTGCTGGTGGCCGGCATCGGCGCGTTGGGCTATTTCCTGCGCAAGTTCGGCGTGCCGATGGCGCCGCTGGTGCTGGGCGTCGTGCTGGGCAACATGATGGAGCAGAACCTGCGCCGCGCGCTGTCGATCACCGACGGCGACATTGCGGTGCTGTTCGCGAGTCCGGTGTCGATTTCGATGTGGATCGCCGCCGCTGCGGTGGTCGTGGTGCCGCAGTTGATGCGGCGTATGCGCCGGGCAAGAAAGGTCGCTGCGGGTCCGGCTTGACGTGGCGGGCAGGGCGGGCCCTGTGGGCCGTGCGGGCCGGCCCTGCCGGCCGCATGTCGCCGGAAATGGCAAGGGGCGCTTCGCAGCGCCCCTTTTTTTATGAATAAAATGAGTAAATACTCATATTTTATTCATGGCATCAAACACTAGCCAGGCGTTCCAGCGCCGCGTCCAGCGTCGCGTCTTTCTTCGCGAAGCAGAAGCGCACGATACGGTGGTTGGATTCGGCGGCGTCGGGATGGCGATAGAAAGCGGAAACGGGAATCACCGTGACACCATGGTTCACCGTCAGGTCGCGCGCGAAGTCGGCTTCGTTCTGCTTGGAAATCTGGCTGTAGTCGGCCAGCAGGAAGAACGTGCCGGGGCTGGGCAGGGGACGGAAGCGTGTTTTAGCCAGGCCTTCCGACAGGCGGTCGCGCTTGGCTTGATAGAACGCCGGCAAGTCCAGATAAGGCTTGGGATCGCGCATGAACTCGGCCAGTGCGAATTGCATGGGAGAGGGCACCGTGAACACCATGAACTGATGCACTTTGCGCAGTTCGGCACTGAGCTGGCGGGGGGCGCAGCAATAGCCGATCTTCCAGCCGGTGGTGTGATAGGTCTTGCCGAACGAGGAAATCACGAACGCGTGTTCGGCCAGCAGGGGGCGGCGCGCCACGCTGGCGTGCGGTTTGCCGTCGAAGACGATGTGTTCATAGACTTCGTCGGACACCAGCAGCACGCCGGTATCGCGCACGATGGCTTCCAGCGCGTCCAGGTCGCTTTCTTCCAGCACGGCGCCGGTGGGGTTGTGCGGGAAGTTCAGCATCAGCAGGCGCGTTTTGGACGTGATGGCGTCACGCACGCGCTGCCAATCGATGCGGTAGTAGGGGTCGGCCTCGGTGGGCGCCCGCAGCGCAACAGGCACCGCCGTGCCGCCTGCCAGGCGGATCGCCGGCAGGTAAGAGTCATAGCAGGGTTCAATGACGACCACTTCGTCGCCGCTGTTCACGGCGGCCAGCACCGTGGCCATCAGGGCTTCGGTGGCGCCGCTGGTGACGGTGATCTCGGTTTCCGGATCGTAGGCATGGCCGTACAGGTCACGCGTTTTGGCGGCGATGGCTTCGCGCAACGGCGCCACGCCGGGCATGTACGGGTACTGGTTATGGCCTTCGGCCATCGCGCGGGTCACCAGCGCGCACAGCGCCGGATCCGGATCGAAGTCCGGAAAGCCCTGGCCCAGGTTGATGGCCTTGTGTTCGATGGCCAGGCGGCTCATCACGGTGAAGATGGTGGTGCCGACGTCGGGAAGTTTGGATCGGATCATGTTGGACGCGAAGATGAACGCTGGTAGGCAAAGAGAGTTTTCGTAAGTATCCCACTAACTCATAATTCGTTTTTCGCATTAGCTATGCACGTGGACGGGATCGTGGGTCAAAACATGTTGTTGAGGGTGTTGGGCGGATTGGCGATCGCGCTGGCCGGGGCGCTGTTGGCGGTGTGGGCGCATATGCCCTTGCCGTGGATGCTGGGCGCGTTGCTCGCAACGGCGGCGACACGGATCGCGGGCTTGGGCACGGTCTGCCCGCGACCCGCGCGCAATGGCGGGCAATGGGTCATCGGGACGTCTCTGGGGCTGTATTTCACGCCGCAGGTGCTTGGCCACATCGGCACCAACGCGGGGCCCATCGTCGTGGGGATGTTGTTCGCACTGGCGTTGGCGTTCATGGGCACCGCGATGCTGCGCCGGTTGACGGACGTCGACTTCAAGACCGCCTGGTTTTCATCGGCGATCGGTGGCGCCAGTGAAATGGCCAGCCTGGCGGAACGTCACGGGGCGCGGATAGATCGCGTGGCCACCGCGCATAGCGTGCGCGTGCTGCTGGTGGTCGTGACGGTGCCGTTCATCTTCCAATGGTGGGGCGTGGCGGGGTTGGACCCCACCGTGCCGGGGCCCAAGACCGTGGATGGCGCGGGGCTGGCTGCGCTGGTGGCGTTGACCTGTGTTGGCGGGCTGGTCTTCATGAAGTTGCGTTTGCCCAATCCGTGGGTGCTTGGGCCCATGCTGGTGGCGATGTTGCTGACCTCATCCGGCGTGGAATTGTCGGCCTTGCCCGACTTCGTGCCGAAGGTCGGGCAACTGTTCATCGGATGGTCTTTGGGCGACCGCTACCGGCCGGATTTCTTCCGCGCCGCGCCCCGCTTTATCGCCGTCGTGGCGGCATTCACGATCGGGGCCCTGGCGCTGGCCTTCGGGCTGGGCGCGCTGCTGTCCCACTGGTCGGCAGCGCCCGTACCCACGTTGATCCTTGGAACGACGCCAGGCGGGATCGCCGAGATGGCGATCACCGCCAAGGTCCTGCAACTGGGCGTGCCGGTCGTCACCGCATTTCACGTCACTCGCATGGTGTTCGTGGTGATCGTGACAGGCCCGATCTATGCCTTTCTTGCGCGTCGGCAGCCAAATTCCGCCTAGCGGGAATTCGCTTCCAGTCAGAAAAAAGCGACATTGGGGTAAACAACAATATGAGCCGGTAATGTGGGGTGAGTATGCTGATTCCGCAGTTGATTCAAGCAGCGCGCGGACTCGTTCTGTTGCTTGGCGACGAGCGGGAACGCAGCAGCAACGCAGGTATTTCTACCGGTCGTTCAGTTCTCACGGCGTCCTTGATTCATTGCAATTCGATTCAATTACAGGACGCTAGAAAAAATGGCTCAGAAGGGCAAAGTTAAGTGGTTCAACGCTGACAAGGGTTACGGTTTCATCACGCCGGACGTTGGTGGCACCGATGTTTTCGCACACTTTTCCGCCATCCAGGGCCGCGGCTATCGCAGCCTGAACGAAGGGCAGGAAGTCGAATTCGAAGTTAAGGATGGTCCGAAAGGACCTCAAGCGGCCGAAATTCGCCCGCTCTAAATCGGGAAATCCCACTTTCCCGTCCGCCAGGTCCGACCTGGCTACAACGCCCCAAGACTTCCGAGTCTGGGGCGTTGTTTCATTTGAGCCCGGAAACGCGTCGGCCGTTCTCTCCCGGCCCCGGACTGCGTCAGGACGAAAGTTAGTAATCACTAACATATCCTCGACCCTTGGATAAGTCTGTGGATAATTATTTTCGAGCCATTGGTTTTTAGTGATCAGTAATGAAGCACAGGCATCTCTGAACGCAAGGTTTTACACAGATTTTCAATCGCGCCAATATGCGATTCAAAGCCCACCGTTTGAACGCCAGGCGTTTGTCCGGGAGGTAGCCGCTTAACGTGAAACATGGCCTTTCCCCCGGGAAAACGGGCATTTGGCGCGTTTTCCCGGCTGCGACGGCAATCAGGCAGTGGCCATGCTGATTATGTTTTGGTGCCACCATTGGCCGGTTTTTGCCGTTGCGCAGGCCGGTTGTTCACAAAGATATCCCCATCCCGGTTATGCACAGAAAGGCCCCTCGATTTGCCCAATTCGAGGGGCCTTTGCCTGTGGATAGAAATGGGGATAGCGATTATCCGATGGCCGGCTTCAGGGGTTTTCACTGCCCGAATCAGGCAAGTCGAATGGCATTGGCGGCAGCCAGCCGGTGGGGTCTTGGCGGTCGGCACGTTATTGGAATTCACTGCCGAAAAAAACGATAGCGAGTTTTCCACAGGGTTCACATGAAATCCTGCGCCTCAGCCAAATGGATGATGGCGCACCGGGTCCGACTCTAGCAAGATAGTTGTAGTGTCAATGATCGCGCCCCGGTTGGCACGCGACGCTGCGGCAAATACGCGAGATGGATGCGCGCCAATGGCGATATGCGGTTGGCGATATGCGGTGATGGTGTGGATAATCCACCGCGCCGTGATTCGTGGCAATTTGACTTGCTCGGCGGTGGGGAGTTCCCCTGAATTGTTTTCACCAATCGGCGAGCTTAAGAATGGCGTATCGAAGCGATAGCTGAATCTTATCCACAAAGTTGTCCACGCCTTTTTGTCCGTCTCCGGCCAATTTGAATAGGAAGAGTTTTCGGTTCATCCGGGCGTGTTCAGAATCTGCTGCCGAGTGGCTTTCTCCTATGAAGCGCGTTGGATATTTGTGGCTTTTCGAAGATCTGGGCAATTAGCTCAAGCGACCGTTTAGGCAACGTTTCCTGTTGCCTTCAGAAGCCGGTCATACAAAGTTATCCCCAAAGTTGTTCCACGTGAATTCCCGAGAACGCGCGCGGGATATGCCGACCTGGGTGTTGATAAGTCGAAAGCTCCCGGCAGGGATAAATTCGCGGCGATTTTCCATTGCGTAGATATCCACTGTTTGCTGTGCATAAACACGATCGTGAGCCGCGCGGCGATTTCGTGAAATTCCGGAGCGAAGGATTGTCCTGTTCGATCGGAACTGCCATCGGAATCTGGATCGTATGTGCTCCTTTTCTTCGCGGCGGATTGGACATGTTTCACGTGGAACGCAAAAAAATTAGTGATATTTCGGGCAAGGGGTAGGGTAGGGGTAGAAAAATGACTTTTTCTTTTCCTTTTTAGGGCAGCGTTACGGTATCAAAGCAACGCTCCGCTTTGGTCAGCCAGGCAGTATTGCAACCGGTATTCGAGCTTGGATGGGTGGATTTTGGCGCTGGTGTGTGGGTTGAACTTTCTTCCGTGTCCCTTAATTTGATGTCGTTCACGGGAAGCGGCAGCGTTTGTTCGGCACGGGAGGCGAGCCTTCCTCTATTTCACGACCGTGTTTCACGTGGAACATTGGCATTAATAGACTCATACGTTGCCGCCGTGTTCTCCATCGCGACTCACGGCAATGTTCCACGTGAAACATCGGCAGATATGTCGAGGGCAAAGCGGTACGGGTAGGCGCCAAATGTTCCACGTGGAACATTTGCAACCGCGGCGTAGGTCTTTAGTCTCTGAGTGAATTTGGCAGGATGAAAGTCTGTCAGATGTTCCACGTGAAACAATGCCTCAGGGGATGTGTGGCATGGGAAATACCGAAGCGTCCGGCAGCCGGGAGTACGTTCCTTCCCCATCCATTACCTATCTGAGGTCTAGGCAAGGGTTCAATCCGATGTTTCACGTGGAACATCAATCGATGCCGCCTGATTTCAATTTGGAAGCGGACAGGGAGGCCGCGCCCCGCGCCGACGTACGAGTGCCCCGCGCCCGACCTGCTTCTGTTGTCAGGCAGAACGCCAATCGTGCAATCAAGGGCTGTTCCACGTGAAACATCGCGGACAAAACAGCGGCAGATGCCGACATATTTATCCAGCCGTACCGCGCTTCGTTGCCAAATGCCGACGCGAAGGGGGTGGGGCAGGGATGCAATCCGGCCCAGTTCTATGTTTCACGTGAAACATGCCACCCCTGCCCCTATAATGAGCACCGAACGCTCTCTTATATTTCCCTCCCCATCATGGACTATCCCCGCGAATTCGATGTCATCGTCGTCGGTGGCGGCCACGCCGGCACTGAAGCGGCGCTGGCAGCAGCCCGCGCCGGCGCCCAGACGCTGCTGCTGACGCACAACATCGAAACCCTTGGCCAAATGTCTTGCAATCCCTCCATCGGCGGGATCGGCAAGGGCCACCTTGTCAAAGAAGTCGATGCCCTGGGTGGCGCGATGGCCTTGGCAACGGATGAAGCCGGGATTCAGTTCCGCATCCTGAACGGTTCGAAAGGCCCGGCTGTCCGCGCAACGCGCGCCCAGGCTGACCGGGTCCTTTACCGACAGGCCATCCGTGGTCGTCTGGAAAACCAGCCAAACTTGTGGTTGTTCCAGCAGGCGGTCGAAGATCTGATGGTAGAGGGCGATCGGGTCGTGGGCGCTGTGACTCAAGTTGGCCTGAAGTTCCGCGCCAAGACGGTGGTCTTGACGGCCGGTACGTTCTTGAACGGCTTGATCCACGTGGGCCTGCAGAACTATTCCGGCGGCCGCGCCGGTGATCCCCCGGCGATCTCGCTGGGGCAACGCCTGAAGGAACTCAAGCTTCCGCAAGGCCGCCTGAAGACTGGCACTCCGCCGCGCATCGATGGGCGCTCGATCAACTACAGCATCCTGGAAGAGCAGCCGGGTGATCTGGATCCCGTTCCCGTGTTCTCGTACATGGGCAACGTGGCCATGCACCCGCGCCAGTTGCCGTGCTGGATCACGCACACCAATGCCCGGACGCACGACATCATCCGTGGCGGCCTGGACCGTTCGCCCATGTACAGCGGCGTCATCGAAGGCGTAGGCCCGCGTTACTGTCCGTCCATCGAAGACAAGATCCACCGGTTTGCAGATAAGGAATCCCATCAGGTGTTCCTGGAACCGGAAGGCCTGGATACGCATGAGGTCTATCCCAATGGCGTATCCACCAGCCTGCCTTTTGATGTGCAGCTGGAGCTGATCCATTCCCTGCGCGGGTTGGAAAACGCGCACATCATGCGCCCCGGCTACGCGATCGAATATGACTACTTCGATCCACGTGGATTGAAGAGCACGCTTGAGACGAAGGCGATCGGCGGCCTGTTCTTTGCCGGCCAGATCAATGGCACCACAGGCTACGAAGAAGCCGCCGCCCAAGGGCTGTTGGCCGGCGTGAATGCCGCACTGCAATCGCTGGGCCGCGACCCCTGGACGCCGCGTCGCGACGAAGCCTATCTGGGCGTGCTGGTCGATGACCTGGTGACTCGTGGGGTGACCGAGCCCTATCGCATGTTCACTTCGCGCGCCGAATATCGCCTGAGCCTGCGTGAAGACAATGCCGATCTGCGCTTGACCGAAATCGGCCGCCAATTGGGTATCGTCGACGACGCGCGCTGGGAGGCATTCAACCGCAAGCGCGACGCGGTGGCCGCGGAAGTCGAACGGCTGAAGTCATCATGGGTCAATCCGCGCATCATGCCGGTCGAGATTGCCGAACCGCTGCTGGGCAAAGCGATTGAACGTGAGTACTCACTAGCTGATTTGCTCAAACGCCCGAATGTTTCATATGAAGCATTGATGGCCACGCGCAACGCCGACGGTTCGTTGCTGGCCGGCCCGGGCGTCGTCGCAGACGACGTCCTGTCCGAACAGGTCGAGATCCAGGTGAAGTACGCCGGCTACATCGCCCGCCAGCAAGACGAAGTCCAGAAGCAGATCTCGCACGAGCAGCAGCCCATCCCCGCGGATGTCGACTACGACGCCGTGACGAGCCTGTCGTTCGAAGTGCGCCAGAAGTTGAAGACGCATCGCCCGGAGACCGTCGGCCAGGCCGCACGTATCTCCGGCGTGACCCCCGCTGCAATCTCGTTGCTGCTGATCCACCTGAAGCGCTTGCACTACGGCTCGCGCAAGCAAGCCGCATGACCGCACATACCGATCAGGCCGGCGCAGATATGGCCGGCCGCCTGACTCGCGCATGCGAGCAACTGGGGCTGGCTGTCGACGCTGCGGCGCACGCCAAGCTGCTGAACTACCTGTCCCAGATGCAACGCTGGAACCGGACGTACAACCTCACCGCCATCCGCGATCCCCAGCAGATGCTGATCCAGCATCTGTTCGATAGCCTGGCCGCCGTGGGCCCGTTCAGCGAGGCGCTGGGCGCCGTTGATGTGCCGGGCAAGGTCTACGACGTCGGATCGGGTGGCGGCCTGCCTGGCGTCGTTCTCGCAATCATGCGACCCATGTGGTCCGTGACCTGCATCGACGCCGTTGAAAAGAAAACCGCGTTCGTGCGCCAGATGAGCGGCGCGCTGGCCGTGCCCAATCTGCAAGCGCGTCACGCGCGCATCGAAACGCTGGACCCGGCCGAGTGCGACATCGTCACCTCGCGGGCCTTCGCTTCGCTGGACGATTTTGCGCAGCTTGCGGGTCGCCACGTGCGCATCGATGGTACCCTCGTCGCCATGAAGGGCAAGGTCCCCGATGAAGAGATTCAGGCGTTACATGCGCGCGGGGAATGGCAAGTCGACCATATTCAGCCGCTCCGGGTTCCGGAGCTGCAAGCAGAGCGCTGCCTGATCTGGATGCGCCGCGACGAAGAGCGCGGTGAAGGACGCAGTCAAGGAACCCTATGAAGAACTTACCCCCCAGCACAACCGCCCGCGTCTTCTGCATCGCCAACCAAAAGGGCGGTGTGGGCAAGACGACGACCGCCATCAATCTGGCGGCGGGCCTTGCCACGCATAATCAGCGCGTGCTGCTGGTGGACCTGGACCCTCAAGGCAACGCCACGATGGGCAGCGGCATCGATAAGAACGCCCTGGAATCGAACCTGTACCAGGTGCTGATCGGCGAGGCCACCATCGAGCAGGCCCGTGTGAAGTCGGAATCCGGCGGCTATGACGTGCTGCCCGCGAACCGCGAGCTGTCCGGCGCCGAGATCGATCTGGTGCAGATGGACGAACGCGAACGCCAGTTGAAGGCCGCGCTCGACACCGTCGCCGGCCAATACGATTTCGTGCTGATCGATTGCCCGCCGACGCTGTCCTTGCTGACGCTCAACGGATTGGCTGCCGCCCATGGCGTCATCATTCCGATGCAGTGCGAATACTTCGCGCTGGAAGGCCTGTCCGACCTGGTCAACACCATCAAGCGGGTCCACCGCAACATCAATGACGACCTGCGCGTCATTGGTCTGCTGCGCGTGATGTTCGACCCGCGCATGACGTTGCAACAGCAAGTGTCCGCCCAGCTCGAGGCGCACTTCGGCGACAAGGTCTTCAAGACCGTCGTGCCCCGCAATGTGCGGTTGGCCGAAGCACCCAGTTACGGCATGCCGGGTGTGGTGTATGACCGTGCGTCACGCGGCGCGCAGGCCTACATCTCTTTTGGCGCTGAAATGATCGAACGCGTCAGGAAAGACCTGAAGTAAGCCTTGCCATGTCTGTCGCCGCGCTCTTTTCTCCGACCGCTACGCACGTCTCCCGCACGCCGCCCGCCGATGTGCGCGACAGCCTGCGCGCGCGTCTGGAAGAGGCCGCGCTGAACGCGACAGCAGTCGGCGCGCAGGTGCTCTATGATGGCTGGCTGGTACGCTTTGCGCGCTCGGAAGCCAAGCGCGTGCGCAGCGTGAATGTGCTGGGGTTATCCACACGTCCGCTGGACGAGCGGCTGGCGTATTGTTCTTCGTTGTATGCGCGCCATGGCTTGCCCATGGTGCTGCGCATTACCTCCATCGGCCCCGATTTTTCGCTCGACGCCGAACTGGAGGCCCGCGGCTATACCTTTACCGGCGAGACCCGAGTCATGAGCATGTCGCTCGCCCCCAGGCCCTGCGCCCGGGGCGATCTGCATTTCAGGAAAGTCGACATCGGCCGCTTTGCGCAAGCGGTCGGGGCCATGCGCGGCTCGGCGCCGGAGCACACGGCTGAACATCAAGCGCGTCTGCACGGACTGGCTGTGGATAAGCAGCCGGTGCTGGCGTTCGACGCGGCGGGACAGTGCGTTGCCGCGGGCTTGGCCGTCCGCGACGATGACCTGCTGGGCCTGTTCGACATCGTCACGGACCCGGGACAACGGCGTAAAGGCTACGCCGATGCCCTGGTGGATTACCTATTGACCGAGGGCGCCGCCAGCGGCGCGACAACGGCGTACCTGCAGGTCGAGCCGGACAATACCGCCGCGCGCGCCCTGTATGGCCGCTACGGCTTCAAAGACTGTTACGCGTATTGGTACCGCCTGCCCGCCGAGCAGACGGACGCCTGAGCCTGGCTCGGGATACAAAAACAGAAGGAAAGAGGATTTAACTATGGCCACCAAGAAACCCAAGGGATTGGGTCGCGGACTGGACGCCTTGCTGGGCGCAGACGCGCCGGCGATCGACAACATCGGCAAGGCCGTCTCGGCCAAGCCCGAGGGTCCGCCATCCACCTTGCTCATCTCGAAGATGCGCGCCGGCAAGTATCAGCCGCGCACGCGCATGGACGAGGGCGCCTTGGGCGAGCTGGCCGAATCGATCCGCACGCAAGGCATCATGCAACCCATTCTTGTGCGCGCGCTGGGCGAAACCGCGCCCGGCCATTACGAGATCATCGCGGGCGAACGCCGCTTCCGCGCCGCCCAGCTGGCCGGTTTGAAAGAAGTGCCCGTGCTGGTGCGCGATGTGGCGGACGAGAACGCGGCCGTCATGGCGCTGATCGAAAACATCCAGCGCGAAGACTTGAACCCGCTGGAAGAGGCGCACGGCGTGCGCCGCCTGCTGGACGAATTCGGCCTGACACACGAACAGGCCGCGCAAGCGATCGGCCGGTCGCGCTCGGCCACCAGCAACCTGCTGCGCTTGCTGAACCTGGCCGCGCCCGTGCAGACGATGCTGCTGGCCGGCGACGTGGACATGGGCCATGCCCGCGCGCTGCTGGCGGTGGACGCGGCGACGCAGATCCAATTGGCCAATCAGATCATCGCGCGCCGCCTGTCGGTGCGCGAAGCCGAAAAGCTGGTCGCGAAGACCGCCAAGGAAACCGAATCGGCGTCCTCGCCTCGCAAGAAGGCCAATGGCGCCTCGCGCGATCTGACGCGTCTGGAAGAAGCGCTGTCCGATCATCTGGGCACGCGAGTGGCCCTGAAGGTGGGCGCCAAGGAAAAGGGCCAGATCGTCATCGATTTCCACGGGTGGGAACACCTGAATTCGTTACTGGAACGCCAAGGCCTGTCCGGAGTCGTCGATGCCTGAGCACGCGTTGCCGGTCGTCGCGGTGCTGGCCACCGGCGGCACCATCGCCGGTGCGCAGGCGGACGCCACGTCGGCGGGCTACAAGGCCGGTTCGTTCTCGGTCAACGATTTGCTGGCTGCGGTGCCGCAGCTGGCCGGCATCGCCGAGATCCGCGCCGAACAGGTGGCGAATGTCGGCAGCCAGAACATGACGCACGAGGTTTGGCGCGCGCTGGCCGAACGTGTGGACACGCTGTGCCAGGACGCCTCGGTGGCGGGTATTGTGATCACGCATGGCACGGACACGCTTGAAGAAACGGCGTACTTCCTGGGCCTGGTGATTCCGCACGACAAGCCCGTCGTGCTGGTGGGCGCGATGCGTCCCGCCACGGCGCTGGGCGCCGAGGGCCCGGCCAACCTGTACAACGCGGTGGCGCTGGCGCGCCATCCCGACGCGCGCGGGCGCGGTCCCCTGGTCGTGATGAACGAAGACGTGCATTACGCGCGCGAGATCCAGAAGATCGCCAGCGCGGGCCTGTGCGCCTTCGCGTCGCCCAATCGCGGCCGCGCCGGCGTCATGCATGGTGGCGCGCCGTGCTTCTATTCGCGCAACACTACGGCCCACACCACACAAAGCGAGTTTTCACTCGCATTGCTGGAACAGGCCGGATGGCCGCGCGTGGACATTGTCTACGCCCATGCCAATCTGCAGGCCGACCTGATCGATTTCCTGGCCGATGTGTCGCAAGGCGTCGTGCTGGCCGGCGTGGGCGACGGCAACGCCACCGACCTGGGCATCGACGCGCTGAGCCGCGCAGTCGCCGGCGGCACGGCCGTGGTGCGTTCTAGCCGCACGGGCAGCGGATTCGTGGCGCGCGATGTCGAACTGGACGACGCCGGCCTGGGCTTCATCGCCGCCCGCGACCTGAATCCGCAAAAGGCGCGCATCCTGTTGATGCTGGGCCTGTCCGTCACGCGCGACGCGGCCGCTCTGCAGGCGATTTTCGACCGCTACTGATCGCGCGGCGGCACGCCGCCCGCGTCGCTTTGCTGCGCCAGGCCCAGGTTCGCCCGCAGCATGTCGTAGACCTGTCGCGTCAACGGATTGATCAGATCCCGCCTTATCCACAGGAAGTAGGTCACGTCCGGCAAGGGGGGCAGCCCTTCTTTTTCCCCCAGTACGCGCATTTCCGGCCCCAGCAGTTCCACGCTGCGGGCCGTCACGCCCAGCCCCGCGCGCAGCGCGGCCTTTATCCCCACCAGGTTCGGCGCCACATAGTTGGTGTGCCAGCGCACGCGCGCCTGCTCCAGCGCGTTCAGGGCCAGCCTGCGGAAGATGCTGGGCTCGTCCGCTAGCACCAGCGGCACCGGCGCGTGCACGTCATGCACGTAGTCGGCGGAGGCCAGCCAGACGGTGGGAGAGGTGCGCAGCGCCACGCCTTCAAAGTCCTGGTCAAAGCGCGTGGATATCGTCAGGTCGATTTCACCGGCGCGCAGGGCATCCATCAGGAACGGGCTGCGGTCCACGCGGATCTCCAGTTTCACGCGGGGGGCCGAGCGTGCGATGTGCGTCAGCAGCGTGGGCAGGATCGTATCGGCCACATCCAGCGGCGCGCCCAGCCGCAAGTCCCCCTCCAGCGGCCCATCCTGCAGTGCGCGTAGCGCCTCGTCGTTGATGGCCAGCATGTGGCGCGCGTATTCCACCAGCCGCCGCCCGTGCGATGACAGCACCTTGTTGCGGCCCTGCTTTTCGAACAAGGGCAGGCCGATCGTGGATTCCAGACGCTGCATTTGCTGGGTGATGGCCGACTGCGTCTTGTGCAGCCGGTTGGCCGCTTCCGAAAAGGTGTCGTGCTGGGCGATGGCCGTCAGCGTGCGAAGCAGGTCCAGATCCAAATTGCGCATGGCGGGCTCTAAAGTATTAGCGTTGCTAATGGAATGTTAAGGCAATTTAAATTGTTGGCGCCTCACTCGGGCGATACAGTAAACGCAATAACTCATGAAACAAGAGGAAAAGCCAAAGTGAGCACCGCGCATCCCCATCAGGCCGGCATCGATGCCGCCATCGGAAATATTAAAAAAACTGTAGGAAATAAGGGGCTGAACCGCGACAGCCTGGACGAGGTGCTGCAAGAGCTCGTGGGCCTGGCCGGCCACACCGACTGGTGGACGGGCGAGCGGTACGCGGCGCCCGAAGACGGCGAGCGCCAGGCGCGCTACCTGATCGCCGAAGACGACGACAAGAGCTATGCGCTCTACCTGAACGTCATGCGCCCCGGCAACAAGATCGTGCCGCATAACCACACCACCTGGGCCTGTATCGCCGCCGTGGAAGGCGTGGAATACAACTACGTCTATGACCGCACCGACGACGGGTCGGTGCCCGGCGTGGGCCGCCTGGAGAAGACCGGCACGGTCGTGGTCGGCCCGGGCGCCGGCATTGCGTTGATGCCCGACGACATCCACGCCGTCGAGATCCAGGGCGACAGCGTCATCCGCCACCTGCACATGTACGGCCGCGCGCTGGAAACGCTGAATGAACGCCTGGGCTTCGACCTGGAAGCGGGCACCTGCAAGATCATGCCCATCGGTGTGAAGACTCGCCGCTGATCATCATGAACAAGCCCTACCGGTCCGCAACGCGTTTGCTGCGGGCGGGGCGTCCCCATCAAGGATGGGTCAACACCCCCGTCACGCGCGCCAGCACCTACGTCTTCGACAGCGTCGCCGCCTGGCGCGACACACGCGAACGCCGCGAGCAAGAACGCCTGCCGTCCTACGGCGCGCGCGGCACCGACAGCACGCACGCGCTGGAAGACGCGCTGGTCGAGCTGGAACAGGGCTATCGCGCCGCGCTGTATCCCACCGGCCAGGCCGCGATCGCGACCGTGCTGCTGGCGTATCTGCGCACCGGCGACCATGTGCTGGTGACCGATGCTGTGTACGAACCCGTGCGCCGCTTCTGCGTCGAGCACCTGACGCGGCTGGGCATCGAAGCCACGTTCTACCGGCCGGACGGCGTCGGCATCGAGGCGCTGATCAGGCCCAATACCCGCATGATCTATGCGGAGTCGCCCGGGTCGCTGACTTACGAGATGCCGGACCTTACCGAGTTATCCACAGCCGCGCGAAAACACGATTGCTGGCTGGCTGTGGATAACACGTGGGCGTCCGGTTTGATATACAAACCGTTGACGCTGGGCGCCGACATTTCCCTTCTGGCGGCCACCAAATACCTGGGCGGCCATGCCGACGTGATGATGGGCGCCGCCGTCGTCAACCAGCGCGCCTGGCGCGCACTGGAACGCGCCTCGATCGACTTCGGCCAGACGGTCGGGGCCGACGACGCCTTCCTGGTGCTGCGCGGCATGCGTTCACTGCCGCTGCGCATGGCGCAGCATGCCAGGAACGCGTTGCGGGTCGCCGAATGGTTGCAGGGCCGCGCCGAGGTTGCGCGCGTGCTGTGTCCGGCCTTGCCCGGCGACCCGTCGCACGCGATCTGGCGACGCGATTGCACCGGCGCCAACGGTCTGCTGACGGTCGAACTCGATGGCGGGTACCACATAGAGGATGCCGAGCGGCTGATCGACAGCCTGCGTCTGTTCGGCATCGGTGCGTCGTGGGGCGGCTTTGAAAGCCTGGTGATCCCGGCGCAGTTGAACTCGCGTTCGCTGCCTGACCCGACGCCCCGCGGCGCCATGCTGCGCCTGCATATCGGCCTGGAAGACCCCGACGACCTGATCGGCGACCTTGAACAAGCCTTGTCCGCGCTTACCCAATCCCCCCGTTCCCTACGAATCTCATGATGCCCCTCACTTCCGCCTCTTGCGCCGCAGATATCGACTCGCACACGCTTAAGCAATGGCTGCACGACGGCCGCGAGATCGCCTTGCTGGATGTGCGCGAACACGGTCAATACGGCGAGTCGCACCTGTTCTACGCGGCGCCGGTGCCGTACAGCCGGCTTGAGATCGATATCGTCCGCCTGGCCCCGCGCCGCGATGTGCGGGTTGTCGTGTACGACGATGGCGGCGGCGACCGCACCGCAGAACGCGCCGTCCTCGCGTTGGCGAAGCTGGGCTACCGCCAGGTGCATCGGCTGGCCGGCGGCATCGCGCAGTGGCAGCAGGACGGCTACGCCGCCTTTGCCGGTGTGAACGTGCCCAGCAAGACCTTTGGCGAACTGGCCGAAGAAGTTTTCCATACCCCGCGTATCGGCGCCCGTGAACTGGCCGAGCGCCAACGGCGGGGCGACGACTTGATCGTGCTGGACGGCAGGCCGTTCGCCGAATACCAGAAGATGAGCATTCCCGGCGGCATCTGCTGCCCGAACGGCGAGCTGGCACTGCGCGCCCACACGCTGGCCAAGGATCCCGGCACGACCATCGTCATCAATTGCGCGGGCCGCACGCGCAGCATCATCGGCGCGCAGACCCTCATCAATCTGGGCGTGCCCAACCCCGTCTATGCGCTGGAGAACGGCACGCAAGGCTGGTATCTGGAAGACCTGCAGCTGGAACACGGCGCAAGCCGTCGCTATGACGACGACATCTCGCCCGCTGAACTGCCGGCGTTAGCTGCCCGTTCGGCGCAATTGGCTGAACGCCACGGCGTGCCGGTGGTGGACGCCGGCGCCGTGCAGGCATGGCTGCGCGACGCCACGCGCAGCACCTTCCTGTGCGATGTGCGCAGCGCCGAGGAATTCGCGCAAGGTTCATTACCCGGCGCGCAGCACACGCCGGGCGGGCAATTGGTGCAGGCCACCGACCAGTACCTGGCCGTGCGCGGCGCCCGCATCGTCGTGTTCGATGCGGAAGGCGTGCGCGCGCCCGTGGTGGCCAGCTGGTTGCGGCAGATGGGCTGGGACGCGTGCGTGCTGCGGGATGGCGTGTGCGCCGACCTGTCGAACGACGCGCCGGTTGTCGAGACCCCCGTCGTTTCGGCGCTGTCCGATGCCGGCCTGGCCGCCGCGTTGGCGCAGGGCGCCCAGGCCATCGATTTGCGCCCGGGCATGCGCTATCGCGCCAGCCACATCGCGGGGGCGCGTTGGTCGATCCGCCCGCGCCTGGACCGCCTGGAGCTGGATACCGGCCGTCCCGTCGTCCTGCTGGCCGAAGACGCCGCCATCGCGGCGTGGGCAGTGCAAGATCTGGCCGCCCTGGGCGTGACGGACGTCAAGGTGAACACCGGCACGCCCGTCGGTTGGAAGGCGGCCGGTATCGCATTGGAATCCACGCCTGCCGTGCCCGCCGACAGCGAGTGCATCGACTATCTGTTCTTCGTGCATGACCGCCACGACGGCAACAAGGCCGCGGCGCGCCAATACCTGTCCTGGGAAACAAACCTGGTCAAGCAGATCGATGAACGCGAGCTGGCAGGCTACCGGTTTCCCGCCAGCTGACGCCGGGCATTGACGCTGCCCGTCCAGGGCACAAGCGCCAGAGCGGCCCGCAGAGGCCGCATGGCGCCACCACAGACGCATCAACCCGATCAATACGCCCCGGCGGCCTTTGCCGACGGGGTGCGGACGGTTCATGGCGAACCGGAATGCAAAGGACGGCCGAGTATCCGGCCGCCGACTCAAGGGGAAATCCAGATGAAGCACCATGTATTGCACGCTTGCGGGACAGCCGCCCTGGCGATGGCGGGCCTGGCGTGGGGCGCTAGCGCCCTCGCGCAAACCCAGACGCTGAAAGCGCCCGCCGATTATCCCAGGCAGGCCATCACCGTGGTTTCGCCGTTTCCTCCCGGGGGCGGGAACGACAACGTGGCGCGCCTGATCGCCCAGGAGCTGGGCGCCATCACCGGCCAGAGCGTCGTGGTGGAAAACCGTTCGGGCGCGGGCGGCAACGTGGGGACGGCGCAGGTGTCGCGCGCCAAGCCCGACGGCTACACCCTGGTGATGTCGCAGACCAGCGTCATGGCCGTCAACCCGCGCCTGTACAAGAACGTGGGTTTCGATCCGGTGAAGGATTTCACGCCGATTTCGCAGATCACGTCTGCGCCGCTGGTGCTGGTGGCCCGCACCGAAAGCCCGTACAAGACGCTGGGCGACTATCTGGAGGCCGCGCGCAAGCAGCCGGGCATCGTCACGTACGCCACGCCCGGCAACGGCACCATGAGTCATCTGATGGGCGCACTGGTATCGAAGAAAGCGGGCGTTAACCTGGTGCACGTGCCGTATCGCGGCGCGGCGCCCGCCATCACCGACCTGATGGGCGGCACGGTGGACATGCTGATCACCTCTCCCGCGTCGGCAGAACCGATGGTGACCGCGGGCAAGCTGCGCATCCTGGCTCTCAGTCACGAAAACAGCATTGGCGTCTTCAAGGGCGCGCCCACGCTCAAGCAAAGCGGCCTGGACGGCATCACCGCCGATGACTGGTACGGCTTGTTTGCGCCTGCCGGCACGCCGCCCGATCGCGTCGCCTATCTGGCAGACGCCGTGGCGCAGGCGATGAAGTCGCCCACCGTGATCGCCAAGATCAACAGCGGCGGCAGCTGGCCGGTGGGCAGCCGGCCCGACGCGTTCAAGACGCGCTTGCAGGAAGACACCGTGTACTGGGCAGACATGGTGAAGACGGCAGGGGTGTCGGTCGACTGAGACGGCGCCCGTACCGGCCCCGCATCGGTCTTACACCGTCAGCACGTTGCCCGCCGCGGCCTTCAGCGCCGCGAACGCGGGCAATTTCTCCGCGCTGGTGTTGGTGACCAGATGATCGATGCGGTCCGCGCCGCAAAACGACACGCGGCTGCACAGGCCGATCTTGCTGAAGTCGGCCAACAGCACCAGCTGCTTGGCGTTGGCCGTCATCGCGCGCGCAACTTCCGCTTCGCGCAGATCGTAATTGGTGGCCCCGCACTCCGCGTCGACGCCCACTGGCGACAGCAGCGCCAGGTCGGCGCGGTAACGGTGGATTTCGGCGATAGTGATCTCGCCGGCAGTGGCGCAGACCGGGCCGCCGACCGCGCCGCCCAGCATGATCAGCTGATTGGCGCCGTTGCCGGCCGCGCCCACCTTCAGCGCCACGTCGAACGAGTTGGTGATGATCGTCAGGCCGGACAGCTTGGCCAGTTCGTCGGCCAATACGCTTGTGGTGCTGCCCGCGTCCAGGAACAAGGTCTGGCCGCTGGCCACAAGACCGGCCGCCGCGCGCGCGATGGCGCGCTTGTACTTCACGCGCGTGTGCACGCGTTCGGCGATCGGGGGCTCGCTGTGCACCGGCACGGCGCCGCCATGCACGCGCCGCAATTCTCCCATCGCCTCCAGTTCAAGCAGATCCCGCCTGACGGTCTCGCGCGACACGCCGAGCTCTCCGACGATGCGGTCGGTCGATACCTGCTGCAATGACGACAGCAGGGCGCGGATTCTTTGATACCGCTCTTCTTGCCACATATCCGATGCTTCCTAATCTATCCCCGCCGCCGCGCCGCCCCGGCGATCAACGCGCGCATGGCCAGCAGAGAACCTCCAACGACCAGCATGATAAGCGTGGAATACGCCGCTGCCTGCGAAACGAACCCGGCCTCGTCCAGCCGCAACACCGACACGGGCGCCACGCTGACGGTCGGCGTCACCAGGAAGATCACCGCCGACAGCGTGACCATCGATCGCATGAACAGAAAAAAGAACACGCCCAGCACGGTAGGCGCGATCAGCGGCAGCACTGCGTCGCGCAACACCTGCGCGGTGCCCCCGCCCAGGCAGCTGACGGCTTCCTCCAGGGCCTGCGGCACGGCGCGCATCCCCGTCATCATCGTCAGGAACCCTTGCGTGTGATAGTGGTAGAAATTGCACAGCGCGATCAGCGCCGCGCTGCCGTACAGCGCATACAAGGGCGTGCCGGGCGCATTGAACGCGAAGATGTAGGACAGCCCCAGCACCAGGCCCGGCACCCCGACGGGCAGCACGGACAGCAGGTATACGATCTTGGCCCAGCCGCGCCCGATGCGGCAGACGCCGAAGCACAGGAAGAACAGCAGCAGCACGCCGCCGCCGGCTGCCGCCAGCGACAGGTACAGCGACGTCCACAGGGGGGCGTAGCCGCCGCTGACGGTGATGTCATAGTGCTTCAGCGTCCATTCCATGCGGTAGGGCCACAGCCGCATGAAACTGGCGAAGACCACCGTCGCCACCGTCAGGATGATCGTGCTGCAGGCCAGCAGCACGCCGATGCCGAACACCACGTCGCGAGCCGGCGCGGGCTGGGGCGCCACCCGCATGCCGCTGGGCGAGGCCGATCCGAACTGGCGTTGCGAGGCCACGCGTTCGATCTGCACGGAAATCAGCGACGGCAGCAGCAGCAAGATGCCCACCACCGACCCCATGCCGAAATTCATCTGGCCTGACACCTGGCTATAGATCTCCGTGGCCAGCACTCGGTAGTTGCCGCCGATCACCGCCGCGTTGCCGAAGTCGGTGATGGTGATGACGAACACCACGAAGGCCGCGCTCAGCAGCCCGAACTTGCAGTTGGGCAGGGTAATGTCGAAGAATTGCCGTGCACTGGACGCGCCCATGACTTCGGCCGCGTCGTAATAGCGGGCGTCCGTGTTGCGCAACGCGGCCTGCAGGATCAGTACCGCTTGGGGCAGGGCGTAGAACACGTTCGAGATCAACAGGCCCCAGAAGCCGTAGATATCGACTTCCCAGCCGGTCCAGCGGTGCACCAGCCCGTTGCGCCCCAGGATGAAGATCAGACCCAGGCCCTGCACCAGCGACGGCGCCAGCAGCGGCAGTACCAGCGCCAGCCGTACGAACGCCTTTCCGCGCATGCAACTGCGGTCCAGGCCGTAGGCGATGGCGAAGCCCAGCGTAATGCTGACGACGGTAGTGGCCGCGCTCATCACGAGGCTGTTGACGGTGGCGGTCAGGATGCCGCGGGTGGCGAATACCTCGGCATAGTTGCCCAGCCCGATCGAGCCATCTTTTTCTACCAGGCTGCGCCACGCGACGGTGGCCAGCGGATACAGGAAGAACAGCGCCAGACCCGCCAGCGGAATCGCCACGCAGGTCCACAGCAGCAGCCGATCGGCCGACCAGGGGGCACGCCCGGCCGTCGCGGCGCCGGCCGCGCCGGCATGCAGCGTGCTCATCGGCGGACTCCGCCCGGCCGCGTCATACGCTGACCCAGGCGCATTGGCCGGGCACCATGTCCAGCCGCACCGGCGCGCCGCGCGACAGGCCCGCCGCGCCGTGTTGCTCGACCACCAGCTCGCGCCCCTTCCACGCGACGCGCAAGCGCGTCAGGTTGCCCATGAAGGTCAGGTCCTGCACGCGGCCAGGTCCCTGCTCGTCGGCGGCGATGCGCAGGTTTTCCGGGCGCAGGCAGGCCTCATAGCGCTCGCTGGCGCCTTCAGGCCGCGTCGCCAGCAGATGGGGCATCGCATCGCGTACCCAATCGGTGGGCAGCAGATTGCTCAAGCCCACGAAGTTGGCCACGAAGCGCGTGCGGGGCCGTAGATACAGGTCGGACGGCGACCCGACCTGCTCGATGCGCCCGTCGTTCATGCAGACGATCTTGTCGGCCAGCGTCAGCGCTTCCTCCTGGTCGTGCGTCACCATGATGGTCGGGATCTTCAGCCGGCGCTGCACGTCGTGGATCTCGGCCCGCATGTCGGTGCGCACGCGCGCATCCAATGCCGAGAGCGGTTCATCCAGCAGGATCAGCGCCGGGTCCACCGCTAGCGCCCGCGCCAGCGCCACGCGCTGCTGCTGTCCGCCCGACAGCTGGTGCGGATAGCGCGGCGCGTAGTCGGGCAGCTTGATCAACGCCAGCAACTCGCCCACCCGCGCGGCGATGCGGTCGCGCGGCTCGCCCCGGATGCGCAGGCCGTAGCCCACGTTCTCGGCCACCGTCATGTTGGGAAACAGCGAATACGACTGGAACACGATGCCGAATCCGCGCTTGCGCGCCGGCAATCCGCTCAGGTCGCGTCCGCCCAGGGTGATGGTGCCGCGATCGAAGGGCAACAGGCCCGCCACGATGCGCAGCAGGGTCGTCTTGCCGCAACCGCTGGGGCCCAGCAGGCAGACGAATTCGTGTTCGCCGACGGACAGGTCGATATCCTCCAGCGCCACCGACGCGTCGAAGGTTTTCCGTATGCCGCGCAGTTCCAGATACATGGCGTCTCCCGGACGCTAGGGCGGCGGGCGGGCCCGCCGCGCCTGCCTCAACGCTTGATGGTGTCTTGCCAGGTCTTGATCGTGGCGTCGCGATCGGCGGCGGACTTCTGGAAATCCACCGGATACAGCACGGCGGTCAGGTCCTTGGGCAGGCCGGCCGCTTCGGCCGCTTTGTTGGGGGCGGCGCCCGGGATGGTGACGAGTTCCTTGTACTTGCTGTACAGGCCGCCCGCCTGCGCGGACAGGGTCCAATCCAGGAAGCGCTTGGCGTCCGCGGGATTCTTCGCCGTCTTCATCAAGCCGGACGCCTCCAGCTCATAGCCCACCCACTGTTTGGGGATCACCATCTTGACCGGGTAGCCTTCTTCGATGGACTGCATGGCGGGGAAGGCAAACGACACGCCGATCGCGTATTCACCGGCGCGCGCCATCTTGCAGGGGCGCGATCCCGACGGCGTGTACTGCGCCACGTTCTTGTCCAGGTCCTTCAGCAGCGCCCATCCCTTTTCCTTGCCCAGGCCCTGCAGCAACGCCACGATTTGCAGGTAGCCGGTGCCAGAGGCGGCCGGGCTGGGGATGACGATCTCGCCCTTATAGGCCGGGTTCGCCAGGTCTTCCCAAGACGTCGGCATAGGCAGGTTCTTGGACTTCAACCGATCGGTGTTTACACAGAACGCAGCGACGTAGCCGGTGGCGGCGAACCACTTGTTGTCCGCGCCCTTGTACTGGGCGGGAAGGGCGTCGATGCCTTTGGCCGCATAGGGCTCAAGCAGGTTCTGCAAGCGCGGATCCAGCATGTTGCTGACGGCAAAGCCCCATATCACGTCCTGCTGGGGATTCGCGGCTTCGGCGATCAGCCGGGCGCCCAGGTCGCCGGTAGACAGGCGCAGCACGTTGACTTTCACGTCCGGCATGGCCGCGTTGGCCGCCTTCAGATAGGCCGCGATCTCGTCTTCCTCCAGCGCGGTGTAGACGGTGATGGGGCCAGCGTGGGCGACGTGCGCGACACCTAGGGAAATTACTGCAACCACAACGCTAAGCTTCTTCATACATTGCATGATGGAACTCCGGTGGGGAATACACGGCAACGGTGCGAGCTACTGATGCGGACGGCGACCTTCCCGGATAAGGGTGAGGTTGCAGTTTTAGGTATATTTGCAAATTTGGGGCAACGTGTCTAGACTGGAAAAACCCCTGGGAGCACTGTGATGCAAACCTCCGCCGCGCTGCCGGCGCAGCAATTGGCCGAATATTCCTCATTCGCGCAAACGCTCGCGGACCGCGTTCGGCCCTTGTCCCGAAAGTGGTTCCGGCACCCGCTGTCCGTTGACACCAAGGCCGACGAAAGCCCCGTCACGCAGGCCGACCGCGAGGTCGAGGCCGCGCTGCGCGACGCGATCGCGCAGCACTATCCCCACCACGGCATCTTTGGCGAAGAGTTCGGCGCGCTGCACACCGAGGCCGACCTCGTGTGGTCGCTGGATCCCATCGACGGCACGCGCGCCTTCATTTCGGGCAACCCCTTGTGGGGCACCTTGCTGGCGCTGCTGCACCGGGGGCGCCCGGTGCTGGGCCTGATCGACATCCCCATGCTGCAGGAACGCTGGATCGGTGCGGCCGATTCGCCCGCGCGGCTGAATGGCGACGTCTGCCAGGCCAGCGCCTGCACCGAACTGCGCGACGCGATCCTGTACGCCACTTCGCCCGACATCTTCGAAGGCGCCGAACTGGCGGCTTTCGACGCCTTGACCCGCGCTGCGCGCATGCGCCGCTACGGGGGCGATTGCTACAGCTACGGGCTGCTGGCCAGCGGCCATGTCGACCTGGTGGTCGAAGCCGGCCTGCAACCCTATGACTATCTGGCGCTGATGCCCGTGATCGAAGGCGCGGGCGGCGTCATCACCGATTGGTCTGGGCAGCCGCTCAGCCTCGAATCGCAGGGCCGCGTCGTCGCGGCCGCCACGCCGCAGCTGCATCGCCAGGCGATGCGGGTGCTGGGGGCGGCCATGAACTGAACGCCGCGCCGCCCGCCCGCAGGTCAACGCAACGCTTCAGCCACAAAGGTGAACGAGCATGCATGCACTAGGGGTAGCAACGGTGGAAGACGCAGAGCGGCTGGTGCAAGCCAGCCCGCTCTCGCATATCAAGGTGGGCCTGTCCGACGTCGACGGCGTCATGTTGGGCAAGTACCTGCGGCGCGACAAGTTCCTGGGCGCGTTGCGCTCCGGCCTGGCGTTCTGCGACGTGGTGTTCGGCTGGGACCTGGACGACCAGCTCTACGACAACACCAAGTACACCGGCTGGCACACCGCCTACCCAGACGCCAAGTTGCGCATCGTGCCACAGACCGGGCGCCGGCTGCCGCTGGAGCAGGGGCCCGGCGGCGAAGACATGCTGTTGTTCCTGGCCGAATTCGAAGGGGATGCCGGCGCCATCTGTCCGCGCCGGCTGCTGCATCGCACGCTGGACCGGGCCGCGGGCATGGGGTACGACGTCTATGCCGCGCTGGAATACGAATTCTTCATGTTTCGCGAAACACCGCATTCGGTCCGCGCGAAAAACTACCGCAACATGGAGAACTGGACGCCGGGCAATTTCGGTTATTCCATGCTGCGCAGCACCGTCGAGGGCGATTTCTACCGCAAGCTGCTGGACATGTGCGAACGCATGGACATGCCGATCGAAGGCCTGCACACCGAAACCGGGCCGGGCGTGCTGGAAGCGGCCATCGCGGTGGACCAGGCCGCCGCCGCCGGGGACAAGGCGTTCCTGTTCAAGACGTTCACGAAAGCCCTGGCGCAGCAGAACGGCCTGATGGCGACCTTCATGGCCAAATGGTCGCATGACCATCCCGGCCAAAGCGGCCACATCCATTTGTCGCTGCGCGACAGGAAAAGCGGTCGGTCGGCCTTCTATGACGAATCGCAGCCGCACGGCATGAGCGCGGCGCAGACGTCCTTCATGGCGGGCGTCCAGCGCTACCTGCCCGAGTTCATGGCGCTGTACGCGCAGACGATCAACAGCTATTCGCGCCTGGTACCCGGTTATTGGGCGCCGCTGGACGCCACCTGGGGCATGGAAAACCGCACCACCGCGCTGCGCCTCATTCCGGGCAGCGACAAGTCGCAGCGCGTCGAGGTGCGCATCGGCTCGGCGGACGCCAATCCCTACCTGGCGCTGTCCGCTGCGCTGGCCTCGGGCCTGTACGGCATCGAGCAAGGGCTCAAGCCCGAACCCATGGTGCAAGGCAACGCCTATACCCAGAAATTTCCGGCCCATCTGCACCTGCCCACGACGTTGTGGGAGGCGGCGCAACGCTTGCGCGGCTCCGAAGCGGCCCGCCATCTGTTTGGCGATCCCTTCGTCGAGCACTATGCCGCGACGCGCGAATGGGAAGAACGGCAATTCCGGCGGCACGTGACCGACTGGGAACTGGCACGCTACTTTGAAATCATCTGATCCCGTCCAACCGCTTGCATAGGGCCACCATGACCCAGGAACTCATCACCATCAGTCCCATTGACGGGCGCGAGGTCGTGCGCCGCGCCTATGCCAGCGACGCGCAGATCGCGCAGGCACTGGCGCAAGCCCAATCCGCGCAAGCCGCCTGGCAGGCGCTAGGCGTGGGCGAACGGGGGCGCATCGTGTCGGCGGCCGTCGACCGTTTCGTGGCCGCCAAGGACGAGATCGCGCGGGCCATCACGATCCAGATGGGGCGCCCCTTGCGCTACACGCCGGGCGAGGTCGCGGGCTTCGAAGCGCGGGCGCGCCACATGATATCGATCGCCGACGCGGCGCTGGCGCCCCTGCGCGTGCCCGATCAGGCGGGCTTCACCCGCTTCATCAGTCGTGAGCCCATCGGCGTCGCCCTGACCGTCGCGCCCTGGAACTACCCCTTGCTGACGGCGGTGAACAGCATCGTCCCCGCTTTGATGGCGGGCAATACCGTCATCCTGAAACACTCCGACCAGACGCCTCTGTGTGCCGAGCTGATCGAACGCGCCTTCCGCGACGCCGGCGCGCCCAAGGGCGTGTTCCAGTACCTGCATGCCAACCACGACACCGTCCAGCGGCTGATCCGCGCGCCCGAGATCGGCTACGTGTCGTTCACGGGATCGGTTCGCGGTGGACGCATCGTCGAGGAAAGCGCGGCGGGGCGCTTCATCGGGGTAGGCCTGGAGCTGGGCGGCAACGATCCGGCTTATGTGCGCGCGGATGCCAAGTTGGATCACGCCGTCGAGACCCTGGTCGACGGCGCCTTCTTCAATTCGGGCCAATCCTGCTGCGGCATCCAGCGCATCTACGTCGCACGGCCGCTGTACGACGAATTTGTCGAGCGGGCCGTCGCGCTGACAAACGGTTACGTACTGGGCAATCCGCTGCACCCCGAAACGACGTTGGGGCCGGTCGTCCGTGCCCGCGCCGCCGCCGAGATTCGCGACGTCGTTGCAGAAGCCGTGTCGGCCGGCGCTCAAAACCTGATTGATCCCTCGCATTTCAGTAATGCGAGCGATGGCTCGCCTTACGTCGCGCCCGCATTGCTTACGCGAGTAAACCATCGCATGCGTGTCATGAACGATGAATGTTTCGGTCCGGTCGTGGGCGTCATGCCCGTCGACACGGACGACGAGGCCGTCGCGTTGATGAACGACAGCCCCTACGGACTGACGGCCGCGGTGTTCACGCAAGACGAAGACGCTGCGTTGACGCTGGGCCGGCAAGTGCGCACCGGTACCTTCTTCATGAACCGTTGCGATTACCTGGACCCCGCGCTGGCGTGGACGGGCGTCAAGAACACGGGGCGTGGCGTGTCCTTGTCGGTCGTCGGCTACGAGCAGCTCACGCAAGCCAAATCCTTTCATCTTCGCAGCGTCTGACCCGACGCCTTCAGGAATCGAATCATGACTGTGCCAAGCGTCAACTGGAACTTCCCCACCGCCATCAAGGCGGGGCCGGGCCGCGTCAAGGAGCTTGCCGATTGGTGCGCAGAACTCGGCATGCGGCGGCCCTTGCTTGTCACGGATCCGGGCCTTGCGGCATTGCCGATGGTGGGCGACGCCGTGCGCGCCTGCCGCCAGGCTGGCTTGGAGTGTGGCCTCTTCCACGAGGTCAAGGGCAACCCGACGGGCCGCAATGTCGAAGACGGCGTCGCCGCGTATAAGCAGGGTAGGCATGACGGTGTCATCGCTTTCGGTGGCGGCTCGGCGCTGGACGCGGCCAAGGCGATTGCGCTGATGGTGGGCCAGAAGCGCCCGCTGTGGGACTTCGAGGATATCGGCGACAACTATCAGCGCGTGAACGTGGCCGGGATGGCGCCTGTGGTGGCGGTGCCCACTACCGCAGGCACGGGGTCCGAAGTGGGCCGCGCATCGGTCATCACGGACGAAGCCGCACAGGTCAAGCGCATCATTTTCCATGCCCGCATGCTGCCGGCCATCGTCATCCTGGACCCAGAGCTGACGGTGGGGCTGCCGCCGAAGATCACGGCGGCAACCGGCATGGACGCGCTGTCGCACAATCTGGAGGCGTACTGTTCGCCGTTCTTCCATCCGATGGCGGCCGGCATTGCCATCGAAGGCATGCGGATGGTCAAGGAATACCTGCCGCAGGCCGTGGCTGACGGCACGGACCTCCAGGCCCGTCAGCAGATGCTCGTGGCCTCAAGCATGGGCGCCACGGCCTTCCAGCGCGGGCTCGGCGCGATGCACGCGCTGGCGCATCCGCTGGGCGCGCTATACGACGCGCACCACGGCATGTTGAACGCGATCCTGATGCCTTATGTGTTGAAGGCCAACCAGCACGCGGTGGCGCCCCGGCTTGAGGCGCTGGCCCGCTATCTGGATCTGCCGGGCACCGGTCCGGGGGCGGTGCTGGACTGGGTGCTGCGTTTGCGCGAGTCCGTCGGCATTCCCCACACCCTGGCGGAAATCGGCATCGACGACGCCCAGGCCGACCGGGTAGGGCGTATGGCCAGCGAGGATCCCTCGGGGGGAACCAACCCCATTATTTTCACCGCCGACCAATATTCACAACTTTTGCGTGCATCAATTCGCGGAAACCTGTAAGCTTCGCCCCCTCTGCGCGGAAACGCGGGTGGCTGAACGAAAGTTTTGAAGATTTTCATCCGAAGGGTTTGACACCGGATTTGAAAGTGTTCATAATCTCAAGTTCTCCGCTGGAGGGGTGCCCGAGTGGTTAAAGGGGGCAGACTGTAAATCTGTTGGCCTTGCGCCTACATTGGTTCGAATCCAATCTCCTCCACCAGAGACCCAACTCTTGAATCCAGGCGATGTCTGCCTGGATTTTAAATTAGGCCTAGGGAACTGGGCGACCTTCGTAAAGAAGGTTGTAAGGTTCTCCGGGCCTTGATTTTGAGGGTTTGGGAAAGAGAAGGTGAATGGGTATGCCGCGGGTGTAGCTCAATGGTAGAGCAGAAGCCTTCCAAGCTTACGACGAGGGTTCGATTCCCTTCACCCGCTCCAAGATTTTTAAATGCCCATGTGGCTCAGTGGTAGAGCACTCCCTTGGTAAGGGAGAGGTCGCGCGTTCGATCCGCGCCATGGGCACCACAAATTTCCAAGTTCTTTTCTTCAGTCTGAAGCGCAATCCAGGTCAGGAGTCAGCCATGGCAAAAGGCAAGTTTGAACGTACCAAGCCGCACGTGAACGTGGGTACGATTGGTCACGTTGACCACGGCAAAACGACGTTGACGGCAGCTATCACGACCGTTCTGTCGAACAAGTTCGGTGGCGAAGCCAAGGGCTACGACCAGATCGATGCGACTCCTGAAGAAAAGGCTCGCGGCATCACGATCAACACGGCTCACGTCGAGTACGAAACGGAAGCGCGTCACTACGCGCACGTTGACTGCCCGGGCCACGCTGACTATGTGAAGAACATGATCACGGGCGCCGCGCAAATGGACGGCGCGATCCTGGTTGTGTCGGCCGCTGACGGCCCGATGCCGCAAACGCGTGAACACATCCTGCTGAGCCGCCAGGTTGGCGTGCCGTACATCATCGTCTTCCTGAACAAGGCTGACATGGTTGACGACGCCGAGCTGCTCGAGCTGGTGGAAATGGAAGTCCGCGAACTGTTGTCGAAGTATGACTTCCCGGGCGATGACACCCCGATCGTCAAGGGTTCGGCCAAGCTGGCGCTGGAAGGCGACAAGGGCGAACTGGGCGAACAGGCCATCATGAACCTGGCGGCAGCGCTGGATTCGTACATCCCGACGCCTGAGCGTGCTGTTGACGGCGCGTTCCTGATGCCGGTTGAAGACGTGTTCTCGATCTCGGGTCGTGGCACGGTGGTGACTGGCCGTATCGAACGCGGCATCGTCAAGGTCGGCGAAGAAATCGAAATCGTGGGTCTGGTTCCGACGGTCAAGACGACTTGCACGGGCGTTGAAATGTTCCGCAAGCTGCTCGACCAAGGTCAAGCCGGCGACAACGTGGGCATCCTGCTGCGCGGCACCAAGCGTGAAGACGTCCAGCGCGGCCAAGTTCTGGCCAAGCCGGGCTCGATCACCCCGCACACGGACTTCACGTCCGAGGTGTACATCCTGTCCAAGGAAGAAGGCGGCCGTCACACTCCGTTCTTCCAAGGCTATCGTCCCCAGTTCTACTTCCGCACGACGGACGTGACGGGCACGATCGAGCTGCCGGCCGACAAGGAAATGGTTCTGCCGGGCGACAACGTGGCCATGACGGTCAAGCTGTTGGCTCCGATCGCCATGGAAGAAGGCCTGCGTTTCGCCATCCGTGAAGGCGGTCGTACCGTCGGCGCCGGCGTCGTCGCCAAGATCCTGAAGTAAGCAATACCCAAGTGGGTAGAGTGGACGAAAAGTCCCTCTACCCATTTTTGCCGTAAAAGTGTTATGATGTTTGGCTCCGCGATCATTTGCGCCGAATAGCTTGAAAAAGCGGTTTTGAGCGGTCGGGGAAGTCAGTGAATGTAGTGCAAGCCAGTAGTGTTTTAGGGGCATAGCTCAATTGGCAGAGCGTCGGTCTCCAAAACCGAAGGTTGTAGGTTCGATTCCTACTGCCCCTGCCACCGCCAGGATAAACCCGCGGGAGATCATCGCGAGTTACGCATTCACGGCGGCTCGCGTCGCAATATGTCTAATACCAGCGTAGAAACCGTAACCAGTACCGCCGACCGGGTCAAGCTCGGGCTGGCGGTTCTCGTCGTTATTGCTGGCATCGTCGGGTTTTCCGTGCTTAGCGCACAGCCGATGCCTGCTCGTGTCGGCGTGTTCGTCGGCGGCCTCGTGATCGCTGCGGTGATCGCCTGGTTCAGCGAGCCCGGCCGCCGCACCCTGAGCTTTGCCAACGAGTCCTACAACGAAGTCAAGCGTGTCGCGTGGCCCACCCGCAAGGAAACGACCCAGATGACGGGTATCGTTTTTGCGTTCGTGGCGGTCATGGGCATTTTCATGTGGGTGCTCGACAAGGGCATCGAATGGATTCTTTACGGCCTGTTGTTGGGCTGGAAATAAGGACGGCGAATGAGTAAGCGTTGGTATGTCGTCCATGTGTACTCCGGCATGGAAAAGAGTGTTCACAAGGCCCTGATTGAGCGCATCGAGCGCGCGGCCTTGCAAACGTCTTTCGGCCGAATCCTTGTGCCCTCCGAAGAAGTCGTCGAGGTCAAGGGTGGACAGAAGTCGATCACCGAACGCCGTATTTTCCCTGGTTATGTCCTGGTTGAAATGGATCTGACCGACGAAACGTGGCATTTGGTCAAGAATACGAACCGCGTCACCGGCTTTTTGGGTGGCTCGGGCAACCGTCCGACCCCGATTTCCGAAAAGGAAGTCGAGAAGATCCTCTCCCAGATGGAAGAGGGTGTCGAGAAACCCCGCCCCAAGATTTTGTTCGAAGTGGGCGAGATGGTTCGGGTCAAGGAAGGTCCGTTTGCGGACTTCAACGGCAACGTCGAAGAAGTCAATTACGAAAAGAGCAAGGTGCGCGTGTCGGTCACCATTTTTGGTCGTGCCACACCCGTCGAACTCGATTTCAGCCAGGTCGAAAAGACCTGATTTCAACCCCCGGGGAGCCCAGGCCAGTAAGGTCCGGGCGATATAACCCGCAAGGAGCAAAGCATGGCGAAGAAGATCGTCGGCTTTATCAAGCTGCAAGTACCGGCTGGTAAGGCTAACCCCTCCCCCCCGATTGGCCCGGCATTGGGTCAACGCGGCCTGAACATCATGGAATTCTGCAAGGCGTTCAACGCCAAGACCCAAGGCATGGAGCCTGGTCTGCCGATTCCGGTGGTGATCACCGCTTTCGCGGACAAGAGCTTCACCTTCATCATGAAGACCCCGCCCGCGACGGTCCTCATCAAGAAGGCTGCTGGCGTGCAAAAGGGTTCGGCCAAGCCGCATACCGACAAGGTCGGCACGCTGACCCGCGCTCAAGCTGAAGAAATCGCCAAGGCCAAGGGCCCCGATCTGACCGCCGCTGATCTGGACGCCGCTGTGCGCACGATCGCTGGCAGCGCCCGCAGCATGGGCATCACGGTTGAGGGGATCTAATCATGGCAAAACTGTCCAAGCGCGCCGCCGCTATTGCACAAAAGATCGACCGCACCAAGCTGTACCCGGTCGCTGAAGCCCTGACGCTGGTCAAGGAAACCGCTGTCGCCAAGTTCAATGAATCCATTGACGTGGCTGTGCAGCTCGGCATCGACCCGAAGAAGTCGGACCAACTGGTTCGCGGCTCGGTCGTTCTGCCCGCCGGCACCGGCAAGTCGGTCCGCGTGGCCGTGTTCGCCCAAGGCGAAAAGGCTGAGGCCGCCAAGGCCGCCGGCGCCGACATCGTTGGCCTGGACGACCTGGCTGACCAGATCAAGGCCGGTCAAATGGACTTTGACGTGGTCATCGCTTCGCCCGACACGATGCGTGTCGTGGGTGCCCTGGGCCAGATCCTGGGTCCCCGTGGCCTGATGCCGAACCCGAAGGTCGGCACCGTGACGCCTGACGTCGCGACCGCTGTCAAGAACGCCAAGGCCGGTCAGGTTCAGTACCGCACCGACAAGGCTGGCATCATCCACGCAACGATCGGCCGTGCGTCGTTCGGCGTGGAACAGCTGCAAACCAACCTGGCCGCTCTGGTCGACGCCCTGCAAAAGGCTCGTCCCGCAGCTGCCAAGGGCATTTACCTGCGCAAGCTGGCCGTCTCGTCCACGATGGGCGGCGGTGCTCGCGTTGAAATTGCCTCGCTGTCGGCTTCTAACTAAGCCAACAGCAGTAAACGTACTTTGGGCTGCATCCGGATTCCTCCGGATGTTGCTGTCAAAGACCGCTGGAGCAGGGTAGTGGAAGGGTTCTCCCTTCCGTATGGAAAGCAGCATCCCCGCTGCCCCGCTTAATCCCGAAGCTCACCTAGTTCGGATCCAGCGTAGACGGCGTCCCCAGGAAGATTTCTTTACACGAAGAACTCGACCAGGCGCCGCATTCGGTTGACGCGCAAGGCTCAGGCCCCAGGCGTCTTTTGATGGAGTGTTCAAACCGTGAGTCTCAATCGTCAAGAGAAAGCGGTGGTAATCGAGGAAGTCTCGGCTGAAGTGGCCAAGGCACAATCGATTGTTATCGCTGAGTACCGTGGTCTGGACGTCGCCTCTGTCACCGTACTGCGCAAAACTGCGCGTGAATCGGGCGTGTATCTGCGTGTTCTGAAGAACTCGCTGGCCCGTCGTGCTGTTGCCGGCACGGCTTTCGAGCCGTTGGCTGAGCAACTGACCGGTCCGCTGATCTATGGTATCAGCACTGATCCGGTTTCGGCGGCCAAGGTCATCGCAGGTTTCGCGAAAAGCAACGACAAGCTGGTCATCAAGGCGGGCGCATTGCCCAACAGCCTGCTGACCCAAGATGGTGTGAAGGCCTTGGCCACCATGCCGTCCCGCGAAGAGTTGCTGTCGAAACTGCTTGGCACCATGCAAGCCCCCATCGCGCAATTCGTGCGTACGCTCAACGAAGTTCCGACCAAGTTCGCCCGTGGCCTCGCGGCTGTGCGCGACCAAAAGGCAGCGGCCTAATCGCCCTGCTGTCCGGAATTCGCTGAACGACGAAGCGACACCCAAACCCTGGCATTACCAAAATATTTGGAGTTCTGAAAAATGGCACTTAACAAAGCTGAAATCCTTGACGCCATCGCTGGCATGACCGTGCTCGAGCTGTCCGAGCTGATCAAGGAAATGGAAGAGAAGTTCGGCGTGTCGGCTGCTGCCGCTGCTGTCGCTGTCGCTGCTCCCGCTGCTGGTGGCGCTGCCGCCGCTGCTGAAGAGCAAACCGAGTTCACCGTCGTCCTGCTGGAAGCCGGCGCGAACAAGGTTAGCGTCATCAAGGCCGTGCGCGAGCTGACCGGTCTGGGTCTGAAGGAAGCCAAGGACCTGGTTGACGGCGCTCCGAAGCCCGTCAAGGAAGCTGTGGCCAAGGCTGACGCCGAAGCCGCCAAGAAGAAGCTGGAAGAAGCTGGCGCCAAGGTCGAAGTCAAGTAAGACCTGCGTCAACTGCCCGGGGACAGCACAGTTTGCAGTCCCCGGGCTTTTGCGTTTCCAGGAAACCCCTACTGGGGTCATGCCTTTTCAGAGGGGTTTCCTGGAGTCGTATCACCTAGGGCCGTGGTTGACGGCCCATGCAACCTCGAGTCGGAGTGCTCATGCCTTACTCGTACACCGAAAAAAAGCGCATCCGCAAAAGCTTCGCCAAGCGTGAAGACGTTCAAAACGTTCCTTTCCTTTTGGCGACACAGCTTCAATCCTACCTAACTTTCCTGCAGGCGGATACCGCCCCGTCCGATCGCGTAGCCGACGGTTTGCAGGCGGCGTTCTCGTCGATTTTCCCGATCGTTAGTCACAACGGTATGGCGCGCTTGGAGTTCGTGAGCTACGTGCTCGGCGAACCGGTGTTCGATGTCAAGGAATGTCAGCAACGTGGCCTGACCTATGCCTCGCCCCTGCGAGCCAAGGTCCGCCTGGTGCTGCTTGACCGCGAAGTCAGCAAGCCGACCGTGAAGGAAGTGAAGGAACAGGAAGTCTACATGGGCGAAATTCCGCTCATGACAGGCACGGGTTCTTTCGTCATCAATGGCACCGAGCGTGTCATCGTGTCGCAGCTGCACCGTTCGCCTGGCGTGTTCTTCGAACACGACCGCGGCAAAACGCACAGCTCCGGCAAGCTCCTGTTCTCGGCCCGCGTGATTCCTTACCGCGGTTCGTGGCTGGACTTCGAATTCGACCCGAAGGACGTCCTGTTCTTCCGCGTCGACCGCCGTCGCAAGATGCCTGTCACGATCCTGTGCAAGGCCATCGGCATGACGCCGGAATCCATCCTGGCCAACTTCTTCGACTTCGATAACTTCGAATTGAAGAGCGAAGGCGCGATGATGGAATTCGTGCCCGAGCGTTGGAAGGGCGAAATGGCCCGTTTCGACATCTCGGACCGCGATGGCAAGGTCATCGTCGAAAAAGACAAGCGCATCAATGCCAAGCATCTGCGCGACCTGGCTGCCGGCGGCATCCAGCGCATCTCCGTGCCGGAAGACTTCCTGTACGGCCGTGTGCTGGCCAAGAACATCGTCGATGAAGATACCGGCGAAGTCATCGCCAACGCCAACGACGAAATCACGGAAAGCGTGCTGGGCGCCCTGCGCGCCTCGAACGTCTACGACATCCAGGCGCTCTACACGAACGACCTGGACCGTGGTCCGTACATCTCGCAAACGCTGCGCACCGATGAAACCGCCGACCAGATGGCCGCGCGTGTTGCCATCTACCGCATGATGCGTCCTGGCGAGCCGCCCACCGAAGAAGCGGTGGAAGCGCTGTTCCAGCGTCTGTTCTACAGCGAAGAGACGTACGACCTGTCGCGCGTCGGCCGCATGAAGGTCAACAGCCGTCTGGGCCGTGGTGAAGACATCACCGGCCCGATGACGCTGACCAACGAAGACATCCTTGAAACCATCAAGGTGCTGGTTGAGCTGCGTAACGGCCGTGGCCAGATCGATGACATCGATCACTTGGGTAACCGCCGCGTGCGTTGCGTGGGCGAACTGGCCGAAAACCAGTTCCGCGCCGGCCTGGTGCGTGTCGAGCGCGCCGTCAAGGAACGTCTGGGCCAGGCCGAGACGGAAAACCTGATGCCGCACGACCTGATCAACTCCAAGCCGATCTCGGCCGCTATCAAGGAGTTCTTCGGTTCGAGCCAGCTGTCGCAGTTCATGGACCAGACCAACCCGCTGTCGGAAATCACGCACAAGCGTCGTGTTTCCGCACTGGGCCCGGGCGGCCTGACCCGCGAGCGCGCCGGCTTCGAAGTCCGCGACGTGCACCCGACCCACTACGGCCGCGTGTGCCCGATCGAAACGCCGGAAGGCCCGAACATCGGCCTGATCAACTCCATGGCGCTGTACGCTCGCTTGAACGAGTACGGCTTCCTGGAAACGCCTTACCGCAAGATTATCGACGGTCGCGTCAGCGAGCAGATCGATTACCTGTCGGCGATCGAAGAAAGCCACTACGTCATCGCGCAGGCTAACGCCGCGCTGGACGAGGAAGGCGCCTTCGTGGACGACCTGGTCGCTTGCCGTGAAGCAGGCGAAACGATGCTGACCTCGCCGGCCAACGTGCACTACATGGACGTTGCCCCGTCGCAGATCGTGTCGGTCGCTGCCTCGCTGATTCCGTTCCTGGAGCACGACGACGCGAACCGCGCACTGATGGGCGCCAACATGCAACGTCAGGCCGTGCCTTGCCTGCGTCCGGAAAAGCCGGTCGTGGGTACGGGTATCGAGCGCACCGTGGCCGTTGACTCGGGCACGACCGTGCAGGCATTGCGTGGCGGCCTGGTCGACCACGTTGACGCCGAGCGCGTCGTGATTCGCGTGAACGACGAAGAAAACGTCGCCGGCGAAGTCGGTGTCGACATCTACAACCTGATCAAGTACACGCGTTCGAACCAGAACACGAACATCAACCAGCGTCCTATCGTCAAGCGTGGCGATAAGGTTGCCAAGGGTGACGTGCTGGCCGATGGCGCATCGACCGACCTGGGCGAACTCGCTCTGGGTCAGAACATGCTGATCGCGTTCATGCCGTGGAACGGCTACAACTTCGAAGACTCGATTTTGATCTCCGAAAAGGTTGTGGCTGATGACCGCTACACCTCGGTGCACATCGAGGAACTGACGGTTGTCGCCCGCGACACGAAGCTGGGTCCGGAAGAAATCACGCGCGACATCAGCAACCTGGCTGAGACGCAACTGAACCGCCTGGACGATTCGGGCATCACGTACATCGGCGCCGAAGTCAGCGCCGACGACGTGCTGGTCGGCAAGGTCACGCCTAAGGGCGAAACCCAGCTGACGCCGGAAGAAAAGCTGCTGCGCGCCATCTTCGGTGAAAAGGCGTCCGACGTTAAGGACACCTCGCTGCGCGTGCCCTCGGGCATGACCGGCACCGTGATCGACGTGCAAGTGTTCACGCGTGAAGGCATCGTGCGCGACAAGCGCGCCCAGTCCATCATCGACGATGAACTGCGCCGCTATCGCCAAGACCTGAACGACCAGCTGCGCATCGTTGAAAACGACCAGTTCGACCGTATCGAAAAGATGCTGGTCAACAAGACCGTCAACGGCGGCCCGCGCAAGCTGGCCAAGGGCGCCACGATCACCAAGGCTTACCTGGCTGATCTGGACCGCTGGCAGTGGTTCGACATCCGTCTGGCCGATGAGCCGCACGCTGTCGTGTTGGAGCAAGCCAAGGAATCGCTGGAGCAGAAGCGTCACCAGTTCGATCTGGCCTTCGAAGAGAAGCGCAAGAAGCTGACGCAAGGCGACGAGCTGCCCCCGGGCGTGCTGAAGATGATCAAGGTCTACCTGGCCGTGAAGCGTCGTCTGCAGCCTGGCGACAAGATGGCAGGCCGTCACGGCAACAAGGGGGTGGTCTCGCGTATCACCCCGGTGGAAGACATGCCGCACATGGCTGACGGCACGCCGGCCGACATCGTTCTGAACCCGCTGGGCGTGCCCTCGCGGATGAACGTCGGCCAGGTGCTGGAAGTGCACTTGGGCTGGGCTGCCAAGGGCGTGGGCCACCGCATTGCCGATCTGCTGCGCGACGAGCGCACTGCGCAGGTCAAGAACGTCCGTGCCTACCTGGACAAGGTCTACAACACGACCGGTTCCGGCGCCCGCATCGACGAGCTGACCGACGAAGAAGTCATGGAAATGGCCCAGAACCTCAAGAACGGCGTGCCGTTCGCGACGCCCGTCTTCGACGGCGCGACCGAAGAGGAAATCACCACGATGCTGGAGCTGGCCTATCCGGACGACGTCGCCGAGCGCATGGCATTGACGCCTTCGCGTACGCAGGCATGGCTGTTCGACGGCCGCACGGGCGAGAAATTCGAGCGCCCCGTGACCGTTGGCTACATGCACTACCTGAAGCTGCACCACTTGGTCGACGACAAGATGCACGCGCGTTCCACCGGTCCGTACTCGCTTGTCACGCAGCAGCCGCTGGGTGGTAAGGCGCAGTTCGGTGGTCAGCGTTTCGGGGAAATGGAAGTGTGGGCGCTGGAAGCATACGGCGCCGCCTACACCCTGCAAGAAATGTTGACGGTGAAGTCGGACGACATCACTGGCCGTACCAAGGTTTACGAAAACATCGTCAAGGGCGACCACGTCATCGACGCCGGCATGCCGGAATCGTTCAACGTGCTGGTTAAGGAAATCCGCTCGTTGGCCCTGGACATGGATTTGGAGCGTAACTAATGAAAGCGCTACTCGACCTATTTAAGCAAGTCTCGCAAGACGAGCAATTCGATGCCATCAAGATCGGCATCGCCTCGCCCGAGAAGATCCGTTCGTGGTCTTACGGCGAAGTTCGCAAGCCCGAGACCATCAACTACCGCACGTTCAAGCCTGAGCGCGACGGCCTGTTCTGCTCGAAGATCTTTGGCCCGATCAAGGACTACGAGTGCTTGTGCGGCAAGTACAAGCGCTTGAAGCACCGTGGCGTGATCTGCGAGAAGTGCGGCGTTGAAGTCACCGTCGCCAAGGTTCGTCGTGAACGCATGGGCCACATCGAGCTGGCCAGCCCCGTCGCGCACATCTGGTTCCTGAAGAGCCTGCCGTCGCGTCTGGGCATGGTGCTCGACATGACCCTGCGCGACATCGAACGCGTCCTGTACTTCGAAGCCTGGTGCGTGATCGAACCTGGCATGACGCCGCTCAAGCGCGGCCAGATCATGTCGGATGACGATTTCCTTGCCAAGACCGAAGAGTACGGCGACGACTTCCGTGCCCTGATGGGCGCGGAAGCCGTGCGCGAACTGCTGCGCACCATCGACATCGACCGCGAAGTGGAAACGCTGCGCGGCGAACTGAAGGCCACCAGCTCGGAAGCCAAGATCAAGAAGATCTCCAAGCGCCTGAAGGTGCTGGAAGGCTTCCAGAAGTCGGGCATCAAGGCCGAGTGGATGGTCATGGAAGTGCTGCCCGTGCTGCCGCCGGACCTGCGTCCGCTGGTGCCGCTGGACGGCGGCCGCTTCGCGACCTCCGACCTGAACGACCTGTACCGCCGCGTCATCAACCGCAACAACCGCTTGAAGCGCCTTCTGGAGCTCAAGGCGCCGGAAATCATCCTGCGCAACGAAAAGCGGATGCTGCAGGAAGCTGTTGACTCGCTGCTGGACAACGGTCGCCGCGGCAAGGCCATGACGGGCGCCAACAAGCGCCAGCTGAAGTCCCTGGCCGACATGATCAAGGGCAAGAGCGGTCGTTTCCGTCAGAACCTGCTGGGCAAGCGCGTCGACTACTCGGGCCGTTCGGTCATCGTGGTGGGTCCGCAGCTCAAGCTGCACCAGTGCGGCCTGCCCAAGCTGATGGCCCTGGAACTGTTCAAGCCGTTCATCTTCAATCGTCTGGAGATGATGGGCCTGGCCACGACCATCAAGGCTGCCAAGAAGCTGGTGGAAAGCCAGGAACCGGTGGTCTGGGACATCCTGGAAGAAGTCATCCGCGAACACCCGGTCATGCTGAACCGTGCGCCCACGCTGCACCGTTTGGGCATCCAGGCGTTCGAGCCGGTCCTGATCGAAGGCAAGGCCATCCAGCTGCACCCGCTGGTTTGCGCGGCGTTCAACGCCGACTTCGACGGTGACCAGATGGCTGTCCACGTGCCGCTGTCGCTGGAAGCCCAGCTGGAAGCGCGTACGCTGATGCTGGCGTCGAACAACGTGCTGTTCCCGGCCAACGGCGAACCGTCGATCGTGCCGTCCCAGGATATCGTGCTGGGTCTGTACTACACGACGCGTGAGCGCATCAACGGCCGCGGCGAAGGCATTTTCTTCACCGACGTCGCTGAAGTGCAACGCGCCTACGACAACGGTGAAGTCGAGCTGCAATCCCGCGTGACCGTGCGTCTGAAAGAGCACGAGCGCGACGAGGCTGGCGAATGGCAACCCGTGATCCGCCGTCATGAAACGACGGTCGGCCGCGCGCTGCTGTCCGAGATCCTGCCGAAGGGCCTGCCCTTCACGGTCCTGAACAAGGCCCTGAAGAAGAAAGAAATTTCGCGCCTGATCAACCAGTCGTTCCGCCGTTGCGGCCTGCGCGACACGGTGATTTTTGCCGACAAGCTGATGCAGTCCGGTTTCAAGCTGGCCACGCGCGGCGGTATCTCGATCGCCATGGGCGACATGCTGATCCCGACCGCCAAGGAAGGCATCCTGGCTGAAGCCAGCCGCGAAGTGAAGGAAATCGACAAGCAGTACTCGTCGGGTCTGGTCACGTCCCAAGAACGCTACAACAACGTGGTGGACATCTGGGGCAAGGCTGGCGACAAGGTCGGCAAGGCGATGATGGAACAACTGGCTACCGAGCCGGTTGTGAACCGTCACGGCGAAGAAGTGCGCCAGGAATCGTTTAACTCGATCTACATGATGGCTGACTCGGGCGCCCGTGGTTCGGCTGCCCAGATCCGCCAGCTGGCCGGTATGCGCGGCCTGATGGCCAAGCCGGACGGCTCGATTATCGAAACGCCCATTACCGCGAACTTCCGTGAAGGTCTGAACGTGCTTCAGTACTTCATCTCGACTCACGGTGCGCGTAAGGGTCTGGCCGATACGGCACTGAAGACCGCGAACTCGGGCTACCTGACCCGTCGTCTGGTCGACGTGACGCAAGACTTGGTGATCACCGAGGACGATTGCGGTACGTCGCTGGGCTACAACATGAAGGCCCTGGTGGAAGGTGGTGAAGTCATCGAACCGCTGCGCGACCGCATCCTGGGTCGTGTTGCCGCCGTGGACATCATCAACCCGGACACGCAGGAAACGGCCATCGTCGCCGGCACCCTGCTGGACGAAGACCTGGTCGACACCATCGACCGCATCGGCGTGGACGAAGTCAAGGTCCGCACCCCGCTGACGTGCGAAACGCGTCACGGTCTGTGCGCACACTGCTACGGCCGTGACCTGGGTCGCGGTTCGCCGGTCAACCAGGGCGAGGCAGTTGGCGTTATCGCTGCCCAGTCCATCGGTGAACCGGGCACGCAGCTTACGATGCGTACGTTCCACATCGGTGGCGCGGCATCGCGTTCGGCCCTGGCCAGCGCGGTGGAAACCAAGTCCAGCGGTCTGGTCGGTTTTGCCAGCACGATGCGCTATGTCACGAACGCCAAGGGCGAACGTGTGGCGATCTCGCGCTCCGGCGAACTGGCGATCTTCGACGACAACGGCCGCGAACGCGAACGCCACAAGATCCCGTACGGCGCGACCGTGCTGGTGGGCGATGGCGAAGCCGTGAAGGCGGGTGCGCGTCTGGCGACGTGGGATCCGCTGACCCGTCCGATCGTGTCGGAATACGGCGGTGCCGTCCGCTTCGAGAACATCGAAGAAGGCGTGACCGTTGCCAAGCAGGTGGACGAAGTCACCGGCCTGTCGACGCTCGTCGTCATCACGCCGAAGACCCGTGGCGGCAAGATCGTCATGCGTCCGCAGATCAAGCTGGTCAACGAGAACGGCGAAGACGTCAAGATCGCCGGCACCGATCACTCGGTGAACATCTCGTTCCCGGTGGGCGCGCTGATTACCGTGCGCGACGGCCAGCAGGTTGCCGTGGGTGAAGTCCTGGCGCGTATTCCGCAAGAATCGCAAAAGACCCGCGACATTACCGGCGGTCTGCCGCGTGTGGCCGAACTGTTCGAAGCCCGTTCGCCGAAGGACGCCGGCATGCTCGCCGACGTCACCGGTACGGTGTCGTTCGGTAAGGACACCAAGGGCAAGCAGCGTCTGGTCATCACCGACCTGGAAGGCGTGAGCCACGAGTTCCTGATTCCGAAGGAAAAGCAGGTTCTGGTGCACGACGGCCAAGTGGTGAACAAGGGCGAAATGATCGTGGACGGCCCGGCCGATCCCCACGACATCCTGCGCTTGCAAGGCATCGAGAAGCTGGCGACCTACATCGTCGACGAAGTGCAGGACGTGTACCGTCTGCAAGGCGTGAAGATCAACGACAAGCACATCGAAGTGATTGTTCGTCAGATGCTGCGCCGCGTGAACATCGTCGATGCTGGCGATACCGAGTTCATCCCGGGCGAGCAGGTCGAGCGCTCCGAACTGCTGAACGCCAACGATCGCATGGCAGCCGAAGAGCGTATCCCGGCAACCTACGACAACGTGCTGCTGGGTATCACGAAGGCCTCGCTGTCGACCGACTCGTTCATCTCGGCCGCTTCGTTCCAGGAAACCACTCGTGTCCTGACCGAAGCCGCCATCATGGGCAAGCGCGACGACCTGCGTGGCTTGAAGGAAAACGTCATCGTCGGCCGCCTCATCCCGGCGGGTACCGGCTTGGCTTACCACCATGCACGCCGCGACAAGGAAGAGCTGGAGGCGGCGGAACGCGAAGCCGCTCGCCAGCAGGCCAACCCGTTCGAAGACTCGCCGGTCACGGTGGGTGCGGACGCGGAAAGCCCGGCCGCCGATATCGGCACCGAGGACGCCGCCGAATAAGCGGAACCCCCGGCAGTCCCCCGCGCGCCGTCCCGGCGCGGGGGCTGAAAACAAGAAGGCCGCTGATGCGAATCAGCGGCCTTTTTCTTTCTTGCGCGGCTGGCAAGCCGCAGGAGCCGGGATGCGGCTACTTTCCGGCTTGCGCTCGCGCGCGCTGGAAGGCCGGCCCCCAGGACGGGTGTCCGGCTTCGTTCGGGGCTAGTTCGAAAGCAGGATCCAGCGCCAGGATCCGGGCGAAGCTGTCTTCGCACAATTGGGCGTAACGGGTGACGCAATAGCTGAATGCCTGCAGCTTGTAGGCCTCGACGCGCACAGCGCGGGGCGAGGTCGCCAAGGCGTCGGAAGTGGCGACGCCGCGGATGACTTCGCCATATCTGCCGGCGCCATAGGCATCGCGGATTTGTTGCAATTGCGACAATGCCTCGGGGGTGGCCGGGGCTTCGGGTGGGCCGGACGGGATCCCGGCGCAGCCCGCCAGCATCAACGACGCGCCGAGCAGACTGCTCAGAAAGCGGATTTTCATAGCTTGAAAGGGGAGTAGGGGTATTAGGCGGTACGCTATCGTGCCACAGCCTGATGCGCTCGGACATTTTCGGCAATGTCCTGCTGTTGCGGATTGGATAATATTCAGGCTATTCAACCTTTGCACACTACGCGCATGAGCGCAATTCCGATAATGCCTTCGTCCACCGGCCTCCTGACGCCGCGTGGCCCCTTTTCCGGCGCTGCGCCGCTTGCCCTGCGCCCTTTGAGCGCGATCGCCGCCAGCACGGCGGGAGGCGTGCCGGAAACGCGTATCAAGCGGCTCTTGTCGGATCTGCTGCCGTCGCTGATCGCCCTGCATGCGCAAGGCGAGATCTGTGGCGATATCTCGCTGGAAACGGTGGGCATGGACGAGGGCGCGCGCGCCCATTTGCTGCCAGAACTTGTCGTGGCGCGCTCGCGCCGCGCCAGCCGGAGCCCGACCCCGGGCTTTGCGCCGTTCGAACTGTATTCCGACTCCATGGAATGGCCACGCGGCCCCTGGAGCGACGTCTACGCCTTGTGCGCCGTGATGCATGCCCTGGTGACTGGCCATCGTCCGCCGCCCGCGCCGGAACGCCGCGCCACGGACACCTACGAACCGTTGGCTTCCCAAGGTTTTTCCAAGTACAGCCCCGATTTCCTTGCCGTCATTGACACGGGTCTTGCCATGGCGCCCGCGGACCGGCCACAGACGCTGGCGGAACTGGCCGCCTTGCTGGGCGTGGCGGCATACATTGAACCGGCACCGGCGCAAGCCGACTCCGGGGCGGGCGCCGCCTATGTGCCGCCGCCCTCGGCCCCGGCGGCCAAGCCGGCCAGTCGCCGCCGCCCAGTGTTGGGCCTGCTGTGCGTCGCCGCGCTGATCGGCATGGGCATGTATGCCTGGGTCCATTGGGGCATGGGGACGCCGCATACCCTGATCACGAGTTCGGAATTGGTCCAGCCCAACCCGCCTGCGGTTCATCCGCTCCCGCAAGCGAACTTGCCGCCTGTGGCGTCGACGCCGCCGCTGCCGACCGCGCAATGGCAACCCCCGGCGCCGACGGCGCCCCAGCCGGAACAGGCGCCGGCCACAAAGGATCCCAGCGTGGCGGAGCCTCCTCCCGCCGCATCGGTGCAAGCACCGGCTCCTGCCACCGAAGCGCCGGCCGTTGCGGCGCCGTCCACCGACGAAGCGCCCAAGCCCAAGCCATTGGCGGTTCCCGTGACGGTGCGCCTGGACATCCGCCCTTGGGGCGAGGTGTGGATCAACGGCATCGCACGCGGCATCAGCCCGCCCGTCAAAGAGCTGCGGCTGATACCCGGGAAGTACCAGGTGGTGCTGCGCAATGCGGACTTGCCGCCATACCGGGGCACCCTGGAAATCAAGGCCGGCAAGCCCGGCGTGATCTCGCACACCTTCCAGTAGGCGCTGGCGCTACGGGGCTTCGGGCGCTGCGGGCAGGCGCAAGGTGAATACCGAACCGGTGCCCAGTTCGCTCGCAACCTCGACCGATCCGCCATGGCGCTCGGCCACCGTGCGCACGAAGGCCAGGCCCAGGCCTGCACCGCCTACGTCACCGCGCGTTTCGACGCCGATCCGCGAGAAGGGTTCGAACAAGCGGGCCAGATCCGTTTCGGCGATACCTTGGCCCTGATCGCGGATAGCCACCCGCCAGAAGCCGGGCTCTTCGTCAATGCCGCATTCGATCCGTGTCTGCGCGGGGCTGTATTTGATGGCGTTGTCGATCAGGTTGCACAGCGCGCGCATCAACAGCGTCTGGTCGCCGCGGGTGTAGGCGGCGGGCAACGGCATGCGCAGGTCCAGCGCGATGCCGCGCTTGTGGGCGGATGCCCAGAATTCGTCGACGCCGTCCTGCAGCAGGCTGCCCAGGTCCAGTTCCACGGCGCTGATCGTCATGGACTCGGCCCGCGTCAGATGCACGAAGTCGTCGACCAGATGCAGGGTGCGATTAGCCAGCGTGGCGATGCGGGCCAGGGTATCGCCCTGGCCGTCCTGCGCACCGTCCTCCTGCTTCATCTCCACCAGCGCCAGGATGGAGCTTTGCGGCGCGCGCATGTCATGCGAGATGAAGCGCAGGGTCTCTTCCCGCTGCCGCTCTGCCTGGCGGATGCGCGAGATATCGGTCAGCGTGGCGACGGTGCCGGCGAAGTTGCCTTCGGCGGTATGGATGGGGGCGCATTTCAGGATCAGGTCGCGGCCGGCGTAATCGCGCACTTCCAAGTCGGCGCTCCAAGGCGATGTCGCGTCCGCGGGACGTTGCCCGCTTAGCGCCTCCGCCACGCGCTGCCGGGTGGCGTCGTCGGAAATGGTCTTCTCAAGCAGGTGCGTGGCAGGGTGGCCGACGCGCGGCGGCCGCATACCCAGACGCTGGAAGTACATGACGGCGGCCTGATTGCGGAATTGCATGCGGCCTTCCTGATCGAAGACGAGCGTGGCGTCGGGCATGCCGTCGAGCCCGTCAGCCAGGAAGCGCCGCAGGTTGCGCACGCGTGCCAGTGCGCGCCGCAATTCACCCACCCGGCTTTCAAGCGAGGCGTTAGGGCCGGCGAGCTGGGCGCGGGCCTCGTTCAACACCGGCGGGTACTCGCGCTGCAGCCGGCGCAGTTCGTTGTCCATGTAGCGCAGGGCCGCTTCCTGGCTTCGCCAGCTCCAGAGCGGGTAGCAGAGTGTCACCCCCAGCAGGGCGGCAGTGGGCGCAAACCACAGATTGGCGTGGGCCAGCAGCATCCAGGAGGCCAGCAGAATGCCCGCGATCAAGGCGACGCTGACCAGCAGCGCGCGTTTGGGCGATAGCCGCCACAAGGCCAGGCAGGCCAGCAGCACAGGCAGGGCGGAGAACACCGCGTTCCAGGCGGCCGCCGGCCGCTGGTACGAAATGCCGTCGCGCGCCGCTTGCAGCACGTTGGCGATGATCTCCACGCCGGACATGCCGGCGAGGTCATGCGAGACCGGCGTGGGGTAGGCGTCGCCCAGGCCGGTGGCCCAGGCGCCGACCAGCACGTATTTGCCGCGTAATTCGTCGGGCGACACGTCGCCGCGCAGCACCGACAGGTACGAGACGCTGCGCATGTGGGCCGTGGAGCCGGCGTAGGGAATCAGGATGCTGCCGTCGGGGCCCGCCTGTTGCAGCAGCTGTTGCGCTTTCTCGGGCTGGCCGCCGACCTCGAGCATGGACAGGGCAAGATGGAAGCGGCGTTTGCCCGCGAATTCCATCGCCGGCGTCGCTTCGCGCACGACGCCGTCGGAATCGACACGGGCGTTGATGAAGCCACTGGATGCGGCCGCTTGCGCCAGGATGGGGATGGGGGAGGCCATGGACGACGGGTTGGACAGACGGTCCAGCACGACCGGCAAGACGGTGTGGCCATTGCGGCGGATGCTGTCGGCCAGGATGCGGTCGTCGTTGGGGTTGACGGTGTCGCTTTCCGCGAAGATCAGGTCCAACCCGACGGCGCGGACGCCTTGCAGGCGGTCCAGCAGCGCCGCATGGATCGCACGCCGCCACGGCCATCGCCCCAGCGTATCGATGCTGGCGTCGTCAATGGCGACGATCAGGATGTCGGGGTCGGCCGCGCGGCCGGTCAGCGCCGCGACACGGTCATAGAGGATCTGATCGACCCGGCCCAGGCCATTGAGGGAACCCAGCACGGCCGCCAGCACCGCCAGCACTATCGTCAACCACAGCCCTGAGCGCGAGGTCCGGTCAACGGTGTCGGCGGCGTCAGCCATGAGGCGGGCTCTAGTATTCGGTCAGTATGACGGGGTCGCCCGACCCGCTGCCGACACCCAGGCCATAGGAGGTCATCAGTTGGTTTGCGCCTTCGAACGTCGCCACCGCATCCTGACCGCTAAGGCCGAGGTCGTCGACGGCGCGTACCGACACGTAGTAGGTGCCGGGGCCGGGCGCGGTGAAGCGAATGGCGTTCGTGGGGAAGGCGGTCGAGGACACGGGCAGCGCGCCGTCCGCGTCGCGCGACACGCGCACCAGATAGCTCTGCGCACCGGCTACGGGGGCGAAGGTGGTGGTCCAGGCGCCGCCCGAACGTGCGGGGGCGGAGAGTTGCGGGGCGGCCAGCAGTTCGCGCACGCCCGATACGCTGCCGTCGTTGCGCACGGCCGCGCCATAGCCGCGCGCGACCGAAACCGGCTTGGCGGGCGCTGTTCCGGGCGCATGTGGCTGCAGGCGCACACTGCCTTCCAGCACTTCGCTCTGCACGCCGCCAGCGCCACTTTGCACGCGGAAACGCGTGCCGCGCACACCGGTGACGGCGACGGGGGTACGGACTTCAAAGCGGCCGACGCCCTGCCCGGTGGGCGCGACGGTCGATTCAACGCTGCCGCGCTGCACATGGATGACAGAGTCCGTCAGCGCGGTGCCTTCGAATTGGCGCAGGCGCGCCAGCTCGACCGACCCGCCGGCGGGCAAGGTGAGCTTGGATCCGTCGGCCAGCTCCAGCGTGACGAAGCCATTGGGCGCCGTCACCACCGTGCTGCCTTCGGACAGGCTCTGGCCCTGCTGCAGGGGCTTGCCGTTCGTCTTGGCCTGGCCACTGACGTGCAGCACGCGCGCCTCGGCGGCACGTTCCGGGATCATCGCCAGCGGAATACGCAACTCCAGTCCGATGGGCAGCAGTTCCGGCGTGACGACTTTGTTCAGCGTCTGCAGCGGCACCCAGTTGGCCTGGTTGCGCGTGTATTGCGTGGCCAGGTTGATCAAGGTGTCGCCCTGGCGGACGCGATAGATGAAATCGTCGCCCAGGGCGCCCGCGGGCTGACCAAGGACAGGGGCCGTCAGCGCACAAGAAAGCAAGACAAGCAAAGAAAGCGCGCGGCAGCGGCTCATAGCGATCAGTTCTCCAGGGGGCGCGCAGGCGTCTACGACGGGCTCGCCGGGTTGTCTTCCGACGCACCGGTCAGTTCCAGGCGGTAGCCCAGGGCGTAGGAAGAGGTAAGGCGCACACCGTTCTCAGGGCGAAGCTGAAGCTTCTGCCGGATGTTCGACAAGTGCGTATCCAGCGTGCGCGAGGTCGCGGGGATTTCCCGGTTCCAGACGCACTCCGCCAGGACGTCGCGCGACATCAGGCGGCCTTGGTTGCGGAAGAACAGCAGCGCCAGTTCGAATTCCTTCGGCGCCAGGCTCACCGCGGTGCCGTTCAGCGAGATGACGCGCGCTGCCGGTTCGACGCGGTAGTTGGCCACGTCGAAGGAATCGTTGGCGGGTTCGGCGATCTGGCTGCGGCGCAGCAACGCCGCCACGCGGGCCAGCAATTCCAGCGGCCGCAAAGGCTTGACGATGTAGTCGTCGGCGCCGGCGCGCAGGCCTTCCACCAGATCATCTTCGCTGGACCGGTTCGTCAGGAAAATGACGGGCACGCGCGGGCCGATATTGGCGCGCAGCCAGCGCACCACATCGTCGCCGTCGATATCGGGCAAATGCCAGTCCAGCAGCACCAGATCGAAGCTTTCAGTGCGCAATGCGGCCAACAGCTCACGGCTTTGGTGATAGCTGGTGCAGGTATATCCCGCGGCGGTCAGCACTTGCTGGATTCGCCGGGCTTGATCGAGGTCGTCTTCCAGCGACGCGATTTTCATCAAACGTGTTCTCGCGAAGGCTTGCCACGCAAGCGCGCCCAATGGCGCCCTACTGCAAGAGGGTGAGCGAATTTGTGTAATCGAATGATAACTCGGGCGGCGCCAGGGCTGGCTACGTTGTGGAAAGAACTGTCAAACATTGCAAAGTTGACGAATCTTGACTGGAGTTGTTGCGTAACAAGACGCCACACTGTCTCAATCGCCCCACGTCTAGCTGTCACATTTCAGCAATACGGAGCGATTTCGGGTTAGAGGTGGAAATTAGCTATGAATCAATTGCGCATACTTATGATGTCGCCGGACGAGGTGGCCCGTAACGCCGCCGTGTCCGCGCTGTTGCAGGCCGGGATCTCGGCGCGCGGCTGCTCGACGTCTCTTGAACTGTTCGGATTGCTCAATAGCGGTATCTACGATGCCGTCGTCCTGGATGTCGGGACGCTGGGTGAAATCGGCTACGCCCTGGTCGCGCGGCTGCATGGCTCGTCCCCTATGGGGATCGTGGTCTCCGGCCGCGGGATGTCCGTGGACAGCCGGCTGCGTTGCCTGCAAAGCGGCGCGGACGCTTGTCTGACCGATCCCCAGGATCCGCGTGAGCTCGCTTGCATCCTGCTGGCGTTGGCCCGTCGTCTGCCCGCTGGTCAGGAGAACCCCGTCTCGGACGATACGGTTAATGGCCAATGGGAATTGCGGGATCAGGGCTGGACGCTGGTCGCGCCGTCGGGCGCCGCTATTTCGCTTTCGGCCAACGAGCGGCTGATCGTGCGGTCGCTGCTGGAAGTGGCGGGCAGGGCGGTGGGGCGCTCCGAACTGGGCGACGAACTTCGCGTGGAAGGGGGCGGAATGCGCGCCAGCGGGTCGCGCAGCATCGACGTGATCGTCAGCCGGCTGCGCCGCAAGGCGGAATTGGCCGGCGTCATGCTGCCGATCCGCACGGTCTACGGCAGCGGTTACCTATTCGCCGACCAATAGGCCTGCGGGGGCAGGTAAACTGCTAGCGTACGTGCTCATGCGCGTGGCGAAGGCGCCTCTGTCTGCTTGGGGTTTACCCAGGCGATCCGGCCGATTCCAGGCCGGATCGGGCCTTGCTCAGGCCCAGTGGCCGTCCAGGATTTGTCGGGTACGTGACCCCATTTTTCACGACCCGCGCCGAAACCGTTGTCTTTGCGCCGCCATTTCATCGCCGGCGCGCCGCGCTGCGGCATTTACAAATTTCTTTGACAGTATCCCTTGATCTCAGTTATGCTAAAGGGCTTACTGCTTTATTTCGCGCGCAAAATCTGTACGCTAAAGGGTAAACAGTCCAGGGTCTGAAATCAAGGTGCGTCACGAGCCATTTGATTTTGGGTCCATCAGTCCGACTGCCCCCGAGGCATCCAGTTTTGTGCGTTTGTCATAGTTTGTTGGCAAGCCCGCTCTTTTACGTATATGAACGTTTGAGGCGGTTTTGCGCGAACTGCCTTCTCCGAAAGACACTCTTGAGGAGACGAGTACGTAAGTACTTACCAGTGGTACGTAAAAGGGATTTCAAAGGTCATGCCTACCATTAGCCAACTCGTGCGCAAGCCGCGCGAAGTCAGCATCATCAAAAGCAAGAGCCCCGCGCTCGAAAACTGCCCGCAACGCCGCGGCGTGTGCACTCGCGTGTACACCACCACCCCCAAGAAGCCGAACTCCGCTCTGCGCAAGGTTGCCAAAGTGCGTCTGACCAACGGTTACGAAGTCATTTCGTACATCGGCGGTGAAGGCCACAACCTGCAAGAGCACTCGGTGGTTCTGGTGCGTGGCGGTCGTGTGAAGGACTTGCCCGGTGTGCGTTATCACATCGTGCGCGGTTCCCTCGACCTGCAAGGCGTCAAGGATCGTAAGCAAGCCCGCTCGAAGTACGGCGCCAAGCGCCCGAAGAAGGCTTAATAACGAGTCAGCAGTACCCCCGCGTGGCGGAAGTCCGTCACTAGGGAAGTGCGACCGCGCCCTCCGGTTTCTGGGATGGAGCGCGGCACGTAAGGGGTCGTCCCAATGGACGGCCATGGCCGTGTAATGAAACACGGTTCAACTGAACAGACACAAGGAAGCAACAATGCCCCGTCGTCGCGAAGTACCCAAGCGCGAGATTCTGCCCGATCCCAAGTTCGGCAGCGTCGAACTCGCCAAGTTCATGAACGTCGTCATGCTGGACGGCAAGAAGGCCGTCGCCGAGCGCATCGTTTACGGTGCCCTCGAGCAAGTGCAAACCAAGACCGGCAAAGAGCCGATCGAAGTTTTCAGCCTGGCGATCAACAACATCAAGCCGATCGTCGAAGTGAAGAGCCGCCGCGTTGGCGGTGCCAACTACCAAGTGCCGGTTGAAGTGCGCCCCGTGCGCCGCCTGGCCCTGGCTATGCGTTGGCTCCGTGAAGCCGCTAAGAAGCGTGGCGAGAAGTCGATGGATCTGCGTCTTGCTGGCGAACTGATCGACGCCTCCGAAGGTCGTGGCGCCGCGATGAAGAAGCGCGAAGACACGCACAAGATGGCAGAGGCCAACAAGGCCTTCAGCCATTTCCGCTGGTAATTTAAGGACTAATCCACCATGGCCCGCAAAACCCCGATCGAGCGCTATCGCAACATTGGTATCTCTGCGCACATCGATGCAGGGAAGACCACCACGACCGAACGTATCCTGTTCTACACCGGCGTCAATCACAAGATTGGCGAAGTGCATGATGGCGCAGCCACCATGGACTGGATGGAACAAGAGCAAGAGCGTGGCATCACCATTACGTCGGCAGCTACGACGGCGTTTTGGCGTGGCATGGCGAAGAACTATCCCGAACACCGCATCAACATCATCGACACCCCGGGGCACGTGGACTTCACCATTGAGGTGGAACGTTCCATGCGCGTCCTGGACGGTGCTTGCATGGTCTACTGCGCAGTGGGCGGCGTTCAGCCCCAGTCCGAAACCGTGTGGCGCCAAGCCAACAAGTACGGCGTGCCGCGTCTGGCCTTCGTCAACAAGATGGACCGCACCGGCGCCAACTTCTTCAAGGTCTACGACCAGTTGAAGAACCGCCTGCGCGCCAATCCCGTGCCGATCGTGATCCCGATCGGTGCCGAAGACACGTTCCAAGGCGTGGTCGACCTGGTCAAGATGAAGGCGATCATTTGGGACGAAGCCAGCCAAGGCATCAAGTTCGACTACCACGACATTCCGGCTGAACTGGTTGATCAAGCCAACGAATGGCGTGAAAAGCTGGTTGAAGCTGCCGCCGAATCGTCGGAAGAGCTGATGAACAAGTACCTGGAAACGGGTTCCTTGGACGAAGAAGAAATCAACCTGGCCATCCGCCAACGCACCATCGCTGGCGAAATCCAGCCGATGCTGTGCGGCACCGCCTTCAAGAACAAGGGCGTGCAGCGCATGCTGGACGCGGTCATCGACTACCTGCCTTCGCCCGTGGACATTCCCCCGGTCGACGGCATGGACGATGACGGCAATCCGGTCAAGCGTTCGGCTGACGACAGCGAGAAGTTCTCGGCTCTGGCATTCAAGCTGATGAGCGATCCGTTCGTGGGTCAATTGACCTTCGTGCGCGTTTACTCGGGCGTCCTGAAGTCGGGCGATACGGTCTACAACCCCATCAAGGGCAAGAAGGAACGTATCGGCCGCATTCTGCAGATGCACGCGAACAACCGCGAAGAAATCAAGGAAGTGTTGGCAGGCGACATCGCCGCTGTGGTGGGTCTGAAAGACGTGACCACCGGCGAAACGCTGTGCGACATCGACTCCCACATCCTGCTCGAACGCATGATTTTCCCGGAGCCCGTGATTTCGCAGGCCGTGGAACCGAAGTCGAAGGCTGACCAGGAAAAGATGGGTCTGGCGCTGTCGCGTCTGGCTCAGGAAGATCCGTCGTTCCGCGTGCGCAGCGACGAAGAATCCGGCCAAACCATCATTTCCGGCATGGGCGAGCTTCACCTGGAAATTCTGGTCGACCGCATGAAGCGTGAGTTCGGCGTTGAAGCCAACGTCGGCAAGCCGCAAGTGGCCTACCGTGAAACCATCCGCAAGACCTGCGACGAAGTTGAAGGCAAGTTCGTCAAGCAGTCGGGCGGCCGCGGCCAGTACGGCCACGTGGTGCTGAAGGTCGAGCCGTTGCCTCCTGGCGGTGGTTTCGAATTCGTCGACGCCATCAAGGGCGGTGTGGTTCCTCGCGAATACATCCCCGCGGTGGACAAGGGCATCCAGGAAACGCTGCCTTCGGGCGTGTTGGCTGGCTACCCGATCGTCGACGTCAAGGTCACGCTGTTCTTCGGTTCGTACCACGATGTGGACTCGAACGAAAACGCGTTCAAGATGGCCGGCTCCATGGCATTCAAGGAAGGTCTGCGCAAGGCCAGCCCCGTGCTGCTGGAACCGATGATGGCCGTTGAAGTCGAAACGCCGGAAGACTACGCTGGTACCGTGATGGGCGATCTGTCCTCGCGTCGCGGCATGGTCCAAGGCATGGACGACATGGTCGGTGGCGGCAAGACCATCAAGGCTGAAGTGCCCCTGGCCGAGATGTTCGGTTACGCCACGAACCTGCGTTCGCTGACGCAAGGTCGTGCCACGTACACGATGGAATTCAAGCATTACTCCGAGGCTCCCAAGAACGTCGCTGACGAAGTCATCGCCGCTCGGGCCAAGTAAATAACCCTAGCCAGGTCCGCTCATCCGGGCGGCCTGGCAGATTCAAGTTTCCTTGAAAGTTAAAGGATAGAGATCATGGCAAAAGGCAAGTTTGAACGTACCAAGCCGCACGTGAACGTGGGTACGATTGGTCACGTTGACCACGGCAAAACGACGTTGACGGCAGCTATCACGACCGTTCTGTCGAACAAGTTCGGTGGCGAAGCCAAGGGCTACGACCAGATCGATGCGACTCCTGAAGAAAAGGCTCGCGGCATCACGATCAACACGGCTCACGTCGAGTACGAAACGGAAGCGCGTCACTACGCGCACGTTGACTGCCCGGGCCACGCTGACTATGTGAAGAACATGATCACGGGCGCCGCGCAAATGGACGGCGCGATCCTGGTTGTGTCGGCCGCTGACGGCCCGATGCCGCAAACGCGTGAACACATCCTGCTGAGCCGCCAGGTTGGCGTGCCGTACATCATCGTCTTCCTGAACAAGGCTGACATGGTTGACGACGCCGAGCTGCTCGAGCTGGTGGAAATGGAAGTCCGCGAACTGTTGTCGAAGTATGACTTCCCGGGCGATGACACCCCGATCGTCAAGGGTTCGGCCAAGCTGGCGCTGGAAGGCGACAAGGGCGAACTGGGCGAACAGGCCATCATGAACCTGGCGGCAGCGCTGGATTCGTACATCCCGACGCCTGAGCGTGCTGTTGACGGCGCGTTCCTGATGCCGGTTGAAGACGTGTTCTCGATCTCGGGTCGTGGCACGGTGGTGACTGGCCGTATCGAACGCGGCATCGTCAAGGTCGGCGAAGAAATCGAAATCGTGGGTCTGGTTCCGACGGTCAAGACGACTTGCACGGGCGTTGAAATGTTCCGCAAGCTGCTCGACCAAGGTCAAGCCGGCGACAACGTGGGCATCCTGCTGCGCGGCACCAAGCGTGAAGACGTCCAGCGCGGCCAAGTTCTGGCCAAGCCGGGCTCGATCACCCCGCACACGGACTTCACGTCCGAGGTGTACATCCTGTCCAAGGAAGAAGGCGGCCGTCACACTCCGTTCTTCCAAGGCTATCGTCCCCAGTTCTACTTCCGCACGACGGACGTGACGGGCACGATCGAGCTGCCGGCCGACAAGGAAATGGTTCTGCCGGGCGACAACGTGGCCATGACGGTCAAGCTGTTGGCTCCGATCGCCATGGAAGAAGGCCTGCGTTTCGCCATCCGTGAAGGCGGTCGTACCGTCGGCGCCGGCGTCGTCGCCAAGATCCTGAAGTAATTCGGATCACTTAAGCAGCAAACAACCAGCGAAGGCGCTTTGCCGCCTTCGCCTCTCGTTCTTTAGGAAACGCCATGAAAAACCAAAAGATCCGTATCCGCTTGAAAGCCTTCGATTACAAGCTGATCGATCAATCGGCCGCTGAAATCGTCGACACCGCCAAGCGTACCGGCGCCGTTGTCCGCGGCCCGGTGCCGCTGCCCACGCGTATCCGTCGCTATGACGTCCTGCGTTCGCCGCACGTCAACAAGACGTCGCGCGACCAGTTCGAAATCCGTACCCATCAGCGCTTGATGGACATCGTTGATCCCACCGACAAGACCGTTGACGCGCTGATGCGTCTGGACCTGCCGGCCGGCGTCGACGTCGAAATCGCGCTGCAGTAAGGCGTACCGAGCCTGCTACCTTCGCCGGTAGGCTCGAAAAAAATGGCCGTATTCCTTCGGGAGTGCGGCCATTTTGTTTTTGGCGCCCTGCGTTCTTCGTGGGCGTTCGCTATCCGTTAGCGTGCACTCACTTGCCGTCCGGGTGCCGGCAGGCGGTAGTTCCCGGACTCACTGAAAAGCCCGCCTCGCTGGACGGCCAACACGCGTTGTGCCCGTGGCGCGCAAGCTACGGCAAAGTGCGCTAAGTACTTGTGTTGGCGAGAAAAAACATGCTAATATGCCAAGCTTGCCATTTTGTGGCAAGACTGACTATGGGAACAGGATGGCGGGATGGGCTAAAACCCAACTGATCCCCCCAAATTACTCCTCGACCCAGGTTGAACATAGTCGTAGGGCAAAGGCCGTTACCTTTTGCCCGATTAGCCCCGACCAATCGCAGTCGGGAATGGAGAAAACGATGTCGAATTCGACACCCACGCCCGCCGCTCACCGGCTGGGGCTGGTGGGTCGCAAGGTCGGCATGACCCGCATTTTTACCGAGGAAGGTGAATCCATCCCGGTGACCGTGCTGGACGTGTCGAACAACCGCGTGACCCAAGTTAAGTCGCAGGAAACCGACGGCTACGCCGCGATCCAAGTGACTTATGGCACTCGTCGTGCCTCGCGTGTGGTTCAGCCGCAAACGGGCCACTACGCCAAAGCCGGCGTTGAAGCCGGTAGCATCCTCAAAGAATTCCGCCTTGATCCCGCTCGCGCTGCTGAATTTGCAGCCGGTTCCGTGATCGCCGTGGAATCCGTGTTCGAAGCCGGCCAACAGGTCGACGTGACGGGCACGACCATTGGTAAAGGCTTCGCCGGTACCATCAAGCGTCACCACTTCGGTTCGCAACGCGCTTCGCACGGTAACTCCCGTTCGCACCGCGTTCCCGGCTCGATTGGCCAAGCACAAGATCCGGGCCGCATTTTCCCGGGTAAGCGCATGGCTGGTCACCTGGGTGATGTCACCCGCACCGTTCAAAACCTCGACGTCGTTCGCGTTGACGTTGAGCGCGGCCTGCTGCTGGTCAAGGGCGCTGTCCCCGGCCACGCTGGCGCCGACATCGTCGTGCGCCCGGCCATCAAGGCCCCGGCCAAGAAGGGAGCGTAAGTAAATGGATCTCAAGCTCCTGAACGACCAAGGTCAGGCCGCTGCTACGTTCAGCGCGCCCGATACGATCTTCGGCCGTGACTTCAACGAAGCGCTGATTCATCAGATCGTGGTGGCTTTCCAAGCCAATGCCCGTGCCGGCAACCGCGCTCAGAAGGATCGTGCCGAAGTTAAGCACTCGACCAAGAAGCCCTGGCGCCAGAAGGGTACCGGCCGCGCACGCGCCGGTATGACTTCGTCGCCGTTGTGGCGTGGCGGTGGTCGGATTTTCCCGAACTCGCCCGAAGAGAACTTCAGCCAGAAGGTCAACAAGAAGATGTACCGCGCCGGGATCCGTTCGATTCTGTCGCAACTGGCTCGCGAAGACCGCATCGCTGTTGTCGAATCGTTCGATCTGGAATCGCCCAAGACCAAGGACGCAGCCGCAAAGCTGAAGAGCCTGGGCCTGGACTCGGTCCTGATCATCACCGACAGCGTTGATGAGAATGTTTACCTCGCCACCCGCAACCTGCCGCATGTTGCTGTTGTCGAGCCCCGTTATGCCGATCCGTTGTCGCTGGTCCACTACAAGAAAGTGCTGATCACCAAGCCGGCCATCGCTCAACTCGAGGAGATGCTGGGATGAACGCTGAACGCTTGATGCAAGTCATTCTGGCTCCGATCGTGACCGAAAAGGCCACGTTCGTCGCTGAGAAGAATCAGCAAGTCGCTTTCCGTGTCGTGGCTGACGCTACCAAGCCGGAAATCAAGGCTGCCGTCGAACTGCTCTTCAAGGTGCAGGTCGAGTCCGTGCAGGTCCTCAACCGTAAGGGCAAAGTCAAGCGCTTTGGCCGATTCGTTGGCCGTCGCCGTAATGAGCGCAAGGCTTACGTGTCGCTCAAGGACGGCCAGGAAATCGACTTTGCGGAGGTGAAGTAAATGGCCCTCGTAAAAGTTAAGCCGACTTCGGCCGGCCGCCGTGGCATGGTGAAGGTTGTTAGCCCCAACCTGCACAAGGGTGAGCCCTACGCGCCGCTGCTGGAAAAGAAGACCCGTGGTTCTGGCCGTAACAACAACGGTCACATCACGATCCGCCATCGTGGCGGCGGTCACAAGCAACACTACCGCTTGGTCGACTTCCGTCGTGACAAGGACGGTATCCCGGCGAAGGTTGAGCGTCTGGAATATGACCCCAACCGTACGGCGCACATTGCTCTGCTGTGCTACGCCGACGGCGAACGTCGTTACATCATCGCTCCGCGTGGTCTGGAAGTGGGTGCCACTGTGCTGTCGGGCATCGAAGCCCCGATCCGCGCCGGCAACACCCTGCCGATCCGCAACATCCCGGTGGGTACGACGATTCACTGCGTCGAAATGCTGCCTGGCAAGGGTGCTCAGATGGTCCGCTCGGCTGGCGCTTCCGCCGTCCTGCTGGCTCGCGAAGGCATCTACGCTCAGGTTCGTCTGCGCTCGGGTGAAGTCCGCCGTGTGCACATCGAATGCCGCGCCACCATTGGTGAAGTCGGTAACGAAGAACACAGCCTGCGCCAAATCGGCAAGGCCGGTGCAATGCGTTGGCGTGGTATCCGCCCGACGGTCCGTGGCGTTGCCATGAACCCGGTGGATCACCCGCACGGTGGCGGTGAAGGCCGTACCGGTGAAGCACGCGAACCGGTCAGCCCGTGGGGCACTCCGGCGAAGGGTTTCAAGACCCGTCGCAACAAGCGGACGAACAATATGATCGTCCAACGGCGCAAGCGCAAGTAAGAGGCGAACACTATGTCACGTTCGATCAAGAAAGGCCCGTTTGTCGATGCTCACCTGATCAAAAAGGTGGACACGGCCGTCGCGGGCAAAGACAAGAAGCCGATCAAGACCTGGTCGCGTCGTTCCACGATCCTGCCCGAGTTCATCGGTCTGACGATCGCTGTGCACAACGGCAAGCAGCATGTCCCCGTGTACATCAACGAGAACATGGTCGGTCACAAGCTGGGCGAGTTCGCGCTGACCCGTACGTTCAAGGGCCACGCTGCGGACAAGAAGGCGAAGAGGTAAGCGATGGAAACTACTGCCATTATCCGTGGGGTGCATATCTCGGCACAGAAGACCCGTCTGGTTGCGGACTTGATCCGTGGTCAGAAGGTCGGCCGTGCGCTGGAGATCCTCACCTTCTCGCCGAAGAAGGCTGCCGTCATCCTGAAGAAGGCTGTCGAGTCCGCCATCGCCAACGCCGAGCACAACGACGGCGCCGATATCGACGAACTGAAAGTCACCACGATTTTTGTGGACAAGGCTCAGTCGATGAAGCGCTTCTCCGCTCGCGCCAAGGGCCGCGGCAACCGTATCGAGAAGCAGACCTGCCATATCACGGTCAAGGTCGGAGCTTAAGGAGTCACGATGGGTCAGAAAATTCACCCCACTGGGTTCCGTCTCGCGGTCACCCGTAATTGGTCCTCGCGTTGGTTCGCCGACGACAAGGCCTTCGGCACGATGCTTGCCGAAGACATTCGCGTTCGCGAGTACCTGAAGAAGAAGCTCAAGAGCGCCTCCGTTGGTCGCGTGATCATCGAGCGTCCGGCCAAGAATGCCCGCATCACCGTCTACTCGGCTCGTCCGGGCGTGGTGATCGGCAAGCGCGGCGAAGACATCGAAAGCCTGAAGGCTGATCTGCAGCGTCTGATGGGCGTGCCTGTGCACGTCAACATCGAAGAAATCCGCAAGCCGGAAACCGATGCTCAACTGATCGCCGACTCGATCTCGCAACAGCTCGAGAAGCGCATCATGTTCCGTCGCGCAATGAAGCGCGCGATGCAGAACGCAATGCGTCTGGGTGCCCAAGGCATCAAGATCATGAGCGCCGGCCGTCTGAACGGTATCGAAATTGCCCGCACCGAGTGGTATCGCGAAGGCCGTGTGCCGCTGCACACCCTCAAGGCCAACATCGACTACGGCACCTCCGAAGCCCACACCACGTATGGCGTGATCGGCATCAAGGTCTGGGTCTACAAGGGCGACATGCTGGCTAACGGCGAATTGCCGCCGGAAACCGCTGCCCCGCGCGAAGAAGAACGTCGTCCGCGCCGCGCTCCGCGTGGTGATCGTCCGGACGGTGCTCGCACCGGTCGTCCGGGTGGTCGTGGTCGTGGTGGTCCCCGCAAGGCGGACGCTGCTCCGGCGCCTGAAGGAGAATAACCATGCTGCAACCCTCTCGCAGAAAGTATCGCAAAGAGCAGAAGGGCCGCAACACCGGTCTGGCGACTCGTGGTACCCACGTGTCGTTCGGCGAATTCGGTCTGAAGGCCACCGGCCGTGGCCGTCTGACCGCTCGCCAGATCGAAGCCGCTCGTCGTGCTATCAATCGTCACATCAAGCGTGGCGGCCGTATCTGGATTCGCATTTTCCCGGATAAGCCCATCTCGCAAAAGCCCGCCGAAGTCCGTATGGGTAACGGTAAGGGCAATCCTGAGTACTGGGTCGCTGAAATTCAGCCCGGCAAAGTGCTCTACGAAATGGAAGGTGTGAGCGAAGAGATCGCGCGTGAAGCTTTCCGCCTGGCCGCTGCCAAGCTGCCGATTTCGACCACGTTCGTCGCGCGTCATATCGGTGCTTAAGGAGTACTAACATGAAAGCTAGCGAACTCCGTTCGAAAGACGCCGCCGAGCTCGGCAAAGAGCTCGAAAGCCTGCTGAAGGCACAATTCGGTCTGCGTATGCAGAAGGCCACGCAGCAACTGGCCAACACCAGCCAGCTGCGCAACGTGCGTCGCGACATTGCGCGCGTTCGTACCTTGCTGACCGAGAAGGCAGGGAAATAAACATGAGCGAAACTCAAAACACCCAAGTGGCCAAGCGCCAGCGTACGCTGGTTGGCAAGGTCGTCAGCAACAAGATGGACAAGACTGTCGTTGTGCTCGTCGAGCGCCGCGTCAAGCACCCCATCTTCGGCAAGATCATCGTGCGCTCCGCGAAGTACAAGGCACACGACGAATCGAACCAATTCAACGAAGGCGATACGGTTGAAATCGCTGAAGGCCGTCCCATCTCGCGCTCGAAGTCGTGGCGTGTGGTGCGTCTGGTTGAAGCCGCGCGTATCATCTAAGTCGTCATCGGAACGGTTCGCCGTTCTGATATAAAACGGCAAGGGCTAACCCCCTTGCCGTTTTTTTTTGCCCTGGAGATCCATGCCCATGCAGGTAACGGACATCATGCGCAGGACCATCAAGGCCGGCATGCTTGGCGTCGCGCTATGCGCGACAGCGGCCGCCGGCGCGCAAGGCATCGATTCCGGCGCGGAAGTCACGGCGGCCTCGCCCGTTGATGATTCGCGCGCGGGCAAGAATGTCCTGAATGCTGGGCCGGAGCCGCGCGTCAAGCTTCCTCCCGGATCGCGCGACCACGCGGCCATTTTCGGCTCCGACGACGAAGGCGAGCAAGCCTTGGCGTCGCAAGAGCAGGCGCTGCAAGGGCAGCGCGATCAACTGCGGCTGCTTGAGCGGCTGCTCAACCAGAAACCCGTGGACGCCGCCACGGCGCCGCCGGCGATGTTGCCGCTGAACACTGGTTCGACGATGAGGCCTTTGGCACCAACGCCCGGCGGATCGCAGCTTGGCCACGGCCAGGTCGATGAGATGCAGCGGCGCGTTGACCGCATGCGGCGCGAGGCCGATATCTTGCGAAACAGCGGCAAATAACGAGGCCTTCGCGCCGTTTGCGGCCGTTGAAACGCGGCGTAGCAACGTTTGGCGTGGACGGTGCGGCGGGCCTTCCGGTTCCTGATATAAATCCAGCAGCGCACGCACGCGCTGGCAGTTTTGGACACAGGAGTCGCGTCAATGATCAAGTCCGCGGGCAGGTTGGGCGTTGGGGGTTTCATGGTGCTGGCATGGACGGCATATTCGCCTTCGGCCGGTGCTCAGAATATCAACTTCAAGGACGTGGAGGTCCCCCGGCCGTACCATGACAGCGTCCTGGTCGTCGGCAGCAACAGCCGGGCGCGCGCAGGAATCGAAGTCCGGGAGTTGGAGAAGGCGTTGGACCAGGTCAGGGATCAGGCTCGCGCGCTGGACGAACTCCGGAACCAGAACCGCGCGCTGGAACGCAAAGTGGACGAACAGGGCAGGAAGATCGACTTGCTTGAGCGCAACCAAAGCGACAGCAGCCGCAACAGCAGCAGCAACAGTGCAAACGAGCGGCAGATTTCCGCGCTGGAACGTCAGGTCAATCAGCTTAGCAACGACCTGGATCGCTTGAGCAGAAAGGTGAAATAAGGCGGTGCGAGGCATGCGCGGCGCGGCCGCGCGTGCCTCATCCCGTGCCCCCTTTTTACGCCGTCAGCGCCGCCGCGCCAGTTCCCGCAGCCGTCCCGCAATGCCGGTCGGGAAGTAGTAGACCGACACCACGAACAGAATCCCCAGCCACAGCAGCCAGCGGTCCGGCTCGAACAGCAGGGACAGCGGCGCGATGCCCGACACGGCGTCGTGGATCACCTGCAGGCCGTCTTGCAGATAGCTCTGTGCGAACACGAAGAGGCTCGCGCCCACTACCGCGCCGTACATGGTCCCCATGCCGCCGATCACGAGCATCAGCAGGATGTTCAGCATGATCTCGAACGACAGGGACGTGTCCGGGCCGTTGTAGCGCAGCCAAAGCGCATACATTGCGCCGGCCAGCGTGGCGAACCCCGCCGCCAGCAGGTTGGACAGGCTGCGGTACAGCACGGTGCGGTAGCCGATCGCCTCGGCGCGGAAGGGGTTCTCGCGGATCGCTTGCAATACGCGGCCGAACGGGGAATTCACGATGCGCAGCAACATCAGGAACAGCACGGCGCAGACCGCGGTGATCAAGTAGTAGGTGATGATGCGGCCGTCGACCGTGACGCCGAATAGCGGTTCGGACAATGGCCGGAACGCGGGCCGCAGCATCTGGGGTACTTTGAAATTCAAACCGTCTTCGCCACCCGTCAGGTCCGATAGCTGCGACACCAGCGTCTGGAAGGCGGCCGCAACCGCCAATGTGATCATTGCGTAGAAGATGGCACGCACGCGCAGGCTGGCCAGGCCGATCAGCAGGGCGAAGGCCAGCGACACCGCCAGTGCCCCGCCAACGCCGGCGAACACGGCGGTCCAGCCAGGTTCCATCCGGATGCTGGCGATCGCCACGCCGTAGGCGCCGATGCCGAAGAACATGGTGTGCGCGAAGCTGACGATGCCCGTGTAGCCCAGCAGCAGGTCATAACTGGCGACCAGGATCACGAACACCAATATCTTGGCGGCCACCGCCAGCGATTTGGGACCCGGAAAGAGGAAGGGCGCCATGGCAAGCAGGGCGACGACCGCGACCAGTGCCAGCGTCAGGGGGAGGCTGCGCGGCGGATCGCCGGAGAGCAGGCGGAAAGACATGTCGGCGGTTCCTATCGATTCGTGACCGGATACACGCCTTGCGGCCGCCACAACAGAATGGCGACCATCAGCGCGATATTCGAGAACAGGGCGGCCTTGGGCACGAGGAAGCCGGTGTAGTTGGCCATCAGCCCCACCAGCAGCGCGCCGATCAGGCAGCCCACGGTCGAGCCCAGGCCGCCGATCATGATCACGATGAAGATCAGCACGTTCACCTGCGCGCCCAGTTGCGGCACCACCGACTGCTGGTACATGCCCCACAGCACGCCGCCCAGCCCGGCGAGCATCGATCCGGCGACGAACACGCCCACAAACAGGTGCCGGATGCGATAGCCCAGGCTTTCCACCATCTCGCGGTCTTCCACGCCGGCGCGGATCAGCAGGCCCAGCTTGGTGCGATTCAGCAGCCACAGCATGCCGCCCAGCACCAGGACGCCTACGGTCAGCGCCACGATACGGAACTTCTCGATCGCCGCGTCGCCCAGCAGAAATGCGCCGCGCAGCGCTTCAGGCAGCGGCAGAGACAGCGTCTGCGGACCCCAGATCATCTTGATGATCTCTTCGCCGATGATCATGCCGCCCATGGTGATCAGGATCTGCTTCAGGTGCTGCCCATACACAGGCCGCACGATCACGCGTTCGAACGCCAAGCCGACGGCGCCCGCCACCAGCATGCCCACGATCATGGCGGGCAGCACCGCGGCCAGGTTCATCCACAGGCTGCCTGTCTGGGTCCAGTCGGCCATGCCGCCAAGCACTGTCGCCGCCATATAGGCGCCGATGGCGATGAAGAGGCCGTGCCCGAAATTCAGGACGTCCATCAGGCCGAACACCAGCGTCATGCCCGAGGCCACGATGAAGATGATCATGCCCATCGCCAGGCCCGCGAGCGTCAGCGTGACCCAGGTCGAAAAGGAACCCACCAGTGGCAGCGCAATGGCGGCCAACGCCGCGACCAGCAGCACGGGGCGCAGGTCCGCGCGCGTGCGTGGCAGTGGAGTATCGATATCCAGGGTGCTCATTGATGGCTTCCCAATGACAGGCCAAGCAGGCGTGTCTGTAGTGCTTCGTCTTGCGCAAGCTCGCGCATGCTGCCGGCGTGCACGATGCGGCCGTTGTCCATGATCGCGACATGGTCGCCGACCCGCTGCGCGAAGTTGAAGTTCTGCTCGACCAGCAGGATGGTGGTGGACGCTTCCTTGAGTTCGAGGAAGGCGTCGATCATGTTCTGCACGATGGCAGGCGCCAGTCCCTTGCTGGGCTCGTCGATCAGCAGCAGCCGGCGTGGCTCGATGATGGCGCGGGCTACTGCCAGCATCTGCTTCTGTCCGCCGGACAGCTTGCCTGCCGGATGCAGCCAGAACTTCTTCAGGGCGGGGAAGAAACCGAAGATCCATTCCAGCCGCCGGGTGTCCAGCTGGTCTGCGCTGCGCGCCTGCCGCGCGGCGAGCAAGATGTTTTCCTTCACCGACAAGTCCGCAAAGATGCCCATGTTCTCGGGCACATAGGCCATGCCCATGCGCGCCATGTCGGGCGGCGATTTGCGTGTGCCGGGTCCGCCGATGGGCGTGCCGTCAAACGTCACCCGGCCTTGCGAGGCCCGCCACAAGCCCATGATGGTGCGCAGCGTCGTCGTCTTGCCCGCGCCGTTGCGGCCCAGCAGTATCGTCACCGCGGCGGGCGGCACCGACAGGTCCACGCCGTGCAGGATGTGATACGCACCGATATGCGTGTGCACGGCCTTGAGTTCAAGCAGCGGGACGGTCATGCCTTGGGCTCCGTCGGGCTCATGCCCAGATACGCTTGCTGCACGATGGGGGATGCGATGACGGTGGCGGGATCGCCGTCTGCCATCAGCTGCCCGTTGTGCAGTACGACGATCCGGTCGGCCAGTTCGCGCACCACATCCATCTTGTGCTCCACCAGCAGGATCGTTTTGGATGGGTCGTTCTTGATTTCGCGAATCAGCTCCAGCACCACGGGCACATCGTCCACGCTCATGCCGGCGGTCGGTTCATCGAACATGAAGACCTGCGGTTCCAGCGCGATCAGCATCGCGATTTCCAGCTTGCGCTGGTCGCCATGCGGCAGGTCCGCGGCGGCGTGGTCGCGGCGTGCCGACAGGCGCGGGAACAATTGCGTCAGCTGGAACGCGCGGCCCAGGCCGGCGTGCATGCGCGCGGGGGCCGACAGCGGGGTCAGGTCTCGGCCATTCAGCCGCACCGACCCGGCGCTTGCGCGCAACTGGCCGGAGATCAGATTGAAGTAAGTGGTCTTGCCCGCGCCGTTCGGGCCGACGATGGCCGTCAGCGTGCCAGGCGCATAACGGCAGCTGACATCATTGACGGCCACGTGCCCGCCGAAACGGATCGTGAGCGATTCAGTTTCCAACATTGCAGCGGCTTGCTTTCAGCGTTTGTTCTGGATCGGCACAGCCATCTGGTCAGGCGTGATTTCCTTGACCAGGTCCTGCACCGCCCACGGCACCGAGGGATCGTTCTTGATGCGGAAGTGGTACATGGATTGCATGGCCTGGTGGTCTTCCGGCCGGAACGTCATCTTGCCCTTGGGCGTGTCGAAGCTCATGCCTTCCATGGCCTTGATCAGCTTGTCCGTATCCGAATCGCCAGCGGTCTTGTTCAACGCCGCCACGATGGCGATGCCGGATGACATGCCGCCCGCCGTGAAGAAGTCCGGCGGCTGGCCGTAGCGCTTCTGGTGTTCGGCAACGAGCCAATCATTGATCGGATTCTTGGGGATGCCGTAGTAGTAATACGTGGCGCCTTCCATGCCCGCCAACGACTTCAACGGCGTCATCGCGGCAAGCGTGTTGCCGCCCGTGGCGATCTCGATGCCGAAGCGCTTGGGGTCCAGATCGGCAATCTTGAACGGGTTGCCCGCACCCGCCCACAAGATAAAGATGATCTTGCGGCCCGGCTTGTCTTTCAGCGCATCGAACAGGCGCTGTGCGCCCGCGGTGAAGTCGGTGGCGTTGGCGGGCAGGTATTCCTCGTGCACGATCTTGGCGTTCTTCAGCGCGCCCTTGAAGGCCTTCACACCGTCGCGGCCAAAGGCATAGTCCTGCGCCAGCATGGCGATGGAGGTGCCGGCCTGGTCGAAGGCCACCGCGTTGGCGATCGCATCCTGCGACGAGTTGCGGCCGGTGCGGAAGATGTACTTGTTCCACTTTTCACCTGTGATGGAATCCGCCACGGCGGGCTCCACCAGCAGGATCTTCTCGTACTCTTCGGCGATCGGCAGCATGGCCAGCGCAACGCCCGACGAGGTGGGGCCGACGGCGATATCGGCATTGTCATCGGCATACGCGGACGCCAACTGCGCGCGGGCCACGTCGGGCTTGCCCTGGTTGTCCTTTTCAATCACGCGGATCTTCCGGCCGGCCACCGTCATGGTGCCCTGCGTGGCGTACTCCAGGCCCAGCATCAGCCCGTTCTGCGTCTGTTTGGCGTAGGCCTCCAGCGGGCCCGTCTTGTCGTAGACGTGGGCGACGACGACGTCTTTTGCGGCTACCGCCGAATTCATGCAAAGGGCCGCCAGCGCGGCGAGCAGAATGCGATTCATGGATGTCTCCTGTTATCAGCGGGCGCGCGCGGCCGCCGTGTGGTCATGCAGGGGGGCGGCGTGGCCAGGAACCGGCGGATGGCGTCGATCTGCGGCGCCACGTTCAAGGCGGGAGCGTGCCCGCAATCGGGGAAGTCGATGCGTTGCGCGCACGGTCCGCGCCGCGTCATCGCGTCGGCGACCTCGGGCAGCAGCAGATCGGACTGGGCGCCGCGCAGCAGCAGCACCGGCATGCGCAGCGAGTCGTAGCCGCTCCAGCGGTCATAGTCGCCGGGGTGATGGCTGAACTGCCCGACGATCGCCGGATCGTAATGCGCCGTGACGCGGCCGTCGGGCAGCCGGCGCACCGAGGTCTCGGCCATCCGGCGCCATTGCTCGTCACTCTGCCAGCCATACGGCTTGTAGGCGACGCGAAGCCAGGCCTCCAGTTCGGTGACCGTATCGAACGCGGGCGGGTTGCCCGCATAAGCCAGGATGCGGTCGATGGCCGGCTGCGGCAGCTCGGGCCCGATGTCATTGACGACCAGGTGCGAGATCCGCCCGCGCAGCGTCGTGGCCGCGGCGTGCATGCCGGTGGCGCCGCCCATCGACGTGCCCACCCAACGCATGTGGGAAAGCGACAAACCGTCGGCCAGGGCGAGGGCCAGGCGCGCGTAGAAGTCCAGTCGGTATTCGGCGACCGGATCGGGACTCCATTGCGACAGGCCGCGGCCGATCGTATCGGGGCAGATGACGCGGTAGTCGTCGGCCAGCGCCTTCGCCAGTTCGTCGAAGTCGCGCCCGGTGCGGGCCAGGCCGTGCCACATGACGACGGGGGGCGCGTCGGGCTCGCCCCATTCGGTCAGGTGCAGCTCGCGGCCTTCGCAGCGCAGATAGCGCGAAGCCGGCGTGTGGCGGGCGGCCGTTGCGGGCGCGTTTGCCATGAGTCTCCTCCCGGGTTGTCCAGGTTGTGTGCTTATCGGGCTGACTATAGACTTGCGCCAAACGCATCCACAATGCGCCGCGCACCCCAGAGCAGGGTGAGTCAAGAAGTTGTAGACGCAAGATCAAATTGCGCTTCCCGCCGCGTACAGGAGACCGCGCCATGCCCGATACGGAATTCGCCATTTCGGCCAGCGCCGGCGCTGACCGGCGTGAGCAATGGCGCGCGGCGCTGTCGGACGCTTTCGGCCCGTTCGAGGTGCACGGCGGCATGCCCAGCCATTTCGCCGGGCATGTGCGCTACGCGCGCCGCGCCAGCCTGCAGTTCAACGATCTGCACTACCAGGGGCAAAAGCTGGAGCGCACGGCGGGCAATGTGTCGCGCCTGGACCAGGAGTTCTACACCTTCGGGCTGCCGCTGGCGGGTCCGCTGGCCGTGCGGCAGCAGGGCCGCGAGTTCCAGGTCGAGCCCGGCTGCGTATACCTGATGAACCAGAGCCTGCCTTATCAGGCGACGGCGCTGGGTGCGTCGGGCTACCGCAGCCTGAGCGTGTCCTTTCCGCGCAGCGCCCTGTCGCAGCGGGACTCCCGCATCGGCGCTTTCTACAAGCTGCGCGTCGACGACGGTTCGCCGCGTGGCGCAATGCTGGCCAGCTACATGGAGCACCTGTTCAAGGGCATGGACGGCTGGTCCGACACCGAGGTGACCGAACTTGGCGAACGCCTGATCGACCTGATCGTCCTGTTCCTGGTGCAGTCGGGGCAGGGGCATGCGTCGGAATCCGATAGCAGCGTCACGGTCGCGCACCGGCAGCGCGTGCTGGCCTACATCCGGCAGCATCTGGCCGACCCGGCGTTGTCGCCGCAGGCCGTGGCGCAAGGGTGCGGCGTGTCTGTCGCGTACCTGCACCGCATCCTGCGCGCGGGCGGCTTGTCGGCCGAGTCCTTCCTTTTCGATCAGCGGCTGGACAAGTGCCGCGAACTGCTGCTAAGTCCGCAGCACCGCCATCGCAGCATCGCCGAACTGGCCTATCAGGTGGGGTTTTCGCATCCTTCGCATTTCAGCCGCCTGTTTAAACGGCGCTTCGGCATGACGCCGCGGGACCTGCGGGCGAGTTCGTAGGAGGAGCGGGGGGCTGGCTGGGGGCGTCAGCCGCCGTAGAAATGCGTCAAGGCCCACGTCGCCACGTACAGGCCGACGCCGAACACGGCATGCGCCATCAGGCTGCGCAGGCGCGCGGTGTTGGGGCGCGGCGTCTTGCTGGCCGCGATGCCGGCGCCCATACCGGGTTGCAGGATGAAGAACGGTGCGGCGACGCTCAAGACACCGAAGAGCAGGGCGGGCGCCAGCGTGGGGCGCAGCGTCCAAGGCATGCCCACGACGGCCAGCAGCATCGCCGCGAAGACAATGCCGATCGCGTAATGCACACCCCACCCCAGCAACGCTTCGCCGCGCACGGGCGCCGACCGGGCGATGTTCTCGTGCAGGAAGCGGCCGCGGGGCAGATGGCCGATCCACCGGCCCACCATCGCGAAGTTCAAGGAAGGGGCGCCGAAGCAGCGTTTGATGAAAAGCGCCCACAGGTCCATCACCAGCGTGGCGCCCACGCCGATCAGCACGGCGCGGTGGATGAATTCAATTACTGCTGGGGTCATCGGCGGGTATCCTGGTTATGTCATTCAATTTATTGATTGAATGTTAGAGTGATGCTATTGTCCTGTCAATGAATTCGCCAGACAGCCCGCAACCTTCCCAGCGCTTCGATGCGCTTGCCGAGATCTCCAAGACCCTGGGGCAGGCCCATCGCCTGGCCCTGCTTGAACACATCGCACAGGGCGAACGCGCGGTCGAGCGCCTAGCGGAGCTCTCGGGGCTGTCGGTTGCCAATACCTCCCAGCATCTGCAGCACCTGCGCCGCGCCGGTTTCGTGCAGACCCGGCGGGACGGCAAGCGGGTGCTTTACCGGTTGGGGGCGGGGCCGATTGCGCCGCTTCTGGCTGCGCTGCGCGGCTATGCCGAACATCAGCATGCCGAGATCCGCGACGTTATTGCAGACAGCATCCATCAGCGCGACCGCCTGGATGGCGTTTCCATCGAGGAATTGCTGGGCATGCTGGACAGCGGCAGCGTCGTGCTGCTGGACGTGCGTCCGCCCGACGAGTTTGCGCAGGGCCACTTGCCCGGCGCCATCAACATCCCGACCGAAGACCTGGAACGCCGGCTGGCCGACCTACCCGCGGGCACCGACATCGTCGCCTATTGCCGCGGGCCGTATTGCGTGCTGTCCACCGACGCCGTGGCCGCCCTGCGCGCGCATGGCGTGCCGGCGCGCCGGCTGGACGCCGGATTCCCGGAGTGGAAGGCGGCGGGCCTGCAGGTCGAGGCCGCGCGGGGCTGAATCCCGCCATCGAAGACGAAAAAAAGCCCCCGAGGGGGCTTTTTCCGTGTGGCGGGCGAGCGGTCAGATGTGCGTGATGAACTTCGTGACAAGGTACCCGTCGAACGTCTCCAGGCCGCCTTCGCTGCCGATGCCGCTGTCCTTGATGCCGCCGAACGGCGTTTCGGCCAGCGCGCTGCCGAAGTGGTTGATGTTGACCATGCCGGCTTCCAGGCCGTTCGAGACCTTCGTGGCCGTCTTCAGCGAGTTCGTGAACACGTAGGACGACAGCCCGAAGGGCAGGCTGTTGGCGCGGCGCAGCACTTCGTCGGTGTCCTTGAAGCGGACGACGGGCGCGACGGGGCCGAAGGGTTCTTCGGTCATCAGCATGGAATCGTCAGGCAGATCCGTCACGACCGTGGGGGCAAAGAAGAATCCCTTGCGGTCCAGCGGGCCGCCGCCGACCACGACCTTGCCGCCGTGCTTCTTGGCGTCGTCGATGAAGGCGCTCATGGCGGGCACGCGGCGTTCATGGGCCAGCGGGCCCATATCGGTGCCGGCTTCCAGGCCGTCGCCGACCTTGATGTTCTTCAACACGTCCGAGAAGCGCGCCAGGAATTGTTCGTAGGCGCCTTCCTGCACGTAGAAGCGGGTGGGCGACACGCAAACTTGGCCGGCATTGCGGACTTTGAACCTGGCCAGCATCTCGGCGGCGCGTTCGACGTCCGCGTCGTCAAACACGAGCACGGGCGAATGGCCGCCCAACTCCATCGTGACGCGTTTCATGTGCGCGCCGGCCAGCGCGGCCAGCTGCTTGCCCACCGGCACGGAACCGGTGAACGAGACTTTGCGCACGATCGGCGAACGGATCAGGTAGTCGGAGATCTTGGCGGGCTCGCCCCAGACGATGTTCAGGCAGCCCTTGGGCAGGCCGGCGTCGTGGAACATGCGGGCTATCGCCATGACGGCGCTGGGTGAATCTTCCGGGCCTTTCAGCACCACCGTGCAACCGGCGCCGAGCGCGGCGGCGATCTTGCGGATGGCCTGGTTGTACGGGAAGTTCCAGGGCGTGAACGCGGCGCACACGCCGATGGGCTCGCGCACGACGAACTGGCGCACGTCCGGATTGCGGGGCGGTACGACGCGGCCGTAGATCCGGCGGCATTCCTCTGCGTGCCAATCGGCGTGCTCGGCGCAGGAGGTGACTTCACCCACGGCTTCGGCCAGCGGCTTGCCCTGGTCCAGCGTCATGTTGCGGCCGATTTCCTTGGCGCGCTCGCGCGACAGCGTGGCGACCTTGCGCAGGATGGCGGAGCGGTCCATGGGCGAAGACTTCTTCCAGGACTCGAAGGCGCGCTGGGCGGCGGCTAGTGCGCGGTCCAGATCCGCTTCGGTGGCGTGCGGCAACTGGCCAAGCACTTCCAGCGTGGCCGGGTTGATGACGTCCTGGGTGCGCCTACCCTCGCCGGAGATGAATTCGCCGTCGATATACAGCGCCAACTGTTCATACATGCCTGTCGTTCCTTGCGAAATAGGAGTGGAGTGCGACCGCTGTCGCCCGCGCCAGTCTAAACCAGCTTGTCCGCCCCAGGGAGGGCCACTCCCGCGCGCGAACCTGGAGCCAATCCGAGGCGCTGCGTTCCTTCTTGCCAGCCCTTGCGCGCATGGCCACAATGGGGCTCTTTGGCCGACTATCACCGAACCCATCGTGCAACCCGTCGACGCGCGTCCCGCTGGCAAGTCCAGCCTCTATTCCCGCGTGTTGTTCCGCTTCATCGATTGGCTGCGCCACCGGATCGCCCGGGCGTCGCTGGTGGGCGACCGCCCCATCTTCCAAAACAGCCAGTTCCCCTGGATCGCCGCACTGGAGGCCCAAACGCCTGCCATCCGCGCCGAACTGACGGGGCTGCTGGCGCAACGGCAGCAGTTGCCGGCCTTCCACGAGATCTCCCCCGATGTGGGCATGATCACGTCCGACGATCAATGGAAGACGTTCCTCTTCATGGGCTACGGGCTGCGTTCCGAACGCAACCTGGCCAGTTGCCCGGCCACGGCTCGGGCGCTTGAAGGGATCCCGGGCATCCGCAGCGCCTTCTTCTCCATCCTTGAGCCCGGTAAGCGGATCCCGCTGCACACCGGCCCGTACAACGGCGTCCTGCGCCTGCACCTGGGGCTGGTCGTCCCCGAGCCGGCCGACCGGTGCTGGATCGAGGTCGGGGGCGAACGCTACAGCTGGCGGGAAGGCCGCGCCGTGGTGTTCGACGACCTGTATCCGCACCAGGTGCACAACGATACGGACGGCTTGCGGGCCGTGTTGTTCGTAGACTTTGAACGCCCGTGCCGGGTTCCGGTAAAATGGCTGAATCGCCTGGTGCTCAGGGCGGCCCCGTTCACGGACGAAATCCGGCGCGGCAAGGCCAACCACGATGCCTGGGAGAAGGGCTTTTACCGCCACAAATAAGGGGCGGATGGCCCGCAAACCATTCCCCTCATAGAGGGGGCGTGGTGTTTTGTGCGTCATTCCAACAAAGTGCTTGCGCTCAAAATTTAACCACGCTAGAATGATCAGCTTTCCCAGATTGTCGATCCAGTTAACCGAAAGTTGTTTCGAAGACTAGTCGGCGTGTTGGGGGAATACCCGCAGGATTTCAACCCAGGGTCGTTGCGTTGCCAACCAGTTGCAGAGATAGGGCGAAAGCTCTAGCGCTACAACACATAAAGCAGGGCGGCAGACCTGACGGGACCAAAACTGGCAGGAATTGCAGTGTTCCCTTATTGGGAAAACCGTATTTCCAGTTAAGTTGGAACAGGAAAAATCATGATCCAAATGCAGACCACGCTGGACGTGGCCGATAACACTGGTGCGCGTCATGTCATGTGCATTAAGGTGCTCGGTGGCTCCAAGCGCCGTTATGCCGGTATCGGCGACATCATCAAGGTGAGCGTCAAAGATGCGGCTCCGCGCGGACGCGTCAAGAAAGGCGAAATTTACAATGCCGTGGTGGTTCGTACCGCCAAGGGCGTGCGCCGTAAAGACGGTTCGCTGATTCGTTTCGGTGGCAATGCCGCCGTGTTGCTCAACGCCAAGCTGGAGCCCATCGGCACCCGCATCTTCGGACCCGTTACGCGTGAACTGCGTACCGAGAAGTTCATGAAGATCGTGTCGTTGGCCCCGGAAGTGCTGTAAGGAGCCCTACGATGAACAACATTCGTAAAGGCGACGAAGTCATCGTCCTGACCGGCCGCGACAAGAAGCGTCGCGGTACCGTGCTGGCTCGTGTTGATGCCGACCACGTTCTGGTCGAAGGCGTCAACATCGCCAAGAAGCACGTGAAAGCCAACCCGATGGCTAACAACCCGGGCGGGATTGTCGAAAAGACCATGCCGATCCACATCTCGAATGTGGCGCTCTTCAACCCCGCAACCGGTCGTGGCGACCGCGTGGGCGTTCAAGAAGTCGAAGGTCGCAAGGTCCGCGTGTTCCGTTCCAATGGTGCCGTTGTCGGCGCCAAGGCGTAAGGGGCGATAGACATGTCTCGTTTGCAAGATTTCTACAAGAGCAAGGTCGCTGGCGACCTGCAGGCCAAGTTTGGCTACAAGAGCGTCATGGAAGTGCCGCGCATCACCAAGATCACCCTGAACATGGGTGTCTCGGAAGCCGTGTCCGATAAGAAGGTTATCGAACACGCGGTGTCGGACCTGACCAAGATCGCTGGCCAAAAGCCTGTCGTGACGAAGACCAAGAAGGCTATCGCCGGTTTCAAGATCCGCGAAAACTACCCGATTGGTTGCATGGTCACGCTGCGTGGTCAACGCATGTATGAATTCCTGGATCGCCTCGTTGCGGTCGCGCTGCCTCGCGTGCGCGACTTCCGTGGTATCTCGGGTCGTGCATTTGACGGCCGTGGCAACTACAACATCGGGGTGAAAGAGCAAATCATTTTCCCCGAAATCGAGTACGACAAGATCGACGCGCTGCGTGGGCTGAACATCAGCATCACCACCTCCGCGAAGACCGACGAAGAAGCCAAGGCGCTGTTGACGGCCTTCAGCTTCCCGTTCCGTAACTAAGGGGCTGATGACGTGGCAAAACTTTCCCTCATCAATCGCGACATCAAGCGCGCCAAGCTGGCTGACAAGTTCGCTGGCAAGCGCGCTGAGTTGAAGGCGATCATCGACGACCAGTCGAAGACCGACGAAGAACGTTACCAAGCTCGGCTCAAGCTGCAACAGCTGCCGCGCAATGCCAATCCGACGCGCCAACGTAACCGTTGCGTGGTCACCGGTCGTCCGCGCGGTGTGTTCCGCAAGTTCGGCCTGACGCGTCACAAACTGCGTGAAATGGCGATGAAGGGCGAAATCCCCGGCATCACCAAGGCCAGCTGGTAGGAGATACATTATGAGCATGAGCGATCCCATCGCCGATATGCTGACCCGCATTCGCAATGCGCAGCAAGTGGACAAAGTTACGGTGAGCATGCCCTCCTCGAAGCTGAAGGCGGCTATTGCCGCTGTGCTGAAAGACGAAGGCTACATCGACAGCTTTGAAATCAAGGGCACCCAGGCCAAGCCTGAGCTCGAGATCACCCTGAAGTACTACGCTGGTCGTCCGGTTATCGAGCGCATCGAACGCGTTTCGCGCCCCGGTCTGCGTATCTACAAGGGCCGTACCAGCATTCCTCAGGTCATGAACGGCCTGGGCGTGGCTATCGTTTCGACCTCGCGCGGCGTCATGACCGACCGTAAGGCTCGCGCCAACGGCGTCGGCGGCGAAGTGCTGTGCTACGTGGCCTAAGGAGAAATTCTAATGTCACGTATCGCTAAGTATCCGGTCGAACTGCCCAAGGGTGTCGAAGCTGACATCAAGCAGGATCAGATCACTGTCAAGGGCCCGCTGGGCACCCTGACCCAAGCCCTGACTGGCGACGTCACCGTTGCGTTGGACGAAGGCAAGCTCACGTTTGCCGCCGCCAACGAAACGCGTCACGCCAATGCCATGTCGGGTACCGTGCGCGCTCTGGTGGCCAATATGGTTACCGGCGTGAGCAAGGGCTTCGAGCGCAAGCTGACCCTGGTTGGCGTGGGTTACCGCGCCTCGATCCAAGGCGATGCCGTTAAGCTGCAGCTCGGTTTCTCGCACGACGTTTTGCATCAGTTGCCGGCCGGTATCAAGGCCGAATGCCCCACCCAGACGGAAATCGTCATCAAGGGCGCCAACAAGCAAGTCGTCGGTCAGATGGCCGCTGAAATCCGCGCGTACCGCGAACCTGAACCCTACAAGGGCAAGGGTGTGCGTTACTCGGACGAACGCGTCGTCATCAAAGAAACCAAGAAGAAATAACGGCGCACGCAAGGACGAATCATGGACAAAAAAGTTTCCCGTTTGCGTCGTGCGGTTCCGACCCGCCGGAAGATCAACGAGCTGCGCGTTCACCGCCTCTCGGTCTTCCGCTCGAACCAGCACATCTACGCCAACATCATTTCGCCGGAAGGCGATCGCGTTCTGGTCAGCGCCTCGACGGTGGAAGCCGAAGTGCGTGCGCAACTGGCCGGCCAAACCGGTCAGGGTGGCAACACTGCCGCTGCCACGCTGGTCGGCAAGCGCGTGGCCGAAAAGGCCAAGGCTGCCGGTATCGAACTGGTCGCTTTCGATCGCTCGGGCTTTCGTTACCATGGCCGCGTGAAAGCGCTGGCCGATGCCGCGCGTGAAGCCGGCCTGAAGTTCTAAGCGAGGATCTGTCAAATGGCTAAAGTACAAGGCAAGAACGCCGCGGAAAAAGAGAACGATGACGGCCTCCGCGAAAAGATGATCGCGGTCAACCGCGTGAGCAAAGTGGTCAAGGGTGGTCGCACCATGAGCTTTGCCGCGCTGACCGTGGTTGGCGATGGCGATGGTCGCGTCGGCATGGGTAAGGGCAAGGCGCGTGAAGTGCCGGTGTCCGTTCAGAAGGCAATGGAACAGGCCCGTCGCGGCATGTTCAAGGTTGCCCTGAAGAACGGCACGCTGCACCACACCGTGGTTGGCAAGCATGGCGCCGCTACCGTGCTGATCTCGCCGGCTGCTGAAGGTACTGGCGTTATCGCCGGCGGCCCGATGCGCGCTATTTTTGAAGTGATGGGTGTGCGTAACGTGGTTGCCAAGAGCCTGGGCTCGAGCAACCCCTACAACATGGTTCGCGCCACGTTGAACGGTCTGCGCGCTTCCCTGACCCCGGCCGATGTTGCTGCCAAGCGCGGCAAGTCGGTCGAAGAAATCCTGGGGTAAATCATGGCTCAGAAGCAGATCAAAGTGACCCTCGTGCGCTCGGTGATCGGTACCAAGCAATCGCACCGTGATACGGTTCGCGGTTTGGGCTTGGGTCGCATCAACAGCAGCCGCGTGCTGGTCGATACGCCCGAGGTGCGTGGGATGATCCGTAAGGTGGATTATCTCGTTTCCGTCTCGGAAGCCTAAGGAATCACCATGTCGGATATGCAACTTAATTCGCTGAAGCCCGCTGAGGGCAGCAAGCACGCCAAGCGCCGCGTCGGCCGTGGCATCGGTTCGGGTCTGGGTAAAACCGCCGGCCGTGGTCACAAGGGCCAGAAGTCGCGCTCGGGCGGTTTCCATAAGGTTGGCTTCGAAGGCGGTCAAATGCCGCTGCAGCGTCGTCTGCCCAAGCGTGGGTTCACCCCGCTCGGTCAACACCTGTATGCCGAAGTTCGTCTGTCGGACCTGCAAGCCCTGCCCATCGACGAAGTCGACGTGCAAGTGCTGAAGGCGGCTGGCGTGATTGGCCAGGCGGTTCGTTACGCCAAGGTCATCAAGTCGGGTGAACTCTCGCGCAAGGTCGTGCTCAAGGGCATTACCGCGACGGCCGGTGCTCGCACCGCCATCGAAGCCGCGGGCGGCTCGCTTGCTTGATCACGAGGTGACGAGTGGCTAACGCGCAGGCATTGGGCAAAACCGGAGCACGGTACGGTGATTTGAAGCGCCGTCTTGTGTTCCTGGTGCTCGCCCTGGTGGTTTACCGTTTGGGTACACACATCCCCGTACCGGGTATTAATCCGGATGCGCTGGCGGACTTGTTCCGTCAGAACCAGGGCGGGATCCTGGGCCTGTTCAACATGTTCTCGGGTGGGGCGCTCTCGCGTTTCTCGATTTTTGCCCTGGGGATCATGCCGTACATTTCGGCATCCATCATCATGCAGTTGATGTCGGTGGTGGTGCCGTCGCTGGAAGCGCTCAAGAAAGAGGGCGAATCCGGTCGTCGGAAGATTACCCAGTACACCCGCTACGGCACAGTCGTGCTGGCGCTGGTGCAAGCAGTGGGCATTTCGGTAGCGTTGGAGTCCCAACAGGGACTGGTGATCGATCCGGGTATGCTGTTTCGCTTCACGACCGTTGTGACTCTGGTCACTGGCACCATGTTCGTCATGTGGCTGGGTGAGCAGATTACTGAACGCGGTCTGGGCAACGGGATTTCCATCCTGATCTTCGCAGGTATCGTTGCGGGTTTGCCCGCGGCGCTGGCTGCACTGTTGGACCTGGTCCGCACCAACGCGATGTCCGTGCTTTCTGCACTGTTCATCGTGGCTCTGGTGGTGCTGGTTACCGCTTTTGTGGTGTTCGTGGAACGCGGACAGCGCAAGATCACGGTGAACTACGCCAAGCGTCAGGTCGGCAACAAGGTCTACGGTGGTCAAAGCTCGCATTTGCCGCTGAAGCTGAACATGGCAGGGGTGATTCCGCCGATCTTCGCGTCGTCGATCATTCTGTTCCCGGCCACGATCACGAGCTGGTTCTCCAGCAGTGAGAACATGCGCTGGCTTAGCGACCTGGCTGCGGCCCTGTCGCCTCGTCAACCGCTCTACATCACGCTGTACTCCGTCGCGATTATTTTCTTCTGCTTTTTCTACACGGCTCTGGTGTTCAACAGCCGCGAAACGGCGGACAACCTGAAGAAGAGTGGTGCGTTTGTTCCGGGCATTCGTCCGGGTGAACAAACAGCGCGCTACATCGACAAGATCCTGATGCGTCTGACGCTCGCAGGTGCCTTGTACATCACTTTGGTGTGCCTGTTGCCTGAATTCTTGGTGATGCGCTGGAACGTTCCTTTCTACTTCGGTGGTACGTCTCTGTTGATTATTGTGGTGGTGACGATGGATTTCATGGCACAGGTTCAAGCCTACATGATGTCGCACCAATACGACTCGTTGCTCAAGAAGGCCAACTTCAAGGGCGCGGGTTTGCCGATGCGGTAAGCAAAAGAATGTCCAAGGACGACGTCATTCAGATGCAAGGCGAGGTTCTTGAGAACCTCCCGAACGCGACATTTCGCGTCAAGCTCGAAAACGGCCACGTGGTGTTGGGCCATATTTCCGGCAAGATGCGTATGCATTACATCCGGATCCTGCCGGGTGACAAGGTCACAGTGGAGCTCACGCCCTATGATCTGACGCGAGCCAGGATAGTTTTCCGCTCCAAATGAGCGGAACCGGATTACGGAAAATTAGGAGTCAACCATGAAAGTAATGGCATCGGTTAAGCGGATCTGCCGCAACTGCAAAGTTATCAAACGTCACGGCGTGGTGCGTGTTATCTGCACCGACCCGCGTCACAAGCAGCGTCAAGGCTAACTCGGGTTAGCGACTACGCAACAGATTTATTCAAGGAATAGTCATGGCCCGTATTGCTGGCATTAACATCCCGCCGCAACAGCACGCCGAGATCGGACTGACCGCCATTTTTGGCATTGGTCGTACGCGCGCTCGCAAAATTTGCGAAGCGGCAAACGTACCCTTTGACAAAAAGGTCAAGGATCTGAACGACGCTGAATTGGAACGCGTCCGCGAACATGTTGGTTTGTTCACGGTTGAAGGCGACCTGCGTCGTGAAGTACAGCTCTCGATCAAGCGTTTGATCGACCTGGGAACCTACCGCGGTATGCGTCACAAGCGCGGTTTGCCCGTGCGCGGCCAGCGCACTCGCACCAACGCACGGACCCGCAAGGGCCCGCGTCGTGCAGCTGCGTCCCTGAAGAAATAATCGAGGAACAGGATTATGGCGAAAGCTTCCACCAGCGGCGCTTCGCGCGTGCGCAAAAAGGTTAAGAAGAACGTCTCGGACGGCATCGCGCACGTTCACGCTTCGTTCAACAACACCATCATCACCATCACCGATCGTCAGGGCAACGCACTGTCGTGGGCCACGTCGGGCGGTGCTGGTTTCAAGGGTTCGCGTAAGTCGACCCCGTTCGCCGCGCAGGTCGCTGCTGAAACGGCTGGCCGCGTCGCGCTGGAGTACGGCATCAAGACTCTGGAAGTGCGTATCAAGGGCCCCGGCCCCGGTCGCGAATCGTCTGTCCGTGCGCTGAACGCGCTGGGCATCAAGATTTCGTCCATCGCCGACATCACGCCCGTTCCGCACAACGGCTGCCGTCCGCCGAAGCGTCGTCGTATCTAAAGGGAATCCACATGGCACGTTATATTGGACCCAAATGCAAGCTCTCGCGCCGCGAGGGTACTGACCTGTTCCTGAAGAGCGCCCGTCGCTCGCTGGATTCCAAGTGCAAGCTGGATTCCAAGCCTGGCCAACACGGCCGCACTTCGGGTGCCCGCACTTCCGACTACGGCCTGCAGCTGCGCGAAAAGCAAAAGCTCAAGCGCATGTACGGCGTGCTGGAAAAGCAATTCCGCAAGTACTTTGCTGAAGCAGAGCGTCGCCGTGGCAACACGGGCGAAACCCTGATCCAGCTGCTGGAATCGCGCCTGGACAACGTCGTCTACCGCATGGGCTTCGGCTCGACGCGCGCCGAAGCTCGCCAGCTGGTGAGCCACCGCGCCATCGAACTGAACGGCCACACGGCTGACATCGCTTCGATGCTGGTCAAGGCTGGCGACGTCGTTTCGATCCGTGAAAAGGCCAAGAAGCAAGGCCGTATCAAGGAATCGCTCGACCTGGCCACCAGCATCGGCATCCCCCAATGGGTGGAAGTCGATTCGACCAAGCTGACCGGTACGTTCAAGTCGGTCCCCGATCGCGCTGACGTCGCTCGCGACATCAACGAATCGATGGTCGTCGAACTGTACTCGCGTTAATCAGGTCTCGGCCGGCGCCTCCTTCGCAGGTGTGCCGGCACGAAGCTGGTCTCGCGACCCGTTTGCACGTTCCGCAGCAGCCCGCTTTCCGCCTTTTGGTGGGGCGGGCTTTGCGGTAAGTATCGGCTGGCGTTTTCGCGCTGTCCGAGTTTCATGTTTCACCCTGTCCATCAGCCTTATCGGTGTAACGAGCCGAGGGTATTGAAAAGGAACACAGTAAATGTCCACTCAAGGTTTCCTGAAGCCGCGCTCCATTGAAGTCGAACCGGTCGGCACGCACCATGCCAAGATCGTGATGGAGCCGTTCGAGCGTGGCTACGGTCACACGCTGGGCAACGCCCTGCGCCGCATCCTGCTGTCTTCGATGACCGGCTACGCGCCGACCGAAGTCCAGATGACGGGCGTGGTGCACGAATATTCGACCATCCCGGGCGTTCGCGAAGATGTCGTCGACATCCTGCTGAACCTGAAGGGCGTGGTCTTCAAGCTGCACAATCGCGACGAAGTGACCCTGGTTCTGCGCAAGACCGGCGCGGGCACCGTGCTGGCCAGCGACATCGAGCTGCCGCACGACGTCGAGATCATCAACCCCGGCCACACCATCTGCAACCTGACGGATGCAGGCAAGCTGGAAATGCAGATCAAGGTTGAAAAGGGCCGCGGCTACGTGCCGGGCAACGTGCGCGCGCTGTCGGAAGACCGTACCCACACCATCGGCCGCATCGTTCTGGACGCTTCGTTCAGCCCGGTCCGCCGCGTGAGCTACGCGGTTGAAAGCGCCCGCGTGGAACAGCGCACCGACCTGGACAAGCTGGTTCTGGACATCGAAACCAACGGCGTGATCTCGCCCGAGGAAGCGGTGCGCCAGTCGGCTCGCATCCTGATGGACCAGATCTCGGTCTTCGCCGCTCTGGAAGGTGCTGGCGATTCGTACGAAGCCCCGGTCCGCGGCACGCCGCAGATCGATCCGGTGCTGCTGCGCCCGGTCGACGACCTGGAACTGACCGTGCGTTCGGCCAACTGCCTGAAGGCCGAAAACATCTATTACATCGGCGACCTGATCCAGCGTACCGAAAACGAGCTGCTCAAGACCCCGAACCTGGGTCGCAAGTCGCTCAACGAGATCAAGGAAGTCCTGGCTGCACGTGGTCTGACTCTGGGCATGAAGCTCGAGAACTGGCCGCCCCTGGGTCTGGAGCGTCCGTAAGTCTTAAGAGGGTGGCGCCCCTGAAACGGGGCGTTTCCCGCAGCGCCCGGCTTTACCGCCGGGCCGTTTGCGAAATCGTCGTAAAATGCACCGTTTTCTACCGGACCGCGGCCTGATTGCAGGTTGATAGAAGAGCCGGCAACCCGATGGCGAACGCCATCTTTAGATTCAAAGGAAACTTATCATGCGTCACGGTAATGGCTTGCGTAAGCTCAACCGCACCAGCAGTCACCGTCTTGCCATGTTCCGCAACATGGCCGTTTCGTTGATCACCCACGAAGCCATCAAGACCACGCTGCCGAAGGCGAAAGAATTGCGCCGCGTCATCGAACCCCTGATCACGCTGGGCAAAGAGCCCACGCTGGCGAACAAGCGTCTGGCATTTGCCCGTCTGCGCGATCGCGATGCGGTGGTGAAGCTGTTCGCCGAAATCGGCCCGCGCTACGCGGCCCGTAACGGCGGCTACACCCGCGTGCTGAAGATGGGCTTCCGTCAAGGCGACAACGCTCCCATGGCTTTCATGGAACTGGTTGACCGTCCGGAAGTTGATGAAGCCGCTGCGGACAGCGCCGAGTAATCCTCGGTAGCTCGATAAGCGACAAGGGCGGGTCTTCGGACCCGCCCTTGTTTTATTTGCGCGCCCGCCACGGCGTTTGGATCACGAGGCGTGCAATTCCCCCCGCAACTGCGCCGCGGTAGCCGCCAGCGCCTCCTGAGGCGGTTGGGGCGGCATCTTGAACGTGAGGTCTTGCTGTTCGATGTACTGCGTGGACGTCACGTCCTGCGTGTGATGCATGGGGATGATGTGGGCATGGGCGTGCGCCACGTGGATGCCGGTGAAGGCGAAGGCCACGCGTTCGACGGCATACAGGCGCTTCATGTGCCGTCCGAGCTTCTGCCCGAGGTTCAGGATATGGCCTGCCAGATCGGCGGGCATGTCCTCGTAATAAGGGTAGTGCTGCTTCGGGATGATGAGGACGTGGCCCGGACGCACCGGCTGGATGTCCAGGAAGGCCAGCAGGCGTTCGTCTTCGTGGATGACGTGCGCGGGGATCTCGTGCCGGGCGATGCGGCAGAACAGGCAGTTGTCGGACATGCGTGCCTCGATGGAAACGGATGGCTGGGTGGCATGGCCGGCGCCGAGGATCCGGGCGGCCGCCGCAATACCGATAAAATACCCCGAGTTACATCTCACACGGGTATCCCGAGGAGGCTCCATGTTGCGCGATGACGACGTCGTGCTGGTCATCAGCAATGCGCCGGACGTGCTGCTTGCGAAGCGCATCGCCCACGTGCTGGTCGAAGACGGGCTGGCGGCCTGCGTGAACCTTGGCGCGCCGGGCCTGTCCATCTACCAGTGGAACGGAGAGGTCGAAGGGGCGGAAGAAGTCCCCATCCACATCAAGACCACCTACGCGCGCCACCAGGCAGTGGTTCAGGCCCTGGCGCAGATGCATCCTTATGATGTGCCCGAAATCATCGTGCTGCCGGTCATCGGTGGCGCGGCGCCTTATCTGGATTGGGTGCGCGAGCAGACGGCCGTCACGCAGAACAAGAGAGACTGATGTTGCAACTTGCCGGTAGTGTCGGCGCGCCGCGGCGCCCGATTCACGCCACCCGCGCTGCCCGCGCGGCCCATGCCCTGTTCAGGCAATGCCTCGTGTTCCTGGCGATGGCGCTGCTGCTGATGGGGTGGCAGGCGGCGGCGCATGCCGAGGCCGAGTTCCTGGATCCCGAAAAGGCCTTTGTGTTCAGCGCGCAGATGGCCGCGCCCGACACGCTGGAGCTGCGCTACAAGGTCGCGCCCGGCTACTACATGTACCGAGAGCGCTTCGGCATCACGATCAGCCCTATCGGCGCGACGACGCTGGGCGAGGCGGTGTACCCCAAGGGCGAGGTCAAGTACGACCCGACCTTCGAGAAAGACATGGAGGTCTTCCACAAGGACGTGGTGATCCGCGTGCCCGTCGGCGCCGGTAGTCAGCCTTTCACCCTGACCTTGACCGGCCAGGGCTGTGCGGACGCCGGCCTGTGCTATCCGCCGATGGACAGCAGCGTGAAACTGACGCCGGTGGCGGGCGGTTACGCGCTGGCCGGCGGCGCATCCGCACTGGCGCCGGCGTCGCAGGCCGCGTCTTCGGGCGGACTGAGCGCGCTGTTCAATGCCGGCGACACCGGCCTGGCTGACGCGCTGGGCGGCCTGGGCTGGGCCAAGACCGCGGGCGTGTTCCTGGTGCTGGGCCTGTTGCTGGCTTTCACGCCCTGCGTGCTGCCAATGATCCCCATCCTGTCTTCGATCGTGCTGGGCGGCGTGACGCAGCCCCGGCCAACGCGTGGCCGTGGACTGGCGCTGGCGGCGACCTATGTGCTGGGCATGTCGGTGGTCTATACCGCGCTGGGCGTGGCCGCAGGCCTGAGCGGCGCGGGCTTGGCCGCCTGGCTGCAGACGCCCTGGATCCTGACGCTGTTCGCCATTTTGCTGGCCGTGCTGGCGCTGGCAATGTTCGACGCGTTCACCTTCCAGATGCCGTCGGGCATCCAGGCGAAGCTGGCGGAGCGCTCGTCGCGCATTCCCGGCGGGCGTTATACCGGTGCGCTTGTGATGGGCGCCTTGTCCGCGCTGATCGTCGGGCCTTGCGTGGCCGCCCCGTTGGCGGGCGCGCTGCTGTATATCTCGCAGACGGGCGACGTGGTGCTGGGCGGGTCGGCGCTGTTCGCCATGGCCTGGGGCATGGGCGTGCCGTTGTTGATCGTGGGCGCCTCGTCCGGCGCGCTGCTGCCCAAGGCAGGCCCCTGGATGGACGGCGTGAAGCGCCTGTTCGGCATGTTGCTGCTGGCGACCGCGTGGTGGATGCTGATCCCCGTTGTGCCGACCTGGGTGCAGATGACGGGCTGGGCCTTCCTGGCGGTGGTGTCGGCCGTGATGCTGCGGGCGTTCGACGCCTTGCCGGCGGGCGCCGGGGCCGCGCGCATGTTTGGCAAGGGGCTGGGCTTGCTGCTGGCGCTGGCCGCGGCCGCATGGCTGGTC
>NZ_JABBJN010000059.1 GCF_012928505.1 Achromobacter sp. Bel | reverse complement strand
ACCTGGCGGAAGAAAGCGGCGTGCTGGCGGGCCGTCCGGCGCTTGAGCAGTGGCGCCTGGACCTGGCCGACCTGAACGCCCGCGCCGATGCGCTGGCGCGCTCGGCCACGGCGCTGCAAACCCGTCTGGCTTCCGCCAGTGCAAAGCGGGGCGCCTGATCCATGTTCCCCTTGCTGCGCCTGTTCCGCATCATCCTGGTTTCGTTGCGCTATGGCCTGGACGAGCTGGTGCTCTCCAGCCTGAACCATCCGCTGGCGACTTGCCTGCTGCGCGTCATCCGCCTGGGCACCCGGCCGCGCCAGCCGCGCGGGCAGCGCCTGCGCCTGGCCCTGGAATCGCTGGGCCCTATTTTCGTGAAGTTCGGGCAGGTGCTGTCCACCCGCCGCGACCTGATCCCCGCCGACATCGCCGACGAACTGGCCCTGCTGCAAGACCGCGTACCGCCGTTCCCGTCGGCCCAGGCCGCCGCCTGCATTGAAGCGGCGCTGGGCGCGCCGCCCGATAAGCTCTTCGCGCAGTTCGATGTGGACCCGGTGGCGTCGGCCTCGATCGCCCAGGTGCACTTCGCGGTGCTGCACGACGGCCGCGAGGTGGCGGTGAAAGTGCTGCGCCCGGGCATGCTGAGCATCATCGAAAAAGACCTGTCGCTGCTGAAGATCGTGGCGCGCATCATCGAACGCCTGGGCGCCGACGGCCGTCGCCTGAAGCCGCGTGAAGTCGTGGCTGAGTTCGACAAGTACCTGCACGACGAGCTGGACCTGGTGCGAGAGGCCTCCAACTGCAGCCAGCTGCGCCGCAATTTCGGCCCCGAATCGGGCCGCGGCGACATGCTGATCGTGCCCGAGGTCATCTGGGAGTACACCGCGTCCACGGTATTCACCATGCAGCGCATGTACGGCATGCCCGTGGGCCAGGTGGAGCGCATGCGCGCGGCCGGCATCGACATCCCGACGCTGGCGCGCACCGGCGTCGAGATCTTCTTCACGCAGGTCTTCACCGACGGCTTCTTCCACGCCGACATGCACCCGGGCAACATCTACGTGTCGGACCGCCCCGACACGCTGGGCAGCTACATCGCGCTGGATTTCGGCATCGTCGGGTCGCTGTCCGAATTCGACAAGAACTACCTGGCGCAGAATTTCCTGGCCTTCTTCCACCGCGATTACCGGCGCGTGGCGCAACTGCACATCGAGTCGGGCTGGGTGCCCGCGGATACGCGCGAAGAAGAGCTGGAGGGCGCCGTGCGCGCCGTCTGCGAACCGTACTTTGACCGGCCGTTGTCCGAGATCTCGCTGGGGCAAGTGCTGCTCCGCCTGTTCCAGACGTCGCGCCGGTTCAATGTGGAGATCCAGCCGCAGCTGGTGTTGCTGCAGAAGACGTTGCTCAACGTCGAGGGATTGGGCCGCCAGCTCGATCCCAACCTGGATCTCTGGAAGACCGCCAAGCCCTATCTGGAACGCTGGATGCGTCAGCGCGTCGGATTCAAGGGGCTGCGTCAAAGCCTGGAGAAGGAAGCTGTGCAGTGGTCCCAGATGCTGCCCGCCTTGCCCAGGCTGGTCCATGACCACCTGAGCCGCCCGAACGTCTCGCCCGCGCTACTGGCCGAGATGATTCACCTGCGGCGCGCCCAGGAACAAAACAACCGGCTGGTTGCAGCGCTGGTTGGGGTGTTGGCCCTTGCGATCGGGGTCGCAATATGGGCCTTGACCCGATAGGCGGCGCGATGATCTAGATGCACTCTGTCATGTTTCATTCATGAAACGGTCATCATAGCTTCGCGGGAGACGGCGAAAAATAGCGCTGCGGTGGATGAATGCAGCGTCACGCCGAAAGAGACGCGCGCGCCATTCATTAATTTCTATCGCCCCACTAGCGGGACGAATACAAGGGCAGACCATGCTTTATCCTGAACTCTTCAAGACCATGGAAGCCGTGCGCTGGAACATGGCCCACGACATCCCCTGGGGGGATTTCGATCGCAGCAAGCTCTCTGACGAGCAAGCCCACACGATCAAGATGAACGCCATTACCGAATGGGCGGCCCTGCCGGCCACGGAAATGTTCCTGCGCGACAATCGCGGCGACAGCGATTTCTGCGCGTTCATGTCGGTGTGGTTCTTTGAAGAACAGAAGCATTCGCTGGTGCTGATCGAATACCTGCGCCGTTTCCGCCCGGACCTGGTGCCGACCGAAGAAGAGCTGCACAACGTGCGTTTCGAATTCGACGCCGCGCCCGAGCTTGAAACCCTGATGCTGCACTTCTGCGGCGAAATCCGCCTGAACCACTGGTACCGCCGCGCCGCCGAATGGCACACGGAGCCCGTCATCAAGGCCATCTACAAGACCGTTGCGCAAGACGAAGCCCGCCACGCCGGCGCCTACCTGCAGTACATGCGCCGCGCGCTGCATGACCGCGGCCAGGACACGAGCGAACAGGCCCGCCTGGCGTTTTCGAAGATCGGCGTGCTGATGGCGTCCGCCGGCCGCACCCAGCAGGCGCTGCACCCGACCAACCTGCACGTGAACAAGGACCTGTTCCCCAACGACACGGTGCAGTCCCGCCTGCCGGAGCCCGGTTGGCTGGAGCACTGGCTGGATACGCAGATCCGCTTTGACGGCATCTGGGAACAGAAGGTCGCCAGCCGCATCCTGCACATCCTGTCCAAGCTGATGGACCGCAGCTTCGAAACGGTGAAGGACCTGAACCGCTACCGCAAGGAAATGACCGCGCTGGTGGTGCCCAAGGAAAAGAAGATCGTCCTCGCCGGCGCCTGATCGGCAGGCGTCGCCCGGGGCCTGGCGCGGTTCCACCGCCGCTTCCCCGCGGTAAATGGACGGCAGGTGGGCGGCAGGCAGGCGGATATAATCTCCGCATGCCCGCCGCCCGTTTTGAATCCAAAGTCCTGTCCCGCGACGAATGCGTCGCCGCTGTCGCCGCTGGCCGCCTGCCGCGGCCGCTGGTGTTCACCAACGGCGTCTTCGACATCCTGCACCGCGGGCACGCGACCTATCTTGACCAGGCCGCCCAACTGGGTGCGACGCTGGTGGTGGCGGTGAACACCGACGAATCGGTGCGCCGCCTGGGCAAAGGGTCCGAGCGCCCGCTGAATCGCATGGAAGACCGCGCCGCGCTGCTGGCCGCGCTGGGCTTCGTGACCGTCGTCACGTCCTTCCCTGAAGACACGCCCGAGGCGCTGATCGGCGAGCTCAAGCCCGACCTGATCGTCAAAGGCGGCGACTACGACATGGAAAAGCTGCCCGAAACCGCGCTCGTCAAGACGTGGGGCGGCCGCGCGGTGGCGATCCCCTTCGAATTCGAACGTTCGACCACGGCGTTGGTGAAGAAGATCCAGGGCGCCTGATCCGGCGTGCGGGAATAAGAAAAGCGGCCTCGCAGGCCGCTTTTTTGTTCATGCGCACGCGGCGTGATCAGCGGGCGTCCCGCAGCAGCCGGTTGATGGCTTCCAGATCGGTTTCGGCCAGGATGCCGCTGACGGCTTTCAGGCGCAAGCCCGAGAGCACGGTGCTGTAGCGCGCCAGCGCCAGGTCGCGCTGGGTGGCATAGAGCTGCTGCTGGGCGTTGAGCACGTCCAGGTTGATGCGCACGCCCACTTCGTAACCCGTGCGGTTGGCCTCCACGGCGGCGCGGCTGGACTTCTCGCCCGCTTCCAGGGCCTGGATACGGGCCAGGCCGCTGGTCACGCCGGTGTAGTACTGGCGTGCGGCCTGGACAGCCTGGCGGCGCGTGGTTTCGAAGTCGTGGCGGGCCTTTTGCTCCAGCTGCACTTTCTCGGTGACTTGCGACGACACGCCGCCGCCGGCGTACAGGGGAATGGACAGGACCACGCCGATCGTGTTGTCGATCGGTTTGCCGGGCGCCGCGTTGCGCATGATGGCGTCGCTGGCGCTGCCGCTGGTGGCGCGCAGGTTCAGGGTGGGGTAGTGGCCGCTCTTGGCGATCTGGATCTCGCGGCCGGCAATGCGGGTCAACAGCTGCGCGCGCAGCACTTCCAGGCTGGAGGCCTCGGCCTGCGTGCTCCAGTCGTTTACGCGGGCGGGCTGCGGGGACGGCAGTTGCACGCCGTAGGGCAGTTCGGCCAGGGCGCCGGGCTGTGTGCCGATGATCTTGGCCAGTTCATCGCGGCGCACGTCCAGGTCGTTCTGCAGGCGCAGTTCCTGCGCCACCACCAGGTCGTAGCGCGCCTGTGCTTCGTAGGTGTCGGTGACCGTGGCGTTGCCCAGTTCGAAGTTGCGCTTGGCGGACTCCAGCTGCCCCGCCACGGCCGCTTTTTCGGCCTCGGTGGCCGTCAGCGTGTCTTGCGCATACAGCACGTTGAAGTAGGCGTCGGCCACGCGCAGCAGCAGATCTTGATAGGCCTGCTGAAGCTGCACTTCAACGTCGGCGACGATCAGCTTGGATTGTTCGTAGTTCTGCCAGCGGCCCCAGTCGAACAGGGGCTGGGTCAGCGCCAGGTCCCAGACGCCGCGCCCGCCGCTGTACGACACACCCAGGCCGCGGGTGCTGCGCGTTTCCTGGTAAGCGCCGCCGGCTTCGGCGGAAATCAGGGGCAGCAGCAGCGAGCGGGCTTGCGGTTCTTTTTCCAGGCCGGCGCGGTAATTGGCGCGCGCGGCGGCGTAGGCGGGGTCATTGCCCAGGGCGGATTGCCAGACCTGGATCAGGTTTTGCGCAAATGCGAACGACGGGCCGACGCTTGCGGCAGAGGTAAAAACCAGTAAAGCCGTAAGCAATCGGACGCGCATGATTTTCAACGATACGCCGGGCCGTCCTGACAGGCGCGCACCCCGCCAGGGGGCAGGCGCCAGGCGGCAAGGTGGGGGATTAGAACTTGAACTGGGACACCGTGGCGCCGCGCAGCGGCTTGATGACCGTTTCGAACAGGTTCACCGTTTCGAAGCTGGCCGCGGTGGTGCGGGTGATGCGACAGGCCGTCATGACGGGGGCCTGGCCCACGATCACGACCAGACGGCCGCCCACGCGCAACTGGTACTTCAGCGCGTCCGGCACGACCGGCACGGAACCCGTCACCAGGATCGCGTCGTATTCGGTGGAGCCCCAGCCGTTGCGGGCGTCGCCGGTTTCGACCTTGACGTTGGTGACGTTGTTCATCTGCAGGTTCTGCTGCGCGAACGTCACCAGGCGGCTGTCGATTTCAACCGAGGTGACCTGTTGGGCCAGATAGCCCAGCAGCGCGGCCTGGTAGCCGGAGCCGGTGCCGATTTCCAGCACGCAGTCGGACTTGGTCAGCTGCAGCTCTTGCGCCAGGCGGGCTTCGACCTTGGGGGCGAGCATGGTCTGGCGGGTGTTTACCGCGTTGATTTCCAACGGCAGTTCCAGGTCGGAAAACGCCAGGGCGCGCAGGGCCGGCGGAACGAATTGTTCGCGGCGCACATCGAACAGCGCTTGCAGCACGTTGGCGTCCAGGACGTCCCACGGGCGGATCTGCTGTTCCACCATATTGAAGCGGGCTTGTTCTACGTCGGGCAGGGTCGAAGCGTTCATGACGGTCAGGAAAAAACAGAGGAATCAGCCGGCCATTGTACCGATTCGTAGCGTCGTGTGACGGCGCGCCCTGCCGGCAGATGTTTCAGTCGGGCGTTTCGGCCGGAATCCCGGCCGGCCGGGACCCGCCGGGGCTCCTCGAAATGGCGGCGGCGCCCCGGGGAGCGCCGCTGGACGCCGCGAGGACGGAGCCGCTACCCGGCGGTCACCACCAGGCGTGGAAGTGATGCACCGGGCCGTGGCCGGAGCCCACCGACAGCCGTTCAGCGTGGCGGATGGCTTCGGTCAGGTAGGCCTTGGCGCGGCGGGCGGCTTCGGGCACGTCCCCGGTTTGCGGCAGCAACGCGGCCAGTGCGGCGGACAGCGTGCAGCCGGTGCCATGGGTATTGGCGGTCTCGATGCGGTAGCCGGGCAGTTCGATCATCCGGTCGCCGTCGTGCAGCAGGTCGATGGTCTCGTTGCCGGGCAGGTGGCCGCCCTTGACCAGTACCCACCGTTCGCCGGAATGCGCCAGTTTGTTGCGTAGGCGTTCAGCCACGCGGCGCATTTCCTTGACGGTTTCCACCGGCCGTTCTTCCAGCAGCACGCCGGCTTCGGGCAGGTTGGGTGTCAGCAGGGTAGCCTGGGGCAGCATGGCTTCGCGCATGGCGCCCACGGCTTCCTTTTCCAGCAGCAGGTCGCCGCTCTTGGCCACCATGACGGGATCCAGCACCACGTGCGCCGGCGCCCACTTGGCCAGCTTCTCGGCCACGACCTCGATCACCGGGCGCTGGCCCAGCATGCCGATCTTGACGGCGTCGATGCGCACGTCGCTGAACAGCGTGTCGATCTGCAGGCCCACGAAGGCGGGCGGCACGGGAGAAATGCCGGTGACGCCCTGGGTGTTCTGGGCGGTCAGCGCGGCGATGACGGCGCAGCCATAGGCGCCCAGCGCGCTCATGGCCTTGATGTCGGCCAGTGTGCCGGCCCCGCCGGACGGGTCGACGCCGGCGATGGTCAGCGCGTGCGGAATGGGACGGGCGTTGCCGTCCTGCGGGCGGGAGCTCATTTCGCCGAACCGGGGGCAGCGGTGATCAGGCCTTCGGTGGGTGAGCTGGGCGCGCCGCTGTACAGCTTTTTGGGCATGCGGCCGGCCAGGAAGGCTTCGCGGCCGGCCTCGACGCCCTTCTTCATGGCGCTGGCCATCAGGATCGGGTCGCGCGCAGCGGCGATGGCGGTGTTCATCAGGACGGCGTCGCAGCCCAGTTCCATGGCGATGGCGGCGTCGGACGCGGTGCCCACGCCGGCATCGACCACGACCGGCACGCGGGCCTGGTCGATGATCAGGCGCAGGTTCCACGGGTTCAGGATGCCCATGCCCGAGCCGATCAAGGAGGCCAACGGCATGACGGCCACGGCGCCCATGTCTTCCAGCATGCGGCACTGGATGGGATCGTCGGTGCAATAGACCATGACCTTGAAGCCCTCGTCGACCAGCGTCTTGGTGGCCTTGAGCGTTTCGGGCATGTTGGGGAACAGGGTGTGCGGGTCGCCCAGCACTTCCAGCTTGACCAGATCGTGGCCGTCCAGCAGTTCGCGCGCCAGGCGCAGGGTGCGGACCGCGTCGTCGGCGCTGTAGCAGCCGGCGGTGTTGGGCAACAGCGTGAATTTGGACGGCGGGACATAGTCCAGCAGGTTCGGTTCACCGGCGTTCTGGCCGATGTTGGTGCGGCGGATGGCGACCGTGACGATCTCGGTGCCGCTGGCGTCCAGCGCCGCGCGGGTCTCTTCGAAGTCCTTGTACTTGCCGGTGCCGACGAGCAGGCGCGATGAATAGGCGCGTCCGGCGATGGTGAGGGTGTCTTGTGTGGTCATGGCGGTGTTCAAAGGGCGGGGGCGCGAGAGCGGAGCCCGCGGGAGGCTGACTGATTTTTGTTAAGCGAATGATAAAGCACGCCGCCGCGCGGCAGGCGTGTTCAATGAAATGCCCCGTTCCACTATTTGCAGATCGTGCCCAATGGCGGGCGGGTCAGCGCAAGCGGTCCAGGTCGGCGCAGATGGCTTCGGCGGCGTCGATCAGGCGAGGGCCCGGGCGGTACAGGGCGTCGGCGTCGATGCCGTAGACGTGCCCCGCGCGGGCGGCGGGCAGCCCCAGCGCCTGCCAGGCGGCCAGGTTCCTGGGGGTGTCCTCGGGGCGTCCGACCCCGGCCAGCACGGCTTCGGGGCGGGCGGCCAGCACGCTTTCCAGCGTGACCTGGGGGGCGACGACGGGCGCTTGTCCGAACACGTTCACACCGCCGCAGACGCGCAGCGCGTCGCTGACGATGCTGCTGTCGTTCAGGGTGTAGATGGGGTCCAGGCCGGCCTGCACGAAGACGCGCACGGGGCGGCGGCCGGCGTAGCGCGCCGTCAGGGCGGCCAGGCGGGCGCGCAATTGTTCGGCGGCGGGCCGCGCCTGCGCCTGGGTGCCGAACAGCGCGCCCATGCGTTCGACGGCGTCGGGGATGGCGGCAAGCGTCAGCGGATCGCTATAGAAGACGGGCACGCCCAGCTTGTCCATGACCCGGGCCAGCGGTTCGGCCGCGGCGGGCTGCCAGGCGATCAGGAGGTCGGGACGCACCGCCACCACGCGCTCGGCGTCGGGCTGCGTGCCGTCGCCGATGACGGGCAATTGCCGGGCGGCGGGGGGGAAGTCGCTGCCGCGGACGGTGGCGATGAGGCGGTCGCCCGCGCCGGCGGCGTAGACGAGTTCGGTGGCGTGGGGCGCCAGCGTGACGGCGCGGCGTGCGGGCGCGGCCAACACGACCGTGCGGCCCTTGTCGTCCGGCACCTGGAGGGGGGGGCCGGACTGGGCGTCTGCCAGGCCGTCGACGCGGTCGGCGGCGGCGGTCGGGGGAGGGGCCAACATCGCGCCCAGGGCCAGGAACAGCCCCGGAGCGATGCGTGGAAAGGCGCGTGCAAGGGTCATGCGGGGGCCGATACGGTCAGCGGAGTACGCCGACTATATCGGATGTCCACAATCAGTAGCGCAGCGTGAGCGACGCATAGAAATTGCGGCCCGGCGCCGGGTACAGGTTGTAGTTGGCGACGGGGCCCAGCATCTGGAACGACGCATCGCCGCCGCGGATGCCGTAGGTGGCGTACTGGCGGTCGAAGAGGTTGTTCACGCCGATGGCGCCTTCGATGTTGCGCGTGAACTGGTAGGCCAGCTTGGTGTTGAACAGCACGTAGGCGTCCAGCTCCTTGTCGAACTGGTTGGCCTGGTCGTTGTCCATGCGCGACTTGCCGACATATTGCGCCGACACGTTCCACAGGAAGGCGTCGGTGGGGCGCCAGGTCACGCCGGCGTTGGCCAGCCACTTCGGGGCCAGCGGCACGGTCTTGCCGGCCAGGTCCACGCCCGCGTAGGTGCCGGAGCGGAATTGCGCTTCCATCCAGGTCAGGTTCGCATCCAGCGTCACGCTGCTGGAAATGGCGGTGCGGCCTTCCAGTTCGATGCCTTGGCGGCGGGTCGGGTCCAGGTTGGTGTTGGCGCCGGTGCCCGGGCCCCACATGCCGTCGGCCAGCGGGTTGTACTGGATCTCGTTGGTCAGGTCATAGCGGAAGTACGACAGGCGCGCGCTGCTCGACGCGCCTTGCCACGTTACGCCGATTTCCTTGTCGGTGGACGTCTGCGGGGCCAGCGGATTCTGGACCGACAGCAGTTCGTCGGCGTTGGGCAGGCGGAAGCTGCGGCCGACCTTGCCGTACACGCCGAAGCCGGCGGGCAAATCCTGGCGCACGCCCAGCTGCCAGGCCGTCAGGTGGTTGCTGCGGTCGGATGCGGTGCCCGAACCGCTCAGTACGTCCAGGTCGTCGGAGGCGTACTGGCGGCGCACGCCGGCCGTCACGTAGGTGGTGTCGGTGGCGCGGATCTGGCCTTCGGCGAAGAGACCGTACTGGTGCTGGCGCGACTGCCACTTCGAGGGTTCGAAGTCGTAGTAGGCGTTCTGGTCGGCCGTGGTCTTGGATTCTTGCGCGTCGGCGCCGAAGACGAGACTGTGGCCGCCGTCGATCGGCAGGCGATAGCGCACGCTGGCGACGCTCTCTTCCAGCTTCTGGTCGCGCAGGATGTCGCCAAAGCCGTCATAGGTCAGGCCATTCAGTTTTTTCTCGCGGGTGGACAGATCGGCGTACAGCGTGCCTGCGCCAATGGCCTGTTCCACTTGCAGGCCGAACGTGGTCGAGGTGGTCTTGACGAAGTCCACATCGTTCTTCGCGCCGCGCGGGTCGTCCTGGAATTCGTTCACGCCGGTCGACGGGCTGATCAGGCGCGGGCCGGGCAGTTCCAGCTTTTGCGTGGTGGTGCGGCCGTACAGGCGGATCGAGCCATTGTCGTGGCGCAGGGTGATGCCGCCGCCGCCGCCTTCACGGCGCTCGCCGCTGTGGTCGCGGTAGCCGTCGGTGTGCAGCGATTGCATATAGGCATCGACGCCCACCTTCTCGTTGTTCATCGCCACGGCGGCGTCGTACTGGCGCAGGCCGTAGCTGCCGAAGGTGGCGGTGGCGCGGGCGGTGACCGGTTCCTTGGAAAAGTCCGACTTGGTGATGATGTTGATCACGCCGCCGGTCGTGCCGCCGCCGTATTGCACCGAGCCGCTGCCGCGCACGATCTCCACGCGTTCCACCTGGTCCAGCGGCACCACGCCCAGGCCCGGCGCCGACAGGTCGTTGGTGTTCTGCTTGACGCCGTCGATCATGATCAGCGTATTGCTGGCGCCGGTGAGGCCAAAGCCGCGCAGGTCGACGATGGCGTTGTCGCTGGAGCTGCTGGTGTTGATCAGGTGGATGCCGGCCTGGGTCGACAGCAGGTCCTGCATGGTGCGGGCGCTGCTGGCGGCGATGTCTTCGGCGGTGATCACCGAAATGGACACCGGCAGCGTGCGACCGTCCGTCGGCACGCGCTGGGCGGTGACGGTGACCGGGTCGAGTTCGGGGGTGGCGGAGGCGGTTTGCTGGGCGGCGGCGATGGCCGGGGCGGAGCAGAGCAGGGCGCCGGCGTAACGCCGGATGGAGCGGGCTTTCATCTACGTAACCTCGATGCGACCCGCGACCCCGCAGGTCAATCACGATGGGGAGGATGCCCGCGCCGCAACGGGCCGATGGGCCTGGCGGCGATGCGTGGACTTCCTGACGAGCGAACTGGCCGGTATCGGGCTGCCATGGGCGCAAAAAAGCGCGCATGGGGACCGTTGCGGGGGCAGCACAGGCTGGATGGCGGGGGCGCGCTGGACCGCCTTGTGGGCGGCGCGGCGGCCCGGGCGGCCGTCTTCCTGTTTCCCGTTTACCTTTCGCGCGCGGCTGGCAAGTGTTGCGTTCTTGCAAGCCCGATGCGCCGAAAGCACCGGTTCGGGGCCGAAACTGTATCACCGGAGGGCGCGAGGAGGCCCGTTTTGTTACGATCAGGGCTTGTTTTTCCAGTGGTTTTGGCGTTTTAGCCACATCTGCGCCACTGAAGCCAACCTATAGCCGGACCTGCCCGTGTCGTATCCCCGCCTGCCGTACCCGCCCGAAGCCTATACCCAAGGTGGCGAATTCGCCCGCCTGCTGGGCAAGCGCATCCTGATCCTGGACGGCGCCATGGGCACCATGATCCAGCGCTACAAGCTGGGCGAGGCGGACTTCCGCGGCCAGCGTTTCGCCGACCATGGCAAGGACGTCAAGGGCAACAACGAACTGTTGTCGCTGGTGCGGCCCGACGTGATTTCGGAAATCCACCGTCAGTACCTGGAAGCCGGCGCCGACGTCATCGAGACCAACACCTTCGGCGCCACGACGATCGCGCAGGGCGACTACGATCTGCCGGAACTGGCCTACGAACTGAACCTGGCGTCCGCGAAGCTGGCCCGCGAGGCCTGTGACGCATTCAGCACGCCGGACAAGCCCCGCTTCGTGGCCGGTGCCCTGGGCCCGCAGCCCAAGACCGCATCGATCTCGCCCGACGTGAACGACCCGGGCGCGCGCAATGTCACTTTCGACGAATTGCGCGTGGCCTACATCGAACAGTTGAACGGCCTGTTGGACGGCGGCATCGACATCGTCCTGATCGAAACCATCTTCGACACCCTGAACGCCAAGGCCGCCATCTTCGCCACCGAAGAAGTGTTCGAGGCGCGCGGCATCCGCCTGCCCGTGATGATTTCCGGCACCGTGACCGACGCGTCCGGCCGCATCCTGTCCGGCCAGACCGTGGAAGCCTTCTGGAATTCGGTGCGCCACGCGCGGCCGGTCACCATCGGCCTGAACTGTGCACTGGGCGCGGCGCTGATGCGCCCCTACGTGGCCGAGCTCTCCAAGATCTGCGACACCTATGTCTGCGTGTACCCCAACGCGGGTCTGCCCAATCCGATGGCCGAGACGGGCTTCGACGAAACGCCTGCCGATACGTCGGCGCTGCTTGAGGAATTCGCCCGCGCCGGGCTGGTGAACATGTCGGGTGGCTGTTGCGGCACCACGCCCGACCACATCCGCGCCATCGCGGACAAGGTCGCCGCGCTGACGCCGCGCGTCGTGCCGGACATCCCGGTCAAGACCCGCCTGTCGGGCCTGGAGCCGCTGAACATCGATGAAGACACGCTGTACGTCAACGTGGGCGAACGCACCAACGTGACGGGCAGCAAGATGTTCGCCCGCCTGATCCGCGAGGAAAAGTACGACGAGGCGCTGGCCGTGGCCCGCCAGCAGGTCGAGAACGGCGCGCAGATCATCGACATCAACATGGACGAGGCCATGCTGGATTCGGTGGCCTGCATGCACCGTTTCCTGAACCTGATTGCGTCCGAGCCTGACATCGCCCGCGTGCCGGTCATGATCGACAGCTCGAAGTGGGAAGTCATCGAGACCGGCCTGAAGTGCGTGCAGGGCAAGCCGGTGGTGAACTCCATTTCGATGAAGGAAGGGATTGAGCCGTTCCGCCATCATGCGCGCCTGTGCCGCCGCTACGGCGCCGCCGTGGTCGTGATGGCGTTCGACGAACTGGGCCAGGCCGACACGCTGGCGCGCCGCAAGGAAATCTGCGGCCGCGCCTACAAGATCCTGGTCGAGGAAGAGGGCTTCCCGCCGGAAGACATCATTTTCGATCCGAACGTCTTCGCGGTCGCCACCGGCATCGACGAGCACAACCACTACGCGGTCGACTTCATCGAAGGCACCCGCTGGATCCGCGACAACCTGCCCTACGCCCGCATCTCGGGCGGCGTGTCCAACGTCAGCTTCTCGTTCCGCGGCAACGAGCCGATGCGCGAGGCCATCCACACCGTGTTCCTGTACTACGCGGTCAAGGAAGGCATGACGATGGGCATCGTCAATGCCGGCCAGTTGGGCGTGTACGCGGACCTGGATCCCAAGCTGCGCGACCTGGTCGAAGACGTGGTGCTGGACCGGCCGGAGCCGGTGGGCAAGACCGAGCCCGACGACGAGCGTACGCCGACCGAACGCCTGGTGCAGTTCGCCGACACGGTCAAGGGTTCGGGCGCCAAGCGTGAAGAAGACCTGACCTGGCGCAACGCCGACGTGGAAAAGCGCCTGTCGCATGCGCTGGTGCACGGCATTACCACCTTCATCGTGGAAGACACGGAAGAAGTGCGCCAAAAGATTTTTGACCGCGGCGGCCGCCCGATCGAGGTGATCGAAGGCCCGCTGATGGACGGCATGAACGTCGTCGGCGACCTGTTCGGCGAGGGCAAGATGTTCCTGCCGCAAGTGGTGAAATCCGCCCGCGTCATGAAGCAGGCCGTGGCCCACCTGATCCCCTTCATCGAAGAGGAAAAGCGCCAGATCGCGGCCGCCGGCGGGGATGTGCGCGCCAAGGGCAAGATCGTCATCGCCACGGTCAAGGGCGACGTGCACGACATCGGCAAGAACATCGTGTCGGTCGTCCTGCAGTGCAATAACTTCGAAGTCGTGAATATGGGCGTGATGGTGCCCTGCGCGCAGATCCTGGAAAAGGCCAAGGAAGAAAACGCCGACATCGTCGGCCTGTCCGGCCTGATCACGCCCAGCCTGGAAGAAATGGCGTATGTGGCCAGCGAGATGCAGCGCGACGACTATTTCCGCAGCCGCAAGCTGCCGCTGATGATCGGCGGGGCCACCACCAGCCGCGTGCACACGGCCGTCAAGATCGCACCCAATTATGAAGGCCCGGTCATCTACGTGCCGGATGCCAGCCGCTCGGTGGGCGTTGCGACCAACCTGATGTCGGACCAGTCGGAAACGTATCTGGCCGAACTGGCCCAGGAATACGAGGAAGTGCGCCGCCGCCACGCCAACCGCAAGGCCACGCCAATCCTGCCGCTGGCGGATGCGCGCGCTTCGCGCCCGGCGATCGACTGGGACAACTACACGCCGCCGCGCCCGAAGTTCATCGGCCGCCGCACGTTCAAGAGCTATGACCTGGCCGAGATCGTGAAGTACGTGGACTGGGGCCCGTTCTTCCAGACCTGGAGCCTGTTCGGCCCGTTCCCCGCGATCCTGGACGACAAGGTGGTGGGTGAACAGGCGCGCAAGGTCTACGCCGATGGCCTGGCCATGATGAAGCGCATCGTCGAAGGCCGCTGGCTGACCGCCAACGGCGTGGTCGGCTTTTACCCGGCCAACCGCGTCAACGACGAAGACATCGAGATCTACAAGGACGAGACGCGCAGCGAAGTGCTGTTCACGTACCGCAACCTGCGCCAGCAGGGCGCCAAGCGCGAAGGCGTGAGCAACAAGTCGCTGGCCGACTTCATCGCGCCCAAGTCGTCCGGCAAGCTGGACTATATCGGCATGTTCGCCGTCACGGCGGGCATCGGCATCGAGAAGAAGGAAGCCGAATTCGAGCGCGCGCTGGACGACTATTCCAGCATCATGTTGAAGTCGCTGGCCGACCGCCTGGCCGAAGGCTTCGCGGAATGCCTGCATGCCCGCGTGCGCCAGGACCTGTGGGGCTATGCGCCCGATGAGGCCCTGTCCAATGAAGACATGATCGCCGAGAAATACGTGGGCATCCGCCCCGCGCCCGGCTATCCGGCCTGCCCGGAACACGTGGTGAAGTCCGATATGTTCCGCGTGCTGGACGGCGGCGACATCGGCATGATGCTGACCGACAGCTACGCCATGTACCCGGCCTCCAGCGTGTCGGGCTTCTACTTCAGCCACCCGGAGTCGCAGTACTTCAACGTGGGCGTGATCGGCGAGGACCAGCTGGAAGACTACGCCAAGCGCAGCGGACGGACCATCGAAGACCTGAAGCGGACGCTGGCCCCGAACCTGGGGTGATGCGCCCGTCTTGCGCAGCATGAAAACCGGCCAGGCGGCCGGTTTTTTTTCGCGCCGCCGCCAGAGGCGGGCGGGCTTAGCGCGCAGGCGGCGCGATGCGCCCCAGCACGCCTTCGATCATCACGCCGATCGCCAGCACCTTGCGGTCTTCGCCCGGCAGTCCGTCGATTTCCAGGCCCACTGGCAAGCCTTCCGGCGACAAGCCCGCCGGCACGCTCAGCCCGGGCAGGCCCGCGTTGCTGCCGGGGTCGACGTTGCGGGCCAGGCGGCTGAAGCTCTCGAAACTGCTGGCCTCGGGCGTGGCGGCCATCGGCAGGATCGGCAGCGTCGGAAACAGCAGGCCGTCCAGGCCGTGTTCCCGGAAGGCGCGGCGGTATACCTCGATCAGTTCGTCGCGCTGGACGGCGATGACGCGTTCGTACAGCGGTTGCAGCGCCAGGACCTGGCCATCGGGGGTGGGCAGCACGCCGGGCACGATCAGCCCGTCGAAAATGGCTTTAACGTCGGGGCTGGATATCTGTGCCACCACGTCGTCGAAGCTCACGCCTGCGTCGTAGCGCTGCAGGTACGCCGTCAGGTCGGGTTTTTGCTCATACAGGCACAGCGGCATGCCGACCGCGGCGTTGGCGGCCGGCAGGTCGGGCATGTCGAGGTCCACCAGTTGCACGCCGGCCTGGCGCAGCCTGGCCAGCGCGGCATCCATGACGCTGTGCACGGACGGTTCCAGGTCCGCCCAGAAATAGCGGGCCAGTCCCAGGCGCACGCCCGAGGGCGGCAGGGACGCCAGCGCTTGCGTATCGCCTGCCAGTACGGCGTCCAGCAGCACGATGTCTTGCATGCTGTTGGCGATGGGCCCGGGCGTATCGCGGGTGTGCGAGATGGGTGTGATGCCCGCGCCGTCATATCGGCCGACCGAAGGCCGAAAGCCCGCGGCGCCGTTGACCGCAGCGGGCAGGCGCACGGAGGCGCCGGTGTCGGTGCCCAGGGCGGCGGGCGCCAGGCGCGCGCCCACGGCCGCGCCACTGCCTGAAGACGAGCCGCCGGCGATGCGGGTGCTGTCATAGGCGTTGCGGGTGCCCTCGCCATGCGCGCCGGGAAAGGCGGTGTTGTAGCCCGAGACGCCGAAGGCCAGCTCGTGCATGTGGGTCTTGCCCACGATCACGGCGCCGGCGGCGCGCAGGCGCTGCACCACGGGCGCGTCCTCGGCGGGGCGGAAGTGCTTCAAGGCCGGGGTGCCGGCGGTGTTGGGCAGGCCAGCCACGTGGATGTTGTCCTTGATGGCGATAGGCACGCCGCCCAGCGGCGCGGCGGCCTGACCGCTTGGGCGCTGCCCGGCGTCGTAGGCATGGGCCTGCGCCAGCGCGCCGTCACGGTCTACGGTGATGAAGGCGTTGAGCACGCCATGGGCGTCGATGCGGTCCAGGCAGGCTTGGGTCAGCGCCACGCTGGTGAGGCGGCCGTCGCGGATTCGGGCGGCGGCTTCGGTGACGGTCAGGGCCGTCAGGGCGTCGTCGCCGGCGGGGCGCGGCAGGGGCTTGGCGGACAATGTCTGTTGAGACGTCTCTGGCATGGCGCTTTCTCACCTGTATGGATGGATGCTGTCGGACCGCCATCTATACAGGGTTCCTGCCGCCGCTGTCGAGCCCGGCCGCCGCCTTGGCCCCACCTTGCGCAACGATGGTTTACCACTTCGATAGTGGTAAACCATTATGGTGGAAATTGGTAAACCACTTATCATTTGGTCTAACCACTTTTAAGATCCATGACACTTCAACTGATCCCCAAACCCGAAGAGCCGGCCAGCAAGCCGGCGGCGGACCGCGCCTATGTGCGGCTGGCCGCACAGATCCAGGCCCTGGTCGCGCAAGGCGAGTTCGCCGTCGGCAAGCGCTTGCCGGCCGAACGCGCGCTGGCCGAGCGTTTCGACGTCAGCCGCACCGCGCTGCGCGAAGCCATCATTGCGCTGGAGCTGCAGGGGGTCGTGGAAGTGCGCGGCGGGTCGGGCATTTACGTCTGTGAACCCAAGCCCGGCATCGCCCGCTTGCCGGCCGCCCAGGAAGCCGGAGCGGGGCCGTTCGAGCTGCTGCGGGCGCGGTGCCTGATTGAATCCGAAATCGCCGCGCTTGCCGCCACCACCCGCAATGACGCGGACCTGGACCGCATCTTCGAAGCGCTGACGACGATGCGCGAGCAGATGATGGACAAAGCGGCCAATGAAGAGGCCGACCGCCGTTTCCACCTGTATATCGCGCAGTCCACGGGCAACAGTGTGCTGCTGGCCACGGTGACGTCGATGTGGGACCAGGCCCAGGGGCCGATCTGGGAAAAGATCGAACAGCATTTCCATACGCAGGACCTGCGCCAGGCGTCGCAGGAAGACCATCAGCGCATTTTCAGCGCGCTGGTGGCGGGCGACGCGCAGGCGGCGCGGCAGGCGATGCGCGCCCACCTGGAGCGCGTGATCGGCGAATTCGCGCAGGGGTGGCGTTGACCCCGTAGCGCAAGGCGGACAGGCAGGCAGCCCCCTGGCAGAGCGCGGAAGATAACCGCGCCCCGGACCCGGGCTTTTCAAGTTCAGGAGACAAGCAATGCAGCAACAGAACAAGGGGAGCCGCGTGTTGGCCCGGTGGGCGGCGGCTGCGGTGCTGGCGACGTCGTTGCCGGTGTCCGCCGAAAGCGGCGTTCCGGCGGCCGGCGTCCCGGCGCCGGGGCAGAGCCCGCGCATCGACGCCATCCGCAAGGCGGGCGAGCTGCGCGTGGGCGTATTGCAGAACGCGCCCTGGTTGATCCAGGATCTGTCCGGAAAAAGTGGCGAAGCGTGGAGCGGCCCCGCCTGGCTGCTGGCCAAGGAATACGCCAGGCAGCTTGGCGTTACGTTGACGGCGGTGCCCGTATCGCACGAGACCAAAGTGCCCGTGCTGGCCGCCAATCAAGTGGACATGACCATCAGCCCCCTGGCCGAGACGCCCGAGCGCCTGAAAGTGGTGGATTTCGTGCTGTATTCGGCCACCAGCGTCTGCATGTTCGGCCGCGCCGGCAACGACAAGCTGGCCCGGGTCAAGACGGTGGAAGACCTGAACCAGCCCGACATCACGATCGCGTACTTCACGGGCGGCGCCGAAGAGGCCTGGGTGAAGGAACGCTTCCCCAAGGCGCGGCTGCGCGCTGTCGCCAACTCCGGCGCCACCGCGCCTATCGAAGAGATCATGGCCAAGCGCGCCGACGCGGCGCCGATCAACCGCGTGCCGTGGGTGGGCCTTGCCCACAAGGTGCGCGGCCTGGTGGTGTTTCCCTCTGACGCCAATTGCCAGCAAAGCACGGAAAAGGCCTCGCCCGTTGGCCTGGCCATCGACAAGAACCAACCCGGCTACCTGGCCTGGTTGCGGCAGGTGGCGGCAACGATGAAACCCGCATTGGACGCTGACGAAATGCGCATCATCGAACAGACCCAGTAGGCCGTCCGGCCATTCCCCTTTTCAACCGGCACGCGCCAGTCGCGTGCCGATCTGGCGATTCCGCCGGTGCTTGAACACGCCGGTACCGGGCGCGCCGCCTTCGGGTGGCAGACGGCCGGGTTCCCTCTAGGAGACTTTGCATGCAACCCCGATTCCCCTCGCGCCTGACCGCCGCCCGCCTGTTTCTGTCTGCCGCGCTATTGGCGGGCGCAGCCGCGGCGCAGGCTCAGACGCCGCCCGCGCCCGGCGAAAGCCCCCGCATCGATGCCATCCGCAAGGCGGGCGTGCTGCGGGTCGGCGTGGTCAACAACCCGCCCTGGCTGGTGCAGAACACCACCGGGTCGGGCGAGCCCTGGATGGGGTCTTCTTGGTTGCTGGGCAAGGAGTTCGCGCGCTTGCTGGAGGTGAAGATCGTGCCTGTGCAGGTCAGCCACGAGACCAAGGTGCCCGCGCTGATCGCCAACCAGATGGACATCATGATCGGTCCGCTGAACCAGAATGCCGAGCGCGCCAAGATCATCGATTTCGTGACGTTCTCCAACACCAGCGTCTGCATGTTCGGGCTGGCGTCGAACACTAAATTCACAAACGCCACCAAGGTCGAGGACTTCAACCAGCCCGGCATCACGATGGCCTACTTCTCCGGAGCGGGCGAAGAGCCGCTGGTACTGCAGAACTTCCCCAACGCCAAGTTGCGCGGGGTGACGAACTCGGGCTCGGTCGCGCCGATCGAGGAAGTGCTGGCCGGCCGTTCGGACGTGGCGCCGCTGAATCGCATGCTGTGGCCCAACATCAGCAAGAAGGTCAAGGGCCTGGCTGTGTTCCCCAAAGAGAACGATTGCCAGGACAGCAAGATCTTCGCGATCGATGCGGGCATGGGCGTGGCCAAGGACCAGGCCGTCTACCTGGACTGGCTGCGCAAGGTGGAAGCGCGCATGCATCCCGAACTGGCGGCGGAAGAGCGCCGCATGACGCAAACCCTGAAATAAGGCGGCCATCATGTTGAATTGCGCGATTCATGGCGCCCAGGACCTGCGTCTGGACGAAGAGCCGCCCGAGGCGCTGGGCCCCACGCAAGTGCGGGTGGGCGTCAAGGCCGTGGGCATCTGCGGGTCCGACCTGCACTACTACCGCCATGGCAAAGTCGGTGACTTCGTCATCCGCGAACCGCTGACGCCGGGGCACGAGGCGTCGGGCCAGGTGCTGGAGGTCGGCGAGGCGGTCACCGCCGTCAAGCCGGGCGACCGCGTGGCGCTGGATCCGGCGCGCACCTGCGGGGTGTGCCGCTATTGCCGCCAGGGCGATTCCAACCACTGCGAGTCCGTGTTCTTCTTTGGCAGCGCCAGCCGCTATCCGCACATGCAAGGCGCGATGCGTGAACAGGTGGTGGTGCAGGAAAAGCAGTGCCTGCCGGTGCCGGACAGCCTGTCGTTCGAACTGGCCGCGTTCGGCGAGCCACTGGCGGTGGCGCTGCACGCGGTGCGCAGCGCGGGGACCCTGCTGGGCAAGACGGTGATGGTGGTGGGGGCCGGGCCGATCGGCGCCTTGATCCTGATGGCGGCACGGCTGGCCGGCGCCAGCCGGGTGATCGTGGTGGACATCGTCGACGAGACGCTGGCCACCTGCGCCCGCGTGGGCGCCACGCGCACCATCAACGTCGCCCGCGACCCGGACGCGATCGACGAGCTGGCGGCGGGCAAGGGCTCGGTGGACGTGTGCTTCGAGGCGTCCGGCAACTACGCCGGCCTGGCCAACTGCATCCGGGCGACGCGTCCGCGCGGCGTCATCGTGACGGTGGGCACGCTCAGTGGCAGCAGCGAGCAATGCCCGTTCAACCAGATCATGGTCAAGAGCCTGTCTGTCATCGGCAGCTTCCGCTTCGTCGACGAATACGCCTGGGCCGTGGACTACCTGAGCCGCGGGCTGCTGGACGTGTCGCCGCTGCTGACGGCGGCGGTGCCGGTCGCCCGCGTGCATGACGCGTTCGCGCTGGCGGCGGACCGCCACCAGGCCATGAAAGTGATGGTGACGTTCTGACGCGCGCGTCGCCGTCGGCCATCTAGTTCCACGGAGACACCATGGATTTCGATTTTTCCCCACTTGTCGAGAACTGGCGATTTTTCGCGGGCGGCCTCGGCATCACCGTGGCGCTCAGTGCCGTCACGGCGGTGTCCAGCATCCTGCTGGGCCTCGTGATCGCGCTGCTGCGTCTGTACGGGCCGCCCTGGCTGCGCGTGCTGCTGGTGTTCTACATCGACAGCATGCGCGCCATTCCCGTGCTGGTGGTGCTGGTCTGGATCTACTTCGCCTTCCCGCTGCTGGCAGGCGTGAATTTCGCGCCTTTCTGGGCGGCGCTGGTGGCACTGACCCTGCACATCGCGGCCTATTCGGCCGAGGTGATCCGTGCCGGCATCGAATCGGTGCGGCCGGGGCAGATGCGGGCCGGCCTGGCCTTGGGCATGTCGCGCGCCCAGGCGCTGCGCAAGATCATCCTGCCGCAGGCCACGATCCGCATGCTGCCCGCCTTCGGTTCCGTACTGACCCTGGCCATCAAGGACACGGCGATCGCTACCGTGATCGCCGTGCCCGAACTGATGCACAAGGCCGAGACCATCGCGGGGCAGAGCTACCGCCCGATTGAAGTCTTCACCGCTGTCATCGTCGCGTACTTTGTGATCCTGTTCCCGGTCACCCGCGGCGTGGACCGGCTGTATCAACGCTACGCACACCTGGGGCGCTCATGAACTTGGACTGGGGAATCATCTGGGATTCACGCGACGTGCTGCTGCAGGGCGCTGCGATGACCATCATGCTGACGGTGGTGACGATGGCGCTTGCCGTGCCCGGCGGCATGGTGCTTGCGCTGATGCGCCTGTCGTCGAACCGGGCCGCCAACGGCGTGGCCGTCGCCATCGTGGAGTTCTTCCGCAACCTGCCGCTGATCCTGGTGATCTATTGGGCGTTCTACGTAATGCCGATGGCGCTGGATGTGCAGTTCTCGGCGGTGACCACGGCGCTGGTGGCGCTGGTGTTGAACGTGTCGGCCTACAACTCGGAAACGTTCCGCGCCGGCATCAATTCGATCCGCAAGGGGCAGATGGAAGCCGCGCTGGCGATGGGCATGTCGCGCCGCCAGGCCATGTTCAAGGTGCTGATCCCGCAGGCGGGGCGCCGCATCCTGCCGGTGCTGGCCAGCACCTGGATCTCGCTGTTCAAGGATACGTCGCTGGTGTCGGTGATCGCGGTAAGCGAATTGGCCTACGCCTCGATGCAGGTGCGCGCGCAGAGCTTCCGCGTGCTGGAAATGCTGACCGCGATGGCGGTGATCTATTGGCTGATGGGCTATCCCCAGGCCAAGCTGGTGGACTGGATCCATCGCAAATACGGAGTCAAAGAATGAACGACATGATCCTGGAGCAAGAGCCGGCCGCCTCGCATGCCGCGTCGGCCGCGCGCAAGGGCGCGGACCAGCCGCCCGTGCTGGTCTATGAACACGTGCGCAAGGTCTATGGCGACTTCGTGGCGCTGGCCGATGTGTCGCTGCAAGTGAACAAGGGCGAGGTGATGTGCCTGATCGGCCCGTCCGGATCCGGCAAGTCCACGCTTTTGCGCTGCACCAACGCGCTGGAAAAACTGGATGGCGGTCGCGTGCTGCTGGACGGCGTGGCGTTGCCGGAATCCGAATCCGAAGTGCGCCGCGTGCGCCAGCGCATGGGCATGGTGTTCCAGAGCTTCGAACTCTTCCCGCACAAGTCCGCGCTGGACAACGTGGCGATGGGGCCGATCACGGTGCTGGGCATGGCGCCGGAAGCCGCCCGCGCCCGCGCCATGGCGCTGCTGGAGAAGGTGGGCCTGGCCGCCAAGGCGGGCAACTTCCCCGCCAACCTGTCCGGCGGCCAGCAGCAGCGCGTGGCCATTGCCCGCGCGTTGGCGATGGAACCCGAAGTGATGCTGTTCGATGAACCCACCTCGGCGCTGGACCCGGAAACGGTGGGTGAGGTGCTGAACGTGATGAAGAAGCTGGCGCAGGAAGGCATGACGATGATCGTCGTGACCCACGAGATGAGTTTTGCGCGGCGCGTGGCCAATTGGGTGGTGGTGTTCGAGAACGGCGCCATCCTGGAACAGGGCCCGCCCACGCAGATTTTCGACAACCCGCAAGTCGCCCGCACCCGCGACTTTCTCAGCCACCTGGGCTGGGAAGGCTAGGGCCTTTTCCCGTCTTTACGGAAACCTAAAATGAAAATTACGAACGCACGCGTGATTGTTTGTTCGCCGGGCCGCAATTTCGTGACCCTGAAAATCGAGACCGACCAGGGCCTGACCGGCATCGGCGACGCCACCCTGAACGGGCGCGAACTGGCCGTGTCGGCCTACCTGACCGAACACGTGATCCCCTGCCTGATCGGACGCGACGCGCATCAGATCGAAGACATCTGGCAGTACCTGTACAAAGGGGCGTACTGGCGCCGGGGCCCGGTCACCATGACCGCCATCGCCGCCGTGGACACGGCGCTGTGGGACTTGAAGGCCAAGGCGGCCGGCCTGCCGCTGTATCAGTTGCTGGGCGGCAAGAGCCGCAGCGGCGTGATGGTCTACGGCCACGCCAACGGGTCGGACATCGAGCACACGGTGGACGAAGTACTGCGCTACGCCGACATGGGCTACCGCGCCATCCGGGCGCAAAGCGGCGTGCCGGGCCTGGACAAGGTCTACGGCGTGGGCCGCGGCAACCTGTTCTATGAACCCGCCGACGCCGACCTGCCCAGCGAGCACGACTGGTCCACCGAAAAGTACCTGCGCCACACCCCGCAACTGTTCGAGCGCATCCGCGAGAAGCTGGGGTTCGATCATCATCTGCTGCATGACGTGCACCATCGCCTGACGCCGATCGAGGCCGGCCGCCTGGGCAAGTCGCTGGAACCCTACAACCTGTTCTGGATGGAGGACGCGACGCCGGCCGAAAACCAGGAGGCGTTCCGGCTGATCCGCCAGCACACCACCACGCCGTTGGCCGTGGGCGAGATCTTCAATTCGATCTGGGACTGCAAGGACCTGGTGCAGAACCAGCTGATCGACTACATCCGGACCACCGTGGTGCATGCGGGCGGCATCACGCACCTGCGCCGCATCGCGGACCTGGCCTCGCTGTATCAGGTGCGCACGGGCTGTCACGGCGCCACCGACCTGTCGCCCGTCTGCATGGGCGCGGCACTGCACTTCGACCTGTGGGTGCCCAACTTCGGCATCCAGGAATACATGCGCCACACGGACGAGACGGACGCGGTCTTTCCGCACGCCTATACGTTCGACCAGGGCATGCTGTATCCGGGCGACGTGCCCGGCCACGGTGTCGACATCGATGAGAAGCTGGCTGCCAAGTACCCCTACAAGCGCGCCTATCTTCCGGTCAACCGCTTGCAGCAGGACGGGACGCTATGGAACTGGTAGCGGCCGGCGCGGCGCGCTTGTCGGCTCAGCGCTTGCCCGCGCTGCCGGCCACGGTGGCGCAGCCTGGCTATGACCGGGCCAGCCTGCGCATGGGCATCGTGCATCTGGGCCTGGGCGCGTTCGCGCGCGCCCACCTGGCCGCCGTCAACGAGGCGGCGCTGCATGCGGGCGCGGACCGCCGCTGGGGCATTTGCGGCGTGTCGTTGCGACAGGCGGACACGCGCGATGCGCTGGCGCCGCAGGACGGGGTGTACGCCTTGGCCTTGCGCAGCGCCGACGGGCAGGGCAGGCCCCGCCAGCAGATTGCGGTCGTTGGCTGCCTGCTGGAGACCCTTGTCGCGCCGGAAGACCCGCAGGCGGTGCTGGCGCGCATCGCGCATGGGGACACGCGCATCGTCAGCGTCACCGTCACCGAGAAAGGCTATTGCCATGATCCCGCCAGCGGCCAGCTCAACCTGAACCATCCCGACATCGTGCACGACTTGGGGCAACCCTTGGCGCCGCGCAGCACCATCGGGTTCCTGGTGTGGGGCCTGCAACAGCGACGGGCGGCGGGGCTCGGCCCCGTCACCTTGATGTCGCTGGACAACCTGCCCGGCAATGGCCATCTGCTGCGCGGCATGGTGCTGGCGTTCGCCGAGCAGGTCGATCGCGCGTTGGCGGGGTGGATCGCATCGGCCTGCGCATTTCCGTGCTCGATGGTGGACCGCATCGTGCCCCGCACGACGGACGACGACCGCCGCGAGGTGGCGCAAGCGCTGGGCATGCATGACGCCTGGCCGGTGCTGGCTGAACCCTATTTGGAATGGGTGGTGGAAGACCGCTACGCCGCCGGCAGGCCGGATTGGACGGCGGGCGGCGCACGCTTCGTGGCCGAGGCCGCGCCCTTTGAAACGCTGAAGCTGCGTACGGTCAATGGCGCGCACTCGGCGCTGGCCTATCTGTCGGTGATGGCCGGCTGGGCGACGGTGGACCAGGCGATGGCGCAGCCGGCGTTGAAAGCCTATCTGACGGCGCTGATGCAGGACGAGATCGTGCCGACCCTGCCGGCATTGCCTGGCCTGGATCTGGCGCAATATCAAGCGCGTTTGCTGGAACGGTACGAGAACCCGGCGCTTAAGCACCAGACGCGGCAGATTGCGATGGACGGTTCGCAGAAGCTGCCGCAGCGCCTGTTGGACACGGTGCGCGCGCGGCTGGCGGCGGATCAGCCGATCTCCGGGCTGGCGCTGGCCGTGGCGGCGTGGCTGCATTTCCTGCGAGGCGTCGACCAGGCCGGACGCCGCTACGAGATCCAGGATCCGATGGCCGCCGTGCTGGCAAGCCGGCATGCCTTGGCGGAAGCGGCGGCGCAGCGGTCGGGGGAGGGGCCCGCGGCGATGTTGGCATGGACCGAGGCGTGGACGGGCCTGACGCCCGTATTCGGTGACTTGGGCCAGGACCCGCGTTTCGTCCGGGCCGTGGCGCAGGCGGCGCAATCCCTGCGCAGCCTGGGCGTGGCGGGCGCGTTGGCGGCGTGGGCGCCGCCCGCAGGCCACTGATCCGGGTGGGCCGGATCAGCCCGGCTTCTTCACCATGATCGTGGCCGTGTCGCTGGTGAAGGAGCCGTCTTCCTGTACGTCGAAGTGCGTGCGCACCACATCCGGCGCAATGCCGAACATGTGGCGCAATGCCGCCACCAGCGTGTCCGGCGTGCGCATGCGCGCGACCCAGGTCTGGAACTCCAGCGGCAAGCGGCGCGGCGACAGCCCTTGCAGGGTGAAGCCGGCCTCGGTCAGCATGCGCGTCCATTCGGCCACCGAATAGTCCCGCACATGGGACGTGTCGCGCAGCACTTCGATGGTCTGCAGCCAGGTATCCAGCAGCGGCTCGCCCGGTGACACTACATCGGCGAACACGGCGATGCCGCCCGGCTTGAGCACGCGAAAGGCTTCACGCAGCCCGCGTCCCGCATCCTGCCAGTGGTGGGTGGAATAGCGCGACATCACCAGGTCGAATTCGCCGTCGCCGAACGGCAGGTATTCGGCCTTGCCCTGACAGGTCGTCAGATTGGCCAGGCCGCGCTTGGCGGCTTCGGCCGCCACCACATCCAGCATCTGCTGCGACAGGTCGTAGGCGGTGACGTGGCGGACTTCGGGCGCGACGTGGAAACTGACGTGGCCACCGCCACAGCCCAGGTCCAGCACGCGCGCGTCGGGGTGCTGGCGGGCAATGCCGGCCATCTGCAGCAGGTCTTCGCCCTGGGCGTGAACGGCGCTGGTCAGGTAAGCGGCGGCGCGGGGGCTGAATTGGCGGTCGACGGCGGCGTCGTGGGTGGTGGCGGTCATGGATATCCTTAGGTGTCTGGGTGCGGAACAGCGGGTGCAGGCGCTAAGATAGGCGGGCCCGTATACACGTACAAGCCCATTGTTTATCCTGGTATGACTACTTCCCCCCTTGGCAGTGCCGTCCATCAGGACGGTTCCCCGTTGCGCCGGCAGGCGCTGGGCGAATTCGTCCGCAGCGCGCGTTCCCGCATCACCCCCCTGATGGCCGGGTTGCCCGAAGGCATGCGCCGCCGCACGCCGGGGCTGCGGCGCGAGGAAGTCGCGCAGCTGTGCGGCATCAGTGTTACCTGGTACACCTGGATCGAGCAGGGACGGGAGGTATCGGTGTCGCCTTCGGTCTGGTCGCGTATCGCGGGCGTGCTGCAACTGGCGCGTGCCGAACGGGCCTACCTGTTCGATCTGGCCGACTGCGCCGATCCGCAACACGCCCGGGACGACGCAGGCGCGGCGCCGGGCCCCTTGCAGGAATGCGTGAACGCCATCGGCGCGCCCGCCTATGTGCTGGACCGCGCCTGGAATGTGCTGGCCTACAACGAGCCGCTGCGCGACCTGTTCGACGATTGGCCCACGCGCGACCCCGAGCCGAACCTGCTGCGCTACATCTTCATGGACCCGGCCGCCCGCGAACTGGTGGTGGACTGGGACCAGCGCGCCCGCCGCGTCGTGGCGGAATTCCGCGCGGATGCGGGCGCGCACCTGGACGAACCGGCGGTGCTGGGCCTGCTGGATACGCTAAGCCGCCAGAGTCCGGTGTTCGCCCACTGGTGGACGCGCCACGCCGTGGTGGAGCGCGAGGGCGGCCTGCGTGAATTCCAGCATCCCCGCGACGGCAAGCTGGCGTTCCAGCAGATTACGTTCCGGCTGGCCACCCACCCGGACCTGAAGCTGGTGATGCTGTTGAGCGGGGCGGCGCAGGAAGCCGTCTGAACCGCCGCGGGCGGGCTATTTCGCCAGCCCGTGCTCCATCAGATAGCGGATGAGGAATTCGCCGTGACCTTCGATGTCGCGGCGGATTTCGCGCACCACGGCTTCCGTGTCGCCGGCTTCCAGTCCGGCGATGACGCCCTCGTGCGGATGCGCGCCGGGCAGGGTGGGAAACGGCGGGGTGTACAGATAGGACAGGTAGGACGCCGTCTGGACCCACAGGTTTTCGATCATCGACAGCAGGTGCGGCATTTGCGCCGCCGAGTACAGCGCGAAGTGGAAGTCGAAATTGCGGGCCAGCACCGGCGCCATCAACTGCTGCTGCCGGCTTGCCATCAGGTGGCCGTGGATGCCGCGCAGTTCGGCGATCAGGGCGGGCGTGGCAAGGGGCGCCGCACGCCGTGCGGCGAAGCACTCGAGCTCCAGCCGGATGCTGCGCAGTTCTTGCAGTTGCGCCACCGTCAGTTCGGGCACTTTGACCGACTTGCCGGGGCTGAGCGCCAAGGCGCGTTCAGACACCAGTTGCAGCAGGGCCTCACGCACGGGCGTCTGGCTGACGCCTAATGTGTCGGTGATCGAACGCAGCGTGATGGTGTCGCCCGGGCGCAATTCGCCCATCATGATCTTCTGCTTGATTTCGCGGTAGATGCGGGCGGTCATGTTTTCCCGCTGCATCGGCGCCAAATTGATGGTCATCCTGTGTTCCTGGTCGGCCGGCCCGCGTCATGCCCTGGTGGCGGCGGGCCGTGCAGCGCGATTTTACCGTTCATGCGCGCCTCTTTTACATTTTATAAAAAATAAAAGAATTGACCGCCGCTTTGCCTCCAGCCTATATTTTATAAAATATAAACAGGAGACAAGATGTCTACGCTGCATCCCTTGAATGCCCCCGGCCTGACCAATCACGGCACCGTGGCGCACTTGATCGCGAAAGCGCTGATACGCCATGGCGTGACCCACGTGTTCGGCCAGAGCCTGCCCAGCATGCTGCACCTGGCCTGCGAGGAACTGGGTCTGACCCAGGTGGCTTACCGAAGCGAGAATGCGGGCGGGTATATGGCGGACGCCTATGCCCGGATCACCGGTAAACCGGCCATCGTGACGGCGCAGAACGGTCCGGCGGCCACGCTGTTGGTGCCCCCGCTGGCGGAGGCGCTGAAAGTGTCGATTCCCGTCATTGCGCTGGTGCAGGACGTCAACCGCGATCAGACCGACAAGAACGCATTCCAGGAATTCGATCATCTGGGCCTGTTCGCCTCCTGCACGAAGTGGGTGCGCCGCGTTACCGAGGCGTCGCGGGTCGAAGACTATGTGGACCAGGCCTTTGCCATCGCCTGCTCGGGCCGCCCGGGCCCCGTGGCCCTGATGCTGCCGGCGGACCTGCTGAACGAGGCGGCCGCGGCCTCGCAACGCCATGCCTGCCTGGGACATTTCCCGCTGGACCGCAACGTGGCCGCAAGCGATGCCGTGAAGGCGGCGGCCGACCTGCTGGCCGGCGCGCAACGGCCGGTGGTGGTGGCTGGCGGCGGCGTGCATGTCTCGGGCGCCAGTCAGGCACTGGCCGCCTTGCAGGAAGCGGCCCACCTGCCTGTGGGCACCACGGTCATGGGCAAGGGCGCCACGGACGAACGGCATCCGCTGTCGCTCGGCGTGGTCGGCTACTTCATGGGACCCAACGGCGCCAGCCGCGATCTGCGTCCGTTGATCGCCGACGCGGATGTCGTCCTGCTGGTGGGAACGCGCACCAACCAGAACGCCACCGATTCCTGGAAGCTCTATCCCAAGAACGCCCGCTACATCCACATCGATGTCGACGGTGCCGAAATCGGCCGCAACTACGAGGCGTTACGCCTGGCGGGCGACGCGCGTGAAACGCTGTTGGCGTTGAGCCGCGAGCTGGGCAGCCGCGATCTGTCCGCCGCACACGCGCGCCGCGCGGGCCTGGAGGCCGCCATCGAGGCGGGCAAGGCATCTTCGTGGGAGGCGTCTCGCGCGGTCCGCCTGTCAGACCAGCAGCCGATCCGCCCCGAACGCCTGCTGGAGGAAATCCGCCGCGATGTGGACGACAACACCATCGTCGTCGCGGACGCCAGCTATTCCTCGATCTGGATCGCCAACTATCTGACCTCGCTGGCGCCCGGGATGCGCTTTTTGACGCCACGCGGGCTGGCTGGCCTGGGCTGGGGCTTCCCGATGGCCCTGGGCGCCAAGGTGGCGAGGCCCGACGCGCATGTGGTTTGCGTCGTGGGCGACGGCGGCTTCGGCCACGTCTGGTCGGAACTGGAAACCGCGCGCCGCATGGGCATCAAGGTCACGCTGGTCGTCATCAACAACGGCATCCTGGGCTTCCAGAAGCACGCCGAGAACGTGAAGTTCGGCGCGCATACGTCGGCCGTTCATTTCCATCCCGTGGACCATGCGGCGGTGGCGCGCGCGGCGGGCTGCCTGGGCGTGCGCATCGAGGCGCCGGCGGACCTGGCCGGTGCGCTGCGCGACGCCCGCAACGCTGAACTGACAACGCTCGTCGAAGTCATGTGCGACGAAAACGCGTTTCCCCCCATCACCTTCTTCACGGCGGACCAGGCATGAAACAAGACCCGAGCAACGTCGCGCTGGTCACCGGCGCGGGCCGCGGCATCGGCCTGGAGGTCGCGCGCCTGCTGCTGGCCAAGGGCTACCGCGTGCTGGCCGTCAGCCGCGAGGGCGTGGATGCGCAACGCCTGGGCGGCGCCAGCCCGCAACTGCGCACCGAGCGGGCCGACGTCACCGACTACGCCACGATGCAGGCGCTGGTCGACAGCGCGCGCGAGCAATGGGGGCCGGTGTCGGTACTCATGAACAACGCGGGCATCTCTCCCAAGCAGGCGGACGGAAATTCCGCCGGCATCCTGGACATCACGCCCGAAGAATGGGAATCGGTGTTGCAGGTCAACCTGACGTCCATCCTGCGCCTGTGCCAGATGGTGCTGCCGGGCATGCGCGACCAAGGCTGGGGGCGCATCGTCAATGTGTCGTCGCTGGCGGGCCGCGCCAAGTCGCTGGTGGCGGGCGGCAGCTACATGGCGTCCAAGGCCGGCGTGCTGGGGCTGACCCGCGCCATCGCCGCCGAAATGGGTCCGCACGGCATCACGGCCAACGCCATCACGCCGGGGCGCATCCTGACCGAAATGGCGCAGCAGGCTGCGCCGTCGGTCAACGAGAACTACGCGGCGCAAATCCCCGTGCGCCGTCTGGGCACGCCCGAGGAGGTGGCCGCGGCGATGGTGTTTCTGGCCGGGGAGGAGGCGGGCTTCATCAACGGGGCCATCCTCGATATCAATGGCGGGTTCTACATGCCGTGAGCATGCAGCCCCTGAAAAAAACACAAGGAGACAAACATGAAAGCAGCATCGATGCTGGCGGCGCTGGCCGCCGCGGCGATAAGCGTCACGGCCACGCCTGCGCTGGCGTGGCCCGACAAGGAGGTGACGCTGACGGTGAACTACGGGGCCGGTGGCAACACGGACGTCGCCAGTCGTGAACTGGCCCGTGCGATGGAGGCCGACCTGGGCCGCGCCGTGGTGGTCTTCAACCGCCCGGGCGCTCTGGGCACGATCGGCCCGGGCTATGTGGCCAAGCAACAGGCCGACGGCTACAACGTGGGCGTGGTGACGTTGTCGTCCATCGCCATCATGCCGCATCTGATGACCATTCCTTACGCCGCGCGCGATTTCGATTTCGTGGCCGCCTATGGGCGCTACCGCTACGGGGTCGTGGTGCGCGCGGACTCGCCATACAAGAGCGTGGCGGATCTGGTCGCGGCCGGCAAGCAAGGCCCCGGCATCTTCTTCGGCGCGCCGTCCGCGCCCAACAACCTGGCCCTGTTCGACCTGGGCCGGGCACGGGCGCGAAGTTCGAGCAGGTGTCGTACAAGTCGGGCAGCGAAACCGTGTCGGCCTTGCTGAGCAAGCAGGTTGACGTCATTGTCCAGAATCCGTCGGACGTCACGAGCTATATCCAGGCCGGCCGTTTGCGTCTGCTGGCCTCGGCCAGCCCGATACGATGGCCGGAATTTCCGGATGTCCCCACCCTGAAAGAGGCGGGCTACAACGTGGAAATCGATTCGTGGCTGGGGTTGGCGGTGCCCAGGGGCACGCCGGAGTCCGTGCGGGCCAGACTTGAAAAATCGGCCAAGGCGGCCGTGGCCTCGGAGCGCTTGCAGCAGACCTATCGGCAACTGGGCGTGGATCCCGTGTGGATGTCGGGGCAGGACTACGCGAAGATGGTCGACACGACCCATGATCAGATGGGCCGCGCCATCAAGGCGGCGAATCTGCCGCGCATGACGAACTGAGCCTTGCGCGATGGCCGCCGCGCGGCGGCCATCGCGCCCGCCCGCTATCTGGCTATCTGGTTATCTGGCGCCGGCCGAAAACAGGCTGTCCTGCATCCCCGCGTCCACCAGCCCCTGCAGCAGCTTCTTGACCGGCGCGGGCAGCGCCATCGCGCCCAGCTTGTCGGCATGCACCCAACGTTCCGGCAGCGCCGATTCGCGCAGGCTGGCCGCGCGCACGGGCACGAGCCACGGCCGGATGTGCAGGCGGTAGTGCGTGAACGTGTGCGCGAAGGCGGCAAGCTCGAAGCGTTGTTCGGGTTCCAGGCCCAGCGCGCGCGAGGCGGCGTCCGGGTCGCCCGCCACATCGAATTCGGGCAGGCTCCACAAACCGCCCCAGATGCCGGGTTCGGGCCGCTGCTGCAACAGGAACGCCCCTTGGTGCTGCAGCACCAACATACAGGTTTCGCGTTCGGGTATCGCGCGGCGTACTTTGGGGGTGGGCAGTTCGGCCTGCCGGCCCTCGCGGCGGGCGACGCAACTGTCGGCCACCGGGCACTTGTCGCAAGCCGGCTTGCCGCGCGTGCACAGCGTGGCGCCCAAATCCATCAAGCCTTGCGTGTAGGCAGCCATATCCAGGCCAGGGGCGGCCTCGACCTGCGCGTCGGCCAGCGTCCATAGCCGCGTCTCGATTTCCCGCTTGGACGGATCGCCAGCGATGCCGAAGTGGCGCGTGAACACGCGCTTGACGTTGCCGTCCAGGATGGGCGAACGCTCGCCGTAGGCAAACGCCGCAATCGCAGCCGCCGTGGACCGGCCAATGCCGGGCAGGGTGGCGATGGTTTGCGCAGTGGGCGGGAAGCGGCCGCCCCAATCGCGCGCGATCTCCTGCGCGCAACGGTGCAGGTTGCGGGCGCGGGCGTAGTAGCCCAGTCCGGCCCAATACGGCATCACGTCTTCCTGCGCGGCGGCGGCCAGCGCGGCCACGTCCGGGAAGCGTTGCAGGAAGCGGTCGTAATAGGGGATCACGGTGGCCACTTGCGTCTGCTGCAACATGATCTCGGACAGCCAGATCCGATACGGGTCACGCGTGTTTTGCCAGGGCAGATCATGGCGGCCATGCTGGCGCTGCCAGGCGACGATACGAGGGGCGAATTCCATGGCGCCCATTATCGCATCGCCCTATTGCCGGGGTCAGGGCGACCGGTTACAACTAAGGGCCGGTGCGACGCTCTTGCGGGTGTTGCCAGGCCCTACCTAGAGCGCGAAAGCGCCATCACTTCACTTTCACGGCCCTTGTTGGCCCGCGGGCGCGCATCGCGCGCGACGCGAAGCTGGTGGGGGCATCCAGGATCTTGGAGTCGAGACATGAATGCCCCCCTGCCGCCCGCCTTGCGCGCCGCGCTTGAATCCGTCCAGCTGGACGACAAATACACCCTGGAATCCGGCCGCGCGTGGATGAGCGGCATCCACGCCCTGGTCCGCCTGCCCATGATGCAGCGCGTGCGGGACGTGCGGGCGGGCTTGAACACGGCGGGCTTTGTGTCGGGCTACCGCGGCTCACCGCTGGGCGGCGTGGACCAGAACATGTGGAAGGCGGCCAAGTACCTGAAGGCCCACCATGTCGAGTTCCAGCCGGGCATCAACGAAGACCTCGCCGCGACCGCCGTCTGGGGATCGCAGCAGGTCAATCTGTTCCCGGGCGCCAAGTACGACGGCGTGTTCGGCATGTGGTACGGCAAGGGCCCCGGCGTGGACCGCTGCGGCGACGTCTTCAAGCACGCCAACGCGGCCGGCACCTCGCGCCACGGCGGGGTGCTGGTGGTGGCGGGCGACGACCATCCAGCCAAGTCTTCGACGCTGCCGCATCAAAGCGACCACATCCTGAAGGCCTGTATGATCCCGGCGCTGTTTCCGGCCAGCGTCCAGGAAGTGCTGGATTTCGGCCTGCACGGCTGGGCCATGAGCCGCTACGCCGGCGTGTGGGTGGGCATGAAATGCATCACCGACATCGTGGAAGTGTCGGCGTCGGTGGACGTGGACCCGCATCGCGTGCGCATCCAGCTGCCCGAAGACTTCCTGATGCCGGCCGACGGCCTGAACATCCGGGTGCCCGACACGCCGCTGCAGCAAGAGGCCCGGCTGCTGGACTACAAGCTGTACGCCGCGCTGGCCTACGCCCGCGCCAACAAGCTCAACCGCGAGCTTTGGCATGTGCCCGAGCGCGATGCGCGCTTCGGCATCATGACCTCCGGCAAGGCCTATCTGGACACCCGTCAGGCGCTGTCCGACCTGGGGTTGACCGAAGCCGTCTGCCAACGCATCGGCCTGCGCCTCTTCAAGGTCGGCATGGTCTGGCCGCTGGAATCCACCGGCATGCAGCAATTCGCCGAGGGCCTGGACGAGATCCTGGTGGTCGAGGAAAAGCGCCAGGTGCTGGAATACCAGTTGAAGGAGGAACTGTTCAGCTGGATCGGCAGCGGCAAGAAGATCCCGCGCGTGGCCGGCAAGTTCGACGACAAGGACGGTGGGGAATGGTCCGTGCCGCAAGGCAATTGGCTGCTGCCTGCGCATTACGAGTTTTCGCCGGCGATGGTCGCCAAGGCGATCGCGGCGCGCCTGCTGCGCTTTGAATTGCCCGAGGACGTGCGCGCCGGCATTCTTGCCCGGCTGGATTTCATCAGCGGCCGCGAACAGGCCCTGGCGCGTCCGCGCGTCGTCGAAGAGCGCAAGCCCTGGTTCTGTTCGGGCTGTCCGCACAACACGTCGACCCGCCTGCCCGAAGGCTCGCGCGGCATGGCCGGCATCGGCTGCCATTACATGGTGCGGTGGATGGACCGCAACACCGAGGTCTATACGCAGATGGGCGGCGAAGGCGTGCCTTGGGTGGGCCAGGCGCCGTTCACCGAGGAAAAGCATGTGTTCGCCAACCTGGGCGACGGCACGTACTTCCATTCCGGCCTGCTGGCCATCCGCGCGGCCGTGGCGGCCAAGGTGCCGATCACCTACAAGATCCTGTTCAACGACGCCGTCGCCATGACGGGCGGCCAGCCCGTCGACGGCCCGATCAGCGTCCCGATGATCAGCCGTCAGATGGCGGCTGAAGGCATCGACAAGATCGTTGTCGTCACCGACGACCCGGACAAGTACCTCGATGTGTCGGATCTGGCGCCGGGCGTACCCGTGATGCACCGCGACGAACTGGATGCGGTGATGCGCGACATGCGCGAGCATCCGGGCGTGTCGGTGCTGATCTACGACCAGACCTGCGCCACCGAAAAGCGGCGCCGCCGCAAGCGCAACGCCTATCCCGACCCGGCGCGCCGCGTGGTCATCAATGAACGCGTGTGCGAAGGCTGCGGCGATTGTTCGCAGAAGTCGCATTGCCTGTCGGTGGAGCCACTGGAAACCGAATTCGGCCGCAAGCGCGCCATCAATCAATCCAGTTGCAACAAGGACTTCTCCTGTCTGAAGGGATTCTGCCCCAGCTTCGTGACGGTGGAAGGCGGCAAGCTGAGAAAGCCCAAGGCGCTGTCGCAAGAAGGCGTCATCGACGAAAGCGTGCCTGCGCCGCACGCGTCCACGCTGGACCAGCCGTACGGCGTCTTCATCGCGGGCGTCGGCGGCACGGGCGTGGTCACCATCGGGCAGTTGCTGGGCATGGCGGCGCACCTGGAAGGCAAGGGCTGTTCCGTGCTGGACATGGCGGGCCTGGCGCAAAAGGGCGGCGCGGTGTATTCGCATGTGGTGCTGGCGCAGTCGCCCGAGCACCTGATGAACACGCGCGTCGCCATGGGCGAGGCCGACTTGCTGCTGGCCGGCGACCTGGTGGTCGCCACCAGCGCGGACAGCATGGCGCGCCTGCGCCCGGGACGCACCCGCGCGCTGCTGAACCGCGACAACGCGCCGACCGCCGCTTTCGTCTCCAATCCTGACTGGACATTGCCCGGCGCCAACCTGACCGCCGACCTGCAGGCCGCGTGCGGCAAGGAAAACCTGCACATGGTGGACGCGGCGGCGATGGCGGTGGTGCTGTTGGGCGACGCCATCTACGCCAACCCCCTGATGATGGGCTACGCCTATCAGAAGGGCTGGATCCCGCTGTCCCAAGACGCGTTGCTGCGCGCTATCGAACTGAACGGCCAGCAAGTCGCCACCAACCAGGCCGCCTTCGCCTGGGGCCGCCGCGCCGCGCACGACATGGCCGATGTGGCGCGCGTGCTCGCCAACGGCGGCATGCCGATCGCGCCGCCAGAAGACATCATCGAGATCAAGCGCCCGCGCGCCGCCCCGGTCACCGAACTGAAGAAGCCCAACGGCGAATTGGCGCAGCTGGTGACGGTACGCAAAGCGTTCCTGACGCAATACCAGAACGAGGCCTACGCGAAGCAGTACACGGACCTGGTGGACAAGGTGGCGCGCGCGGAACAGGACGCCACGGGCACGAACCGCCTGGCGATGGCCGTGGCACGCAACTATTTCAAGTTGATGGCGTACAAGGACGAGTACGAAGTGGCGCGGCTGTATTCGGACGGCGAGTTCGTGAAGAAGGTCGGCGAGCAATTCGAGGGGGATTGGAAACTTCGCTTCCATCTGGCTCCGCCGCTGTTTTCGCGCCGCGACAAGCAGGGCCATCTGATCAAGCGCAGCTACGGCCCGGGCATGCTGAAGGTGTTCGGCGTGCTGGCGAAATTGCGGCGGCTGCGCGGAACGCGGCTGGATGTGTTCGGCTACACGGCGGAGCGGCGCGCGGAACGCGAACTGATCCGAGAGTACCGGGAGACGATGACGGCGATCTTGTCGAAACTGAACCGCGGGAATCTGGAAAAGGCGGTGACCTTAGCAGGGTTGCCGGAGGAAATCCGCGGCTACGGACATATCAAGGAGGCGGCGATGGAGAAGGTGGCTGGGAAGCGGGAGGAGTTGCTGAGGGAGTTCAGTGCGCGGGTGGTGGCGATTGGGGTGCGGGCGGCTTGATGGATTGGTTGTTGTTGTTGTTGTTGTTGTTGTTGTTGTTGTTGGTGGTGGTGGTGATGGCGATGGCGATGGCGATTGTGGTTCTTGAGACGCCCGGCGGGCTCCGTTGAACGCAATTTCTCGTTCGCTTTGGAGGTCGGTGTGCTTAGGGTTCTTCTCCACGGCGGGGAAGGGGTGGAAGGTCTTGCGGGGCCCGCTCCCGGCCGGCCGCGCGGGCGGCCTTTGGGAGCTTACGCGTCGTCTTGCGTCGTGGTTTTTGGCGCTTCACGTGTGGGGGCGTGAGGGGGCTGGTGGGACTCTCGATGCATGTCACCACCCGATGGGTTGCGCGCGAAG
>NZ_JABBJN010000058.1 GCF_012928505.1 Achromobacter sp. Bel | reverse complement strand
TGGCGGCGTCGGTGTGCAGGGCCGCCAGGATGCGGACCACCCCGGCGCCATGGCCGGCCAACGGCTCGCCCGTCAATGCCTGCTGCCCTTCAAACCGGGGGATGGCCCAGGCGACAGCCCGGTCGATCAGCGCCATGCCGTCGGCGTCCAGGCCCGCCCCTACCTCCTGCCGCCAGGAAGCGTCGAAAGGCGAAGGCGCGTCGGGAACAGGCGGGGCGGACATGAAGGGCGTCGTGCGTGGCGGGTTGATATCCCGACACTCTACACTAGGGCCTGTTAGCACTAAAAGGAGCCTCGCACAGGCCGGCTATCGGCCTGCCCGAAGGGTGAGCACCCAAATGAGCGCCTCTCGGCGTTGCGAATGCTCGCCGTTAGGGCCTGTTAACACTGAATGCTCCGCCGCCTCCCGGTATATAGAAGGAACCGAAGCTTATGTTGCGCTGGCTCAAGGGCCGGGGCGCCCGCCCGTCAGAGGTCGCCCAGATGCAGGCCCGGATCTCGCCCGAACTCTGGCGGCAGGTGCTGAATGCCTACCCTTTCCTGGCGGCGTTGAACGCCGACGAAACCGCCCAGTTGCTGGCGCGGTCGGCCTGGCTGCTGGCCAGCAAGACCATCAATGGCGCACAGGGCCTGGAGGTCTCGGACTTCATGCGCCTGTCCATCGCGGCGCAAGCCTGCCTGCCCATCCTGAACCTGGCGCCCGAGCTCTATGAAGGCTGGGACGAGATCATCGTGTACCCCGCCAGCTTCCGCATTCCCCGTTCGCGCCAGGACGACGACGGCGTGGTCCATGAATACATCGAGGACGCGGCTGGCGAAGCCTGGGAAGGCGGCCCGCTTGTGCTGTCCTGGGAAGACACGCAACTGTCCGAAGGCGGCTTCAACGTGGTCATCCATGAATTCGCCCACAAGCTGGACCTGCGCTCGGGCTTTGCCGACGGCATGCCGTCGCTGTCCGCGCACCCGGATCTGAAGCCGAAGGTCTGGCGGCAAGTGCTGGACGACAGCCTGGATCGATTCATCGCCGCGCTGGACGCGGTCGAGGCGGCCATCCCGCACGACGTGGACCCGGAAAGCGAGGAAGCAGACGCCTGGTACGGCCAACTGCCGATGGACCCCTACGCGGCCACCGACGAGGCGGAGTTCTTCGCCGTCAGCTCGGAGCACTTCTTCGTGGACCCCGCCCCCATGCAGCAGGCCCTGCCCGAATGGTATGGCTTGCTGCGGGCGTACTACCGGCAGGACACCCTGGAGCGCTACGCATGAAGCAACTGCTGATCGTCTGGCATTCGCGCACGGGCGCGGCCCGGCAGATGGCCGAGGCCGCCGCCCGGGGCGCCGTAGCGGCTGCCACGCAGTTGGAGCAGGCCGACGCGCTGCACGTCGTGCTGCGGCGCGCCTCGGAGGTCGACGCCGACATCCTGCTGGCAAGCCAGGGCTACCTGTTCTGCGCGCCGGAGAACCTGGCCAGCCTGAGCGGAGAAATGAAGGAATGCTTCGACCGCAACTACTACGCCGTGCTCGACCGGATCCAGGGGCTGCCCTACGGTTGCGCCATCAGTGCGGGCAGCGACGGCTCGGGCGCGGCGCGGCAGGTTGAACGGATTTGCACCGGCTGGCGGCTGAAGGCGGTGGCGCCGGCGCTGATCGTCAACATGGGGGCGCAGACGGCCGAACAGATTTGGGCGGAAAAGACGGTGCGCGAGGGGGACCTGACCAGGTGCGAGGAATTGGGGGGGGTGCTGGCCGGAATCGTGCTGATGGGGGGATGAGGGTTGCGCGCGAAAAGAAAAAGCCCTTCGGCATGCCGAAGGGCTTTTTGCTTACCGGCGGATATCGCTTAGACGGCGGCCGTCACGACGATCTCGACCTTGAAGTCGGAGTTGGCCAAGCGGGCTTCGACCGTGGCGCGCGGAGGCGAATTGCCGTCGGCGACCCACGCGTCCCAGGCCTTGTTCATGCCGTCGAATTCCTTCATGTTGGCCACGTAGATCTGGGCCATCAGGATCTTGGTCTTGTCGGTGCCGGCTTCGGCCAGCAGGCGATCGATCGTCGCCAGCACTTGCTCGGTCTGGCCGGTGATGTCCAGCTTGGCATCGTCAGGCACCTGGCCTGCCAGGTACGCGACGCCGTTGTACACGGCCATGTCCGACAGGCGCTTGGCGACGTGGAAGCGCTTGATGCTGCTCATGAATATTCCCCTAGAGTCGAGTTGGGTGAGTGGATCAATACAAGGAAACCAGCAATTTACCCCGAGCCGCCCTCAGGCGGGGGGCAGCTGGAATACCTGGCGCAGATACGCCAGGTAGGCGGGATCGTCGCACATGGTCTTTTCAGGCGCGTCGGACACTTTGGCCACGGGCTGGCCATTGCAGCGGACCATCTTCATGACGATCTGCAGCGGTTCATGGCCGAGGTCGTTGGTAAGGTTGGTGCCGATGCCGAACGACACCTTGCAACGCCCGGCAAACTGGCGGGCCAGTTCGATGGCGCGCGGGAACGTCAGCGAATCCGAGAACACCAGGGTCTTGGCGCGGGGGTCCACGCGATTCTTCCGGTAGTGTTCCAGCAGGCGCTCGCCCCAGACGAAGGGATCGCCGGAGTCATGGCGCGCGCCGTCGAAGAGCTTGCAGAAATACATGTCGAAGTCGCGCAGGAAGGCATCCATGCCGTAGACATCCGACAACGCGATGCCCAGGTCGCCGCGGTATTCCTTGGCCCAGACTTCCAGCGCGTACACCTGCGAATCGCGCAGGCGCGGGCCCAGCGCCTGGCAGGCCTGCAGGTATTCATGGCCCATCGTGCCCAGCGGCAGCACTTCGTGCTGCTTGGCCAGCAGCACATTGCTGGTGCCGGCAAAGTGCGGCCCCATCTGCGCCTTCATGGTGGACACGACTTCCTGGTGCCAGACTTTCGAGAAGCGGCGTCGCGTGCCGTATTCGGCCACGCGGAAATCGGCCAGCGCGGGGTCGTCCAGCACCAGGTGCATCTTGGACTGCAAGCGCTGGCGACCTTCTTCCCAGTCGGGATTCTTGCGCGTATTGCGGAAATAGACTTCGTTGACGATGGCCAGCACCGGGATCTCGAACAGGATCGTGTGCAGCCACGGGCCCTTGACCTCGATCGAGATCTCGCCGGGCGCGTCGCCTTCGCTGATGTGGATGCAACGCTCGGGCATATGGAACAGCCCAAGGAAATCAACGAAGTCGCTTTTGATGAAACGCAAGCCGCCCAGGTAATCCAGTTCGTCCTGGGTGAAGCGCAACTGGCACAATTGGTGCACTTCTTCGCGGATTTCATCCAGATAGGGGCGCAAGTCGGCGCCCACGGTGCGGCACTTGTAACGGTACTCGACCTGTGCAGCGGGGAATTGATGCAGCACCACTTGCATCATGCTGAATTTGTACAGATCGGTGTCGAGCAGCGAAGTGATTATCATGATTGCGCGTATCGTTTCGCGACACCATAGCATAGAGGACACAGGGTTCAGGGCGATGGGCCACGATGTCAATACGGGTATTACCGGCACATCCCGCCCGCATTGGGTAAAATCCGGCCAACAAGACACAAAAGCCGCCGATCCCGGAGTTCCTGAATGACCCACGTTGTCACCGAAAACTGTATTAAGTGCAAGTACACCGATTGCGTTGATGTGTGCCCGGTGGACTGTTTTCGTGAGGGTCCGAACTTCCTCGTGATCGATCCGGACGAATGCATCGACTGCGCCGTCTGCATCCCGGAATGCCCGGCCAATGCGATCTACGCCGAAGAAGACGTGCCGCAGGACCAACTGAATTTCATCGCGCTGAACGCCGAACTCTCCCCCGAGTTCGGCAGCATCAGCCGCGCCAAGAAGCCCCTGCCGGACGCCGACGACTGGAACGGCAAGCAGGACAAGCTGCAATACCTGGAAAAATAATCCGCGACCGCCGGCTGCCGCCCGGTGGCCGGCATCGTGCGATGCCCCGATGACCGACGACTCCAAATACACGCGCCAGACCGTAACCCAGATCCATACCTGGGTGCCCGACAAGCTGTTCTCCGTACGCGTGACCCGCGACGACGCGTATACGTTCCTGCCGGGCCAGTTTGCCCGGGTCGGTCTGCCCGGGGCAGACGCGCCCGATGGCCCGCCCACCCTGTGGCGCGCCTATTCCATGGTGTCGGCTCCACACGAGTCCGGGCTGGAGTTCTATTCCATCGTCGTCCCCGACGGCCTGTTCAGCCCACGCATGGCGCAATTGCGCCCGGGCGACGCGCTGTACGTGGAAAAAGCGCCCTACGGCTTCCTGACGCTGGAGCGCTTCGCCCCGGGGGGCGACCTCTGGCTGCTGGCCTCCGGCACCGGCCTGTCGGCCTACCTGTCCATCCTGCGCGACCCGGCCACCTGGCGCGCCTACCGCCGCATCATTCTGGTGCACGGCGTACGCACCGCGGCGGAGCTGGCCTACCGCGAAGAGATCGAATCCTGGGGTAAGCGGCCCGAGCTGGCCGACCTGTTCGCGGCCGACCCGCAAAAGCTCGTCTACCTGCCGATCGCCACTCGCGAGCCCCTGCCCGGCATGCCGCAGGCGCGCCTGACCACGCTGATCGCGGACGGCCGGCTGGAGCAATTGGCCGGGCTGCCGCTGGATCCCGAGCACGCCAAGATCATGCTTTGCGGTAACCCCGAGATGCTGGCGGACGCCCGCAAGCTGCTGGGCGAACGCGGATTCAAGCCGGGCCGCCGGGGCATTCCCGGCAACCTGGCGGTTGAGAATTACTGGTGATCCCGCACGGCCGGGCTTAGTGCACATATCCTCCGTTTGGTCTCTGGGCAGGGCAAAAAAACGCCCTAAACTGGTGCTTAATGGGATGGCGGGTCTCTTTTTAGCAACAGAATCCCGGTTTTTGCCGCAGTTTCTTTAGGCTGATTGGATATATCTTTAGTCCTCGGCGCAATAATCGGGGCACACGCACGACCCAGAAGGACTTCCCCCAAATGCTGTACCAATTGCACGAAATGCAGCGCGCCTTCCTGACTCCGTTCGCTGCATTCACGGATGCCGGTTCCCAGCTGTTCTCCAGCCCCTACAGTCCCCTCGCCTACACCCCGATCTCCCGCCAGCTGGCTGCCGGGTACGAGTTGATGACGCGGATCGGCAAGGAATATCAGAAGCCCGCCTGGAATCTTCCCGAGACCCAGATCAACGGCAAGTCCGTACGCGTCACCGAAACCCTGGCGCGGGACAAGCCCTTCTGCCGCCTGGTGCACTTTCACCGCGACGTGCGCGCCGCCGGCCGCGACGACCCCAAGGTCCTGCTGGTCGCTCCGCTGTCGGGCCACCACGCCACGCTGCTACGCGACACCGTGCGCGCGCTGCTGCCCAACCATGACGTATACGTCACGGACTGGGTCGATGCCCGGATGGTGCCCCTGTCGGCCGGCCCCTTCCATCTGAACGACTACGTGCGCTATGTGCAGGACTTCATCCGGCACCTGGGCCCGGACGTGCACGTGATCTCGGTCTGCCAACCCACCGTGCCGGTGCTGGCCGCCGTGTCGCTGATGGCCACCGCCAACGATCCCTGCCAACCGCGTAGCATGGTGATGATGGGCGGTCCCATCGATCCGCGCCAGTCGCCCACGCAGGTGAACCGCCTGGCCACCACCAAACCCTATTCGTGGTTTGAAAGCCAAGTGATCCACCCGGTGCCGCCCCGCTATCCGGGCGCCGGCCGCAAGGTCTACCCAGGCTTCCTGCAGCATGCCGGGTTCATGGCCATGAACCCCGACCGCCACATGAAGTCGCACTACGAGTTCTACCTGGACTTGCTGCGCGGCGACGACAGCGACGCCGAAGCGCATCGCCGCTTCTACGACGAATACAACGCCGTGCTGGACATGCCGGCCGAGTTTTACCTGGACACGATTCGCATGGTGTTCCAGGACTTCGCGCTGCCCAGCGGCACGTGGGAAGTGGACGGCCAGACCGTGCGCCCGGCCGATATCAAGCAGGTCGCCCTGTTCACCGTCGAAGGCGAGCTGGACGATATTTCGGGGCAGGGCCAAACGCGGGCGGCCATCAAGCTGTGCAAGAACATTCCGGCCGAACGCAAGACGCACTACACCGCGCCCAACTGCGGCCACTACGGGATTTTCTCGGGCCGCCGGTGGCGCGAAATGATCTGTCCTAAAATTGCCGAATTCATCCGGCAATCGGCTTGACGACGGCATAGCGCCGTCCGGCAGGTGACGCGCGGGCCCGGCCCGCGCGCCCCTCAAGCCAGATCCGTATTCCACGGGGCCCGAGTGGCCCCTTTTTCTTTTATTGGCCTTACATGTCCTGTCGCTCACTTGCCGACCGCATCGACGCCTTGCTGCCCCAGACGCAATGCACCAAGTGCGGCTATGACGGCTGCCGGCCCTATGCCGACGCCATCGCCGAGGGTGCAGCCCCGATCAACCGCTGCCCGCCCGGCGGCGACGAAGGCATCGCCGCGCTTGCCGCGCTGCTGCAGACCCCTGTCCTGCCGTTGGACCTGGAACGCGGCGAACCCGGCCCGCTGCTGGTCGCGTGCATCGACGAATCCCATTGCATCGGCTGTACGCTGTGCATTCAGGCCTGTCCGGTCGATGCGATCGTGGGCGCCAACAAGCACATGCACACGGTGCTGGCCGACTGGTGCACCGGCTGCGACCTGTGCGTGGCGCCCTGTCCGGTCGATTGCATCCAGATGGTGCCCGCAGGGCGCATCTGGAGCGCGCAGGACGCCGCGGTCAGCCGACAGCGCCATCGCAGCCACCTGGCGCGCACCGAACGCCTGGCGGCTGACAACGCGCGCCTGATGGCGCCGGAGGCTCCCGCTCAGCCGGCTCCTCTTCAGGCCGCTGCCTCCCCCGGCGTGACGCCCGCCTCCGCCGACGCGCAAAGCGAAGACCGCAAGCGCTCCGCCATTGAATCCGCGCTGGCCCGCGCCCGGGCCCGCCGCAATCCGACGCAGTCATGAACGCAGCCAAACGCCGTGAGATCTTCGCCCGCCTGCAGGCGGCCAACCCCCATCCCACCACCGAACTGGAATACGACACCCCGTTCCAATTGCTGATCGCGGTGCTGCTATCGGCGCAAGCGACCGACAAGTCGGTCAACATCGCCACGCGCAAGTTCTTCCCGCAGTACGGCACGCCCCAGGCCCTGCTGGACCTGGGCGAAGAAGGCCTGTCCGACTACATCAAGACGATCGGCCTGTTCCGCACCAAGGCCAAGAACACGATCGCGACCTGCCGGATCCTGATCGAGCACCACGGCGGCGAGGTGCCGCAAACCCGCGAGGCGCTGGAATCGCTGCCGGGCGTGGGCCGCAAGACGGCCAACGTGGTGCTGAACACCGCCTTCGGCCAACCCACCATGGCCGTGGACACGCACATCTTCCGCGTCTCTAACCGCACCGGCATCGCACCCGGCAAGAACGTGCTGGAAGTTGAAGAAAAACTGGTGAAGTTCGTGCCGCGCGAGTACATGCAGGACGCGCATCACTGGCTGATTCTGCTGGGCCGCTATGTCTGCGTGGCGCGCAAACCGAAATGCCCGCAATGCGGCATATCCGACCTGTGCGAATTCAAACCGAAAACGCCTGCGTGAATCCCGCATTCTGAACATTGCGTAATTATTTCATCACGCGAAAAACCGGGTTTTCCCTGGCGGGAATTGCATAACGCGTTGACAACGATCAACGCGGATTTGCTGCAACGCATTGGATAAGCAAAAGGGTTTTCCCGCCCTGCCCGGCCGGTATTGTCGGCTTGTTGACAATTCAACATGCCGCACTGCAAAACCTATGTAAAACCCTCATGGAATTTTGATAAAGAGGTCCGCATACTCGCCGGCAACTCATCGGAAATCAGCGAACAATCGCTGGATTTCACGACCCCGCGGGGGCCTGGCGCAATGACGGCAGGTTGAGACCATAAAAATCAACGCCGGTGCAGCGGACATGGATGACACAATCCTGGAGACAAAAGGCCTCACCAAGGAGTTCCGCGGATTCGTCGCGGTCAATGGGGTCGATTTGCGTATCAAGCGGGGCGAGATTCATGCCTTGATCGGGCCTAACGGCGCGGGCAAGACCACTTGCTTCAACCTGCTTACCAAGTTCTTATCTCCCACTTCGGGAACGATCAAGTTCAACGGCATCGACATCACCGGCGATCGCCCCGCGCAGATCGCGCGGCGCGGCGTGATCCGCTCGTTCCAGATTTCGGCGGTGTTTCCTCACCTGACCGTGCTTGAAAACGTGCGGATCGGCTTGCAGCGCAAGACCGGCCTGTCGTTCCATTTCTGGCAAAGCGACAAGCGCCTGGCTGCGCTGAACGAGCCCGCCCGCGCGCTGCTTGAACAGGTGGACCTGGGCGCCTTCGCCAACGAGACCACGGTGAACCTGCCGTACGGCCGCAAGCGCGCGCTGGAGATCGCCACGACACTGGCGATGGAACCCGAACTCATGCTGCTGGACGAGCCCACGCAGGGCATGGGCCACGAAGACGTGGACCGCGTCACGCAGCTGATCAAGCGCGTCAGCGCCGGGCGCACGATCCTGATGGTCGAACACAATATGAACGTCGTCTCCTCCATCGCCAACACCATCACGGTGCTGGCGCGCGGCTCGGTGCTGGCCGAGGGAACGTACGCCGAAGTCTCGCGCCATCCGGCCGTGATGCAAGCCTACATGGGCACCACCGACGGCGAACTTCAAGGAGCGCACGCATGAGCACCCCGGCACTGGAAATTTCAGGCTTGCAAGCCTGGTACGGGGAATCGCATATCCTGCACGGCGTGGATATGCGCGTGGGGCAAGGCGAGGTCGTCACGCTGCTGGGCCGCAATGGCGCCGGCCGCACCACCACGCTGCGGGCCATTCTTGGCCTGACGGGATCGCGCAAGGGGTCAGTGCGCATCCACGGCACCGAGGCCATCGACCTGCCCACCTACAAGATCGCCCACCTGGGCGTGGGCTATTGCCCCGAAGAACGCGGCATCTTCGCCAGCCTGTCTTGCGAAGAAAACCTGTTGCTGCCTCCGGTCGTGGGCTCGTTGGGCGGCGGCATGTCGCTGGCTGAGATCTACGACATGTTCCCCAACCTGCAAGAGCGCCGACATTCGCCCGGCACGCGCTTGTCGGGGGGCGAACAGCAAATGCTGGCGGTGGCGCGCATCCTGCGCACCGGCGCCAACCTGCTGCTGCTGGACGAAATCTCCGAAGGCCTGGCGCCGGTCATCGTGCAGGCGCTCGCCCGCATGATCACGACGCTCAAGCAGCGCGGCTACACCATCGTCATGGTGGAGCAGAACTTCCGCTTCGCCGCTCCGCTGGCCGACCGCTTCTATGTAATGGAGCATGGCCAGATCGTCGAGCATTTCGAAGCGGCTGAGCTTTCAGAAAAACAGGACACGCTCAACGAATTGCTGGGCGTCTAAAACAACCTGTCATCCGCCGGATCCCCGGCAACACTACACCGTAGGGAAGAGGAGTCATCCCATGAAGCTGCACACTATCACTGCTGCACTGGCCATGGCGGGCCTGGGATTTGCAGGGGCAACCGCCCACGCGCAAGGTATCTCCGACGATGTCATCCGCATCGGCTTCATCACCGACATGTCGGGTGTGTATTCCGACATCGACGGCAAGGCCGGTCTGGACGCGATCCGCATGGCGATCGAAGACGCCGGCGGCTCGATCAACGGCAAGAAAATCGAAGTGGTCTCGGCCGATCACCAGAACAAGGCCGACGTCGCGTCGGCCCGCGTGCGCGAATGGTTCGACGAACAAAAGGTCGATGTCATTATCGCCGGCACGAACTCGTCGACCAGCCTGGCCATGGCCGGCGTGGCCGCAGCCAAGAAGAAGCCCTTCATGGCAATCGGCGCGGGCGCTTCGGACCTGACCAACGCGCAATGCTCGCCCTACACCGTGCACTATGCCTACGATACCGTGGCCCTGGCGCGCGGTACCGGTTCCGCCGTGGTAAAGGACGGCGGCAAGAGCTGGTTCTTCCTGACCGCCGACTACGCCTTCGGCCATGCGCTGGAGCGCGACACCATGGCTGTCGTCAAGGCCGCGGGCGGCGACGTGAAAGGCCAGGTGCGGGCGCCGCTGGGCGCTTCGGACTTCTCGTCCTTCTTGCTGCAAGCGCAAGCCTCCAAGGCGCAGATCCTGGGTCTGGCCAACGCAGGCGGCGACACCATCAACGCGATCAAAGCCGCCAATGAATTCGGCGTGACCAAGACCATGAAGATGGCGGGTCTGCTGGTCTTCATCAACGATGTGCACGCGCTGGGCCTGCAGGCCACGCAGGGCATGTACTTGACCGACGGCTGGTACTGGGACCAATCCGACGCTTCGCGCGCCTGGTCCAAGAAGTTCGAAGCCAAGGTCGGCCGCAAGCCGTCCATGCTGCAGGCGGGCGACTATTCCGCGCTTACCTTCTATCTGAACGCGGTCAAGGCTACTGGCACGGACGACGGCGATGCCGTGATGAAGTGGATGAAGTCCAACAAGGTCAACGACTTCTTCGCCCAGGGCGGCTACGTGCGCGAAGACGGCCGCATGATCCACGACATGTACCTGATGCAGGTCAAGACCCCGGCCGAATCCAAGGGCCCGTGGGACTACTACAAGGTCGTGGCGACGCTGCCCGGCGACGAGGTCTACACCAAGTTGTCCGAGTCCACCTGCAAGCTGGTCAAGAAGTAATCCACCGGCTCATGTGACCCCGAGGTGCGGCCAGGCGCAAGCCGCCGCGGCCGCACCTTGAATTTGCTCGCTTCCATTCGTACGCGCAGGATTTTCACAAGATGACTGACCTTTTCGGCATCCCTATACAGGCCTTGTTCGGCCAGCTATTACTGGGCCTGGTCAACGGTTCCTTCTATGCCATGTTGTCGCTCGGGCTTGCCGTTATCTTCGGGCTGCTGAACGTCATCAACTTCGCGCACGGCGCGCTTTACATGCTGGGCGCGTTCATCGCCTGGATGGGGCTGTCGTACCTGGGGTTGAACTACTGGATCATGCTCGTCCTGGCGCCGTTGGTCGTCGGGCTGTTCGGCATCCTTATCGAGAAGCTGCTGCTCAAGCACCTGTACAAGCTTGACCACTTGTATGGCCTGCTGCTGACTTTCGGGCTGACGCTGCTGATCGAGGGACTGTTCCGCAGCTTCTATGGCGTGTCGGGCCAACCCTATCCCACGCCCGACGCCTTGCGCGGCGCGACCAACCTGGGCTTCATGATCCTGCCGAACTACCGGGGCTGGGTCGTGGCGGCGTCGCTGGTCGTGTGCCTGGCGACCTGGTTCGTGATTGAACGCACCCGTCTGGGCGCCCTGCTGCGCGCCGGCACCGAAAACCCGCGCCTGGTCGAGGCCTTCGGCGTGAACGTACCGCGCATGATCACGCTGACCTACGGCTTCGGCGTGGCGCTGGCGGGCTTTGCCGGCGTGCTGGCCGCGCCCGTCCTGCAGATTTCCCCGCTGATGGGGTCCAACCTCATCATCGTCGTGTTCGCCGTGGTCGTGATCGGGGGCATGGGGTCCATCATGGGCGCCATCGTGACCGGTCTGGGCCTGGGCGTGATTGAAGGACTGACCAAGGTGTTCTGGCCCGAAGCCTCCAGCACCGTCGTGTTCATCATCATGGCCATCGTTCTGTTGATCCGCCCGGCCGGGCTGTTCGGAAAAGAAAAATGAATCGTCAATTCCTGGGCTATGCCGTCCTGGCCGTCGTGGTGGCCGCTCTACCCTTTCTGGGGGTGTATCCGATCTTCGCCATGAAGATCATGTGCTACGCGCTTTTCGCCTGCGCGTTCAACCTGCTGCTGGGCTTTACCGGGCTGCTGTCCTTCGGCCACGCCGCCTTCCTGGGCAGCGCGGCGTACGCCGCCGGCCATGCGATGAAGGTCTGGGGCCTGCCCACCGAAATCGGCCTGCTGTTCGGCGTGGGCGTGGCGGCGCTGCTGGGCCTGGCGATGGGCGCCATCGCCATCCGGCGCAGCGGCATCTACTTTGCGATGATCACGCTGGCGCTGTCGCAGATGGTGTTCTTCTTCTTCCTGCAGGCCAAGTTCACGGGCGGCGAGGACGGCCTGCAAAGCGTGCCGCGCGGCACCTTGCTGGGGCTGGTTGACCTGTCCAAGGACATCAACCTGTACTACCTGGTGATGGCGATCTTCATCATCGGCTACTTCATCATCTGGCGCACGGTGAACTCGCCCTTCGGGCAAGTGCTGCAGGCGCTGCGCGAAAACGAGCCGCGCGCCATTTCGCTGGGCTACGACGTGGACCGGTTCAAGCTGCTGGCCTTCGTGCTGTCGGCCGCGCTGGCTGGCCTGGCCGGCGCCACCAAGACGCTGGTGTTCGTGTCGGCCACGCTGTCGGATGCCACCTGGCAGATGTCCGGGCTGGTCATCCTGATGACGCTGATCGGCGGGCTGGGCACCTTGACCGGGCCGATCCTGGGCGCTTTCATCGTGGTGCTGCTGGAAAACAAGGTGGGCGACTTCGGCCAGATGATGGCCAGCCTGACCGGCGTGGACTGGTTCCTGCGCCTGGGTGAATCCGTCACCATCGTGATCGGCCTGATCTTCGTGATCTGCGTGCTGGCCTTCCGCCGCGGCATCGTGGGCGAAGTCGGCGCCTTCATCGACCGCCGGCGCGCCGCCCGCGCCTGACCGGCAAACGCCTGCCACCCAAACGGGGACCCGAACGGGGCCGCACCATGCGGCCCCGTTCGCTTTTGGCCAGGGCCAAGCCCCCGTACAATAAAACGCACCCAATCGAACAGGTGCCTGACTATGCGCAACCCGCATCCGCTCGCCCCCGTCTGCGGCGCCCTGGCGCTGTCCGCGGCCCTCCTGGCTCCGGCCGTCCAAGCTGCCTCCCCCGACACCCCCGCCACGGCCGCCACCTGCGAAGTCGACCGCCCGATCCGGTTCAGCGGACTGAACTGGGAATCCAACCTGGTGCTGGCGGGCATTGAACGCTATGTGCTGGAACACGGCTACGGCTGCAAGACCACCGTGGAAATCGGCGAAACGCTGCCCATGCTGGCGGCGCTTCAACGCGGCGACGTGGACGTGACGCCTGAAGTATGGCCGGGCCAGATCGAAGGCGCCTGGAAAAAGGCGCTGGCCAGCGGCAAAGTACTGGGCGTGGGCCACGTGTACGACGCCGGCGAAGGCTGGTACGTGCCCCGCTACACCGTCGAACGCCATCCGGACCTGAAGGCGGCGTCCGACCTGGCGCGCTACAAGAAGGTGTTCACCGACCCCGAAGACCCCGGGCGCGGCCGCATCTACGGCTGCCCCGCCGGCTGGGCTTGCGGCACCCTGAACGACAACCTGCTACGCGCCTTGAAGCTGGACAAGGACTACTCGCTGTTCGCGCCCGGCTCGGGCGCCGCGCAGAAAGCCGCCATTGTGTCGGCCTACAAGCGCAAGCGCGACATCGTCTTCTACTACTGGACGCCGACATCGCTGGTGGGCGCGCTGGATCTGGTGAAGCTGGATCTGCCCGCCTTCAACCAAACCGCCTACACCTGCATGACCGATCCCAAATGCGCCGATCCGGTCGCCACCGAGTTCAAGCCCAACCCCGTCGTCACGGGCGTGAACGCGGCGTTTGCCAAAGACGCACCCAAGATCACCGAATTCCTGGGCAAGCTGACGGTGCCGGACGACGCCATCAACGCCACCTTGGGCTGGCTCGAAAACGAAGGCAAGGAACCCGAGGACGCGGCGCGCTATTTCCTGAAGCAGTACGGCCCCGTCTGGCGGCAATGGATGCCGGCGGACGCCGCCGATCGCGTGCAGGCGGCGCTGGCGCGCGAGTGATGGCCGAACCCCATCGCCGGCTCATGTATCCTGGCGTTTCGGCGCCGAAGAAGCGCCTACCCGATTCAAGTAAAGGAAGATGAACATGGATGCCCTGTATTGGCACGACGGCCACTGGACCACCGATAATCCCAAACTGCTCGGCCCCGCCGACCACGCGTTCTGGATGGCCAGCATGGTCTTCGACGGCGCCCGCGCGTTCCGCGGCCTGACGCCGGACCTGGACCTGCATTGTCAGCGCGTCGTGCGCTCGGCTGAAAAGATGTTGATGAAGCCGCAGATCAGCTGGGAAGCGATCCAGACGCTGTGCCTGGAAGCCGTGGCCAAGTTCCCCGCCGGCACCGAGCTCTACATCAAGCCGATGTTCTATTGCGCCGACGGGTTCCTGCTGCCCGACGCGGACAAGACCCAATTCGTCCTGCACGTGTTCAAGGTGCCGATGCCAGGCGAGCAAGGCTTCTCGGCCTGCTTCTCCAGTTATGCGCGTTCCTGGCCGAACATGGCGCCCACCGACGCCAAGGCGTCGTGCCTGTATCCCAATGGCCAGCGCGCCATCCGCGAAGCCGCGGAAAAGGGTTTCGACAACGCCATCATGCTGGACGGCGCGGGCAACATCGCCGAATTCGCCACCAGCAACCTGTGGATCGCCAAAGACGGCGTCGTGTCCACGCCCGTGGACAACGGCACCTTCCTGAACGGCATCACGCGCCGCCGTGTGCTGGCGCTGCTGAAGGCCGACGGCGTCGAAGTGCAAGAACGCAGCCTGACCCGCGCCGATGTCGAAGACGCCGACGAAGTGTTCTCGTCCGGCAACTACGGCAAGGTGGTCCACGTGAATCGCGTGGAAGGCCGCGCGCTGGAATACGGCCCGCTGGCGCGCCGCGCCCACAAACTGTACATGGAGTACGCGGAGAGCACCGGCAGCCGCTAAGCCGGCGCCGCCCTCCCCTCCCGCCCCCCCCGACGCTGCCCGCCCCCTCGCGGGCAGCGTCGTATTCAAGCGATGCCCGACAATGCAGACACGACGCGACTTCCTGCGCAACAGCGCAACCCTGGCAGGCGCCGGCAGTGCGCTGGCGCTGCTGCCGGCGTCCATCCGCCGCGCGCTGGCCATTCCCGCCAACCACCGCACCGGCACGATCCGCGATGTCGAACACATCGTGATCTTCATGCAGGAGAACCGGTCGTTCGACCATTATTTTGGCGGACTGGCGGGCGTGCGCGGCTTTGGCGACCGCTTCCCCATCCCGGTGCCGGACAGCCCCGACGCCCGCCACCGCACGGTTTGGGCGCAGTACAACGACAAGCCCGACGAAGGCGCCCCGCGCACCGTGCTGCCCTATCACCTGGACACGCGCGAAGCCTTCGAGACCTTGCGCATCGCCAGCACGCCGCACACCTGGTCCAACGCGCAGGATGCCTGGGAAGCCGGCCGCATGGGCCGCTGGCCCGCGGCCAAGAAGAACCATTCGATGGCGTACTACACCGAGGGCGACATGCCGTTCCAGTACGCCATGGCGCGCGCTTTCACGGTCTGCGACGCCTACCACTGTTCGTTCACCGGCGGCACCAACACCAACCGGCTGTTCGTCTGGAGCGGCACGAACGACGGCGCGGGACGCGGCAACGGCCCGGCGCTGGGCAACGTCTACAACAAGCTCAAGGGCGGGGACCCCGCGCGCGCCTACACCTGGACCACCTATCCGGAACGGCTGGAAGCCGCGGGCGTCAGCTGGCGCATCTACCAGGACATGGCGGACAACTATTCGCTGAACCCCACCGCCGGGTTCAAAGCCTATCGCGATGCCTACCACGGGGTGCCGGGATCGCTTGCCGCGCTGAAGGAAAAGGCGCTGACGACTCGTAGCCTGGACCGGCTGCGCCAGGATGTGCTGGACGGCACGTTGCCGCAGGTGTCGTGGATCTGCGCCACCAAGGCGGGATCCGAACATCCCAGCCCGTCCAGCCCCGCGCAAGGCGCGGATTACACGGCCCGCGTCCTGGACGCGCTGACCGCCAATCCCGAGGTCTGGAGCAAGACCGTCCTGCTGCTGATGTTCGACGAGAACGACGGCTTTTTCGATCACATGCCGCCGCCCGCCCCCCCGTCGCGCGACGCCACGGGCGCACTGGCCGGCGCGTCCACCGTGGACACCCGCGGCGAATACCACGAACTCATCACCGGGGTTGAAAAGGACGACACGCCGGCGCATCTGCACGGCGTCTACGGGCTGGGGCCACGCGTGCCCATGTACGTGCTGTCGCCCTGGACCAAGGGCGGCTGGGTCAATTCGCAAGTGTTCGACCACACGTCGGTGCTGCGTTTCGTCGAGCAGCGTTTCGGCGTGGCCGAACCGAATATCTCGCCCTGGCGACGCGCCGTCTGCGGCGACCTGACGTCGATCTTCGATTTCGCCAACCCCGACGGCGCCGACCTGCTGCGTGATTTTCCCGCCACGGCCGAACGGGCCGCGCAGGCCTCCGCCCTGCCCGGCACGGTAACGCCCCCCGCACCGGCGCAACCGGCCTTGGCTCGCCAGCAAGCCGGCACGCGCCCCTCCCGCGCGCTGCCTTATGCGCTGCATACTCACGCCCGGACGGACGGCGACCGCGTCACGCTGCAATTCGAGAACGTCGGCGCGGCCGCCGCGGTACTGCATGTCTACGACCGGCTGCACCTGGACCGCGGCCCGCGCCGCTACACCGTGGAAGCGGGCAAGCGGCTGGAAGGTGAATGGCTGACGGCCGGCGATGACGGCCGCTACGACCTGTGGGTGTTGGGGCCGAACGGGTTCCACCGCCATTGCACGGGACGCGCGGTGGCCGGGGCGGTGCCGCCCTTGGACGTCACCGCCGCCTATGCCGGCCCCGGCGCGTCTCTGCGGCTGACGGTGCATAACCCCGGCCCCGAACCGCGCACGTTCCGTGTCGACGCCAATGCCTACCGCCACCCGCCACAAACCGGCGCCGCATTGGCGCCTGGCGAATCCGTCGAACTGTCGTGGGACATGACCCGCACGGGCGGCTGGTATGACGTCACCGTGCATATCCCCGACGACCCCGCCTGTACGCGCCGGCTGGCCGGACGCATCGAAACCGGCGACCCTTCCACGTCCGACCCTGAAATGGGCCAGGAGCTGAACCTGCAATGGACACCCCAAGCATGAAACCACCCGCCCCATACGAAAACGCCGTGACATTCCAGTTCGGCGACTCGCCCGAGCTGGCCGACGAACTGCTGGCCCTGGTGCTGACTGGCGCCAAGACGGCAACCTGCGGCGCCCTGCATCACTTCAACGACAAGGAACCCGTGCCCGAGGCCGGGCGGCGCGACGTGGTGCTGGACGGCAAGGGCCGGCCGGCTTGCGTCATTGAGACCACCAGCGTGCTGATCCAGCGCTTTGACCAGGTGGACGAAGCGTTCGCGCTGGCCGAGGGCGAAGGCCCCTACGATGTCTGGCGGGACGCGCACATCGCCTACTTCGAGCGCAACGGCGGCTATGCGCCGGGCATGATGCTGGCCTGCGAACGCTTCCGCGTGGTCGAGGTATTCGACAGATGAAAAAAAGCCGGGCACCTATCGGTGTCCGGCTCTTTTAGGAACGGCGTCGAGTTCCGCTCAGTCTTTTTCCGCGCCCTTGCCCAGGCCCAGATAGCTTTCGATAACCTTCGGGTCGCCGGCCAGTTCGCGCGCCGGGCCGTGCAGGATCACTTCGCCGGTTTCCAGCACGTAACCGTAGTCCGCCACTTGCAGGGCCGCGCGGGCGTTCTGCTCGACCAGCAGGATCGCCACGCCGGTTTCGCGCAGGCGCGCGATGATGTGGAAGATCTCGCGCACGATGCGCGGCGCCAGGCCGAGGCTGGGTTCGTCCAGCATCAGCAGCGTGGGCTTGGCCATCAGCGCGCGGCCGACCGCCAGCATCTGGCGTTCGCCGCCGGACAAGGTGCCGGCCTGTTGGGCGCGGCGTTCACGCAGCCGCGGAAACAGGTCGAACACTTCGTTCAGCGTGTCGCGCCAGCCGGCCTCGCGCGCCCGGTAGCGGCGAAAGCCTCCCAGCAGCAGGTTGTCTTCCACGGACATGGTGCCGAACAGTTCGCGGCGCTCGGGCACCAGCGACATGCCCGCCGCCACGCGGCGTTCCACCTGCCAGCCGGACACGTCGGCGCCCGCGTACTGCACGGTGCCTGCCGAATGGCCGGTCTGCGGCAGCGAACCCATCACGGCGTTCAGCATGGTGGATTTGCCGGCGCCGTTGGCGCCGATCACGGTCACGATGCTGCCGGCGGGCACGGTCAGGGTGGCGCCCACCAGCGCGCCGACCTTGCCGTAGCGGGCCGACAAATTGCTGACTTCCAGGACGGGGGATTGCGTGGCGCTCATTGCACACCTCCGGCCGACACGGGCTTGGCCTGATCCGCTTCAGGCAGGTCGTCGTCGATGCCGCCCAGGTAGGCTTCCAGCACCGCCGGGTTCTTTTGCACATCCGCCGGCACGCCTTCGGCCAGCTTGGTGCCGAAATCCATCACCACGAGGTGGTTGGTCAGGCGCATCACAAAATCCATATCGTGTTCGACAAGCAGAATGCTCATGCCTTCCGCGCGCAACTGTTCCAGCACGCGCGCCAGATCCTGCTTTTCCTTGTAGCGCAGGCCCGCGGCGGGTTCGTCCAGCAGCAGCAGCACGGGATCGGACGCCAGGGCGCGCGCGATTTCCAGGATGCGTTGCTGGCCCAGCGCCAGGTTGCCCGCCTGTTCATACAGGTATTCGCCCAGGCCCACGCGCTTGATCTGCTGGGCGGCCTCGTGCAGCAACTGCGCCTCGCGGGCCCGGTCCGAATGCAAGGCGCCCGCCAGCACGCCGACGTCGGAGCGCAAGTGCGCGCCCAGCGCCACGTTTTCCAGCACCGTCATGCCGGGCAGCAATTGCACGTGCTGGAAGGTGCGGCCGACGCCCAGCTTGGCGATCTCGCGCGCCGAGCGGTTGTCGATGCGCTGGCCCATGAACGTGACCTTGCCGCGCGTCACCGGCAGCACGCCGCTGATCAGGTTGAAGGTCGTGCTCTTGCCGGCGCCGTTGGGCCCGATCAGGCCCATGATTTCGCCCGAACTGACCTTGAAGGTGATGTCGTTGACCGCGACCAGGCCGCCGAATTCCTTGCGAATGGCGTCCACTTCCAGCACCACCTGCCCCGCCTGCGGACGCTCGCGCGTCGGCAAGGCGGGCGCGGGGGCCGGCGGCGCCAGGTTGCGGCGCGAACCGTCGGCGCCGGTGATGCTGCCCCACCAGCCCGACAGGATCGGCCACAGGCCGTTGCGGGCGTATTGCAGCATCAGGATCAGCAGCACGCCGAAAACGATCATCTCGAAGTTGGCGTTGGTGTCCAGCAGCTTGGGCAGCAGATTCTGCAATTGGTCCTTCAGTACCAGGATGACACTGGAACCGAGCAAGGCGCCCCAGACGTAACCCGCGCCGCCCACCACCGCCATGAACAGATATTCAATGCCGTAGTTCAGGCCGAAGGGACTGGGGCTCACGGCGCGCTGCATGTGCGCATAGAGCCAACCCGAGATGCAGGCCAGCAACGCCGCCCAGACGAAGATCACGACCTTGTATGCGGCCGTGTTCACGCCCATGGATTCGGCCATGCCGGCACCGCTTTTCAGCGCGCGGATGGCGCGGCCAGGACGCGAATTCAGCAGATTGCGCGTTGCCCACAGCGCCAGCAGGACGAACACCCAGATCAGGTAATAAATGTGCCGGCCGCTGGCCAGCGAAATACCGAACACGCTGAGAGGCTCGATGCCGGCGATGCCGTCGTGCTTGCCCAGCCAATCGATATTGCCGAACAGGAAATACAGCGACAGGCCCCAGGCGATGGTGCCCAACGGCAGATAGTGGCCCGACAGGCGCAAGGTGATCGCGCCCAGCAGATACGCCACCACGGCGGTAATGACCAGACCGACGGGCAGCGCCAACCAGGGCGATACGTCGTACTGCGTGGTCAGGAAGGCGGTGGTATAGGCGCCCAGGCCGACGAACGCCGCCTGGCCGAACGACGTCAGGCCGCCCACGCCGGTCAACAGCACCAGCCCCAGCACGACCAGGCTGGCCAGGCCGATGTAATTGAGTTGCGTCACCCAGAATTCAGGCGTGACCGGCACCAATGGCAGGCCCACCAGGACGACGATGAATACGGCAAGCAAAATGCGGTTCATGACGTTTATTCCTCTTCGTCCACGTGATGGGTACTGAACGAACGCCAGACCAGAACCGGGATAATCAGGGTAAAGACAATCACTTCCTTATAGGCGCTGGCCCAAAAGGACGAGAACGACTCCAGCACGCCGACCAGCAGCGAACCCGCCGCGGCGATGGGGTAGCTGGCCAGGCCGCCGATGATGGCGCCCACGAAGCCCTTCAAGCCGATGAGAAAACCCGTGTCGTAGTAGACGGTGGTAATGGGCGCGATCAGCATGCCGGACATGGCGCCGATACCCACCGCCAGCGTGAACGTCAGGCTGCCGGACATCGTGGTGCTGATGCCGACCAGCCGCGCGCCGCGGCGGTTGACGGCGGTGGCGCGCAGCGCGCGGCCATACAGCGTCTTGCCGAAAAACAGCCACAGGGCCACGATCAGCAGCGCGCAGGTCGCCACCACGAACAGGCTTTGCGCGGACCAGACCATGAAGCCCAGATCCACCTGGCCGCTGACGAATGCCGGCGTGCGCCAGCCTTCGGCGCCAAAGAACACCAGCGCCAATCCCATCAAGGCGAAGTGCACGGCCACGGAGACGATCAGCAGCACCAGCACGGTGGCTTCGGCCAACGGCTGGTAAACAATACGGTAAACCAGGGGGCCCATCGGGATCACCAGCAACAGCGTCAGCAGCATGTTCAGCCACAGCGAGTTGTCGGGTCCGATGTAGCTCTTGGTCAGCCACAGCAGGGCCAGCGGCAGGACGACACAGGTGACCACGGATTTGGGCAGGCTGGCGAAACTGCGGGTGCGCACGGCGCGCAGCAGTTCAAGCGCCAGGCACACGGCGCCCAGCAGCGGCAGCAGATAGGCGGTGCCGGGCACCTTGCCGTCCACCAGCATGGCGAGCGTCAAGGCGCCAAACGCCACGAACTCGCCCTGGGGAATGAAAATGACGCGCGTAACGGCGAAAACCAGCACCAGAGCCATGCCCAACAGGGCATAGATAGCGCCGTTGACGACACCGTCTTGCAGCAGGATCAGCGCAATTGAGGAATCCATCGAACAACTACCTTGTGATTTCTTGCTGATACGACACACCGGCCGGAAAGGCCGGTGCGAAGCATTGCTCGGGTGCCGCAAGGCAAGCGCCAGCGACTGGCGCCTGCCTTACGTTGTGCACCCGTGGATCGGGCAATCCTGGGGAATTACAGACCGGGCTGATAGACCCACTTGCCGCCTTCGACCTTGACGATGACGCGCGAACGCTCGTCAAAGCCGGCGTGGTCGGTGGGCGACATGTTGAACACCCCTTGCGAGGCAGCCAGATCCTTCACGCCTTCCAGCGCGTCGCGCATGGCGGCGCGGAATTCCGGCGTGCCGGGCTTGGCGCCCGACTTCAGCGCCACGGGCAAGGCCGCCACGACCAGTTGGCCAGCGTCCCACATGTGACCGCCGAACGTGTTGGTCGAGCCGGCGCCATTGGCCTTCTCGTAGGTCTCGACGTAGGCCAGGGCCGACTTCTTGACAGGGTTGGAATCGGGCAACTGGGCCGCGACCAGCAGCGGGCCGGCCGGCAGGAGCATGCCGTCGCAATCCTTGCCGCAGACGCGCAGCACGTCGTTGTTGGCGGCGCCATGGGTCTGATAGATGGTGCCGCCGTAGTTGCGGGCCTTCAGTTCTTTCTGCGGCAGGGCCGACGGGGTGCCGGCGCCGGCGATCAGGATGGCGTCGGGCTTTGCACCGACCAGCTTCAGGACCTGGCCCGTCACGCTGGTGTCGGTGCGGCTGTATTTTTCGATGGCGACGATCTCGATGCCCTTGGCCTTGGCGGCCTTTTGCATCACGTCGAGCCAGCCGTCGCCGTAGGCGTCGGCAAAACCGATGAAGCCCAGCGTCTTCACCTTGGACTTGGCCATGGCATCAGCCAAGGCGCCGGCCATCAGGGCATCGTTCTGCGGGGTCTTGAAAACCCAGCGGCGCTTCTCGTCCACGGGTTCGACGATCTTGGCGCTGGCGGCCACGCTGATCATCGGCACCTTGGCTTCGGCGGCCACGTCCACCATGGCCAGCGAGCCCGGCGTCACGGACGTGCCGATCAGCACGTCGACCTTGTCGTCGGAGGCCAGCTTGCGCGAGTTCTTGACGGCTTGCGTCGTGTCGGTGGCGTCGTCCAGAACGATCCATTCGATCTTCTGGCCGGCCACTTCCTTGGGCAGCAGTGCCACGGTGTTGCGCTCGGGGATGCCCAGCGACGCGGCGGGGCCGGTGCTGGATACCGTCACGCCCACCTTGACCTGTGCGCTTGCCAGGAGCGGCAGAGTCAGGGCGAAAGCGGCAGCCGCCGCGGACAAGCCGAAGTGCTTGCGCATATTTTTGTCTCCTGTGGTGGCTCTTATGTGCCTCGATTGAGGCGAAGCGAGCCTAGTTAAAGTTATACAGAAAAAAATATTATATGGTTAAAACAGTATCAGATGACTTCCCGTAACTACGGTAAATCCCTGATGTGCTACGGAAACCTTGTTTTAGCAAACGCATTCGTTAATGGCGAACTTGTACTAGAAAAACTTTCCGCGCGTCAGTTGGGGGATTCCCTGTGCCGGCCGGTTCACCGCCCCAGCATCGGCCACACGCGTTCAACGCGCGACGCCACCCACGCGGCCACCACGGCCTTGACCAGATCGCCCGGCAGGAACACCACCACCGCCATCGCCGCCTTGGGCAGGCCCATCTTGGTCACCGAGGCCAGCCATGGCACGCCGAAGGCATACACCACGGCGATGCCGCCCACGACGCAAGCGGCCACATAACCCGCCAGCCCCGTCCAGGTCCCCGTGGCGCGGCCCGCCAGGCGGCGTGCCAGCCAGCCCGTCACGAACGCGCCGGCCACCATCCCGACCAGGAATCCGCCGGTGGGGCCGAAGAAGGCGCCCAACCCGCCGCGGCCGCCGGGCAGGACGGGCAGGCCGATGGCCGCCAGCGCCAGATACAGCAGGCAGGCCAGCGCGCCGCGCACGGGTCCCAGCATCGCGCCGGCCAGCATGGCGCCAAGCGTCTGCAGGGTGATCGGCACCGGAATGCCGGGCAGCGGGATCGGCGGCATCAGGCTTAAGACGACGATCAGCGCCGCGAACAGCGCGATCAGCACGGTGTTATTGGATTTCATGGTTTTTCCCCTCTACGGAATCAAGGCAGTGCGCGCCGCCGTCACGGGCTGCGCGCGTCGATGGCTTCGGCCACTTCCTGGGCGCGTTTCAATGTCAGCACGATCAAGGGCACGATCAAGGCGACGGGGTGGGCACCCAGTCCGCGCGCGGCCTGCGCTTCGCGGATCTCCTGGAAATTGCGCCATATCTCGGGTACGAAGCGCAAGGCCAGCGCCAGCGCCAGGGCAACCTTGCCGGCATCCACCAGGCCAATGCGTTCGAATGGCATCAGCGCGCGTTCGCAGACGGCGATCAGGTCCGATGTACGGGTGGACAGCGTTACCGCCAGCGCCAGCCCCACCATCGCCCCGACGCGCAGCACCACGGCCAGCGCCTCCACCCAGCCCTGGAACCATCCGGTGAACAGCGCCACCGCCAGTAGCACCCAGAGCAGCCCGCGCGTCTGCCGCCAGACGGCCGCGGCAGCCACGCCCGTGGACCCGACCAGCACCACGGCCGCGGCAAACGCCACGGCCAGCCAACGGGGGTCCCGCAGCATGAACAGTCCGGCGCCTGCCGCGATCAGCGCCGCCAGCTTCAGCCAGGCCGGCAGCCGATGCAGCGGCGTCTGGCCGGGGACGTAAAGAGGCTCCATCATGCGCAGTGCTCCCGATACCAGCGCAAGGCGGCCGCCGGCGTGTCGTCGGCGGCGATGCCGCCATCGCGCACAACCAGCACGCGGTCGAACGTTTCCAGCAATTCCAGGTCATGGCTGACGACAATGGCGTCATGGGACAGCGCGGCGATGGCGTCGCGCACCCGGTTGCGGTTGCGCAGGTCCAACTGGGTAGTGGGCTCGTCGAAGACGATCAGCGCCGGTTCCATCACAAGCACCGCCGCCAGGGCCACCAGCTGGCGCTCGCCTCCCGACAGCGTATGGCTCGTGCGGTCGGCCAGATGGCCCACGCCCAGCGCGCCTAATTGCGATTCGATGCGGCTCTCGCGCAGCGCCTTGTCGGGCTCCAGGCGCTTCAGCCCGAACGCCAGGTCTTCCCGCACAATGGGAAAGACGATCTGGTTTTCGGGGTTCTGGAACACGAAGCCGACCCGCTGACGCACCGCCTTCAGATCTTTCCGGGTATCCAGCCCGTCCACCCGGACGCAGCCCGCGGACGGCAGCACCAATCCGTTGACCAGGCGCGCCAGCGTGCTCTTGCCCGCCCCGTTAGGGCCGACGATGCCGATGCGGCGTTCGGCCAGCGTGACGCTCACCCCGCGCAATACTTCCGCCTGGGGCGTCGACACTACCGCCTGGTCAAACTCGATTAACATGGGGCGGGATTATGCCCGAACCATTTCGGGCATCGGGACTCCAAGAGCTCATATGGAAAAAGTACGCAAATCCGACGCCGAATGGCGCGCCCAGCTTTCCCCCGAAGAATACGTGGTCACCCGCGAAAAGGGTACCGAACGCGCATTCACCGGGCGTTACTGGAATACCACCACGCCCGGCATCTACCGCTGCGTGGGCTGTGGCACCGCCCTCTTCGCATCCGACACCAAATTCGACGCCGGCTGTGGCTGGCCCAGCTACTTCCAGCCGCTGGACCCGGAACTGGTCCGCGAAGAGCGCGACACCACCCACGGGATGGTGCGCACCGAAGTGCAGTGCAACGTCTGCGATTCGCACCTGGGACACGTCTTTCCCGACGGCCCCGAGCCCACCGGCCTGCGCTATTGCATCAACTCCCTGTCGATGACGTTTGAACCCATAGAAGACTGAATGAAGAAGTTTCTGTTCGACCTGTTCCCGCTGTTCCTGTTCTTCATCGCCTACCGGTACACGGATATCTTCATCGCCACGGGCGTCGCGATGGCGGCGGCCGTGCTGCAGATCATCTGGCTGAAAGCCACAGGCCGCGCCACCGAGGCCATGCACTGGATCAACCTGACGGTCATCCTGGTCTTCGGCGGCGCCACGATCTGGCTGCACAGCGACGTCTTCATCAAATGGAAGCCCACGGTGCTGTATTGGCTGTTCGGCGGCGCCCTGCTGTTCGCCCGCCTGCTGTTTGGCCGCAACCTGATCCGCCGCCTGATGGAAAAGCAGATCCAGTTGCCCGACGCCGCCTGGGACAGGCTGAATCTCGTCTGGGCCGGGTTCTTCCTCATCGCCGGCGCGCTGAACCTGTACGTGGCGTTCTCCGGCCATTTCACCGAATCGCAATGGGTCAGCTTCAAGGCCTTCGGCCTGATGGGCCTGATGGTCGTGTTCGTGATCGGCCAGTCCGTGTGGCTGGGCAAACACATCCAGACCGACGAAAACGCCAGCTCTGGTCCCCCGCCGGGCAAGCCCTAATCCGCCAGACGGCCCCACCCTCGGCGTGGCCGCCCCCCCGGGCGGCGCGCCGGAACTTCCCCCTTGCCGCCATGTCAGACACCACCGACCGCATCGCCCTGATCCGGGAGCGCCTAGCCGCCCTGGAACCCCTCACTTTGGACATTCTGGACGACTCGCATTTGCATGCCGGTCACGAAGGCAGTAAAAACGGCGCCGGCCACTATCGCGTGCACATCGTTGCGTCTTGCTTTGCAGGGCTCTCCGCCGTAGCGCGACATAGGCTGGTGTATCATCATTTGCAAGATTTGATCCCCTATCCGATTCATGCGCTTGCGCTAGATGCCCAGGCTCCCAAATAGAAAGTCAAAGGATATTCATGAAACGCATCGTCATGCTGGCTGCGGCCTGCGTCATCGCCGTGCCTGCTTTCGCGCAAAACGTGGCAACCGTCAACGGTAAGGCCATTCCGCAGAAGAACCTGGATCAATTCGTCAAGCTGCTGGTCAGCCAGGGCGCGACCGATTCGCCGCAGTTGCGCGAACAGGTCAAGCAGGAAATGATCAACCGCCAGATCTTCGTGCAAGCCGCCGAATCCAGCGGCATCGCCAAGCAAGCCGACGTCCAGACCGAAGTCGAACTGGCCCGCCAAGGCATCCTGGTCCGCGCCTTGATGGCCGACTACCTGGCCAAGAATCCGGTGTCGGACGCCAAGGTCACGGCGGAATACGACAAGATCAAGAAAGAACAAGCCGGCAAGATGGAATACAAGGTCCGTCACATCCTCGTCGAAGACGAGAAGACGGCCAATGACCTGCTGGCCCAGATCAAGAGCAACAAGAACAAGTTCGACGATCTGGCCAAGAAGAACTCGAAGGACCCCGGCAGCGCCGAAAAGGGTGGCGACCTGGGTTGGGCTCCCCCGACCAACTACGTCCAGCCGTTCGCGCAAGCCGTGACCCAGCTGAAGAAGGGCCAGCTGGTCGACAAGCCGGTGCAGACCCAGTTCGGCTGGCACATCATCATGGTTGACGACACCCGCCCGGTGGAATTCCCGCCGCTGGATCAAGTGCGTCCGCAACTGGAAGAAATGCTGCGCCAGCAAACCCTGGCCGACTACCAGAAGCAACTGCGCGACAAGGCCAAGATCCAGTAAGCCTCTCGCCAGACAAGAAGACTGCCCGCCGATGCGGGCAGTTTTTTTTGCCTTGCGGCCACCTCAAGGCAAAAAAAAGCTGCGCGCCCAAGGCGTGCAGCTTTTTCGTTTGGCAGGCAAGCCCGACCTGGGCCCTAGGACATGCCCAGCAAGGCCTTCAGCGCGTCTTCGTCCAACACGGTCACGCCCAGTTCCTGCGCCTTGGTCAGCTTGCTGCCGGCCTCTTCACCGGCCACCAGGTACGCGGTCTTCTTGGATACCGAGCCGCTGACCTTGCCGCCCGCGGCCTGAATGTGCATCGAGGCCTCTTCACGCGTCCAATTGGGCAGCGTGCCCGTCAGCACAAAGGTCTTGCCAGCCAACGTCGTGCCCTGCGGCACGGCTTCGGCCACCGGGCTCACACCTTGCGCCTTCAGTTGTTCGATCACGTCGCGGTTGTGCTGCTCGGCAAAGAAGCGGCGGATGGACGCCGCCACCACCGGGCCCACGTCCGGCACCGAAGACAGGGCCTCTTCGTCTGCGTCCATGATCGCGTCGATGCTGCCGAAATGCCGCGCCACGTCGCGCGCGGTCGTTTCGCCCACGTGGCGGATGCCCAACGCGAACAGCAAACGGCCCAAGCCCGGCTCGCGGGCCTTTTCAATGGCGGCCACCAGGTTGTCGGCGGACTTCTGGCCCATGCGGTCCAGGCCCACCAGTTCCAGCGGGCGCAGGCTGTACAGGTCGGCCAGCGTCTTGACACGGCCGCTGTCGACCAACTGGTCCACGAGCTTTTCGCCCAGGCCCTCGATATCCAGCGCCTTGCGGCTGGCCGCATGCCACAGGGTCTGCTTGCGCTGCGCCCCGCAGAACAGGCCGCCGGTACAGCGCGCGATGGTCTCGTCTTCCAGCCTTTCGATGGCCGATCCGCAGACCGGGCAGGCCGTCGGCATGACGAATTCCCGAGCGTCGTCCGGCCGCTTTTCAAGCACCGGCCCCAGCACTTCGGGAATCACGTCGCCCGCGCGGCGCACAATGACCGTGTCGCCGATTCGCACGTCCTTGCGGCGGATCTCGTCTTCGTTGTGCAGCGTGGCGTTCGTGACGGTGACGCCGCCCACGAACACGGGCTTCAGACGCGCCACCGGGGTAATGGCACCGGTGCGGCCTACCTGCACCTCGATATCCAGCAGGGTCGTCGTGGCCTCTTCGGCGGCGAACTTGTGCGCCAGCGCGAAACGCGGCGCACGCGCCACGAAGCCCAGCACCTTCTGGGCCGGCAGCGAATCCACCTTGTAGACCACGCCATCGATGTCGTAAGGCAGGGTCGCGCGCATCGCGCCCACCTTGGCGTAGAAGGCCATCAGGCCTTCGGCGCCCGCGGCCCGATGGTTATGCATCAGATTGACCGGCAGGCCCAGCGCGTGCAGCCAGGCCAGCATCGCGCCGTGCGATTTTTCTGGCAGCAGCGACGCTTGCCCGGCGCCAGCCGAGGCCTCGTCGAACAGGCCACTCTGCGCGCCGGGCAGGCCTTGGACCTCGCCCCAGCCGTAGGCAAAAAAACGCAGCGGCCGCTTGGCCGTGATGCGCGGATCCAACTGGCGCAGGCTGCCGGCGGCGGCATTGCGCGGATTGACGAACACTTTCTCGTCGCGCTTGGCCTGGGCCACATTCAGTTTTTCGAAGTCGGCGCGGTTCATCAGCACCTCGCCGCGCACTTCCAGCACCTTCGGGGCGCCTTCCTTCAACTGCAGCGGAATCGCCTTGATCGTGCGGATGTTGGACGTGACGTCCTCGCCCGTCTGGCCGTCGCCACGCGTGGCGGCCTGCACCAGGCGGCCGTCTTCGTAGCGCAGGCTGATCGCCAGGCCGTCCAGCTTCAGCTCACAGAAATAATCGGCTTGCTGCGCCGGGCCCAGCAGCCCCGCGCCCCGCAACGTGTCCGTCACGCGGCGATCGAAGGCCGCGACCTCTTCCTCGTCGAACGCATTATTCAGCGACAGCATGGGCACCGCGTGGCGCACGCTGCCGAACGCCGAAACCGGCGCGGCGCCCACGCGCTGCGTGGGCGATTCGGGCGTGACAAGCTCGGGGTGCTCGGCCTCCAGGGCTTCAAGCTGGCGCATCAACCCGTCGTACTCGGCGTCCGAGACGGTGGGTTCGTCGTAGACGTAATAGCGGACGTTGTGCTGTTCAAGCTCTGCGCGCAAGCGCGCCGCGGCCTCGGCCGCGTTTTCCCCACCGGACGCGCTGCTCATTTACGCAAACACCCGTTGAGCGCGCTCGCTTCCTGCAGGCAGGCCCGCTTGTTCGAGCTGTTCGAACAGCACTTGCAGCCGTTCGTCGATGACCGTCTCAGACCCGTCGGCCAACGGTTTGCCCTGGTCGTCGACCAGTTCAGCGCGCAAGCGCGCGGCCAGGTCGCGGCCCACATCCACCATGCGGCCGAAGGCGCGGCTGTCCGCCGGCGCGCAGGGCACGTCCAGCAGCAGATACAAGCGTTCGATTCCACCCATGCCGGCGTCGAAGGCGGCGCCGTCCGCACGCGACAGGGTGAAACGGGTCACGCCGTTCTCGGCAGGCCAGGCCAGGCGGTTGCCGTCCGCCACGAAACCCGTATCGCGGGCAACGGACAGGACTTCGGCGGCCGGTTGGGCGGCGCCCAACATCAGGGTCAGACCGACCTGGGTGTCCAGGGCGGCGCAGGTATCGTCCAGGCGGGCGCCCTGCTCCAGCACGGCTTGCTGGTCCGGGCCTTCGATTGTGGCGTCAAAGCGTTCGGCCATGTCCTGGGCCCGGGCCCAGGCCTGCGACCATTCGATGGCGGTCAGCGGACCGCTGCGATTGGCCAGCAGCACCGCCAATTGCATCGAGGCGTAGTTTTCGCCGGCATGCACCCGCGCGCGATGGCGGCGCTGGTCGGTTTCGGCGAACACGCGCATGGGCTTGCGGCCCACATGGCGCAGGCTTTGCATGTACGGCAGCAGGTCCGCGCCGCGAACCGGTTCGGCGAAGTTGATCTCGATGACCACTTCGCAGGCGGGATCGGGTTCCTCGGCGTCGTCGGCATCGCTGCCCGGGTCCACCGGCGCAGGCTGGCCTTCCTTGCGCGGCGCGTCGCCGCCCATGCCAGGCTCGCGGCGTGACGCCGCCCCGGAAGCCGTGGTCGCGGCGCCGGCCGCAGCCGCGCCGCCCAGCAGGGGATCCTGCTCGGAGGTGGGGAAATGGCTCTGCATCTTGCGCCGAACGCGCCGATCCTGCCACCAGTTGAACCCCAGCACCAGCAGTATCAGCAAGACGCCCAGGGCAATCAGCCCGATCTGCAAATCACTCATGTGTAAATCCCGCGCCAACAGGGCGGCGCCTTTCTAAATATTGGGTTTATGCCGCTTCGGAGGCCATCATTTGCACGGCCGAATCTATATCTACCGCAACGATACGCGAAACCCCTTGCTCTTGCATGGTTACCCCGATCAGTTGCTTGGCCATCTGCATGGCAATCTTGTTGTGCGAGATGAACAGGAACTGGGTTTGCTCGCTCATGCTGGCGACGAGATTCGCGTAGCGTTCCGTGTTGGCGTCATCCAGCGGCGCGTCCACCTCGTCCAGCAGGCAGAACGGCGCAGGGTTCAGCTTGAACAGCGCAAACACCAGCGCGGTCGCGGTCAAGGCTTTTTCGCCGCCCGACAGCAGGTGAATGGTGCTGTTGCGCTTGCCCGGAGGCTGCGCCATCACCTGCACGCCCGCGTCCAGAATTTCCTCGCCGGTCATGCTGAGCTTGGCCTCGCCCCCGCCGAACAGTTTGGGGAAGAGTTCGCCGAAGTGGCCATTCACGACGTTGAACGTCTCTTGCAGCAGCTCGCGGGTTTCGCGGTCGATCTTGCGGATGGCGTCTTCCAGCGTCTCGATGGCGGTCATCAAGTCCTGGTGTTGCGAATCGAGGAAGCCCTTGCGCTCACGCGACGTGTTCAGTTCGTCCAGCGCAGCCAGGTTGACCGAGCCCAGCGACTCGATCTGGCGCGAAATGCGCCCCACTTCCTGCTGCAGCCAGCTGGCGCGGCGCCATTCGTCCGGCGCGTTGGCCAAATCCTGGGCCAGCGCTTCGCGGTCGACTTCGCGGGCGTTCAGCTGTTCGGTGAACTGTTCTTCGGCCAGCCGGGCGGCCTGTTCCTGCAACTGCAATTCCATGATGCGTGCCCGGCGCGGCTCCAGCGTTTGCTCTTGCTGCTGCCGGTCTTCGTCGGCGCCGCGCAGCAACGCGGCCAGGTTTTCCATTTCCTGGCGCGCGCGGGACAGCGCTTCTTCGCGTTCGGCACGTGCTTCCAGGGCATCTTGCAAACCGGCCTGGGACGCGGAGGCGTCCAGTTCGGCCAGATCGCCCATCAGTTGTTCCAGTTCGACCGAACCGCGCTGGCTCTGGTCGGCGGCCAATTGCTGGTTGCGCTGAAGATCGGTGATGCGGACCTGGATGCCGCGCTCGGCGAATTCGGCTTCCTGGGCGGCGCGTTCCAGTTCGCGCAGGCGCGTGCGGGCCGCCTCGGCCTGGGCGGCCAGCGTTTCGCCGTCGATCTCGGCGTCGGCGAAACGGGATTGGTGTTCGGCCAGCTCTTCGTCCAGGGTCTCGAAGCGTGCCTCGGCCTCTTCGCGGGTGGCCAGCAGGTCTTCTTCCTGGACCTTGATTTCTTCCAGGTCCTGCCGCAGGCGCGACGCGCGTTCGCCGGATTGCTCGGCCTGCTGCTGCAGCCGCGAGTGTTCCAACTGGATGTCGTGCACCCGGCGCGTGACCTCGGCCACGCGCGTGCGCGCCGGGGCGATGGCCTGGGACACCTGCTGCCAGGCCGCTTCGGCGCGGGCGACCGCGGCGCGCGCCTGGTCGGCGATCAACTGCTGGGCCTTGATCTCGCGCTGCAGGTTTTCGATTTCCTGCTGGCGGGCCAGGAGGCCGGCTTGTTCGGAGTCCGGGGCGTAGAAGCGCACGCTGTGCGCGTCGACCAGATGGCCGGCCTTGACCACGCAGGCGCCACCGGCGGGCAAGGACGCGCGCATGCCCAGGGCTTGCGTCACGTCGGTGGCGGTGTAAACCCCGGCCAGCCACTCGTTCAAGAGCGTGCGCAGGTCGGGATCGGTGATGCGCAGCAGGCTGGCCAGCGGCGTCAGGCCGGCAGGCGCGGCCGGTGCGGGCGCGGCGGCAGGCAACTGATAGAACGCCAGGCGGGCGGGCGGCGCGTCTTCGGCAAAGGCGCGGGCCCAGTCCAGGTTGCGCACTTCCATCGACGCCATGCGTTCGCGCAGCGCCGCTTCCAGGGCGGTTTCCCAGCCCGGTTCCACGTGCAGCTTCTGCCACAGGCGCGACAGGCCGGCGAGTTCGTGCTTGGCCAGCCAGGGCTCAAGCGCGCCCTGCTTCTGCACGTCTTCCTGCAATTTCACCAGCGCCGACAGGCGGGCCTCCAGGCGCGCAAGGTTCTGCGCATCGGTCTGGGCGGCCGCCTGGGCGCGGCTGCGCTCGGCGTCGGCTTCCGGCACGCGGCCTTCCAGCGTGGCCAATTCTTCCTGGGCTTCTTCCAGCTGGTCTTCGCCCGCCAGGCGGTCGCCGGCCAGTTGCTCCAGGCGCACCGGATCCGGGGCGTGCAGTTCACGCAGTTCCTGCTGCAGGCGCTCGCGGCGTTGCTCCAGGACCTGCATCTGGCGATCGGCGTCGCGTTGGGTCTGGGCGACCAGCGCTAGATTCTGTTCGACGCGGGCCAGCGCGGCGCGCATTTCGTCGCGGCCGGATGCGGCCTCGCGCACGCGCTGCTCGACCGAAGGCAAGCCCGCCTGGGCGTCTTCAGCCGTGGCGCGCGCCTCTTCGGTGCGGGCGGCGGCGGTCGCCAGGTCGTCTTCGGCCTGGGCAATCTGTTCGGTGCAATGTTCGCGCTGGCTGGTCCATTCCGCGATCTGCTGCTGCAACTGGTCGCGGCGCGATTGCAGGCGGTTGCGGGAATCCACCACGTGGCGGATCTCGGCTTCCAGACGGCTGACCTGGGCATTGGCCTCGTAGAGCCCGCCTTGGGCGGTGTGGACGGCGTCGCTGGCGGCGTAGTGGGCCTGGCGCCGGGACTCCAGCGCCGCTTCACCCGCCCGCAGGCCGGCGATGGCGGCTTCCAGCTCGTTCTGGGCCTGCGCCATTTCCTGGACTTTCTTGGCGCGCTCCTCGCGCGCCCCGGTTTCCTTCAGGAACCACAGCGCGTGCTGCTTCTTTTCGCCGTCGGCCTGCAGCTCACGGTAGCGCGTGGCCACTTCGGCCTGCGCTTCAAGCTTTTCCAGCTGGCTGTTCAGTTCACGCAGGATGTCTTCGACGCGGGTCAGGTTCTCGCGCGTGTCGGACAGGCGGTTTTCGGTCTCGCGGCGGCGTTCCTTGTAGCGCGACACACCGGCCGCTTCTTCCAGGAATACCCGCAGTTCTTCAGGGCGCGCCTCGATCAGGCGGTTGATCATGCCCTGGCCGATGATGGCGTAGCCCCGCGCGCCCAGGCCGGTGCCCAGGAAAATGTCGTGGATGTCGCGGCGGCGGACCTGCTGGTTGTTGACGAAATAGCTGCTGGTGCCGTCCCGGGTCAGGACGCGGCGCACGGCGATTTCGGCGTAGGTGCTCCATTGGCCGGCGGCGCGCCCTTCGCTGTTGTCGAACACCATTTCCACCGACGCCCGGGCGGCCGGCTTGCGGTGGCCCGAGCCGTTGAAGATGACGTCCTGCATGGACTCGCCGCGCAGCTCGGAGGCCTTGGCCTCGCCCAGCACCCAGCGTACTGCGTCAATGATGTTCGATTTTCCGCAGCCGTTGGGACCCACCACGCCGACCAGTTGGCTGGGCACGGGGATCACGGTGGGATCAACGAAGGACTTGAAGCCGGCGAGTTTTAGCTGAGTGAGACGCACAGTACGATGACGACGGGGTGGGTTGAACGAAAGGCGTTAACGGACCTGCCGCACAGATTGCAAACCGGCCCATCAAGGGCCGGCTCACATATGGGTCGTATGATACCGCAGGCAGTCTGTCCCCAAACGTTAGCAACGGTCAACCCGCGGGCAAACGCTCAATAGCGCGCATCCACGCTCCGGCTATACTCCCTGACACTTTTTGGCACGACACATAATTTTCACGCGGACCGGCCAGGCACAGGCCAAAGAACGGGGACATTCTTGAAACGTGGTTTCTATCTAGTCATGGCCGCGCAGGCCTTCTCGTCATTGGCGGACAACGCGCTGTTCATCGCAGCGATCGCCTTGATACAGGAACTGCACGGCCCCGACTGGTTGGCGCCCATGATGAAATGGTCCTTTGCGCTGGCTTACGTGGTGCTGGCGGCCTTTGTCGGCGCCCTGGCGGACTCCTTCCCCAAGGGCCGGGTGATGTTTTCCACCAACGCCCTGAAGGTGGCCGGGTGCCTGCTGATGTTCTCGTACGCCAGCATCGGCGTCGCCCCCGAATATCAGACTTACCTGGTGTGCGCGGCCTACGCCGTCGTGGGCATTGGCGCCGCCGCGTACTCGCCCGCCAAGTACGGCATCGTCACCGAAATGCTGCCGCCCCACATGTTGGTCAAGGGCAACAGCTGGATCGAAGGCCTGACGGTCTTCTCCATCATCCTGGGCACGGTGCTGGGCGGCCTGCTGATCTCGTCCTCGGTCTCCACCGCGCTGCTCAGCCACTCGTTCATCGGCAGCCTGGTGCATACGCCCGCCGAAGCCGCCATCCTCGTGATCGCCTTCGTGTATCTGCTGGCAGCGCTGTGCAACCTGATGATTCCGCACACCCACGTGCGCTATCCGCCGCAGCAAAAGAACCCGGTACGGCTGATCCGCACGTTCTGGGGCTACGTCTGCGTGCTTTGGCGCGACAAGCTGGGCCAGATTTCGCTGGCCGTCACCACGCTGTTCTGGGGCGCCGGCGCGACCCTCCAGCTGATCGTCATCGAATGGGGCCGCAGCCACCTGGGCTATCAACTGGACAAGGCCTCGATGCTGATGGGCGTGGCCGCGCTGGGCACGGTGGTGGGCTCGATCCTGGCGGGCCGCATCCCGCTGCGCCGCGCGCTGGCCGTGCTGCCGGTCGGCGCCGCCATGGGGCTGGTCGTGCTGCTGATGCCGCTGGTCTACTCGCCCTGGAGCGTGTACCTGCTGCTGTTGATCACGGGCGGCCTGGCCGGCTTCTTCGTGGTGCCCATGAATGCCCTGCTGCAACACCGCGGCCACGTGCTGCTGTCGGCCGGCCATTCCATCGCCGTGCAGAACTTCAACGAACAGCTCAACATCCTGCTGATGGTGGCGATGTACACCCTGCTGCTGTGGCTGCAACTGCCGATCAACATCATCATCGTCATCTTCGGCACCGTCGTCGCCGTGCTGATGGTCGTGTTCATGCGCTGGAGCAAGCGCAACATGCAGGCCAACCCCGACCTGCACGACCAGATCGGCCAGGAAGGCCACGGCCGCGCGCTGGATTCCACACACTAGCCGATCGCCCCCAAGCGATTGATCCTACAAAGAAAAACCGGGCGCATGCCCGGTTTTTTGCTTTTTGCGTGCACCGCCCGCCGACGGCGGTCAAATCCCGCGGGAGGCCAGCTTCAGGTCTTGCCAGGCCCGCGCCTTCTCGGAGGGGCTGCGCAGCAGATAGGCCGGGTGGTAGCTGACGATGACCGGGATCTCGGCGCCCTCGTCAGTCTTCAGCGAATGCAGGCGCCCGCGCAGGCTGCCGATCGTGGCGTCCGTGCCCAGCAGCGTCTGCGCCGCGAAACGGCCCAGCACCAGGATGCGCTCGGGCTTGAGCAAGGCGATCTGCCGCATCAGATACGGGCTGCAGGCCGCGATCTCTTCGGGCTTGGGGTTGCGGTTGCCCGGCGGGCGGCACTTGATCACGTTCGTGATGAACACGTCGGTTTCGCGGCTCATGCCCACCGCGGCCAACATCGCGTCCAGCAACTGGCCGGACCGGCCCACGAAGGGGTGGCCCTGCCGGTCCTCTTGCTCGCCCGGGGCTTCGCCCACGACCAGCCAGCGGGTCGGGGTAGCGCCCTGGCCGAACACGGCGTGGCGCCGCCCTTCGCACAAGCCGCAGGCGGTGCAGGCAACGACCTGTTCGCGCAATTCGTCCAGGTTGGCGTTCTTGACGGCCTCGGCCACCGGAAGGCGCGGCGCTTCGACGACTTCGTCCTCGGCCGCCTTGGGCACCGGACGCGGTGGCGGGCCGGTGCGGTTCAGGATGGACGCCGGAATGCCCGGGCGCCCGTTCGCGCGCGTGGACGGAGCGACAGTCTTGGCCACGGGCTCGGCCACCGGCGCGGCACTGTCGACCGCAGCCGGCGCGGCGGGCGGCGGCGCAATGTCTTTCGCGACGATGGCCGGCACCGGATCAAGGGCCGAAACCGGTTGGGAAACAAGGACTTGCGGCACGATGACGGGCCGCGCCGCGGCGGGTGCCGGACGCATCCACAGGCGTTCCATGCCGATCTCCCGCAGCCAGATGCGCTGCAGGGGATTGACGCGGGGAGCGGCCGGCTTGGCGGCGGCGGTCGGCAAGCTCATGCCGCTTCCTCCGCCACGGCCGCAAACCGCTTCTGCATGACGAGCGCGTCTTCACGCGCCCCTTTGGCGGCCGGGTAATACCCGCGGCGCACGCCGATCTGCAGGTAGCCATGCTGTTGATAGAAGCTGACGGCGGACGCGTTGGACGGGCGCACTTCAAGCAGCACGCCTTCCAGCCCGCGCTGGCGCGCCTGCTGCTCGCACCAGTCGAGAAGCACGCCGCCCAGGCCCTGGCGATGCAGGGGCTTGGCCACGGCGATCACCAGCAGGTGGGCCACATCGGGCGCGAACATCAGAATGCAGAAGCCCGCCACCTTGCCCTCGCGGCGCAGCACCCAGGCGCCGTAGCCGGCAGCCAGCGCATCCGCGAAATTTCCCCGGGTCCAGGGAAAGGCCTGCACATGGGCCTCCAGCGTCACGACCTCGTCCAGATCGGCATCGGTGAGCGGCTGCGGGATCAGGGGCGCCTGGGGCGCCAGCGACGGCTGCGCCTTGGGATTGCCGCCTTCGCCGCGCAGGCGCTCGGCGGTGGTGAAGGCCACCTTGTCTCGCACGTACAGCGGCGCGGCCTGTTCGGG
>NZ_JABBJN010000057.1 GCF_012928505.1 Achromobacter sp. Bel | reverse complement strand
TCTTCCGATCTGGCAGCGCGGCGGGCGTCGGCTCCACGGCCGGTCAGCATCATGTCCAGCGCGGCGGGCGCGCCGATCACCTGCGGCAAGCGCAGCATCCCGCCCCAGCCGGGGAAAATGCCCAGCATGACCTCGGGCAGCGCCAGCGATGTGCCGGGCTGGTCCGCGACGAGCCGATAGCGGCAGGCCAGCGCCAGCTCCAGTCCGCCGCCCAGGCAATGCCCCTGGATCAGGGCCAGCGTGGGGTAGCGCACGGCGGCCAGGCGCTTGAACAGGTTCCAGCCGCGGGCCACCAGCGCGCGGCCTTGCTCGGGCGTGTCCAGGCTGGCGAACTCATTGACGTCAGCGCCCACGATGAATCCCGTGGCCTTGCCGGATTGGATGATCAGGCCCTTGGGCGGCGCGGCGTCCAGCGCATCCAGCACCACGGCAAGCTCGGCCATGGTGTCGGCCGACAAGGCGTTGACGGCGCTGCCCGCGCGGTCGAACGTCAGCCACGCCAGGCCATCGGCGTCGCGCTCCAGGCGCCAGTGCGATAGCGAGTCCAGTGTCGTCATGGGCGGTCCTCGTCCAGGGTTTCAACCAGCATTGCGCCGCCTTGGCCGCCACCGATGCAAATGGCTGCCATGCCCCGCTTAGCGCGGCGGCGCTTCAGAGCGTCAAGCAGGTGCAGCACGATGCGGGCGCCGGAAGCCCCTACGGGATGCCCGATCGCGATGGCGCCGCCATCCACATTGAGTTTGCCGGGGTCTAGCGACCCCCATGCTGGCGTACCGAAGTGTGCTTGGCAATAGGCCTCGTCGCGCCAGGCGGCCAGGCAGCCTAGCACCTGGGCGGCGAAGGCCTCGTTGATCTCCCACAAATCCAGGTCGTTCAAGCCCAGGCCGTGGCGCTGCAGAATGGGCGTGGCCGCATGCACCGGCCCCAGGCCCATCTGCGCGGGATCCAGCCCCGCCCACTGGCTGTCGACAATGCGGCCCAGCGGGCGCAGGTTCCATTTGGCGACGGCCTCTTCGGAGGCCAGCACCAGCATGGCCGCGCCGTCGGTCACTTGCGAACTGTTGCCGGCGGTGATGTTGCCCCAGGGCTTATCGAACACGGGCTTGAGCTTGGCCAGTTTTTCGGGCGTGGAGTCTTCGCGCACGCCGTCGTCCTCGGGGTACAGCTTGCCTTGGGTGTCGATCAACGGCGTGATCTCGGTCATGCTGCCGGCTGCGCGGGCCGCCAGCGCGCGCTGGTGGCTGCCGGCCGAATAGGCGTCCATGGCGGCGCGATCGATGCCGAAGCGGGTGGCGACGTTCTCGGCGGTCTGGCCCATCGACAGGCCCACGACGGGGTCCGTCAGGCCCTTCAACAAGCCGATGACCGGGGCCAGGCTCTTCAGCCTGAAACGCCGCAAGGTGGCCAGCTTGGCGCCGATGCCGCGGGCCGCGTACCAGCCGGCCAGCCAGCGCACCATGTCGTCCGAGAACAACAGCGGCGCGCGCGAGAGGGCGTCCGTGCCTCCCGCCAGCACCAGTTCCGAACGGCCGGACTGGATGTTGGCGATGCCGGAATCCAGGGCCTGCATGCCCGATGCGCAATTGCGCATCACCGTCCAGCCGGGCACCTGGTTGCCACAGCCCAGGCGCAGCGCGATGACGCGGCCGATGTTCACTTCATCGGGCGACGGCGCGGCGCAGCCCACGATGACCTCGTCGAAGTCCGTGGGCGCGAAGGGCTGGCGCAGCAGCAGGCCGCGGCCCGCCTGCACGGCCAGGTCGCCGGCGGAAAAGGGCCCGGGCCCGGTGCGCGCTTTCAGGAAGGGCGTACGGGCGCCGTCGACGACGTAAACCGGTTTGAATGCCATTCGATGCCTCCCTAGGCGACCTTGAGCTCGCCGGCGGGCCTGGCCGCGTCCGACGCACCGAGGTCGAAGGGGAAATCATCCACTTTCACGACGGTATCGCGCAAGCTGTTGCGGCGTTTCACCACGGCATATTCTTCGGCGGTGATGCCGCCGGCGGCGTACGCGGCGTCGGCGATGTCGCGCACATTGGCCTGCGGGTTGCCTTCCAGCGCGCCGCGCTTTTCCAGTTCGCGGATCTTGGCTTCGATGGGTTCGGCCTCCAGCGTGGCGGCCAGCGCCTGTTCAATGGCGCCCACGGGCTCGTCGGCGGTGGCGGGCAGGTGGCAGCCTGCGGTCAGCCGGTCGCGCGTGGCGCTGGGGTTGATCAGCAGCCGCGCCACGTCCTGGCCCAGTTGGTCGGAGGGCAGCGATTGCGTCCGGCCCCACGGGAAGATGATGCGCGCCAGGCTCCAGGCGACGAAGCGGTTGGGGTAGTTGTCCAGCACGCCGTCGAACGCTTCCTGCAGCTTGAACAGCGCGTCCTGGATGGACCAGTGCGCAAGCGGCGAGTCGGCGGCCTGGCGGCCTTCGTCTTCGAAGCGCTTTAGCGTGGCGCTGATCAGGTACATCTGCGAGAGCACGTCGCCCAGGCGCGCCGACAGGCGTTCGCGGCGCTTCAGGCTGCCGCCCAGCACCAGCATCGAGGTGTCGGCCAGCAAGGCGAAGGCGGCGGAGTAGCGGCTAAGCAGCCGGTAGTAGCGCAACATGTCCGGCGCGACATCGGCGTTCACGCTGACGTAGCGGGCGCCCGTCAGCGCGGTGCCCAGCGCGCGCAGCTTGTTGCGGGCGACAAAGCCGACATGGCCCCAGAACGCCCGGTCGAAATCCGCCAGGCCTTGCTTCTTGTCCGGCGATTGGGCGGCCTGCATTTCGGCGAGTACATATGGGTGGCAGCGGATTGCGCCCTGGCCGAAGATGATCAGGCTGCGCGTCAGGATGTTGGCGCCTTCCACGGTGATGCCGATCGGGATCTGCTGGTACGCGCGGCCCAGGAAGTTGTTGGGGCCCAGGCAGATGCCCTTGCCGCCGATCACGTCCATGCCATCGTTGACCACCTGGCGGGCGCGTTCGGTCACATGGTATTTGACGATCGCCGACACGACGGAGGGCTTTTCGCCCAGGTCCACGGCGCCCGCCGTCATGCTGCGCGCCGCATCCATCATGTAGGTATTGCCGCCGATGCGCGCCAGCGCCTCTTCGACGCCTTCGAACTTGCCGACCGGTGTGCGGAACTGGCTGCGCACGCGGGCATAGCCGCCCACGGCGCGGGCAGTCAACTTGGACATGCCGGTGTTGGACGAGGGCAGCGAAATGGAACGGCCCGCGGCCAGGCATTCCATCAGCATGCGCCAGCCCTGGCCGGCCATGGCAGGGCCGCCGATGATGAAATCCAGCGGCATGAAGACATCGGTGCCGCGGGTGGGCCCGTTCATGAACATTGCGTTCAGCGGGAAGTGGCGGCGGCCGGTGTCCACGCCAGGGTGGTCATGCGGCACCAGCGCGCACGTGATGCCCAGGTCCTTCTTGCCGCCCAGCAGGCCTTCTGGGTCATACAGGCGGAACGCCAGTCCCAGCAGGGTGCAGACGGGCGCCAGGGTGATGTAGCGCTTGTCCCACGTGACCCGCATGCCGATCACTTCGCGGCCCTGCCATTCGCCCTTGCAGACGATGCCGCTGTCGGGGATGGCTGCGGCGTCCGATCCGGCCCAGGGGCTGGTCAGGGCGAAAGCGGGCACGTCTTCGCCGCGCGCAAGGCGGGGCAGGTAGTGGTTCTTCTGTTCGTCGGTGCCGTAATGCAGCAGCAGTTCGGCGGGGCCGAGGGAATTGGGCACCATGACGGACACCGCCAACGCGGATGAGCGCGTGGACAGCTTGGTGACGATTTCGGAATGCGCATAGGCCGAGAAGGCCAGGCCGCCATATTCCTTGGGGATGATCATGCCCAGGAACCCCTGGGACTTCAGGTAGCTCCAGACGTCGGCGGGCAGGTCGTGGCGTTCCTGCGTAACGCTCCAGTCATCGACCATGCGGCAGGCGGCTTCGGCCTGGTTGTCCAGGAAGTGCTGCTCCTGTTCGGTCAGGCGCGGGCGCGGATAGGCCAGCAGGCGGCTCCAGTCCGGCCGGCCGCGGAACAGTTCGCCCTCCCACCATACCGTGCCGGCCTCCAGCGCATCGCGCTCGGTGTCCGACATCTGCGGCAGCACTTTCCGGTACAGGTTGAAGATCGGCGCCGACAGTAGCGCGCGCCGGATCGGGCGCACGCCCAGCAAGACGGCGGCAAGAAGCGCGATTGCCACCAGCGCGATGAGGACTGCGTTCATTTCTTTGTCTCCGTATGTGTTCTGTTCTGGTGGCCGGTCCGGGGGGGGGGCGGGGCGGCTACGTGCCCGCCACGGGTGGAAGCGGCGCGCGCAGTCCGCCCAGCAGGAAGCTCATCAGCCGGGGCAGCAGCAGGTCGGGGTTGTCGGGTTGCTCGGCTTCGTCCAGCGTCCATCCCGTGACGGACCGGAGCAGGTCCGTACCGATGATCGCGTACGAGGTGGCGCCCAGCATGAATTGGAAGCGCCAGACGATTTCGGCCTTGGGCACGTCGGGCAGCGCGGCGAACAGGGCATTGCGGTAGCGCTCCAGCACGTCGGCGTATTCCTCGGCGAACAGCGCGCGGATGAAGTCGGACGGGTCGGTCATGGTTCGTTCAAGCAGCGGCAGGAATGTGCTGCCCGCCTGGGCCGGATCCGCGGCCAGGCGCAGCAAGGTGCCGAAGAATGCGTCCACGATCAGCGAGGGCTTCAGGGGCTTGCCGCCGGATTGCGACTCCAGTTCATCCAACAGGCGCAGGCGTTCGCGGTTCAAGACTTCCAGGCGACGTTTGAGCACCGCCTGGACGAGGGACTCTTTGGAGCCGAAGTGATAGTTCACCGACGCCAGATTGACGCCAGCCGCGCCCGTAATCTGCCGCATCGATGTTCCATCGTGGCCTTGTTGCGCAAACAGCGCTTCGGCGGTGTCCAGGATGGATTCGCGAGTGTTGGGAGTTCTGATTTCTTGCATAAGGTTGAATTCAAACGTTCGTTTAAAAACATTATGCGGTAGGCAAGTGCGATAAGCGAGCCTCGGCAATCCCCAATAGGGTTTACCCGTGATGGCTTTTCTGCACCGGTCGGACTGAACCCTTCAGGTATGAAGGTACCGGGTCAGCTAGACCAGATGGATGAGACGGGTCGCGCCGTTGGAGGACGCGCCCATCGGTCGTCGGCGGGGGGCTGAGCCGTTCGGCCTCGGACGGCCGGCCTAGGATGAATGTGGTCTGGAAGGCGCGTCCAAAACGCCGCAGTATCAGCGCGAGGACTTCAACGCGTCGCACCGGCGATACGTGATGCGGGCCCGTTTGCCAGACCGCTGCGGCCACCCGTGCGCCCTGACACAGGAGCAGGACAAATGAAAACCTACAGAGTGGGACTGCTGGTTGACGGGTATGAGCAACCCGGCTGGATGCATGAGATGGCGGAGTGGCTGATCCATAGTCAGGATTTCGATATGTCCGCTTTGCTGGTGATATCCCCCGAAGGCACGGGCAAGGCGCCGCGCCTGGGGGTGAAGGCCTTGTTCGGCACGTTGTCGCGCTTCGAGGCCCGCCTGCTGCCGGTCAAGCAGCGCCAGATGCTGGCGAACTGCCGTGACATGCGGCAGAGCATGCCGCCTGGCGTGCCGGTGCTGCCGCTGGTGCCGGAAGCCGAGGCGCACGGCGAGGACGTGGTTGCCGCGCTGGGGCTGGACCTGGTGATCACGCTGGGCGCATCGCTGGCGACACGCACGCAAATGATGGGGTGGGCGCGCCTGGGCGTCTGGCAGTTGAGCTATTCCGATATCGCGGTGTCGACCAGTCGATATGCCGGTTTTTGGGAGGTTTATCAGCGCGAGGATCACACCACGGTGAAACTCTGGCGCGTCGGTCCGCAAGCGGATCAGGATGAACTCCTGGACCAGCGCAGTTTCAACACCGAGGTGTTCTGGCTGAAGAATCAGGCGCGTGCTTTCAGCCTGGGAAATTTCATGATCTACGATGCCCTGCAGGCGCTGGCCCGTGCCAGGCAAGCCTTGGCGACGCCCGAAATGCAGATCATGAGCGGGCCTCGCCGGCCAGACCCCATGGAGTGGAATAGCGCGGCTTATATCGCGCGCCAGGCGTGGTTAATATCTGATTTGATTGTGCGGCGCATCATGAAACGCAATGTCCGATGGCGGATCGGCATGTTCCCGTCGTCTCGGCAACAGGCGGTGATATCCGAAGCGATGGTGCTGCAACCCCCGAAGGGCCGATTTTTCGCCGACCCTTTTGTATATACCCACGATAAAAAGCCATATATATTTTTTGAGGATTACGATTTCTCTTCCCGGAAGGGTACGATTTCGGTCGCGACCTACTCCGACGGGGCTTTCCGGCTGCTAGGCACTGCCCTGAACCTGCCGTATCACCTGTCTTTTCCATATATTTTCGAACACGACGGTGTGACGTATATGGTTCCGGAAACGTGCGGGAATCGTAGTATTGAATTATGGAAGTGCACGGAATTTCCGCTTAAATGGGAACTTGACGTCACGCTGATGACCAATATATCCGCCGTGGATACCATTATTTTTAAACACGGAGAATACTGGTGGTTATTAACCAATATTGACCGAACGGATGGTCAGAGCCATTGCGACGAGCTGTTCGCGTTCTTTTCGGACTCGCCGCGCTCCACCGCCTGGACGCCGCACGCCTGCAACCCGATCGTGCGCAACCCGATGCGGGCCCGCAACGCGGGAATCGTTGTATCGCCTAGCGGAGACGTCATCCGTTGCGCGCAGTACCAAGGCTTCTGCCACTACGGAAAAGGCGTTTCGCTGAACCGGATCGAGGAGCTGTCTCCGACCACTTACGTCGAAACGGATGGCGAAATCCACTACGCGGACTTTTTGAGGAAGCGTCATGCTTCAATGCACCATTGGCATCACCAGGGGGGGCATACGGTATTTGATTTCGCCTATATGGAGTAAATGACGCATCCGGCACAAAAATAAAAATGTTACCTATATTTCGATTGACAGATGTTTGCACGGGCAGCCTGTGTCCGTTGATACATATCGATAGCATTTTCAGCCAACACCGGTCGTCCGTGCCACGTCGGGGGTCTGCCCCGGCGTGGCTTTTTTTTTGCCGTGTGTGCCCTCATCCCCGTCCCTATTGCGCCTCCGCAAGGGGAGGGATGAAGGTCACCGCCCTGGGATGCCCTGGAATCCTGGTGAAAACCCTAGCGGTAATTGTGGGGAGACGGTCATCTCATCCCTATTTACGAGAGTGATTAAGGCTAACGATTGATTTCTGTTTTTATCGGATTATATCGCCCTGAAACGTCTTGATTTTGGCAGTTTCGAACCATAAGATGGGTTCATGCCATCCGTTATGTTGGCTACCAAAGTTGCCCAGCCCAAACGCCCCGGTCCAGCTTCATTAGATATTCCGGGATGGTGCGGACCACCCACCGCAGGGTTGGAAAAAAAATAGTCTTCAGCACAGCGAAGATCCCTTCTAGGCCCGTCAAGAACCGGGAGGACACCATGGCCAAGATGGTCCTGATTGAAGCTCATCCGCTATTGCGGTTGGGGTTGTGGCAGATACTTAGCAAGTTGGACGATGTGTGGGAAATCGAGGGGATGGGCCTGGCGGATTTGTCCAAGGCCGACGGCGCGCACGCGGGCGCCGATCTTCTGATCTACGGGTTGCCGGTGGATACCGACGAGGCATGGAGCGCATTGCACGAGATCCAGCGTGTGCTCACCCCCAAGCGGATTCTGCTTCTGACGGACGTGATGCCGTTGCCCATGCCGGTGCAGGGCTTGCCGGGCGCAAGCGTGTATGGCTGCCTGATGAAGACTGCTTCGGTCGAAATCCTGGAAGCCGCGATACGCCTGGTCATGGCGGGTGGGCAGTGTTTTCCCAGCGAGCAGGCAATGCAAGCGCCTGCGGCTACGGTCTGCGCCTTGCCGTCCCGCGATGCTGACGACGCATCCGGAAAGGGCACGATGCCGGTCAGCGCCGGTGCGCAGTTGCTTCAGATCACGCCGCGTCAGTACGAGGTCCTGGTGTTGCTGGCCAGGGGCTATCCGATCAAGACGGTCAGCCGGATGCTCAATATCTCGGTCGCCACTGCCAAGACGCATGCGTGTACGCTTTACCAGCGCCTGCATGTCAAGAACAAGGGAGAAGCCGTCTACGCGGCGCTGCAGCGCGGGGCGACCTTGGAATGGCATGAACCCAATGGCAGGGAGACGGACGCCGGGCAGAGCTATGGGCGCAAACTAGGGTAGCAGCGGCTTGCGTTGCCTGCCCGGCAGCCTGGAACGCGCAGGTTCCGTTGCTGCCGGGGTCTTCATAGCCATCCTGGCTAAGGCATACACAGCAGGGCCCGGCGTGCGCCGCAGCACGCCTTTCCACCACCAATCATCCTCCTGAACGAGATTCAGCGGACGTAGCCGCTGATAGCATGGGTTGTGTCCGCAAGCATGGGTTGAGAGCGCGAATTACAACGCCTCGCGATCGCGATCCAATAGCGCGGACGAGATTCCCGTCATGCCGGCGCACCACCAGAACCTGCCTGGGCAAGGTGATGCGCCGATGTCGCGGGAACCGTGTATGGGCCATGCGTCACAAGGTTCCTCCCGGGATGACAACCGTACTGATCGAAGACTACGCTCTGCTTCGCGTCGCAATTCAGCATGTGCTGGAACGTGTCCGGAACGCCGACGACATTCTGGCCATCTCGCCAGCTCACCTGCTCAACATGTCCAGTTCGATCAACCGCCCAGTGGAATTGCTGGTCATCGGTTGCAGCGGCATGGCCGAGCAGGACATCGGGCTTATCTCCCAGGCAATGGCCTTTTTCATGCCGCGCCTTGTGCTGGTGCTGTATTCCGCGCTGGATCAGTCCGTGATGGGCGTCTGCGCGCGCAGCGGCGTCGCGGGTTATCTGCCCAAGGCATCCAGCCCCGACGCGTTGGCGGCGGCGGTCAGCCTGGTGACGGCAGGCGGCGAGTGCTATCCCCAACCGGCCGGCCGGCCGCAGAACCTGTCGCACGCGCCGGCGCAGGAACTGCGCGAACTGACGCAGCGGCAGGAAGAAATTCTGCAGCTGCTGGTGCAAGGCAAGACGATGCGCGAGATCGGCCAGCAGGTCGGCATATCGGTCGCGACGGTGAAGAGCCACGCGCGCACGCTGTACTGGAAGCTGAACGCGCGCAATCAGGCCGAGGCGGCGTACATCGCGGTGCAGATGGGGTTGGTCAGAAGCGCCGGCACCCTGGCGCAGGGCAAGACGGACAGCAATTGATGGGAATAGGGGCGGGCTCGTCTTCCCGAGCCAGAGCCCCGGTCTCGCGTTTCATGGCGAGGGGCAGTCGGACGGATGAAGCGCGAGAACGCTCGCGCTTCATCCGTCCTACGTATCGCTTTCGCGCGTGCGGCTTTTCAGGGATGCCGCCTTGGCCTTGGGGCCGACCACGGACTCGAATGCGCGTTCGGCCGCTGCCAGTACCGCATCCACGTGCAGATGGGTCAGCGCGTAGTGGCGCGCCGAGGCGCCCAGGGTTTCACGAGCGTGCGCATCGTCGCTAAGCGTGCGCACGGCCTGGGCCATGGCGTCGGCATCCTCGGGCGGGGCGAGCAGTCCGCAATGCGCGACGACGGCGGCCAGTTCCGTGCCGGCCGCGGCGCCGCAGACGACGGGACGGCCGCTGGCCAGCATGCCGGTCAGCTTGGACGGCATGACGAGATCGGCCGCGCCGGCGCGTTGCGGCAACAGGTGGATGTCCGCCGTGTTCAGCAGCGCACCCAGCCGGGCCGCCGGTTGCAGGTCCAGGAAACGTACTCGCGGCAAGCCTTCGCAGCGCGCCTGCAGCGGCGCGCGTTCCGGTCCCTGGCCGCAGAACACGAACCAAACCCGCGTGTCGTCGGCCAGCAGCCGCGCCACGTCGGCCAGCGTCTGCAGCCCCTGCTTTCCGCCCATGTTGCCCGAGTACAGGGCGACGATCGCGTCGGCGGGGATGCCCAGTTCGGCGCGGTAGTCGCCGCCGTCCGCACGCGGGGCGATGGCATTGACATCGATCCAGTTGGGCAGGAGCACCGCGCGCTCGGGCGCGACGCCCTTGGCCAGCGCCAGATCCAGCATGCGGTTCGATATCGTAGATACGCGGTCGAAGCGGCGCATCAGCCAGCGTTCGGCCCGCTTGACCATCGCGCGCAATCCCGCGCCTTTGAGCAGACCCAGTTCGAACGCCGCGTCGACTTCGTAGTCCTGGATGTGCAGCCAGGCGCGCGCGCCGCACAGGCGTGCGGTCAGCCAGGCGGCGGGTGCGCAAAACAAGGCCGGTTCCACCACCAGGATAAGGTCCGGCCGGCTGGCGGCCGCCCGCAGCAGCGACGGTACGCTGGACACGGCGAAGCTTGCCAGGTGGATCAGGCGCTTCACGCCGCCCGGGCGCGCGGGCACCCACAGGGGCGCGCGGCGCACGGTGACGCCGGCCCGCGTTTCCTTGCGATAGCGGCCTGCGCGATAGCCGTCGTGGACCTGCCATTGCGGGTAATACGGGGGGGCGGTCACAACGCTGACGTCGTGGCCGTGCGCGGCCAGCCATTCGGCCAGTTCGGCGCTGTACTTGCCGATGCCGGTCAGTTCCGGCGCGTAGTTGATCCCGTAGATCAGTATCTTCATGGCGGCGTGGGCAGGCGGGGGCGGACGGGCCGGCAAGGGTTGCCGTGGCACACCATCGCGGCGGGCATGTTACGGAACACCGAACTGCGCGCGCCCACCACGGCCTCGCGGCCGATGGTCACCCCGGGGCCGACGAATACGTCTGTCGCCACCCAGGCGCCGTCCTCGACGCGGACCGCGCGCTCGCGCAGGGGGAAATCCGGCTGGCCGGCGTCATGGTCGGCGGCGCACAGGTAGCTGCGTTGCGACACCACGGCGTGGGCGCCGATGTGGATGGGCCCCAGGCTATAGATCACGGCGTCGTCGCCGATCCAGGCGTAGTCGCCGATCTGGACCTTCCACGGATAGGTCACCGTGGCGGTCGGCCGGATCAGCACCTTGCGGCCCACTTGCGCGCCGAAGCAGCGCAGCAGCCAGCGGCGGAATCCATAGGCTACCTGCGGCGACCATCGGAACACCGTCCCTTGCACCATCCACCATAGCTGCACCGTCAATGCGGAGCGGCCGCGTTGGCCAGGCGCCAGTGCAAAGCGGTCCAGTTGTTGCAGCGCGCTCATTTGGCGGCTCCCGCCACGGCATCGGCCTGCGTGTCGTCGGCACGCGCCAGGCGTGCCTTCTGGAGCTCTTCGGTCTTGATGCGGATCTGCCAGTAATACATGGCGCGCGCCACCGCGTAGTCGTAGCCGGCCTTGCCGTCCAGAAAGCCCAGGCGGAAGACGTAGGAATGCAGGAAGGAAATTGGCGCCTTGAACGGCATGGCCTGGAAGATGCGCTTGAGCAGTGCGCGCGCGCCCACGTTGGCTTCGCGCGGGTCGTTCATCAGTCCCTTGGTGCGCAGGTTGGCTTCCCAGTCCGAATAGCGGTTGTGCTTGTCGAAATAGTGGAAAAGCGAGTCGTGGTCGTTATGCACCATACGCTGGCGCAGCGCAAAGGTCTCGCCCTTGACCTGGGGTTGGTAGTGGCCTTCGACTTCCCACATGTGGGCCACGTCCAGGTCGTCATAGTCCAGGAACCGGGACTGGTCGCGCGCCAGCAACGCCAGCTTGTAGACGCGGTGGCCATGTTCCAGCTTTTTTCCGCAGAACACGTAATCGAACGGCACGAAGGCCCCGCCCGCGCCGGCGGCGAAGCGCGGCAGGGTTTCGCGGATCTCGGCGGCCAGCCCGGGCGTCATTTCCTCGTCGGCGTCCACGTACAGCACGACCGGGTGCGAGAACGGCAGCTGTTCCAGGCACCACTGCTTCTTTTTGGGGTACTTGCCGTTCCACTCGAAGTTCGAGACACGCGCGCCCAGCGCCGTGGCCATCGCGCAGGTGGCGTCGGTGCTATTGGAATCCACCACGAACACCTCGTCGAACTCCGCCAGCGCTTTCAGGCACTTGGTGATGTTGCGTTCCTCGTTCTTCGTCATGACCACCACGGAAACCGGTATTTTCTGCATGATGCTTTCCTGTTCAGGGCGTGCCGCGTTGCATCAGCGGCTGGAATAGCGCGATGACATTGCGGCAATGCCGCTCTAGGGAGAAGGCGTCGGCGCGCTCGGGGCCTTGGGCGGCCAGTTGCTCGCGGATGCTGCCGTCGTAGGCCAGGCGGCGCACCGCATCGGCCAGCGCCGCCGCGTCGCCCACCGGCACCAGCAGGCCGTAGCGGCCGGCGTCCAGGATTTCCGCCGGCCCATGGGGACAGTCGGTGGAGATGACCGGCACGCCCAGGCACAGCGCTTCAACCAGCACATTGCCGAAGCTCTCGCGGATCGAAGTCAGCGCGAAGGCGCCCGCGCCCGCGATCACGGGGAACGGGTTGTCGATGTGGCCGGCCAACGTGACGGTCGTGCGGGAGGGGCGGTCGTCGATGCGCTTTTGCAGCGCCGCGTGCTCGGAGCCTTCGCCCAGGATGGTGAAGGCGATGCCGGGGTCGTCCAGCAGGGCGGCGGCGTCGATCAGGGTGGCGTAATCCTTCACTGCTTCCAGCCGGCCGACCGCCACCACGTGATAGGGCGTCGTGCCATCGCCTTCCGGGCGCTGGGCGCCTTGCCGGCGCACGTTGTCCAGCGGCACGCCGTTGTAGATGGTGTGGACCTTGCCGCGCAGCGGCGGAAACATGCTGACCAGGTCCTCCTTCACGCCGCGCGAGACGCCCACGACGGCGTCGTGGCGGCGGTAGGTCTGGCTGACCAGCCAGCACTTCAGGCGCCGCATCCGCGATGCGCCGTAGTGGATGGCCGGGCTGCTGTGCTCGAACGCGACGGTCCGGAAGGTGCCGCCCAGGATCTTCCTGGCCAGGACGACCAGCATGTTGCACAACAGGCCGTGCGAGCAAACGATGGCGGGCTTGTCGCGCCGGATCTGGGCCAAGAGGCGCATGAACGCCAGCGGCAGCATCAACCGGAGCTTGGTGGGCGATTCAATGACTGGCAGTGCGCGGGTGACCTTCGGGTTGCCGACCGGATATTCGCGGTTGCGCGATCGCAGCAGGAACAGGGCGGAATCGACGCCCTGTTCCGGCAAGGCGTCCACGATGAAGGCGACGCATCTTCCGACGCCGCCGTGCAAGTCGGGCGCGACAAACAAGACATCAGGCATGGGGAATCACTCGCGGTAGCGACCGGCGCGCGGCGTCCGGACGGTGGCTGGGGGTGAGCGGCGCAGCGGGCGTCTTGGCCCGCGGCACGGGCATGATCTGTGCATTGCGCATCAGCGACAGGCAATAGCACAGCAGGAATCCGGTGAATGCGGTCTTGGGCGCATAGGCCAGGCCGCCCGACAGTGAATCGATGAAGATGTAGATGGGCGCGGTGGCCAACAGGTAGCGCCGGTGCATCTCCAGCCCGGGATGTCGGTAGCGCCTGAGCAGCGTCAGCAGCAGGATCAGCAGGGGCGGCAGCATGATCATGATGGTGCCCACCACCCCGAACTTCATCAGGTAGAACGCCCAGGAATTGTGCGCGAAGGTGCTGAGTTCGAAGCCGTTTTCCCCCATCACCCAGCTGCGGAACCCCGCGCCCTTGCCGAACACCGGGCTTTCGGCGAAGAAATCCATCTGCCCTTGCATTTCCTGGATGCGGGCGCCGTAGCTGGAGTCCTCGTCCAGCTTTTCGACGCTGAAGATGCGGTTGGCAAGCACGTCCAGATAGCCGATGCTGGCGAACACCAGTACCCCGGCGACGGCCGCAGGCGCGAAGATCAGCACGGCGCGGCGGCGGATCTCGGGGCCCGATCCCAGCAGGACGGCGATCAGCACCGACACCGCCAACTGCAGGTACTGGCTGCGGTTCAACGAGAACACCAGCGCCAGCAGCATGTAGACCGTCAAGGCATAGGCTTTGGGGCCGGACACGTTCAGCGTGCGCCGAAAGTACAGCAGCGACACCACGCCGAACGGAATGGCCCAGACGCCCAGCCGCACGTTGCGCAATGGGTTGGCCACGCTGAAGCCCTGCAGCTGCTCCAGCAGCATCAGCGTGGCGACCGCCAGGCAGGCCGCCACGATGTACTTTTGCAGCACGGCGTAGGCGGCGGGGCTGTCGATGTCCTTGTAGCAAAGGAAAGGCGTGCACAGGAAATAGAACACGATGCGCAGGTCGCGCGCGACGTCGCCGGTCTCGATGCCGGGGTGGTGGGCCGACACGAGCAGCAGATAGATCACCGACATCGCCTGCAAGCCCAGCAGCGCGCCCAGCAGGCCGCGCGGCAAGGCATAGGCGCTGGGTTCGGCCAGCCGCAACGCCTTGACGGCCAGCATGGCAACGAACAGCACGTCGAAAGGCGACAGCTTGAAGCTGCCCACGCCCAGGATGAACCGGTCGTCGTTCAGGGCGAGGGCGGTGAACGCAAACAACCCCAGCAGGTGCAGGGTGGAGAGGCGGCGGTGCGGACTCATGTGAGTTTCCTAGTGTGCGGCCCAGTCGTCGCGTCCGAAAATCTTGGTGGTCAGCTTTTCGAACAGGTAGGACAGGTCGCCCTGGCGGGCGTGCGCGGCCACCTTCGATGCGCGGCAGGACAGTTCGAACAGCCGGCCCAGCCCCGGCTCGGTGCGCCGGATGCGGGTCACGATCTGCTCGCGCTCTTCCAGCAGCACGTCCTGCATCAAGGCCGTCTTGGTTTCGTCGTGCGCCGTATAGACGCCCAGCGCATCCGGCACGATCAGATTCTTGCCTTCGCGCAGCAGCCGGCTCCACAGCTCCAGATCCATGCAGTAGCGCATGCTTTCCTGCAGCAGGCCGTACTTGCGCAGCAGGTCGCGGCGGAAGATGGCCGACTGGTTGGGAATCGATGCCTTCACCACCGTCAGCGTGCCTCGATTGACTGGCGTGTAGTGGATCTTGCGGAAGATCTGGTTGTTGGCGTCGGCCACGAACAGGTTGCCGCTGACGATCGGCGCGCGGCCCCGCGCGGCGGCCGCGCCAAGCTTGCGCAGCGCGCCCGGAAAGTACAGGTCGTCGGAGTTCTGCCAGCCGACGTAATCGCCGGTGGCGCGCTCGAACCCCTTGTTGATGGCGTGGGACTGGCCGCGGTCCGGGGTGCTTTCCCAGTACGTCAGGTACCGCTCGTACTTGCGGATGATGTCCACGCTGCCGTCGGTCGAGCCGCCATCGATGATGATGTATTCCAGCCGCGGATAGCCCTGGTTCAGCACGGACAGAATGGTGCGTTCCAGGAACTTGGCCTGGTTGAACGAGGGGGTCACGATGGTCACCTTGGGCAGCAGGCCCCCGGCGATCGGCGCGGGCGGGCGGAGCTCGCGGACGAAGTCGATGAGCTGACGTGAGTACTCGTTATGACGCTTGCGCATGTAGGACCTCAACATGGTGGGGTTATCGGGTGGCCGCTGGCAATGCGCCCGGGAAGTCGGGGCGGGATTGACGGATGGCGAGAGCCACGCCGGCCAGCGTGATCGCCGCGTAGGCCATGCGGCCCCAGGCCGCGGCGTGCTCGCCCGCCGCGTGTACCAATCCCGCCATGACGCACAGCATCGCCAACCCGCCCAAGCCGTTCAGGATGGCGACCGCGCGGGAATTTCCAAGGCCGAGCAGCGAGAAGTGCGCCGCGGCATTCAGGGACAACAGCCCCGATGCCACGATCAGCAGACGGAAGGTCGCAAGATGGCCGGTAGCCACGTTGGCGCCCAGCAGCAGGTTCAAAAGAGGATGGCTGACCGCCAGCACGGCAAGCGTGGCGCTGGTCGACAGCGCCAGGTTCCACAGCATCATGCGGCGGATCTCGTGTTCCGCCGCGCCGGCATACGGCGGCGACACCGACAGACGGCTGACGCGCGGCATGGCCTTCTGGAAGATCGCCACCGCGGCGGTATGGATGATCTGTCCGACCTGCACGCCGACCGTATAGATCGCCAGCGCGGCCGGCCCCATGAGACTGCCCACCAGCACGCGGTCCACGGATCCGAACGCCAGCGCGCTCAGGCTGTTCAGCCAGGACCAGCGGGAAAACTTGAATGCGTCCATCATCGCGGCGCGGTCGCGCACCGGGCGCACCAGCACCCGTCCGTAAGCGCGCGAGAACACGCGCATCTTCACGGTGCCAGCGACCAGCAGCCCGAACGCCTGGGCCACGCCCGTCCACGTGGGGGAGGCGGTCAGCGCCGCCGTGGCGCAGGCCAGCGCCATCGTGCCGGAACGGCTGAACACTTCGCACAGCGCGGTGGCGCGGAAGTCCTCGCGCCCTTTCAGGCAGCCCGAGAACAACTGGTCATACTGCTGGGTCAGATAGATGGCCAGCGCCGGCATCGCCAGCAGGGTCACCGCCACGCCGCCGAAAGTCGCAGCAGGCCAGGCCAGGCCGACGACCGCCCACAACAGCACTGCGGCCAGCGTGACCACGCCTAGCGCGCAGCCGATCAGCGACATGCTGACGCCCGCTGCGCGGTAGGCGCCGCCCGGCTCGTGAATCCGTTCCGACACGAGCTTGGTCGCGGTCACGGCCGCGCCCAGGTTGGCGGCATTGCCGAACCCGGCCAGCGCGATGATCATCGAATACTGGCCGAAGCCTACCGTGCCCAGCTGGCGGAACAGGATGGGCAAGGCCACCAGCGCCGCGATCGGGCCGATGCCGTATTCCACCAGCCCCCAGAAGGAAGCGTTGCCGGCGATGTGTTTCCTGACGAATCCAAGCATCGGGTAGCCTGTGTTTCATGCTGGCGCGGCCGTCAGGCCACGGGCAGCGCCTGTCGGGGTTGGTCGGCGCGTTCGCGCAGGAAATGCCCATAGGCCAGCGTGATGCCGTCGATGAGCGAAATGCCGGGCCGCCAACCCAGCGCCTGCACGCGCGACGAGTCCATCAGCTTGCGCGGCGTGCCGTCCGGCTTGCTGGTGTCGTAGACGATGCGCCCGTGGTAACCCACGACGCGCGCCACCAGCGCCGCCAGGTCCGCGATGGAGATGTCCTTGCCCGCGCCGATGTTGTAGATGCCTTCGGCGTCGGGATGCTCCATCAGCGTCACGCAGGCCTGGGCCAGGTCGTCCACATACAGGAACTCGCGCAGCGGTGTGCCGGTGCCCCAGATCGTCACGCTTTCCTGCGCCGCTTCGCGGCCTTCGTGGAATTTGCGAATCAGGGCCGGCAGCACATGGCTGCTGTGCAGGTCGTAGTTGTCATGCGGGCCATACAGGTTGGTCGGCATGGCGCAGATGAAGCGCGCACCGTACTCGCGCTGGTAGGCTTCGCACAGCTTCAGGCCTGCGATCTTGGCGATGGCGTACGGCTCGTTGGTGGATTCCAACGGGCCGGTCAGCAAGGCGTCTTCGCGCAACGGCTGCGCAGCGTCGCGCGGGTAGATGCATGACGAACCCAGAAACAGCAGGCGGCGCACGCCGGCCGCGTAGGCGGCGCGGATCACGTTGCACTGGATCATCAGGTTCTTGTAGAGGAAGTCGACCGGATGATTCTGGTTGGCCAGGATGCCGCCCACCTTGGCCGCCGCCAGGTACACCACGTCGACCGGGGTCGTCGAGAAGAAGCGGTGCACCTGATTCTGGTTTTCCAGGTCCAGTTCGGCGCGGGTGCGGGTCAGCACATGGGGGTAGCCGCGCCGCTGTAGTTCGCGGGTGATCGCGGCGCCCACCATGCCACGATGGCCGGCGACAAACACGCGTTGGTCCAGGTTCGTCATGGCGGACTACTCCTTGTAGGCGTAGATTTCGTAGCCGTTCTGTTCGACCAGCGCGTCGCGGCGCGCATCCTTCAGGTCGCTTTCCACCATTTCCTTGACCAGTTGCGCGAACGTCGTGCGCGGCGACCAGCCGAGTTTCTCCCGCGCCTTGGTGGGGTCGCCCAGCAGGGTTTCCACTTCCGTCGGGCGGAAGTACCGCGGGTCCACCCGCACGATCACCTGGCCGGGCTTGATGTCGTGGACCGGCGAGAACAGCACGGTGGCCGTTTCTTCCAGCCCTTCGCCCTCCCAGGCCAGCAGGATGCCCAGCTCGCGCGCCGCCGTATTGATGAATTCGCGCACGCTGTATTGCATGCCCGTGGCGATGACGTAGTCTTCCGGCGTCTCTTGCTGCAGCATCAGCCACTGCATTTCGACGTAATCGCGGGCATGGCCCCAATCTCGCAGCGCCGACAGGTTGCCCAGGTAGAGGCATTCCTGCAGGCCCAGCACGATGCGCGCCAGGCCGCGGGTGATTTTGCGGGTGACGAAGGTCTCGCCGCGCTTGGGCGATTCGTGGTTGAACAGGATGCCGTTGCAGGCGTACATCCCGTACGCTTCGCGGTAGTTCACGCTGATCCAATAGGCGTACAGCTTTGCCGCGGCGTAGGGGCTGCGCGGGTAGAAGGGGGTAGTCTCCTTCTGCGGCGTTTCCTGCACCAGACCGTAAAGTTCCGAGGTGGAGGCTTGGTAGAAACGCGCCTTTTCCTCAAGCTTCAGGATGCGGATGGCTTCCAGCAGGCGCAAGGTGCCCAGGCCGTCGGCGTTGGCGGTGTACTCCGGCTCTTCGAACGACACCCCCACATGGCTTTGGGCCGCCAGGTTGTAGATCTCGTCTGGCTGAACGGATTGCACGATGCGGATCAGGCTGCATGAATCCGTCATGTCGCCGTGATGCAGCACAAAATTGCGCGGCTGGTCGTGGGGATCCTGATACAGGTGGTCGATGCGCGCGGTATTGAACAGCGAAGCACGCCGCTTGATGCCGTGGACCTCATAGCCCTTGGCCAGCAGGAACTCCGCCAGATAGGCCCCGTCTTGGCCGGTAACGCCGGTAATCAGTGCCCGTTTTGGCATGGTTGTATCCTTAAGACTTAGTGACTTCACGAAAGGAGCCGAAGGCTGCGGAACCGATGTGCAATGAGATTACTGTTGCACCAGCCGCCAAGATATCGGCCAAAAGGTCTAAGAGTTCAGCCTGTCGATAGGGAAAAAAGGACTGGATTGATTCGTCCAGCGCACCTAACGCCGTGACCGTCAGCATGGCCACCAGGGCCGGGCGCCGGTTGACCGACAGGTAAATCAGCGCGGTCAGGAAGGCGTAGGCCACAAGATGCAGGCGCTTGTCGCCGAAGGCGTCGGACATGTCGGCGGCCAGGCCGGGCAGGTTGCCCACCGTCACCAGCACGGCGAAGAACAACCCCGCCATGGGCAGGCAGATCCGCGCCAAGCCGGGGCGCCAGAATGGCTCTTTCGGCGTTTTTTCAGACACGACCGTATAGATCCTGGAAGCGCACGATGTCGTCTTCGCCCAGATACGCGCCCGACTGCACCTCGATGATCTCCAGCGGAATCTTCCCGGGGTTTTCCAGGCTGTGGGTTTCGCCCAGCGGGATGTAGGTCGACTGGTTCTCGGTCAGCAGGTACTGCTTGTCGCCGTTGTAGATGCGTGCCGTGCCCGACACCACGATCCAGTGTTCGGCCCGGTGGTGATGCATCTGGGACGACAGGCGCGCGCCCGGTTTGACCGTGATGCGCTTGACCTGATAGCGCGGCCCGTGGCCCACCGAGTCGTACGATCCCCAGGGGCGCTGCACCTCGCGGTGGTGGTTCAGTTCGGAACGGTGCTGGGTCTTGAAGATTTCGACCAGGCGCTTGACGTCCTGCGACCGGGACTTATGGGCCACCAGTACGGCGTCGGCTGTTTCGATCACCACGATGTCGTCCAGGCCCACCGAAGCGACCAGCCGGCTGGTGGAGTGGATCAGGCAGTTGCGGGAATCCTCGACCATGACGTCGCCCGTGGTGGAGTTGCCTTCCACCGTCTTCTGGGCGATGCCCCAGACCGCGTCCCAGGCGCCGACGTCGCTCCATGAGGCCGCCAACGGGATGACGACGGCGCTGTCCGTGCGTTCCATGATGGCGTAGTCCATCGAATCGCTGGGGCAGGCCTCGAATGAGGGCCCGTCCAGGTGGAACAGCCCGCTTTCCCCGTGGCCTGTGGCCACGGCGGCCTGCACCTGCTCAAGCATCTTCGGCGCCAGCCGGGCCATTTCAGACAGGAAGACCGACGCCTGGAAGGCGAACATGCCGCTGTTCCAGTAGTAGCCGCCGTCGTCGATGAAGCGCTGCGCCACCTCCGGCGACGGTTTTTCCACGAAGCGGCGCACGCGGCGGGCCGGCGCCATGACGCCGGGTTCTTCCGCCTGGATATAGCCGTAGCCGCTAAGCGGCGCGGTCGGGGTGATGCCGAAGGTCACCAGCGCGCCCTGGCGCGCGGCCTCGTAGGCGGCAGCGAAGGCCGCGCTGAGCACCTCGCCGTCCTCCAGCACGTGGTCCGACGGCATGATCAGCATGATGGGGTCTTCGCCGTCCCGCATGGCGCGCAAGGTGGCCGCGGCGATCGCCGGGGCGGTATTGCGCGCGAAGGGCTCCAGGATCACCTCGGCGTCCTTGATGCCCAGTTCCAGTGTCTGTTCGGCCGCGATGTACTGGTGGGCGTCGTTGCACACCAGCATCGGCTTGGCCTGGGCGCCGGCCGAGCCCAGACGCAGCAACGTGTTCTGCAACAGGCTGCGGGCATCCGTCAAACGGATGAACTGCTTGGGCAGCAGTTCACGCGACAACGGCCACAGGCGCGAACCGGAACCGCCGCAAAGGATGACAGCCCGGTAGGGGGGAGGGGGATTCGTCATGGCGCTCACTCCTTGAAGTAGGCCTGGGTATACGGATGTACGCCGGGGTCGGCGGCGATCTCTTGCGCCGGCAGCCAGCGGTAGCTGTTGTGCTGGGACTGCGGAAGGCTTACGGTGTCCAACGACAATTCGGCCTCGTAGGCGAGGACGACGTAATGGGTGGAGCGGCCGGCTTCACCCGCGAAATTGGTGCCATAGAAGTGTTCGTACACGCCGCGCGGGGTCCAGGCCTCGGGCGCGACCGGCAGGCCGAGCTCGTCGCGGGCGATGCGGCGCAAGGCGTCGCGCAGGGACTCATTCTTGCGGACGCGGCCGCCGGGCACGAACCAGGCTCCCCGGGCGGGCGGATTGGTCCGCAGACCGGTCAGATAACGGCCGTTGGCGTCGCGCAACAGCAGGTCGATGGACACCAGCGGCAGCATCTCCACCGCCTGGCGGAAGTCGGCCTGCGCCAGCATGCCGCCCTCGCGGGGCGCATCCATCCGGGCGCCGTGCCCGGGCCATCCCAAAGGCTTAGTAGACATTGCGGCCCGTCCATCCCGACAGCGCCGTGCGGGCGATGATCAGCAGATCCATCCGGAACGTCCAGTGCTGGATGTAGTAGATGTCGTGCTCGACGCGGTCGCTCATCTTGCGCAGCGTGTCCGTCTGCCCCCGGAACCCGTTCACCTGGGCCCAGCCCGTGATGCCGGGCTTGACCCGATGGCGCATCATGTAGCGCTGCACCAGGTCCTTGTACATTTCGTTATGCTCCAGCGCGTGCGGACGGGGGCCGACGACGGACATGTCGCCCATCAGCACGTTCAGGAACTGAGGCAGCTCGTCCAGGCTGGTGCGCCGCAGGAAGCCGCCAATACGGGTGATGCGCGAATCGTTGCGCGTCGCCTGCGTCACGGTGCCGTGCTCCTGATGCACGGTCATGGTGCGGAACTTGTAGACGTGGAACACCTTGCCATCCACGCCCAGGCGCGGCTGGGTGAAGAAAACGGGGCCACGGGACGTCAGCTTCACCATCAGGGCGATGGCGATCATCAGGGGCGACAGCCCGATCAGCGCGCAAAAAGCGAAACTGCGATCGAACACCTCTTTGGCCCAGCCTCGCACGCCAGCGGCCGGCAGGCTGTTGAGCTGGATGGCGGGCAACCCCAAGAATTCGCCGATGCGGTGGCCCAGCAGCTGGATCGACATCACATCCGGGATCCAGCGGATATCCACCAGGTCGTTGCGCAGGTGGTAGAGCACTTCGCGTAATTCCTGGCCCGCCTCCATCGGAAGGACGATCCAGATCTCGCGCACGTTGTGCTCGTGGACGAAGGCGTGCAGGTTGTCCAGCTCATGCAGGCGGCGCACTTGCGGCGGCAGGCTTTCGTGTGGTTCGGCGTAGATGCCGGCCACGTTGTAGCCCGCTTCCCGATAGCGTTCCACGCGGCGCCACAGGTCGTGGCCCAGCGCGCCGAACCCCACCAGCATCACGTTCTTCTTGTTCAGGCCGCGGTCGCGCGCCGCGCCCAGCGCCGCGTACACGGCGATACGCACGCCCGCCAGCGTCAACGCGGTCATGCCGAACCAGGTAGCCGCCCACATGCGGGATATCGCGGCGGTCTGATGCATGAGAAAACTGACAAGAATGCCCAGCGCAAACACCGTGGCCCAGGCCATCAGGCTGCGCACCACCAGATCCGTCAGCAGGCGGCCCCGCCAAGATACATACAGGCGGAACGCCGGGAACAGGGCGATGACGCCCAGGCCGCACAAGTAGATCAGGAACAGATGGATCTGCGGGGGCTCCGCCAGAGCATCGTCCGAGAATTTCAAACCGGTGGCAGTCAGGCCGCAGGTGATGACGATCGCGGCGTCGAGCAAGCGGTACAGATAGCTTGCCCCGCTGAATCTTGCCGACGTGTCCGTGTTGGACGGGTCCATCGCGCACTCCTGTTCGTGGGGAGTCTTCTTGCGGCAGAAAAAAAAACGACGCAGTGCCGCAAAACATGGGGCTACCGACGAAATCTTATTGAGTGCAAGACGTACCCGAAACCTCCAAACGATGTAGGAGAAGGCTTAGGGCATCCGTCGAATGTGCGGGGCGTTGAAAAGAGAGTGGAATGTCGCAACCCGTTACGCATCGGGCTCCATTCCAAGCAACGAAGTCATTCACAGTGGATTTGCCATGACGACATTTTTCGGAACGTTGAGCCGAGCCATCGCCGCTATCGCGCTCGTGTCCTCGCTAGGCGCTTGCGCCCTGTCTCCCGGTATGACCTTCAACGCCGGCCATCTCGTAGATCCCCTGGATCCGAACTCCGTCGCGCCGATCAAGGAAATCACGCCGTCGCTGGTGGTGGACGACTTGCGCGCCCGCCAGGCGTTGATCGATAACGACGGCGTGGACCGCCTGGTCGGCAGCGTCGAACCCTATCGCATCGGCCCCGGAGACATCCTCTCCATCGTGGTCTGGGATCACCCGGAGCTCGTGCTTCCGACGCAAACCTACGCAATCGGGACTGGGGTGACCGAACTAGTGATGGGAGATACCGCCTCGGGCATTCCGGGCTATACGGTGTCATCCACTGGATATATCCAATTTCCCTATACGGGATTGCTGAAAGTGGCGGGGTTGACGGAACTTCAGGCGCGCAATCTCATAGTCAATAGTTCCGGCAAGTACATCCAGGATCCTCAGATCACGGTACGCGTGCTTGGCTATCGCAGCAAGCGCGTCTACGTCGAAGGCGAGGTCAAGTTGCCGGGCACGGTTGCGATCAACGACATTCCGATGACCCTGCTCGAAGCGGTCAACCGCGCGGGAGGCTTATTGCCCACCGCCGACCGCAGCGCCGTCTATGTGATTCGTGAAGGCCGCCGTACCCGCGTGAACCTGCCCGCGCTGATCGAACGTGGCCAGGACTTGAATCAGGTGATGCTGAAGTCGGGCGACATCGTGCGCGTGACGCCGCGCGACGACAGCAAGGTGTTCGTGATGGGCGAAGTGTTCCTGCCCACCACGGTGGTGATGCGCGACGGCCGCATGTCGTTGACCGAGGCGCTGGGCATGGCGGGAGGACCGAACCAGCTCACGGCCGACGCGTCGCAAGTGTTTGTGGTCCGCAGTACCGAGCAAGCGACGCCGCAGGTGTTCCATCTGAACTCCAAGTCGCCGCAAGCTCTGGCGGTAGGTGCGAAGTTCGAGTTGGAACCCAAAGACGTCGTGTTCGTGGATACGGCAGCGTTGGTGCGGTGGAACCGCTTCATCAGCAACCTCTTCCCGAGCGCACAAACGGTACAGACCGTGAAATCGATCAACTAGTCCGCCTTTCGGGGTCGCAAGACCCTAACCAACGCCTTTGGGGGCGCCGCAACCGCGGCGGCGCCCACGTCTGGAGAGCTGCATGTCGTTGCCCATCGAATCATTCGAGCCGAACGTCCCGGCTCGCCAGCAGGAAACCCCGTTGTCCTCGCATGTGGACGCCATCGTGTCGAACCGGTGGATGATCATCGCGATCACGTTGCTAGCCTTCTTCGGGGCCTTGGCCTATGTGATGGTGACGCCTTCGGTCTATTCGGCCGACATCATCGTCCAGGTCGAAGAGGAGATGCCCAATGGCCAGGCGCGCAGCCTGCTTGGCGACGTCTCCGCCATGTTCGACACCAAGGCCGAAACTTCCGGCGAAATGGAAGTGCTGCGCTCGCGCATGGTGGTGGGCCCGGCCGTCGACAAGTTCCTGCTCTACATCCACGCCAAGCCGCGCTATTTCCCCGTGGTGGGAGAGTGGTTGGCGCAGCGCTATGAAGCACTGCCATATCCGTCCAGCCTGCCGCGCGGTGGGTACGCGTGGGGTGGGGAGTCCATTGCGATCTCGCAATTGGACGTGCCCAACGAATGGCTGGGCAAGCCCTTTCGCGTGACTACGCTGGGCGAAGGCCGCTACACGCTGACCGACAAGTTCACAGGCGCCACGTTCAATGGCACGGTCGGCAAGCCCGAGCACTTCCTGTTGCCCGGCGGCGGCGCGATGGACGTGCATATCGACGCGCTGGCCGGCCGCCCCGGCACCGAGTTCACGGTGTCGCGCAGTTCGCGCCTGGCGGCTATCGAAGACGTGCAGTCGCATCTGGGCATCTTCGAACGCGGACGCGCTTCAGGCGTGATCGGCGTCACGCTGGAAGGCAACGATCCCGCGCTGACCACCGCGGTGCTGAACCAGATCGGCCAGGAATATGTGCAGCAGAACGTGAACCGCAAGTCGGCCCAGGCCGAGAAGTCGCTGACGTTCCTGGAGCAGCAGCTGCCCATCCTGAAGGGAGAGCTGGACGCGGCCGAGACCAAGTACAACGCCTTGCGCAATAAGCGCGGCACGATCGACCTGAGCGAAGAGGCCAAGCTGATCCTGGCGCAGTCGGTGGATGCGCAGACCAAGGTGATGGAGCTGCGCTCCAAGCGGCAGGAACTGATCACGCGCTTTGCGCCCACCCATCCCAGCATCGTCGCGATCGATCGCCAGATCACGTCGCTCTCCGGCGACGTCAGCCGCATCGGCAACAACATCAGACAGCTGCCCGATCTGGAGCAGGACGTCGTGCGCCTGGTGCGCGACGTGCGCGTCAACACCGAGCTCTACACGGGCCTGCTGAACAACGCGCAGCAGCTGCGGCTGATCCGCGCGGGCAAGGTGGGCAACGTGCGCATCCTGGACGCGGCCGTGCAACCCGACCGCCCCGTGCGCCCCAAGGCCGCGATCATCCTCGGCGTGGCCACCGTCATCGGACTGATCTTCGGCATGCTGTGCGCTTTCGTCCGCAATGCGCTGTTCGGCGGGCTGTCGGAACCCGATGACGTCGAACGCTACACGGGCCTGCCGGTGCTGGCCGCCATTCCGTACAGCGACATGCAGGACAAGCTGTGGCGCCGTAGCCGGCGCAAGAATGCAACGGTGCCTGCGCTGCTCGCGCAAAGCCAGGGCAACGCGCCGCCCATCGAAAGCCTGCGTTCGTTCCGCAATGTGCTGCAGGCGTCGCTGCGCCAGTCCGCCAACAACATGGTCATGTTCACCGGTCCGGTAGCGGGCGTGGGCAAGTCGTTCCTGTCGGCCAACTTCGCTTTCATCCAGGGCGGCGTGGGCAAGCGCGTGCTGCTGATCGACGCCGACTTTCGCAAGGGCCAGTTGAACCGCTACTTCGGCGTGCCCAAGGAGGACGGCTTGTTTGAAGTGCTGTCGGGCACCATCCCGTTGACGCGCGTCAGGAAGCACAGCGTGTCGGAAGGCGTGGACTTCATCGCCACCGGCGCGGTGACCTTCGACCCTTCGGAGCTGCTGGCGTCGCCCGTGTTCGGCGCGACCCTGCGCGAACTGGCGTCGCAGTACGACATGGTGATCCTGGACACGGCGCCCGTGCTCTCGTCGCCCGATGCGGCGGTGGTGGGCACGCATGCGGCGGCGGTCATGGTGGTGGTGCGCTCCGGGATGAACACCGTGGGCGAGATCCGCGAAACCGCCAAGCGGCTGATCCAGGCCGGCGCGCCGGTGGATGGCGTGCTGTTCAACGGGCTCAAGCTCATGCCTGAGCGTTTCGGTTTCCGCTCCAAATATGGGAACTATCGGTATTCCCGTGCGGCGTATTACGGCGATTTCAAACAGAACGGCCCCAAATAACGCCATCCGGAGAAACTGGCATGCACGGAACTTTTGGCTGGGACACCCCGCAAATTCTGGATGCGGTTTTCAAGGCTTATGACATACGCGGCACGGTGCCGGATGAAATCGATGCGCGCTTCGCCCACAGCCTGGGCATGGCGGCGGGCACGCAGGCGCGGGAGCAGGGCGCGCGGTCGATCGTGGTGGGCCGCGACGGCCGGATCAGCAGCGTGGAGCTGGCGGCCGCGCTGCAGGCTGGCCTGCGTTCGGCCGGCATGCATGTCATCGACATTGGCATGGCCACGACGCCGATGGTGTATTTCGCCACGCGCCTGATGGACACGGGCGCCGGTATCGCCGTCACGGGCAGCCATAATCCGCCTGCGCACAACGGCTTCAAGATCGTGCTGGAGGGCGCTTCGCTGTATGGAGAAGGCATCACGGCCTTGCGCGACGCGATGCGCTTGCCGATTGAATCGGCCGCGGTGTCGGGCGGGCGCACGCAGATGCAGATCCAGCCTTGCTACGCCGCCCGCCTGCTGGGCGACATCCGCATGGCGCGCCCGATGAAGATCGCCATCGACTGCGGCAGCGGCGTGGCGGGGGCGGTGGCGCCGGCGCTGTTCCGCGCGCTGGGTTGCGAGGTGACCGAATTGTTCTGCGAAGTGGACGGCTCGTTCCCCGGCCACCATCCCGATCCCGCCGATCCGCAGAACCTGCAGGACCTGATCTATTGCCTGCGCTATTCCGATTGCGAAGTGGGCCTGGCATTCGACGGCGACGGCGACCGGCTGGGCGTGGTGACGAAATCGGGACAGATCATTTGGCCGGATCGCCAACTGATCCTCTTCGCGCGCGACGTGCTGGAGCGCAATCCGGGCGCCGAGATCATCTACGACGTCAAATGCAGCCGCCATGTGGCACGCGCCATCGTCGAGGCGGGCGGCCGGGCCACCATGTGGAAGACCGGCCATTCGCTGATCAAGGCCAAGATGCGCGAGTCGGGAGCGCTACTTGCTGGAGAGATGAGCGGCCACATGTTTTTCAAAGAGCGTTGGTATGGCTTTGACGACGGGATCTATGCGGCCGCCCGGCTGCTGGAGATCCTGTCGTCGGCGCCGGACCCGTCGGCCTTGCTGGAAAGCCTGCCGCAATCCTGCGCGACCCCTGAAATCAAGCTGGACACCGCCGAAGGCGAACAGTTCGAACTGGTGGAGACGTTGCGCGCACAGGGGGAATTCCCCGGCGCCATCTCCATCAACGACCTGGATGGCGTCCGGGTGGACTATGCCGACGGCTTCGGCCTGGCGCGTCCGTCCAACACCACGCCGACGGTGGTTTTGCGTTTCGAAGGAGACACCGTGGCCGCATTGGCCCGTATCGAGGAGGACTTCCGCAAAGCGTTCCGGCGCATTGCACCTCACGTTCGTTTACCGTTCTAAGGAGCATCACGCGATGGGTAAGGCCAACTATGCGATAGAGGCGTTAAGGGCGAACTCCGGCCTGGCGCACAGCCCCGAGTGGCAGGCGTTCGCGCAAGCCGCGCAAAGCGCCGGACTGGATGCCGGCACGTTGAAAGTGATCGAGGCGGCGGGATTATGCGTGGACCTGACCATGCAGCGGCAGTCGCCGGCCCTGGAGGCGGCGGCGCTGAACCTGCTGCAGGCGCGCGGCCTGGCGGATGCGCGCCATGCGCTGTTCGTGGGCGACCCGGTCAACTGGACCGAAGGCAAACCGGCATGGCATACCGCCCTGCGCGCCGGTCGCACCCGGGAACAACCGGACGGCCAGGACGCGGATTCGGTCTGCGAATACTCGCGCATGACCGATTTCGTCCGCAAGGTGGATCAGACGGCGGATTTTTCAACGGTGTTGCATATCGGCATTGGCGGCAGCGACTGGGGGCCCCGGCTGGCCATCCAGGCGTTCGGCGGTCCGTCGCAACGGCGCCAGATCCGCTTTGTCTCCAATATAGACGGCCATGCTTTCCATGACGCCGTGGCCGGGCTGGACCCGCGCCGCTGTCTGGTCGTGGTGTCGTCCAAGTCCTTCACCACGTCCGAGACCCTGCACAATGCGCGGGCCGCCATCGCCTGGCTCAAGCAAGGCGGCGTGGCCGACGTGTCCGAACACCTGGCGGCAGTCACCGCCAACGCGCCGGCCGCGCGCGCCTTGGGCGTGCCGGCCAGCCAGGTGTTCAAGATGTGTGACTGGGTGGGCGGACGCTATTCCGTCTGGTCGGTCGCGGGGCTGTCGATCGCGCTGACGGTGGGCGCCGACGTGCTGATCGGCATGCGGGCGGGCGCCGAGGCCATGGATCAGCATTTCCAGCAGGCGCCGTTCGCCTCCAATGCGCCGATCCAGCTGGCGCTGGCGGGCTTGGTGAATTGCAGCGTGCTGGGCCACAACTCGTTGAACATCGCCGCATACAGCGCACGGCTGCTGCATCTGGTGACGTATTTGCAGCAGCTGGAGATGGAGTCGCTGGGCAAGCGCGTGGCCGGGGACGGCGCGGCGGTCGGCGTGCCGACGGCGCCCATCATCTGGGGCATGCCCGGCACCGACGGGCAGCACACGTTCTTCCAATGGCTGCACCAGAGCGAGGATGGCGCGCCGGTCGACTTCATCGCCAGCCTGCAAGGCCATGCCGACAGTCCTGACGCGCACCGGATGCTGCTGGCCAATTGCCTGGCGCAACGGCAGGCGTTGCTGCGCGGCAAGTGCCTGGAACAGGCGTTGCAGGACGTGGCGCATATCGACGACCAGGAGCGCGCGCTGAGCCTGGCGCAGCACATGGTGCATCCGGGCGGGCGTCCGTCGACCTTGATCGTCCTGCGTCAGCTGGACCCGCGGGGCTTGGGTGCGCTGCTGGCCTTGTACGAGCACAAGGTGTTCGTGCAAAGCGTGGTCTGGGGCATCAATCCCTTCGACCAATGGGGGGTGGAACTGGGCAAGCGCCTGGCCACCGGCATCGAACGTGAACTCGCGGTGCCGGTGTCGGCGGGCGTGGTGGACTGGGGCCATGACGCGTCTACGTCGTACTGGATCGACCGCTATCGCGGCCATGCCCAGGCGCCGCGTTCGCGGCACGCGTGGGTGCCGGGCATGGCCGCCCATCTTTGATGGAGGCGGGCATGGCGGATCTGCATGTGCTGGTGACGGGCGGCGCGGGTTATATCGGCACGCATACGCTGGTCGCGATGCTGGCGGCGGGCCAGCGGCCGCTGGTGCTGGATAACTTCAGCAACGGCAGCCGCGAAGCCGTGCGCCGGGTCGAACGCCTGTGCGGCGTCCCGATCCCGCTCATCGAGGGTGATATCCGGACTTCCGGCCTGATGGAGTCGGTGTTGACCGGCGCCGCGGCCCGGGGCGAACCCGTGCAGGCGGTGCTGCACCTGGCGGGTTGCAAGGCGGTGGGGGAATCGGTAGCGGATCCGCTGAAGTACTACGACAACAATGTGGCGGGGTCGATGGCGCTGCTGCGCGCCATGCGCGACACGGGCGTCGCGCGGCTGGTGTTCAGTTCGTCGGCCACCGTCTATGGCGAACCTCGGTATCTGCCTTTTACCGAGGCGCACCCGCTGGCGCCGACCAACCCCTACGGGCGCACCAAACTGATGGTGGAGGAAATGCTGCGCGATGTCTGCACGGCGGATCCCGCTTTCAGCGCGGTCACGCTGCGCTACTTCAACCCCATCGGCGCGCACCCCAGCGGGCTGATCGGTGAAAGCCCACGCGACCTGCCCAATAACCTGTTCCCCTTCATTACGCAGGTGGCGGTGGGCCGGCAACCGTTCCTGCGCGTGTTCGGAGACGACTACGAGACCGCCGACGGCACCGGCGTGCGCGACTATCTGCACGTCATGGACCTGGCGCAAGGCCATGTCCAGGCCTTGTCTTATTCCGCGGGGCATCCGGGCTTTGTCGCCGTGAATCTGGGAACGGGGCAGGGCACCAGCGTGCTGGAGCTGGTGCGGGCTTTCGAACAGGTCAACGGTTGCCGAATTCCCGTGCGCACCCAAGGGCGGCGTCCCGGCGACATCGAACGCATGTGGGCCGACCCCGCGCTGGCGGCGTCGCTGCTGGGCTGGCGCAGCACCCATGATGTGGCCGCCATGTGCGCGGACGGCTGGCGCTGGCAGCAAGGCAATCCGCAAGGCTACGAGGCGCCCGGGGCTGCCTCATAACCCCAATGCCGTGTCGGATGGGTTACGGAAAAAGGGCGCTAGCGGTTACAGTTGACGGGATTATTGCGTAGCAACATGGCCCGGCGGCCCGGCCGCCCGGGGCCATGCACCGTCAGTGAGGCACTCCCATGTTTGAATTCCATCCGTATGCCGGGTTCAGCGGCGCTTTGCCGGAGCTGCGGCGATGAGCGGCCCCTCCTACCTGCCGCCGGCCCACTGGAACCTGGACAGCATCGTGTCCGGCCTGCGCGAGGCGCGCGTCGCGTGGCGCGGCCCCCGCGGCCGCCTGCGTGAAGACTCGGGCTTGCGCGAATTCCCGTCGCAGGAAAGCCTGCGCCAGATCATCAAGGACCTCTGTGGCGCCTTGTTTCCGATGCGCCTGGGGCCGATCGACCTGCGCGAGGAAGTCGAAGACTTCTACGTCGGGCACACGATCGGCGCCGCGCTGGACGCGCTGCTGCATCAGGTCTGTCTTGAACTGCAATACGTCGGCCGCCATGAACACGTGGATCCCGCCGAGACCCAGCGGCGCGCCATCGAGATCGTGCGCCAGTTCGGCGCCGAGTTGCCGCGCGTGCGCGCCGCGCTCGATCTGGACGTGACCGCGGCCTATCAAGGCGACCCGGCCGCGCACAGCGTGGACGAAGTGCTGCTGTGCTATCCCGGCGTGGCGGCGATGATCCATCATCGCCTGGCCAACGTCCTGTACCGCCTGAACGTGCCGATGCTGGCCCGCATCGTGGCCGAGATCGCGCATGCCGATACCGGCATCGACATCCACCCCGGCGCCACCATCGGCCGCAGCTTCTTCATCGATCACGGCACGGGCGTCGTCATTGGCGAAACCGCCATCATCGGCGACCGCGTGCGGCTCTACCAGATGGTGACGCTGGGCGCCAAGCGCTTCCCGCCTGGTGAAAACGGCGAGTTGAAGAAGGGCCTGCCGCGCCACCCGTTGATTGAAGACGATGTCGTGATCTACGCTGGCGCCACGATCCTGGGCCGCGTCACGATCGGCAAGGGGTCGACCATCGGCGGCAATGTCTGGCTGACGCGCAGCGTGGCGCCGGGCAGCAACGTCACGCAGGCCAGCCTGGTCAGCGACATGCCGGATTGCGGCCTGGGCGGCTGAACCGCCGTATCGATGCGCGCGCGGCGCCGCTGGCGCGAGCGGCCAGGACAGAGGAGTCAGGATGGATACACGAATCTCGGATCTGGCCGCGCTGCGCGGCTTCATCGACCGCCACCCGCGGCTGTTCGTGCTGACGGGGGCGGGCGTCAGCACCGACTCGGGCATCCCCGACTACCGCGACACCGAAGGCGAATGGAAGCGCAAGCCGCCCATGACGCTGCAGACCTTCATGGGCGACGACCTGGCGCGCGCCCGCTACTGGGCCCGCAGCATGGTGGGCTGGCGCCGCTTCGGCGGTGTCAGGCCCAATGATTCGCACCGCGCGCTGGCGCGGCTGGAATCGCGCGGCCACGTGACCGTGCTGGTCACACAGAACGTCGACGGCCTGCACGAGGCCGCGGGCAGCCGCGAGGTCGTGGACCTGCACGGCCGGCTGGACGAGGTGCGCTGCATGAACTGCGACTGGCGCGGCGGCCGCCAGCCCTGGCAAGAGGCGCTGCAGCAGGGCAATCCGGAATGGACGTCGCTGGACGCCACGGATGCGCCCGATGGCGACGCCGACCTGGACGGCGAGGATTTTTCGCGGTTTACGGTCCCGCCGTGTCCGCGCTGCGGCGGCATCGTCAAGCCGGACGTGGTCTTTTTCGGTGAAACGGTGCCCCGCGACCGCGTCGACCGTGCCAATGCCGGGCTGATGGGCGCAGACGCCGTGCTGGTAGTCGGGTCGTCGCTGATGGTGTATTCGGGCTACCGCTTCGTGACGGCGGCATCCCGCAACGGGATGCCGATCGCCGCCATCAATCTGGGCCGCACCCGGGCGGATCCGTTGCTGACCCTGAAGGTGGAACAGCCTTGCGCGGTGGCGCTGGACGCCCTGTAGGCACGGTTTTTGCCGGCCGGTTTTTGACCGGTCTAAGCAAGTGCTTGCCCTGTAAGGGATTTTTCGCGCTGTTACAGACCTTTCCATAGGGTTGTCCACAGGAACTGTGGATAATTCCTAGGGATAACCCCCGCTTTTCAGGTCTCGATAGCATCGATCCCGTCGCCCAGCAGCGCCTTGCGGGCGGCATGCCAACTGCCGGCGTCCGGTGCGTAAAGCAGTCCGCCCGTGCGGTGCGTGGGCTTGTAGGGCGAGCCGTCAAAGCGTGCGGCGTAGCCACCGGCTTCCCGGTGCAGCAACCAGCCTGCCGCGTGGTCCCAGGCCGTCAATTGGTTGTATAGCGCCACATGGCAATGGCCGGCGGCCAGCATCCGGTATTCATGCGCGGCGCAGCGCAGCGACGCGGTGCTGGCCAGGCGCGACAGGTTGCTGTTGACGGTGGTGCGCAGCGGTTCGGGCAGCGCGCCGGTGGCGATCAGGCCATCCATGTTTTCGGGGGGCGCCGGGCTGGCCACCGCCAGGGGCACCTGCCTGCCGTTCTCGTATTCCATCCAGGCGCCTTCTCCCCGCACGGCCAGCGCGCTATCGCGGTTGACCGGGTCGTAGATGACCCCGGCGATCACGTCGCCGCGGTGGCACGCCGCGATCATCATGCCGAAGAGCGGCAGGCCGGCCACATAGTTGCGGGTGCCGTCGATGGGGTCGATCAGGAAGGCCAGGTCCGCGTCGACCAGCATGTTCAACAGGGCGGGATTGCGCGCCGAGGCTTCTTCGCCGATCAGCACGGCGCCGGGGTGCAGCTTGGCCAGGCGGGCGGCGATCAGGCGTTCGGCCGCCTCGTCCGCGTCGGTCACCAGGTCTCGCGGCGAACTCTTGCCGCGCACGGCGCCTTCGGGCAGGTTGCGATACCGCGGCATGACCTCCGCCAGGGCGGTTTCGGCCAGCACGGCGGCAAGCTTGCGGGTGTCCTCGCGGGTAAACGTTCTGCTCATACTGACTCGTCCAGGGAACGCGCAAATCTATCATGCCTGAGCGGCATTTGATCGCGTTTTGTAAGCCATTGGAACGAAAGGACTTTTTCCGGCTATGCAGGAGTTATCTGCCGGGTTGTCCACAGTTGGTGGGGATAAGCGGGCCGAAGCCCGCTTATCCCTTCGGGCGCAGCAAGCACGCGAAGCGTGCGCGGCGTGGGGGCTACTAGCCCAGATCGACGCACAAGTACTTGATCTCGAGGTATTCCTCGATACCGTACTTGGAGCCTTCGCGGCCCAGGCCGGATTGCTTGACGCCGCCAAACGGGCCGACTTCGTTGGAGATCAAACCGGTGTTGATGCCGACGATGCCGTACTCCAGCGATTCCGACACGCGCCAGATGCGGGCGTAGTCGCGGGTGAAGAAGTACGCGGCCAGGCCGAAGATGGTGTCGTTGGCCATGCCGATGACTTCTTCTTCCGTTTCAAAGCGGAACAGCGGCGCCACCGGGCCGAAGGTCTCTTCGGTCGCGAAGCGCATCGATTGCGTCACGTCGCGCACCACGGTCGGCTCGAAGAACGTGCCGCCCAGTGCATGCGGTTTGCCGCCAGCGATGACCTTGGCGCCGTGCGACGTGGCGTCTGCAATGTGCTCCTGCACCTTCTCGACGGCGCTGGCGTCGATCAGCGGACCTTGCGTCACGCCATCGGCGAAACCGTCGCCCACCTTCATGGCATTGACCTTGGCCACCAGGCGCTTGGCGATTTCCTCGTACACGCCGGCTTGCACGTAGATGCGGTTGGCGCACACGCAGGTCTGGCCGGCGTTGCGGTACTTCGAGGCCAGGATGCCGTCCACGGCGCGGTCCAGGTCGGCGTCGTCGAACACGATGAAGGGCGCGTTGCCGCCCAGTTCCAGAGACAGCTTCTTGATGGTGGGCGCGCATTGCTCCATCAGCGTGCGACCGACTTCCGTCGATCCGGTGAAGCTCAGCTTGCGCACGACCTCGCTCTCGCACAGGGCCGCGCCGATATCGCGCGAGCTGCCGGTGATGACGTGGAACACGCCGGCGGGCACGCCGGCTTCTTCGGCCAGCACGGCCAGTGCCAGCGCGGTCAGCGGGGTCTGCTGGGCGGGCTTGACGACCATGGTGCAGCCGGCGGCAAGCGCCGGGCCGACCTTGCGGGTGATCATGGCGGCCGGGAAGTTCCACGGCGTGATGGCGGCGGTGACGCCGATGGGTTGCTTCAACGCCAGCAGGCGCTGGCCGGCCTTCGGGCTTTGCAGCACGTCGCCGTCGATGCGCTTGGCTTCTTCAGCGAACCATTCCAGGAACGAGGCGGCGTAAGCGATTTCGCCGGCGGCTTCGGTCACGGGCTTGCCCTGTTCGGACGTCATGATGGCGGCCAGGTCTTGCTGGTTCTGCATCATCAGCTGCGCCCACTTCAGCAGGATCGCGGCGCGTTCCTTGCCTGTCTTGGCGCTCCAGGCCGGCAGCGCGGCCTGCGCGCTGGCGATGGCCTGTTCGGTTTCCTTGCGGCCCAGCTTGGGCACGGACACGATGGTCTTGCCGGTGGAGGGATTGTCCACCGGGATCGACGCGCCGTTGCCGGCGCCTACCCACTTGCCGTCGATGTAGCAGGCGTCGCGCAGCAGTTCAGGGCGCGACAGGGGATGGGTCAAAGCGGTCATTATGGGAGTCTCCTTGAATGAAATGCAGCAGGGCCAGGAAACGGCTACGGGCGTGGCGGTAACCCGCAACACGCCCGCAATTGCCATGCCTGCCCAACCGAAGATCGGGTGTTCAGGCCCTGGGCATCAGGCGGCCAGCGCCTCGGACAGGATAACCAGCGCGCGGTCGAATTGCGCGTCGGGAATGGTCAACGGGTACAGGAAGCGCAGCACGTTGCCGTATACGCCGCAACTCAGCAGGATCAGGCCTTGTTCCAGCGCGCGCGCTTGCACGCGCTTGACGGCTTCGGCGTCGGGCTTGCCGTTGGCGTCGTTCAGTTCCAGCGCCACCATCGAACCCAGGCCGCGCACGTCGGCGATGCCCGCCACCTTGCCGCGCAGGCCTTCCAGATGGGCGCGCAGCTTGTCGCCCAGCACGGTCGCGCGTTCGCACAGCTTTTCTTCGGCAATCACGTCCAGCACGGCGTGCGCCGCGGCAACCGCCAGCGGGTTGCCGGCGTAGGTGCCGCCCAGGCCGCCCGCGGCCGGGCCGTCCATGACGTCGGCGCGGCCGACCACGCCCGAGATCGGGAAGCCGCCGCCCAGGCTCTTGGCCATCGTGATGAGGTCCGCCTGCACCGTGTGGTGTTCCATCGCGAACAGCTTGCCGGTGCGGCCGAAGCCCGTCTGCACTTCGTCGGCGATCAGCAGGATGCCGTGCTCGTCGCACAGCTTGCGCAGCGCGGTCATGAGTTCAGGCGGGGTGATGTTGAAGCCGCCTTCGCCTTGCACCGGTTCGATGATGATGGCCGCCACGCGCTTCGGGTCGATATCGCACTTGAACAGCAGGTCCAGCGCCTTGAGCGAATCCGCGACGGTGATGGACTGGGTGCCGTTGGGGAACGGCACGTGGTAGATGTCGCCCGGCATGGGGCCGAACGACAGCTTGTAGGGGGCGACCTTGCCGGTCAGCGCCATGCCCAGCATCGTGCGGCCGTGGAACGAACCCGAAAAGGCGATGACGCCCGAGCGGCCGGTGGCCGAGCGCGCGATCTTGATGGCGTTTTCAACGGCTTCGACGCCGGTCGTGAAGAAGGCGGTCTTCTTCAGGCCGTCGATGGGGGCCAGGCGGTTGATGCGCTCGGCCAGCGAGATGTAGCCTTCGTACGGCACGATCTGGTAGGCCGTGTGCGTGAAGTTGTCCAGCTGGGCGGACACGGCGGCCTTGACCTTGGGGTGCAGGTGGCCGGTGTTCAGCACGGCGATGCCGCCTGCGAAATCGATGTATTCCTTGCCGTTGGCGTCCCACAGCGTGGCGTTCTCGGCGCGCACCGCGTAGAAGTCGCACATGACGCCGACGCCACGCGGGGTGGCCAGGGAACGGCGGGTATTCAGGTCCTGATTCTTCATCTCTGCCTCGGGGAACGTGGTGGGCGGGAAAAACCTTATTTAATGCTACGATGGCCCCATTTGTGGGAACCACTTTAATAAAACAGGTAGAACCAATTGCGGTCCATTGTAGGTGACTTGCTGCTGCTGCGTTTGGCCGACGGGTCCAGCGAGCCCATGAACAAGCGGCTGTACCGCGGCATCCGCGAAGCGATCCTCGACGGCGCCATCGCCGCGGACTCGCGCCTGCCGGCGTCGCGCGACCTGGCCGCCGAGCTCGGCATCGCCCGCAATACCGTGGTCCACGTCTACAGCCAGTTGCTGGCCGAGGGCTATACGCGCAGCCGCCAGGGCAACGGCACTTTCGTCAACGCCTCGGTGCCGGATTCCTACCTGGCCAGTGGCCGCCGCTTGCGCCAGCCGCCGCCGG
>NZ_JABBJN010000056.1 GCF_012928505.1 Achromobacter sp. Bel | reverse complement strand
CGCACAGGCGGGCAACATGGCTTCGACGTTGTCGGCCGCCTCCGGCTTGGCTGCGGCGGGCGGCTCGCAGGGCGGCGTCGGCGCCGCGATCCGGCCCATGATGACGCAGGCGATGAACGCCATGGGCGACAAGGGCGCATCGCTGGGATCCGCCGTCAACACGCTGATGGCCATGCCGGACGTCAACGTGGACAACATCCCGGCGGTGGCCGGCGCGATCCTCAGCACGCCCGGGCTCAGCGACTCCGCCATCCCCGTCGTGGTGGGCGCGATCCTCCAGTCGCCCAGCGTGACCAGCATCACGCTGCCCAAGGTGGCGGAAACCATCATGAACATCCCGGCCGTGGCGAATTCGCCGTATCCGGGCCTGGTCCGCCGCGCCATGGACGCGGTAGGCATCGGGCTGCCGGGCACCGCAACGCGGCCCGCCGGCCAGGATGGCACGGGCGGCGCGAGCGGTCCGGCGGACAGCGGCGGCGCACAGGGCGGCACGCTCGCCGTGTCGACCTACCGCAGCCAGAGCGGCGCGCAATTGCAGTACGTGAACCTGAAGACCTCGGAAGCGCGCTGGAACGACGGCCAGGCGCTGACCAGCCTGGACCGCCAGACCAACCGGCCCAAGATCCGCGTATCGTTCAACCGCCGCGGAGAACACCGGTTCACGGTCAAAGTCATGGCCCGCCGGACCAACGCCGTCTATACGGCCCGCGAACGCGATCGGCAGCCCCTGTACCGCGACCCCGACCAGTCCACCTACCAGTACGTGACCGACCCCGACGGCACGAAGGTCGTCGACAACATCACCTTGCCCGCCGCGGGCTTGAACACCTATCTGTTCGAAGTCCTGAACGACCAGAACCAGACGGTCATGACCGAGATGATCGAAACCGTGCGCCGCATGTACATCCAGGAGATCCGCATGCCCGGCCCGGAAAACATGGAGCGCCGCTACGGCTTCCAGCCGACCGCCGACGAATACGCGCGCCATGGCATCGACGTGCTGCAACTGCCCTACGTGCAGACGCGCGGCGACGCCAATTCGGATGTCTGGACGGACGAAGGCGACGCGCGGATGCGCCGGCTGGTCCAGTCCATCTATCCGCGCTCGGAGGGCGCCCGGCACGAGCCCTACACCATCGCGGTCTGCCATATCGACCGCTTGGCCGCGCAATGGCCGATCGCGCCGCTGATCATGCGCGCCAATGCCGGTCCGGGCGTGGCCGACGCCGAGATGGACCTGCTTGGCCCCGACGGCAACCCTGCGTATCTCTGGCTGAACATCGATCCGAACGACGATTGGTTCCTGGAGTGCCTGTTCGAATACACGGATGCCGCAGGGACGGTCAAACGGGCCGTGGTGCCCAAGGACCGCGTGACCCCGATCACGGGCAACACCGCCGAACCCAGCGCCTGCCTGCGCGTCAGGGTGCGCCTGGCAGGCCTTTTGCCGACGCCCGCGTCTGGCCGGATCATCCTGCGCGTCAAGCTCATGGAAAGCGCCGCGGGCGGCGTAGCCTTTTTGGGCACCAACATCCTGGGCGTCGCGGTGCGCACGCCCTGGCAACTGGCGACGATGGCGTACCAGCAGGAAACGCTGGTCCACGAGATGGGCCACCTGCTGGGCATGACGCCCAGCGGGCCGGAATGGGCCAACGCCAACGAAGGCGGCGAACTGTATGACGCGTCGAAGCTGGACGGGGGACGCTACTTCTATTCAGACGCCGGCAACCACTGCCACTTCGGCCTGCCTGCCAACCAGGCCAATTCCAGCAACGTCGGCGCCTGCGTGATGTTCGGCGGCGACTGCCAGAGCATCCGCTTCTGCCCGTCGTGCTCGGACGCCGTGCGCAAGGTGGACATGTCCAATGGCTGGACCACGTCCTGACGCGCCGCGCCGCTTCCCGGCGCGCGCCTTTGTCCTGCTGTTCACCGCCGCCGCCTGGGCTTTCACCCCGGCGGCGTCCGCCCACCCCCCATCCGTCACGCCGCAGAAGACCATGAATTCCGACTGGACCGAACCCGCTTCCTTCGCCTCCGTGCCGATCAACAGCATGCGCGACCATGCCTGCATGCCCGCCAACGACGGCTACGACGAACAGCTCCGCATCGCGGCGCCTGCCCGCGTCTGGCCGCGGGCGCCCGGCGTGCTGGTCATTCCCGTCTGCGCGCGCGGCATCGTGCCGGCCGTGCAGCACCCGACCTTGCCACGCATCGTGGCGACCGATCTTGAAACACGCAAGGCCTACGATGGAGTGGCGTTTGAATACAAGCTGCCGACACGTCCCGGCGTCGAGGTCGACACCATCGCAAGCTCGCGCCCGCCCCGCGGGCAACCGGTCGCGCCGGGCATGAGCGTTGGCACGCAGTTCAGCACGGACCTGGCGGCCCGTGCCGGGCTACCGGTCAACCCGGCCAAGTATGAGGTGTATGTCGAATCCAACGGCTTGCGGTCGAACACCGTCACGATTGAAGTGCTGCCGCCGCGGTAGGCGCGGCCTGACCCGCCGTTCTTGTCACCCGGCGGTGTCCCGGCCGCCCTGATGCACGCCGTCGGGGTTGGCCACGTCACCCACGCTACAGGCGCGCAGGCGTCAGCCCCTCCAGGTTCGCGCGCATCTTCTCCGTGCGCGCCACGTTTTCAAGATCCGCCTTCATCTTCGCATCCTCGGCCTTATAGTCGGTCTTGCCGAAGATGTCTTTGTCGCGCACCCGGAAGTACATCGATGTGCTGGCCAGCAAATGATCAGGCCAGCTGCTCAGCATCGCGTCGTGCACCAGGAAGTCGAACAGCGCCATGACCTTTTCGGGCAAAGGGTTAGTGCCCGCGCTGGCTTCCCGCCATACCGTCAGCAAGCGTTGCTGCATGGCGCGCTGCGCCTTCATGTCGGCCAGCGGATCCTTCGGCTTGGCATCCTCGTCGACCGTGCCGCCATTACGCCGGATCATCTCGTCGCGCACCCTTGCCGGCTCGTTCATGATGGCGGTGACCTGTTCGATGCGTCGCACGCGCTCGGGGTCGGTGCGGGCCACCTCCGCCCGGTATCTTTCCAGCTCGGCCTCTTCATTTTCTGCCTTCTCGAGCGCCCGATACTCTTCTTCCAGGCGTTGCCACAACGGCTTGAAACGCTTGGGCGGAAGCTCGCCACGGCTGGCGTCGGCAGTTGCCCGACGCTGATCCTTCAGGGCTTCCAGTTCTTTCAGGCGAGCCGTATTCTCCGGCTTGGCCCGCTCCTCTCTTGACATCGCGCTGACGCGGCGGAATTCTTCGTCGTAGGCCTGCTGCGGCGTAAAGAAGTCCCGATCCTGGATCCATTTTTCCGCAGGGTCCGACAGTTCGCTCTTGAAGACGGGGTCTTGGTATCTGACCGCGAGCCAGCGCAGGAAAACCTCCATGTGCGGCAGAAAGTCCACGCCTGGCTCGTACTTCACCACACCGCGATAGGCGTCGACCAGTTCTGTGATTTGGTAGCTCTTTCCGCCATCCGCGAGGGCGGCCGACATCGAGAATTTCGCGAAAGTCAGGGGCCGTTTATCAAACAGCTGTTCGATGCTGTAGAGGGCGGCACCGTTCGACATCGCCAAGTTCAGCATGTCCCGTAGCGGAACCCGGGACAATTCCCCCCGCGCGCCGAGCGATCCCTCTGGGCTGACGCCCGTCACATCCCCGCTCGAGCCGGGATATAGAAACTGTTCGCCTCGGGTTTTCTCCAGGCTGTCCAGACGCTGGTTCGCGCGCAGTTCATGGCCGGCGGCAAAATGGACGCATTTTTGCACCGCCGCAGGGACGGTCAGCGTGCGGTCTTTGTGGGTTTGCTTCAGCAAATCGGTAAACGGCAGGAACCCAAGAAAGGTGCTTTCATCCATGATCGACGACACGGAATCCAGCAGCCCCAGGAACCGGATCTGGATCTCGGCCTCGGGTGCGCCGTTTTCCCCAGGAATCACCAGGTCCTTGTCGTTCCGGCGGCGGTACTTCTTGACCACGTCGTTGACGAACTGACGGGCCATGACTCCGCCCCGATCCCCTCCGAAAACCGAAATTTCGATGCGGCGCACGTTGTTCATTTCCGCGCTGACCGCCTCATGCGCCGACTTGAGCTGCCGCAGCGCAGCGTCCACGCGGACATCCACGCCCGTTCCCATCAGGTAGGCCACGGTCTCGTTGTCGCGGATGATCGGCACCCCTTCCATCGCCGTAGACTTGACGACTTCCTTGCCCGCCGTCCAGGCCACCTTAAGCGGATTCTTCTTGAATCCAGACCAGAACCCCCGGATGGTTCCCTTGGCCCGGTTGACCAGACGTTCGGGATCCCAGGCATTCCAGATCCGCACAACTTTGTCGGGAAGCGTCTTGACGTCTTTCACCACGTCGTTATACGCCTTCACCATGGGCTGGAAGGAGCCCTCCTTGATCATTTTCTGCGTCGCGCTGCGCAGCCGCTTCAAGGCGTCGTGCTCGGGGATCTCGTCCAGCCGCGTCATGTTCTTGGCGGCACTCTTGGCGTTCTTGCCCGCTTCGCTCAGCAGTTTCCCGCCCGCCACGGTGGCGCCATAGATAAAGTCGTCGTTCTTCGCATCCTCATTGAGTTCGGTCCCCAGACCCGAATAGTAGAAACGGAACCAATATTGCTTGACCGGGCGGTCCTCATCGTCATGCGCATAGTGCGCTTCCCAGAGCCGGCTGATATTGGAATAAAACGTTGGGTGCTTGCCATCGGCGTCCCGGCTACGGCCAAACCCGTCAAAGAAAAAGCCGATGCGCACGATCGCACCGCACTCCTGGCAGTCGTCCTTGGGATAGGCGGCCTCGCTCTCGGCGATCTTCTTCAGCACCGAGGCGGGCGTGCGGTCGATCGGCGACAATTCACCAGCGTCGGGGTTAGCCATTCTTGTCTCCTGGCGGCGTTCCCGCCGCTTTTAGCTGCGCGATTTTCTCTTGCGGCATTCCTTGCACGGCAACCGCGAACTCCCCGGGCTTGCGGCCAGGCTTGGCCAGCATCGCGGCGATCTCGGGGTTCGTGTCGAAATTCGATGCAACCGTGAAATACAGGAACATGTACTGCCGCATATCCTGGGCGTCCTCGATGCGATACTTGACCCACGCCCTCTTGGCGACTTTGGCGACCACGCGCCGCAGTTCAGCGCTGCTTCGATAGCTTCCCAATGCGTCGCGGTGCTGCGCATACAACCAGCGCGTGGCATCGACAATGGGAATTCGCACCTGGCCCAGCAGCTTTCGGCTGAGCGCTATTTCCATGTGCTCGTCGGGATAGATGTGCAGTTCGAGATAAAGCGGTCCATCACCCGCTGGTATCTCCGCAGGCGGGAAATGGACCGGCGTTTCTTTATTGAAAATGACGGTTTCCAACTTGCCGTCGAACATGTGCTTTCTGGCCAATTCGCCGTCCGCGCCGCGCCATTCCACCTTGAAGTCGCTGCCCGTCAAGGTATAGCAGCATGTCACCGAGCCCTCGCCCCCGCCGGCTCCGATCGAACCCGAGACCGCCGAATTGCCTTTGCCGTCCTTCACTTCGACCCGGTCCAGGTCCCAGGGCGTGTAGTTGTACGTCACGAAGGAGAATCCCTGGTAGTTCGGTTCGCTGTTGCAGCCGGCCAATAATCCCAGCCACATCAACAAGACAAGCAACCCCTTACGCATTCCATCCCCCTAAAGCACCTGCATTGATCTTTGCCACCAGGTTGCGCCGGCGCCTATACCGCGCCACGGCCATGCGCCTGCTCGGCACGCAGCAGCGCATCCCAAACCTCGTCCGGCACGTCCGCCAGCGCCTGCGACAGCCCCGGTCCGCTTTCCTTGAACCTCCGCAGCATCGGAGCGATGGCCTCGTGCTCGTCAAAACGCGGTGAAATGGTAATGCCCCACGCCACGTAGTCCAGCATGTCGCGTTCGGTGGCGATCCCATAGGATCGCGCCCTTTCCATCTGCGCCAATACCTGCGTGTAGAGCGCGTCCTGGCGCAGGCCGCCGCCCAAAACACCCAAATAGAGCCGGCGGATCTGCACCGCCAGCTTGTCCGGGTAGTCCATGTCCAGCAGCGCCTGGTGTTGCCCCTGCGTAAAGGCCTGCTGGCGGGAGTCTCGAGCCCTCTGCCGCATGTCGCCTGCCCCAGTCCATTGCGCGACGGATCCGTTGCGACGCAAATAACGCAACTGATGCACTGGCGCCAGGAAATCCTCGCGCTCTTCATCCGTCCACACTTGGAAAGCGCGGTCCAGAATGCGGCTGTCATAGAAATGCAAGTAATACTCGCGCCCATCCGGCAAGCCGTATTCGCCGTAATAGGCGTAGTGGGCCATCAAATCGGCCAGCGGCCGCGCGGATACGATGTGCGTCACCGCGAACTCGCCGCCATCGGCCTCATGCAGCTTCGCGAGCAGGCGCAGCAGCTCCGAGGTCCGGGGCGCCTGCTTGCCGCGCGATAGCTCGAAACGGCTCAGGTCATCAACCTGGATCAACAACGGCGCGATCTCGTCGTACACCGCCAAGTCGGTGCCCACCCAAACGGATCCATAGCTAAGATCCGCGCAGGCCTTGACCGGCCTGGCAAGCTCCGTGCGGCCCCGAAAATCCACCAGCAGATACGTGTTCGGCACCATGCCGGCCGCGGACGCCAGCGTTTCCGCCTGCGCCAGCGTGTCGTTCAACCGTTCTTCCCAACCGCCCATGCCGGCCTCCACCTCAGACCTTGTCGGTGATGGACTGCACGCCATCATGGGCATCCAGCACGCATTGCTTGCAAACGGTGAACTGCGGGAACGCATAGGGCATGCGGTCCGGTCCCGAAAACTGCTTGTTGCCCGTCTTAACATCGATGCGGCCCGGCGCGGTCACGGTGATGTTGCCGCCTTCCAGCACGATGCTGGCGCCCGCCGCGTTCGCGATGCGGATGCGTTTGGGCGCGGCATAGTCGACGGCCGTCTGCGCGCTGCCGATCGTGATGTCTTTCTGGGCCTGGACGCGCAGGATGTCGTGCTGCGCCTGGACATCCACGTCGCCCGTCGCCGAGATCAGGTCCAGCCCCGAATCGGCGCCCCCTTGCTGCAGGCCGGCGACGATCCCCAACCCTTGCCCCGTATGCAGGCGCAAGGCACCCATCACGGCCAGGTTCTGGTCCTTGCCCGATGAAAAGTGCACTGTGTCGCCGGCCACATACTGCATGTGCTGCGCGGCGATCTGCGCCAGCCCTGCCCGCGCGGCCATCAGCACGACCGGGTCGGTGGAATGCGGGACCTTGCCCTCTGCGGCTTGCGTGTGCTTGGCCGACGCGTCGGCCCGCGCCGGCTCCAGGCCGTCGCCCGCCACCGTGCCGGAGACCATGCGGTGCATCGCCGCCAGCGGCGCTTTCTCGGTATCCGGCACGCTGGCGTCGGGTCCTTTAGTGCCTTGCACCGTGGCCAGCCGCAAGCCTTGATGGGCGCCCACGACCGCGTCCAGCGACCGTGCCATCTGGTCCGTCTGGCTGGCCAGGGCCTGCACGCCGGCGGCATCGCCGACCGCGCTGGCGTTGCCATCACTGGCATAGGTGCTGAGCAGCACGCCAGCCCCGCCGCGCACGGCGCCGTAGCCGTCGGTGCGCAGCTCGATACCCAGGCCGCGCAAGCCGCCGCGGTAATTACCCGCCTGATGGATAAGATGCCCCAGGTTCAGCTCGCTAGCGTCTTGGGTGCTCTTGATCTGCGTGCGCAGTTGATCGTCGGTATCGTCAAAGACAATCTGGTTGTAGCCCGAGCCGCCGAATTCCTTGCTCTTGAAGCCGGTGAGCGCAGCGGCATTGCGGTGGTTCTCGTCGCCGCCGGCCGCGCCGTGCCAGGCCGGCGCGTTGCCCGCCGCCAGGTTGGCCTGCGCGCTGGGCATGCCGTCCCGCGCCGCGGCGTAGACCTGCGTATCGACCTGGCCGCCCGGACGTCCGCCTGGAGTGGCCGGCGTGCCGCCTTCGCCGCGCCCGTTGTATAGCGCGCCAATCACCACGGGCTGATCGACATCGTCGTCCAGGAAGCGCACCAGCACTTCTTGCCCGATGCGCGGCACAAAGCTCATGCCCATGCCCGCGCCCGACTGCCGCTGCGCCACACGCACCCAGCGGCTCTTGGCCTCGCCATCCTTGCCGTCGGCTTGCCAATGGAACCGGACACGCACGTCGCCACGGTGGTTCCTGAGTATTTCGTCCTGCCCCTTGGCCTGCGTGGTGCCCTCCGCATCCGTCACGACCGCTGTGTGCACGCCGTGGACCGATGGCGCGCCCGCCAGGCGCGCGCCACGCGTCTGCGGCAGCTCGGGACGCCACGGGCGATCACAACGCACCGCGTCGAAACGGTTGGCGTAGCCGACCTCGCGCGCCTTGGCCAGCACGGCCGCGTCGGGGGCCAGCGCCAAGGCGGCGTCGCCCTCCACACCCGGCGGCGCGATAGCGTCGTCGTCCAGCACCAGATACGCGTCCAGTCCCCCCAGCCGTTGCGCCAGCGACGCACGGGTCTCGGGCGGCAGGTTGTTGATGCCGACGTGCTCGACACGGTCCAGCGCGAAAACGGGCTCGAAGCCTTCCTCTTTGGCGGGACCCAGCGCCGACATGCCTTGCAACATGAAACGCGTGCCGGACCGGAAGGTGCGCACGCCGCCCTGACCGACGAAGGTCTCGGCCTGCACCCGCACGGCTTCCATGGCCAAGGTGGCTTGGCGCCTGGCCTGGCCCTCGTCGGCCACGCTGCCGTGGCCCAGCGGCTCGTACCATTCCAGTCCAGCGGCGTCATCGTCGCCGTTCGCCGGGTTGACCAGCGCCTCGGCCGCGATGGCGCGCTTACTGCTGGCGTGCCAGCCCAGCACCGTGATGCGGTCAGGAATCCGCCGGCGGCGGCGCGCGATGGCCTGCACGGTGTCGCGCGTTTCCGTGGCGCCTGTCCGATGGAAACGAATGCCGCCGCTGGCGGATTCCGCGTCCTCGTCCAGGTTGCGGCTATCCGTGAAAATCAGCACCGCGTGCTTCGCGGGCACGTCAGCGGCCTCGACTACCGTCCACCCCAATCCCGCTTCGGCCAACAGCCGGCTGATGAATTCGTAGTCGGTCTCGCGATACTGCGTCACATACGGACGGGGTGCCAGATCGGCCAGCGCCTGGTCCACGCCGGGCGCAATACGCGTGACGTAGCCTTCGTAGCTGTCCAGCACGTAGCGCACGATGTCCAGCACCGATTTGTCTTCGAACACGCGGCTTGCGCGTTGCTGCGTGGCCAGCCACAACCAGGGCACGACCGTCAGCCGATAGCGCGCCAGGCCCGCATCGCCGGACAGCAGCTCGGCCTCGCGGATCAGCCCGCTGCGCGAGGTCTCGCTGCCATCGGCGCGCGTCGTCCACAGCGTCACGGGGCGCGAGATCATGTCGTGAAGCGCCAGGCCGGCATTGTCGGCCAGCGCTACGATGCGCAGCTGCGCCACGCCGGACAGGGCTTCCCGCGCCACCCAGCCCTCCACTTGCAACGCGGCAAGCGCGCCTTCACCCTCAAGGCGATACAGGCGGGCGGCAGAGCTGAACACACCCTTCGTCGCTGTCGAATCCATCACGAAAAAACCTTCATCAAGGGCGCTCAAGGCTCGGTGTGAGCCTGGGCATTGGGGCATTCCGCTGCGGTGCCCCAGTGGCCCGCGCATACGCGCAGGCGGCATTGCTCGCTTTCCAGGAAGCCCAGCTTGCGGCATTCCGCCAGCCGCGCGGACAACGGCGAGCCCGGCAATTCACGTATGAAAATGCCGTCGCTCTTGTAGACCTTGGTGCCTGGCGGCGAGGCCGGCGGCAAGCCGTAAGACATCAATGTGGCCAGCAGCGCGGCATCGCTGTCGCTGCGCGGCGCCGCCTTGCCGCGCGGGGCGGAAGCCTTGGCGGTGGCCGCCGGATCACGTCCGTGCTCGGCGCGCTGCACCGTGGGGCCCGGCGCCTTGGCACTTGCGGGATGGGGCGCTGCGGGCACGGCGGCAGGCTTGGGCGCCGCCGCCGTCACCGCCAGCGCGGACAACGGATTGGAAGGTTCGCCCGCCTCGCGATCGCGTTCCCGCGTCAGCTGCGCCAGCGGATGGTCTTCCACGATCGTGGCCGCGGTGGAGGCCGGCGGCTCTGGCTCGCTTGGTGCGGGCGCCTGCGCCATCGCGGCGGCGGGCAAGGCAGTCTGGGAGCGTTCTGAATTGTTGGACGCGGAAGCGGGCGTTTCTGCGGTGACCACCACATCGGGCAAGGCCGGCGTGTCGAACACGGCCCACATTCCCGCGCCCACGACGCTCAGCAACAGCAGCAGCAACACCAGCATCGGCGCTTTGGATCGCCGCTTGGGCGCCAGATGCTTGACCTCGGCCTCCGGCACGCGCCCTTCCAGCGCGGCAAGAATGCGCGACGATTCGCGCGCCTCTGCTGAGGAAGCGCGCCCGGCCAGCAAACTTGGAATAGAGGTCGGTGTGCTCGATCTTTTTTCGTCTTCTGCCATGCGAGGTCCCGTGTCGGCGAAGGACCTGTAGATCCCCCGTAACCAAGGTGATCGAGAATACCCGAGCCACGCATTTTGATCACCGCTTCTTGTTACGATTCCTAAGGCACAGACGCTGTTTGCAACGCCCAAGCGCTTGCCTCAATCCCAAATAGAACAAAAGATTACGCCTTCGTGATTGAGGGATACCGTTGCTACTTCTGCTGCCCCTTTATTTTCTGCTTGCGATAGGCGTATCCGCGCTGCTCGTCTTCCCGTCTTTCCGCATGGGAACGGCGCGCAGCGTACGCGCGTTGGCGCACGGCGTACGCCGTGCGCTGGCCCATCGCGCGGGTCAGGCGGCGGGGGTTGTGGGCGGGTCCGCACAGGGCGTGCGGACGGGTTTAGGAAAGGCCGGCGGCACGTTCTCCGCCTATCGCTGGCAGATCGCCGCCGTGCTGGCGGTCGTGTTGCTTCCGTCACTTTTCGCTTTCGTCATGCGACACAATCACACATTTTTTTACGAGGACCAAACCGCGGGTCCGGACCCCAGAATCCAGGCGTTATTGACCGGTGAGCGGCTGGTTCCACCGCCCCCGCTGCCCCCTGAAATCTTCACCACGCGCGAAGTCGAATTGGTGCGTCCGAACCTCGGCGGCGCCAGCCGCGACTGGAACCTGCTGGATGCCGATTACCGTCAACGCCTGTTGGCCGCGTATCGCGTGATGCGTGAAGAGCACGGCTATGAAATGGTGCTGATCGAAGGCTATCGCAGCCCGGAGCGGCAGACCGAACTGGCGGCCAAGGGATCGCATGTGACCAACGCCGGCGCCTACCAGAGCTACCACCAGTATGGCCTGGCCGCGGACAGCGCATTCCTGCGCGACGGCAAGGTCGTCGTGTCCGAGAAAGACCCCTGGGCCATGCGCGGCTACGAGCTGTTTGGGCAGACCGCCGAACGCGTCGGGCTCACATGGGGCGGACGCTGGAAGCTGATGGACTTCGGCCACACGGAATTGCGCCGCCCCGGCGTGATGCGACGCGGCGCGGGGGCCACGCAATGAAGCCGTCATGCCGCGAAGTCAGCATGCACCGAACGCCGCCTCCGGGCGCCACTGCAACCGCTATTTTCATGGGACCACATGACCCGCGTGCTTAAAACCGGCCTGGTGCTGGCCTTGGTCTTCGGCGTCGTCTGGCTGGCCGTCATCATCTGGTGGCAGGAGTCGCACACGCTGCCCACCGGCGTGGATATCGGCTTGTACCTGTTCGCCTTGCCCCTGGCGCTGATCGCGGCAGGCTGGGCGGGCAAGCGCATCGTGCGGGCGCGGCGCGAAGCCCGCGCCAACCCGGCGCCGGCCGCCACCGATGGCGACGGACAAACCGTCCCCGCCCTGCCGGCGACGGCTCGTCTGGTCGTGCTGGCCAGCACCGCGCGCGCCGCGCTGGGCAACGACCCCGCGTCCATCCATGCTGCGGTGGCCGAGCAGCAGCGCCCTGCGCTGGATGCGTCCTTGATGAACGCCAAGGGCTTTCCCATCTTCGCCGCGCGCGCAGCGCATCTGGACACGGAATTACTGCGCGACGCGGCAGCGGGGCAGCAGGCTCCCCAAGCGGCCTTGGCCGAGGACATCGTCCGTGCCACCGCGTTGCTGGGTGATGTCGTGCAGACCCTGTCGCAAGAAGCCCGCGCACGCGTGCTGGACAGCGGCACGCCGGAACGCGACGACGCGTGGCCGCTGCTGCAATTAGAACTGGCGCTGCCCGAGCAATGGCCTGAGGCGGCACGCGACCAAGCCTGCAAGCAGGCGCGCGCGGCGGCCGTCTGGCCAGACTCCCGTCTTGGCATGCACTCCCACGCCGCGAAGAACGCGCTAGACAGCGATAGCCTGCTGCGCCAGCTGGCCCAGGAACCGTTGACGCCCGCCATCGCCACGCTGCGCCTTGTGGCCGCGGCCGATTCCTACATCGACGCGAATCGCGTGCAGGACTGGGAGCAACAAGGCGCGCTGGCCGGCAACGCCACGCCTCAGGGCCGCATCCCCGGCGAAGCCGCGGCGGGACTGCTCGTGGACCTGGCCTTGGGCAGGCAGGACGCCGGAACGCCGGTTGCACCGCCAGACGGCGCAATGACGTTGACGTTGTCACCCACGGCGCAACGCGCCACCGCGGCCGATGCGCGAGGCGCCATCAACGAACCCATGCTGGCGGCGTTGGCGACGCAGTTTCTGGAACGGCACGCGCAACCCGCCGACGCGATCGCGGCGCTGGTCAGCGACGCTGATCATCGCGGCAGCCGTCCGCTGGAAGCGGCCGGATTGGCCAGTACGCTGTTTCCCAAGCTGGACCCGACCCAGGACTGCCTGGCCGTCGGGGCCGCGTGCGGCTACACGGGTGCGGCCTCGCACCTGTTGACCCTTGTCGTGGCCAACGAGGCCTGCGCGCAAATGGAGGCCCCCGTGCTTGTCGTGTTGACCCAGGACCCCGCGCTACGCGCATGCGCGCTTGTTGCCCCCGCGCTTTCCCCCTCCGCCTGACCCACAAAAAAACAGTCAAAAATCATGCGTAGCCCTTCAGGTTTCTTTTCCGGAATTTCCAGCGCGTTCAGCGAGGGCCGGCACTGGTCGTCGCGCATTCTGGCCAGCCCCCGCACCTTCATGGCGATCGGCCTGCTTGCCCTGGTGGTTTTCCTGTTCCTGTTCGCCGACACGATCGAGATCGGCCTGACCTGGGCCGCCATCGCACTGGGTATTTTCCTGTTCCTGTGGCTGTGCGTGTTCCTGTGGCGCCGCCGCCGCACGCGGCACGCCAACAAGAAGCTGGGCGACATGCTTGAGCAGCAAGTGCAGACCGGCGCCGCCGCCAACCGCGGCGAAGTGGATGCGCTACGCGCCCGGTTGACGCAAGCCGTGCGCACGATCAAGACATCGAAGATCGGCCAGGTGTCGGGCAACGAGGCCTTGTATGAACTGCCCTGGTACATCGTGATCGGCAATCCTGCCGCCGGAAAAAGCAGTGCGGTGATCAACTCCGGCCTGCAATTCCCGTTCGCCGACAAGAACGGCGCGGCCGTGCGCGGCGTGGGCGGCACGCGCAACTGCGACTGGTTCTTCACCACCGAAGGCATCTTGCTGGACACCGCCGGCCGCTACTCGGTGCATGAAGAAGACCGCAACGAATGGATGGGGTTCCTGGACCTGCTCAAGCGCCATCGGCCCAAGGCGCCCATCAACGGCATCATCGTGGCCGCCAGCATCGACGAACTGACGGGAGCGGGTCCCGAGTTCGCCATCAACCTGGCCAAGAACCTGCGCCAACGCGTGCAGGAACTGACGGACCGGCTTGAGGTGTTTGCGCCGGTCTACATCATCTTCACCAAGGCCGACCTGATCTCCGGCTTCAGCGAATTCTTCTCCGACTACGACCAGCAAGAGCGCGACCGCGTCTGGGGCGCCACCCTGCCCTATGGCGCAGAAGAGAACCGCGACGTGCTGGCGCTGTTCGACGAGCGCTTTGACGAACTGTACGAAGGCCTGAAGGAAATGGGCACTGCCCAGATCTCGCTACGCAGCAACCGCGAGCTGCCACCTGGCCTGTTGACCTTCCCGCTGGAATTCGCCGGCATCAAACCCGCGCTGCGCACCTTCCTGTCAACCCTGTTCGAAACCAATCCGTTCCAGTACAAGCCCGTTTTCCGCGGCTTCTACTTCACCAGCGCCTTGCAGGAAGGCGTGTCGCAAAGCACGTCCACTGAACGGCTGGCCGAACGTTTCGACCTGCATCCGGCCCAGCGGGCGCAACCGCGCAACGTGTCGTCGCACAACGGCTTCTTCCTGCGCGACCTGTTCTCCAGCGTCATCTTCGCCGACAAGAAACTCGTGCGGCAGCACGCCAGCCCGGCCAAGACCCGCATGCGCTACCTGACCTTCTTCGGCCTGGTGCTGGCGCTTGGCCTGGTGCTGGGCGGTTGGAGCTGGTCCTACCTGGGCAACCGGCAGCTGGCGCAGAACGTGCAGGCCGACATGGACAAGGTGGTGCGCCTGCAAAGCGAACGCACCGACCTCCAGAGCCGCTTGGAAGCCATGGAGATCCTGCAGGACCGCATCGAGCAGCTGGACCGCTATTCGTCCAGCCGGCCGTGGTCGCTGGGGCTGGGCCTGTACCAGGGCGACGTGCTGAAGGAACGCCTGCTGGCCGAGTACTACAACGGCGCCCGCCAGTTCATGCTGACGCCGGTGAAGGCCAGCCTGGAAGACTTCCTGGCCAAGGTGGACACCTCGGCCGCCGCGGCCGCCACCGGCGGCACGCCGCAGCCCGCGCCCCAGGCGGCGCGCGCCTCGCACAACGCGGGCGGCGACACGCTGTTCCAGGACGCTTCGCCCACCAATGCGGATGACGCCTACAACGCGCTGAAGACGTATCTGATGATGGCCAACCATCAGCACGTCGACCCCACGCACCTGTCGGATCAGATCACGCGCTTCTGGCGCGGCTGGCTGGAGACCAATCGCGGCGCGATGCCGCGTGACCAACTGATCCGCAGCGCCGAACGCCTGATCTCGTTCTATGTCAGCCGCGCGCCGGACGCCGGTTGGCCCCAGATCGAGACCAACCTGGCACTGGTAGAGAAAACGCGGGGCAGCCTGCGCTCTGTCATGCAAGGCATGCCCGCCCGCGAACGCGCCTACGCCACACTGAAGGCGCGCGCCGCCACGCGCTTCCAGACCATGACGGTGGCGCGCATCGTCGGCGAGAACGACGCTGGCGTGGTGGCGGGCAGCTACGCCATCCCGGGTACGTTCACGCGTGAAGCCTGGGAGCAATACATCCAGCCGGCCATCGGCGAAGCGGCCAAGAAGGAAGTGCAGACCAGCGACTGGGTGCTGGGCGTGAACGCCCGCGACGACCTGACGCTGGAAGGCAGCCCCGAACAGATCCAGAAGAGCCTGGCCACGATGTACAAGACGGAGTACGCCGAGGAATGGCAGAAGTTCCTGCGCGGCGTAACGATCAAGCCGTTCACCAGTTTCGACCAGTCGGTCGCCGCGATGAACCGCCTGGGCGATCCGCAGACGTCCCCCATCGCCAAGCTCATCAACACCACCTATGAGCAGACCTCCTGGGACAACCCGTCGCTGATCAATGCGGGGCTGCAACAAGCGCAGAGCGGCGTAGTGGGCTGGTTCAAGCGCGTGATCCTGCGCCAGACGCCCCCGGCGGCGGCCGCCGCCGCCGCCAATGGCGAGGCGCTGCCCATGGGCCCGATCGGCCGCGAATTTTCGGACGTGGCGCGCCTGGTGGTCACGCGTGAAAACCAGTCGCTGCTGGGCAACTACATGGGCGCGCTGTCGAAGATCCGCACGCGCTTCAACCTGCTGAACAACCAGGGAGATCCCGGCCCCGGCGCGCTGACCCTGATGCGCCAGACGCTGGAGGGCAAGGATTCGGAGCTGGCGGATGCCCTGAAGCTGGTGGACGAACAGATGCTGGCCGGCATGAGCGCCACGCAGCGCGAAACGCTGCGCCCACTCTTGGTGCGCCCGCTGATCCAGGCCTATTCGGTCACCATGCAACCCGCCGAATCCGAATTGAACAAGGTCTGGAACGCGCAGGTCTATCAGCCCTTCAACCTGACACTGGCAGAGAAGTACCCCTTCGCCGGCCGCGCCAGCGTCGAAGCCAGCAGCGACGAGATCGGCCAGGTCTTCGGACCGCAGGGCAGCATCGCCAAGTACGTCAACGACACGCTGGGGCCGCTGACCGTGCGCCGCGGCGACATCCTGACGGCGCGCACCTGGGGCGACATGGGCGTCAGCCTGCAGCCGACCTTCACGGCCAATTTCGCGCAATGGGTCGCGCCCCTGTCGGGCGGCGCGGCGGGCGGCGGCGCGGCCAGCCAGCCGCAGACGCTATTCCAGATCCAGCCGAAGCCGGCAGGCGGCGTCACCGAATACACCATCGAGATCGACGGCCAGCAGCTTCGCTACCGCAACACGCCGCCGCAATGGGTCAATTTCGTCTGGCCCAACGCGCAAGGCGCGCCTGGCGCCCGCATCACCGCCACCACGTTCGACGGCAGCGTCGTCGAGATCGTCAACGAACCGGGCCGGTTCGGCCTGGAACGCCTGATCTCCACGGCCCAACGCACGTCCAACCCCGACGGCAGTTTCAACATGAGCTGGGGCAAGTCCAACGTGACCGTGCCCGTCAAGCTGCGCATCATCAGCAACGCCCAGGCGCCCGGCGCCGGCGGCAGCGAGCCCGGCAGCCAGGGCTTGCGCAACCTGCGACTGCCCTCCTCCGTGGTGGGCGCATCCCCCGACCCCTCCGCCCAGCCGCGACCCGGAGCGCCGCAATGAGCAACGTGCAGTCCCCCCTGTTCCGAACGGCCTACTTCGGCAAGATCCCCACCCGCGGCGATTTCGTGAAGAACACGTCGCATCCCCAGTTGATGGCCACGCTGGACGCGTGGGTCGCCAACACCATGGAGATCCTGGCGCAAGAGCCGCACTGGAAGGCGCTATACGACGACACCGAACCCACGCCGTTCGCCATCCTGGGGTCGCGCGGCAAGCTGGCCATCGCCGGCCACCTGCAACCCAGCCAGGACCAGTCCGGGCGGCGCTTTCCATTCCTGTCGGCAACATCCGTCGAGGTGCAGCGGCCGCTGGCGTTCATCGCGCGCAGCCCCATCGCCTTCAGCCGGATGTGGAACCGCATGAGCGGCGCGGCGGGCATGCTGATGACCGACGCCGACCCCAGCGCGGCCCTGCAGCAACTGAACGAACTGGAAGGCGAAATCCGCACCGCCGCCGACGACGGCTTTGACGCCTTCGTGGACCTGCAGACGATTGAACGGCTGGAGGCCATGCTGCGCGGCAATGGCCACGCCGCCAGCGTGCACGACATCATCCTGGCACTGGGCATCTTGCTGGAGCCCGTCATGTCCAGCGGCTCTTCGCAACTGGACAAGGGACTGGCACTGCCGCTGCCGGACGACCCGCTCTACATGAACCTGGTGGCCGCATACTGGATGACGCTGATCGCGCCGTTCCTGTCCCGCGCGGATTTCGAGATCACCCTCTTCATCGGCCGCATCGCGGGCAAGCACCGGCTGGTGGCGGGTTTTCGCGGCGCGTCGCCGCAGACGCTGGCAAGCCTGTTGTCCACCCCGCAGGCGTTCGCCGAACAGCACATCGTGCTGGAAGACGCGCCCTGGGTGCGCAACCACGTATCGGCCAGCCACGGGCTGGCCAAGCTCTCCAGCTATCTGGATCAACCGCGACTGTCCCTGCGCATGGCGCTGGACACGTTCCGCGAAGTCTTCACCGGAGCCTGACCATGCGTGTCTCTCTCCTGATCATGGCGGCGCTGTTCTCATGCGCCGCGGCGGCCCAGGACGGCGCAACGGTCGTTCCCGCCAACGTCGTCCCGCAGCCCGGCCAGGTGGTCGCCAGCGGCTCCGTGCCCGACGAAGCCACCAAGGCAGACGTGCTGGCGCGGCTGCAGCAGGTCTATGGCGTGGGCAATGTGATTGACCAGATCGACGTGGGCGGCGTCGTGGCGCCACCCAATTGGTCCGAGCACGTGGGCAAACTGATCGGGCCGCCCTTGAAGCAGATCAACCGCGGCCAGCTGGAAATCGACGGCACGCAGATCCGCCTGCGCGGCGAAGTCCAGAACGAAGCGTCCCGCCAGCAGATCGCCAGCACCTTCGCGACCTCGCTGAACCCCACGTACAAGATCGTCAATGGGTTGCGCGTGTCCGCCAGCAAGGACGAACAGGGCCTGCTGGACAAGGTACTGACCAACCGCGTCGTGGAATTCGAAACGGGCAGCACCACGCTGACCGCGCGCGGGCGCGAATTGCTGGACCTGGTGGCCGACGTGGTGCCCAAGCTGCATAGCGAAAAAGTGCAGATCATCGGGCACACCGACAGTTCCGGCAGCCGCAGCACCAATCTGGCCCTGAGCCAGGCGCGCGCGGACGCGGTCAGGGCTTATCTGGTGGACAAGGGTTTGCCGCCCGCGCGTTTCGAAACGCTGGGCGCGGGGCCTGACCAGCCGGTGGCGACGAACGCCACGGCGGAAGGCCGCGCCAAGAACCGCCGCATCGAATTCCGGGCCAGCCGCTAGCGCCCGGCGGCCCCGCCGGCCTGGGCGGGGCCCTGCCGCCGTCAGCCGTTGTTGTCGGACGGCTTTGGCACGCCCAGAAGCTCTTCCAGGCCGGACAGCGCCTCGCCGTTCTTGACGACGGTACGCAGCCACAGGTGCAACGACATCTCGCCCCAGCTGGCCGCCTTGTCGGCCAGATAGGCCACCGGGCTGTGGGGCTCGGTACGGCGGAAGAACTCAGCGACTTCACGCAACTGCGCCAGCGCCTGGTCGCGCGTTTGCAGCGGACCTCGGCCGGGCGCGGCGAGGGCAGTGGATTCGGGCGACGTATCGGCGGCGGACAAGGAAGGCTCCAGTCGAGTGGCGGCGGGCGCGATCCCCGTCGCGGTCGCAGCGGGCGCGGCTGGCGCCAGGTCGGCGCGCACCAGCAGACCGGCCTCGCGGGCAAAACGGTGCACCAGCGCGGTCACGTCCTTCAACGCATCGCGCACCGGTGAAAACGCCGGCCCCTCGTCGCCCAGGTATTCGGCCAGCGTCCGTTCCAGCACGTCGACCGCGGCAAAGCAGCTTTGCAGATTGGCTTCCAGCTCGGAATAGAAGGCCGGCGGCGTATCGCGGCGCGCGGCGTCGAACTGGTCCATGGTGACTTTGCCGCGCGTCAGGTCGGCCGCGTGCTGCGGCGTGCGCTTGACCGCATTGGCCAATTGCGCCGCGCTCTCCCAAATCGCGGCGCCAAAGCGGCCACCTTCGGATTGGGTCAGCGGCAATTCGCGGATCAGTTGCTGCGTGCGCGACAGCAACCAGGCCAGGTTCCCCACCCGCTGGTGCACGTCGCCGTCCTCAGGCACGGGATGCAACCCGTCCCAGTAGCGGCGGCACAGGCCGTCCAGCAGCAGGTAGCCATCGCGCAAACCCGCAAAGCCGCGTGTCTTGGCCCACGCCTCGGCCAGCCAGGCCGCCACGCGCACGTCCTTGCTGCGGTCGCGCAGCACCTCGGTGCAGACGCGGATCACGAGCGGCCAGTCGGCCTCTTTGATGTCGATGATCCAATCGCCCTGGTCCAGATGCGGATCGTCCTGGCGGCGGGCTTCGCGGATGGCGTCGAACTCGGCCGAGAACACCATGTCGGCGCCACAAGGCGCATCGCCCGGGATGGGCTCCAGCAATGTGTCGATATCGCTCATATTGGTCTTGTTGAATGGCAAGATCGCGGCCGCCCGGCTTGCGGGTGAGACCGCCCGAAAGAGGCCCGATCATCCCATATCTGTAACCCGCTTACGTTCGAAGATGACACGTCCTATTACAAAGCGCATCACGCACCCTGGATATCATTCTTGTTCCCGCAAGCAAGGAAACGCGATGAACAAATCCTTCCACCAGATGCCTGACGGTCACTTCATCAACGGCACGCCGCGACGCTGCCCCGACGGCACCTACGTTGGCGACGGCGGCCCCATCACGCGCGCCCCCGACGGCTCCTATGTGGCCGGCAAACCGCAGCGCGCCCCCAATGGCCGCTACCTGGGCGGCGAGGGTCCGGTCCGCATGGCGCCCGACGGCACCTTCGTGATTGGCACCCCCAGGATGGCGCCGGACGGCACATACCTGTAAGCACTCTTTACCAACATCCGGAGTTCCACACAGCCATGGCAGAGCGATCCGTGATACGCAAAGGCGACCGCACCTCGCATGGCGGGGTCGTCGTCACCGGCGACGAGAGCGTGATGATCTTCGGCCAGCCCATGGCGCGGCTGGGCGATCGCGTCACCTGCCCGATGTGCGCGGGCCAGCACGTCATTGTCGAAGGCACGCCGGGCGTCAGTTCCGACCGGCGCACGGCCCTGGAAGGCATGAAGACGTCCTGCGGCGCCACACTGATCGCCAGCCAGCAGTTCTACCGGCTGGAGCATGGCGGCTAAGCGCCCGCGCGCCTGCCCCGCCCCGAGCTGACTCGATTGCCCCGGGGGCTGCCCCCCATGCCGCGCGTCCGGATTCGCCGTGGCGCGCGTTGTCGTGCACAATCCGGCCACGCCAACCTCGCGGCCCCCCCTTGCAGTCCCTATGATGTCCTTGCAGCACACCCCGATTACCGCGCTCGTGCTCGCCGCCGCGCTATGGCTGATGCCGCCCGCCGCGCTCGCCGCCGACACGCCTCCCCCGGTCAAATCCTCTGCCCGCACGGCGTCGCCCCCGGCGGGCATGCCCGAATACGGCGAAGGCGGCCACGGCCGCAGCCTGACCTTCGGCTTGTACGACGGCGACACGTTCAGGCCCGCCGCCAACACGCCGTATCGCCTGTTCCTGACCGCCAAGGGCGAAAAGATCCACGGCACGCCCAGCGGCGACGGCATCCTGCACGGCGTTACCGACGCGCAGGGACGGACCGCCTGGATCTGGACCGCGCAACCGCACGCCGCCAGCGATTTCACGCTGATCCGCCGCATCGGCGACGGCCCGTGGGGTCATTTCTTCCAGTTGAACTCAAGCGGCGACAACGAACCGTTGCCCGCATGGCCCTACATCCTGACGCTGCGCCAACGCTGGGGCGAGCAATGGGTCGACCTGGGCTACACCACCCGCCAGGGCGGCACGGCCTACTTCAGCCACAACATGCCGGCCGCCGCGATTTCCCTGTCCATCGAATCTCGGACCACCGATAACCGCATGTGCTTCGGAGAGCTGGACGCCATCAACCGCAAGTTCGCCCAGGACGACGTGGCCGGCGCGGAACAATTGATCGGCGCCATGCGCTGCGCGGGCACGCCGCAGCAACAGCTGGACCTGGCCCACCTGCTGCTGATGGCCGGCCACGAGGAGCAGGCCCGCCACTGGGTGCAGCGTGCCCGCCAGTGGCGCTTTCCGGAATCGCTCAAGCGCCCGGACAAGGCCCTGCTGGAAAACCGCCTGAACCTGGAGCGCCTGCTGGCCATGCCCGACCTTGCCCTGGCCGACGCCCGGGCGCTGCAATACCGCCAGACCAAGCGCGGGCGGGCGCCGCGGGCAGACGAGTCTGACTTTTCCAACGAAATCGCCTACTACCTGGCGGACTTCCAAGACTATCTGCCACAGGCCGAAGCACAGGTGCGTGAGTCCATCCACCGCGTCGGCCCCAATCCCTACAACCAGGGCACGCTGGGCTGGATCCTGGCGCTGCGGGGCGACACCGATGAAGGCCTGCGCCTGCTGCGCGAGTCGTACCGCGGCATTCCGCACAACGAAGAAATCGTGGCCGATTATGGGCTGACGTTGTGGCGCCACGGCCAGCCGGAACAAGCCGCGCGGCTGTGGGACGAGGCCCAGGCGCAGTGCGTCTGGGGCCGGCGCCTGCATGACGCGATGCAAGAAGCCCGGTATCCCCATCCCTACTTTCAAGCGGCGGACTCGCCCGCGGTGCGGGCGTACCGGCAGCGCTGCGATTCACCGCGCACCAAACGGAAGTTCTGGCGGGCGGATGCCGCCCTATAATCGCCCCACACGCTGCACGCTACGCGCCTGCTGAGGGGCAGCCGCAGGAGACCACCATGAAATCCCCGTTGATGCCTCTGATCGCCCTGTTGGCCACCGTTCTGCTGCTGGGCGGCTGCGCCGCCGGCAATGGCGGCCCGCCCCATCCCGGCGCCGTCAATCCCTACAGCAGCGGCGGCTTCCATGACGCCGGGCCCAATTACCCGGAAACCGGCCGCTAACCCGCCCGCTCAGACGCAGCCGCCTAGCCTGGCTGCGCCAGCAAGCGCTGGATCTCCGCCTCGGTTTCGGCATAGTTGCCTTCCCCGAAATGGCGATAGGCGATCCGCCCTTGCTTGTCGATCAGGTAGACCGCGGGCCAATACTGGTTGCGATAGGCCTCCCAGGTGGCATAGCGGTTGTCCTGTGCCACCGGGTACGTGATCTTGAAGCGTTCCAGCGCCTTCTGGACATTGGCGGTCGAGCGTTCGAAGGGAAACTCCGGCGTATGCACGCCTACCACGACCAGGCCCTGGTCTTGGTACTTCTGATGCCAACTCGTGACGTACGGCAGCGTGCGGATGCAGTTGATGCAGGTGTAGGTCCAAAAATCCACCAGCACGACCTTGCCGCGCTGCGACGCCAGGGTCAGCGGCGGGCTGTTGAGCCAGTTTTCGATGCCGGTGAATTCCGGCGCGGGCACTGGCGGGGTGGCCGCCTGCGCGACACCCGGCATGACGGATGCGGCCAACGACGTGGCAATCAACGCGCCAAGCGCGATCTTCTTTAGGCAAGCGAACATGGTCGGACTCCTCCGGGTCAGTGGATAACGGTCAGTTGAAAAGATTGCTGATCCAGGCGTAGGCCAGAATGTCGTACTGGAAATAGATGGCGCCCGCGGTCAGGATCAGCAGCACGCCAAAGCCCTGTTGCAGGCGATGGGTGTATCGCGACAGCCCGCGTACCCGGGCCGCGATGGCCTGGCCGCCGTAGGCGATCGCCAACATGGGAATACCTGCCCCGATGGCGAACACCAGCAGCAAGGTGCTGGATTGCGTCAGGTCCTGCGCCTTGGCGGCCAGCACCAGGATCGACGCCAGCACCGGACCCGCGCAAGGCGTCCACACGGCGCCCAGCGACAGCCCCAACAGAAAGCCGCCGGCATTCCCGCTGCCGGCCCCGCCGGCGCTGAATGCCAGCTGCTGCAACGGGCCGCCAAAGCGGGCGATCAGGCGGTCATAGGGTTGCGGCCAGATGCGCACCAGCCCAAACAGCGCCAGCAACGCGACCGAGGTAGACCGCACCGCTTCATGCACCGATTCATTCAGGTTCGACAGCAGGCTGAGCGCGATGCCCAGCCCGGCGAACGCCAGCACGAAACCGGACACGACGAACAAGGGACGCATCCGCCCGGGACGTTCCAGCGAGGTGCCAAGCAGCACCGGCAACAAGGGCAGCACGCACGGCGACGCGATGGTCAGCATGCCGGCCAGCAAGGCGATAGGGGTGTTGATCAGGTCCATGGGGGTGTCCTTTGGAAAGAGGCCCCATTGCACCCGCGGCACGTATCCGGCTTGTGCCGGTTTGGCGCAGTTTTTCCTGCTTATGTATCCGTTGCCGGCGCGTATACAGTACGACACACATCGCGGCTCGGGCGGCGCTATAAACCGTGCATCGCAGTCTGTGGAACCCCTTCGATGAAACGATTCCTTGCCGTCCTGTTGCTGCTGTTCGGCGGCTTTACCGCCGAAGCCGCCAAGCCATTCCAGTGCCAGTTGATCACCGATTCCCGTCCGCGCCGGGACCCCTTGCCCCCGGTATCATGAACGGCACGTCCTCCTACCTTAGAAAGGCATCCGCAGATGGATCACGTTGATCACGTCATGATCGTCGACGACGATCGCGAAATACGCGAATTGGCCGGCAACTTCTTGAAGAAAAACGGCCTGGCCGTCACGCTGGCGGCGGACGGCCGGCAAATGCGGTCGCTGCTGGAAAGCCTGTCTGTCGACCTGATCGTGCTGGATATCATGATGCCCGGCGACGACGGCCTGGTACTGTGCCGCGAGTTGCGCAGCGGCAAGCACCGCCGCATCCCCATCCTGCTGCTGACGGCGCGCAGCGACGACATGGACCGTGTCCTTGGCCTGGAAATGGGGGCTGACGACTACCTCGTCAAACCCTTCGTGGCCCGCGAACTGCTGGCCCGCATCAAGGCGATCTTGCGCCGCACGCGCATGCTGCCGCCCAACTTCCAGGTCACGGAACCGGGCCGCGAGATCGCATTCGGCGACTGGCGCCTGGATACCACCGCACGCCACCTGCTGGACGCGGCGGGCACCATCGTCTCGCTCAGTGGCGCCGAGTACCGCCTGCTGCGCGTCTTCCTGGACCATCCGCAACGCGTCCTGAACCGCGACCAGCTACTGAACCTGACGCAAGGGCGCGACGCCGACTTCTTCGGCCGGTCCATCGACCTGCTGGTCAGCCGCCTGCGCCAGCGCCTGCGCGAAGACGCGCGCGAGCCCCAGTACATCAAGACCGTGCGCAGCGAAGGCTACGTGTTTTCGGCGGCAGTGGACGTTTCGGAATCCGATCAGTGAGCCCCACCGCCCCGCGCCGCTTCGCCTGGCCCGGCACCCTGGTCGCGCGCCTGTTCCTGATCTTCCTGACCGGCCTGCTGCTGGCGTATGGGCTGTCGTTCGCCTCATTGTTCTATGAGCGCTACAGCACCACCAAAACCATGATGCTGGGCGACCTGGAACGCGACGTCGCCATCGCCATGGACATCCTGGACCGCCTGCCCGCAACCGAACGCCCCGCCTGGCTGCCCCGCCTGTCCAGCGGCAATCGCGAATACCGGCTGGGCAACGGCGAGGCGGACCAACCGCTTGCACTGGATGCCGCCCGCAGTGCCGCGCAGTCCATCCAGGCAGCGCTGGGCACCGCCCGCCCCGCGACCATACGGGCCATGGCGGACGACCCCCGCCATATCCAGGCGCGCGTCGTCTTGTCCGATGGGCAGCCCGTGATCCTGGACATCCATCTGTCGTCAATGCGCCCCGCGCCATGGCTGGGCGTCGTGCTGGCGGTGCAACTGCTGCTGTTGATCGGCTGCGCCTGGCTGGCCGTGCGCCTGGCAGTGCGTCCGTTGACGCGACTGGCGCGCGCCGCCGAAGCACTGGATCCCAACGCCAAGAGTCCCCTGCTTAGCGAACATGGCCCCGCCGAGGTGGCCCACGCCGCAGTCGCCTTCAATGCCATGCAAACGCGCATCGCCGCCCACGTGGCCGAACGCATGCAGATACTGGGCGCCATCTCGCACGACCTGCAAACGCCGATCACCCGCATGAAGCTGCGTACGGAATTCATGGACGCCTCCGTCGACCGCGACAAGCTGGCGCAAGACCTGAACGAAGTGGAGCGCCTGGTGCGCGAAGGCATCGACTACGCCCGCAGCGCCCACGGCAAGGTGGAAACGCCCGTGCGCGTGGAGCTTGCCGCGTTCCTGGAAAGCCTGGTCTATGACTACCAAGACACGGGCAAGGCGGTCAGCCTGTCGGGCGACAATGCCGGCCTGGTGTCGACCCGCCCGCACGCATTGCGACGCGTCCTGGGCAATCTGATCGACAACGCCCTGAAGTTCGCGGGCGCGGCAGAGGTCCGCGTCGACGCTGCTGAAAGTGGGCCCGTGTCGATCTTCGTATTGGACCGGGGGCCTGGTATTCCGGCGCATGAACTGGACGCGGTGCTGCAGCCCTTCTATCGCCTGGAAAGCTCACGCAACCGCGACACGGGCGGTACCGGGCTGGGCCTGGCCATTGCACAGCAATTGGCGGAGGTGCTGGGCGCCAAGCTGATCCTGGGCCCCCGCGACGGCGGCGGCTTATCCGTTGAATTGCGCATCGCCCGCTAGCGCCGCCCTGCCCCGGGGAGAAAATCGTGGAAGGCTCCATCGCTAACCACAACAAGATCGAGCGCCACCTAGGGGCGTTGTACCGCGCCGCCTATTGCGTATCAGGCGGCTGACAGCGCGCCCGACTTCAAGAGCGGCGCCAGAATACCGGCCGTGTAGACCCGCGCCACATTCTCCAGAAACGCCGTGAAGTCGGTCTTGGCGGCATGGTCCGCGCGGTCCGAGATCACGCGCATCACCGCAAACGGAATGCCGAACTCATAGCAAACCTGCGCCATCGCCGCGCCCTCCATCTCGACGCATAGCGCATCGGGCAGGCGCTTGCGCAGCGCCTGGGCCTCATCGTTGTGGCAGACAAACACGTCGCCGGTCGCGATCAATCCCGCATGGACCTTGGGCTGGGAAAACGTGGCACCCGCGGTATCGCCTGCGGGGGCTTGGCGTTGCACGAAGTCCTGGGCACTGTCGTGCAGCAGTTTGCTCAGGGCCGCATCTGACCCGAACTGCACCCGGCCCAGCAAGGGGATCTCGTGCTGGCCGAACAGCGGCCGGGCGTCCATGTCGTGCTGCATCAAAGTATTGGCCACCACCACGTCGCCCACGTCCACATCCGCATGCAGGCCGCCCGCCAACCCGGTGAAGATCACCTTCGACACCTTGAACTCCCGAATGACGATAGACGCCGTGGCAGCCGCCGCCACCTTACCGATACGACTAAGCGCGATGACGCACGGCGTGCCCCACAACGTGCCCACATGGAAATCGCGCATGGCGATACGGCGAATCGTCGCGCCCGGGTCCATCGCCGCCAACAGGTCGGCGATTTCTTCGTGCAGCGCGCCGAGGATGGCGAGGCGTTTCATGGTGTCCTTTGGGATGTGTGGCGATGCGGCTGAATGCCGCGCAAGCGGGGGAACATACTGTAAACGGCGTCGAGGTTCCAGCAGGGGGGATTGGGTAATGGGGCTGGGGATGGGTGCCGGGGTCTGGTTGCAGCGTTCCGGGTTCCGGGTTCCGGGTTTTGTACCGCAGCGTATCCACTTGCCCCGGCGATACACGGCAATGCGTATCGCCATCCACGCGACACAAGTCGGATACAGGCGCTTGTTGCAATGCAGGCACCATTTCAACCCGCCGCCAACCGCGGCATCACCGGGAGCCATCATGGCCAAGCAACTTGAAGAAGTCCTCTACACCGCCCACACCCACACCACCAGCGGCCGCGACGGCACGGGCCGCAGCAGCGACGGCGCGCTGGACGTGCTCCTGAGTCCGCCCGGATCCGGAAAGCCCGGCACGAATCCCGAACAGCTATTTGCCGTGGGGTACTCCGCCTGCTTCATGGGAGCCATGAAACGCGCGGGCGCTGCGAATGGCATCGCCGTGCCGAAGGACGTGGCAATTGACGCCAGCGCCTCACTGGGCAAGATCGACAGCGGAGCGAACTTCGCGTTAGGGGTCGTGCTGGCGGTGTCGCTGCCGGGGCTGAGCGGGGAGGAGAAGCAGGCGCTGGTGGAAGCCGCGCATCAGATGTGTCCGTATTCGCGCGCGATCAAGGACAACGTGGACGTGCGGTTTGAGATTATTTAAGACAAAAAAACCCCGGCGATTGCTCGCCGGGGACGTCCCTGCACACACAACACCGATTGATCAGTTCGCAAACACCTTGATCTGGTCGCTTTTCAGCACGTCCGGGGTCAGGCTCTTTTCGATCCATGCCATCGACGTGTCCTCCACGCCCGGGGTGACCAGCTCAGCCGGGACGATGGTGATGTCGGCCAGCACCTTGAACGGGTACTTGTCGCTCTTTTTTGTCACGCCGAACAGTTGCGCTTCCAGGCCCTGGCCGTCGGCGCGGTGCATTTTGACTTCGCGGCCGTAGCCCTTGAAGGTCACGTCATGCATGGCGGCAGCCACTTGTTCCGGGCTGGGCCAGGCGCCGCCGTTGTCCTTGATGGCCTTTTCGTAGCCGGCTTTCAGGCCCTGGATGGCTTGCACCATGTGATAGACCGAGTAGATCGGGTAGGCGCCGGTCTTGTCATGGAATTTCTTCACGAAGGCCTGGTGTTGCGGATCGTCCTTGGTTTCCGGATGCAGGAAATAGTGGTCGCCGCGGGCGCCCACGTACACGCCTTCAGGCAAGGCGTTGCCCAGGCGTTCCAGCGAGCTTTCCGCCAGCGACAGCACAAACGTGGAGTTCTTGAACAGGTTGCGCTGGGATGCCTGGCGCACGAAGTTGTCCAGGTCGCCGCCCCACGACGTGGATACGATGACGTCCGGGCGCAACGCTTGCAGGCGGCTGATCTCGGTGGAGAAGTCCGCGGCGCCGAACTTGGGGAACATCTCGGCCACGACCTTGACGTCCGGCTTGAATTTCTTCAGTGCGGCCAGGAAGATGTCGCGCGAATCGCGGCCCCAGGCGTAGTCCTGGTTGACGATGGCGATGGTCTTGAAGTCGGGCTTGACCTTCATCAGGTACAGGACCTGGGCAACCATTTCGGTGGTGGCGTTGGCCTGGGTGCGGACGACGTACTTGTACTTCTTGCCTTCCAGCGCCTTCTCCGTGCCGCAGTCCCACAGCACGTTCAGCACCTTCAGGTCTTCGGCCACGGGCGCGACGATGTTGCAGTGGCCGCTGGAGATGGCCGACAGCATGACGCGCGTGCCGCCTTCGGCCAGGCGGCGGTACTCCGACAGCAGTTTCTCGCCGCCGCCGCCTTCGTCGATGTAGCTGGGAACAAGCTTGACGCCGTCGATGCCGCCGGCGGCGTTGATGTCCTGGATCAGGATCTCGGCGGCGTCGCGGGCCGGCACGCCGAACACCGATGCGGACCCCGACAGGAACGTCGAAATGCCGATGTTCAGTTCCTTCGGCTTGTCGGCGGCGCTGGCCAGCGCCGTGAAGCCCGACAGCAGGGTAGCGCCCAGAAGGGCAGCCAGTCTTGAGGTTTTCATGGTCTTGTCTCCAGTGTTGTAGTCGGGTCTATGCCCTTAGAAAACGATGGCGTCGCGCAGGCTGCCGCCGGTAGCGAGGTGATCGAACCCCTCGTTGATCTGGTCCAGCGAAAACGATTTGCCCATCATCCGGTCCACCGGCAACTGGCCAGCCTTGTACAGGTCGATGTAGCGGCTAATGTCGATGGCGGGCACGCCTGACCCCAGATAGCTGCCACGGATGTCGCGCTCTTCGCCCACCATCTGCGACAGCGACAAGGGGAAGCTGAATTTGGGGTTGGGCAGGCCCGACGTGACGGTGGCGCCGCCGCGGCGAGTCAGTTTGTAGGCCGTCTCGAAGGCGGGCACGGCACCGGCCATGTCGAAGCCGTAGTCCACGCGGCCGCCGGCCAGATCGAAGAGGTCGTCGTCCGTTTTGACCTGCTTGGGGTTGACGGTGTGGGTGGCGCCCAGCTCCTTGGCCAGCGCCAGCTTTTCCTCGCTGAGGTCGACGGCGACCACGCGGCGCGCGCCAGCAGCCACGGCCGCCAGCAAGGCGCTTAGCCCCACGCCGCCCAAGCCCACGATGGCGGCGGTGTCGCCGGCCTTGATGCGCGCGCGGTTCAGCACCGCGCCCGCGCCGGTCAGCACGGCGCAACCGAAGAGCGCGGCTTCGCGATGGCTGAGTTCGACATTGACCTTCACGCAGGACCGGCGCGACACCACGGCGTATTCCGCGAAGCAGGACACGCCGGTATGGTGGTTGATGTATTCGTCGCCGATGTGCAGGCGGCGGTCGCCCCCCAGCAGGGTGCCTTGGGTGTTGGCGGCAGCGCCCGGTTCGCACAGCGCGGGCCGGCCTTCCATGCAGGGGTTGCAGCAGCCGCAGCTGGGCACGAACACCATGGCCACGTGGTCGCCTGGTTTCAGGTCCGTGACGCCGGGGCCGGTTTCAACGACCTCGCCGGACGATTCGTGGCCCAGCACGATGGGCACGCCGCGCGGACGGTCGCCGTTGATTACCGACAAGTCCGAATGGCACAGCCCCGCCGCCTTGATCTTCACCAGCACCTCGCCCGTGCCGGGCGGGTCCAGTTCGATCTCGGTGATGCTCAATGGCCGGGTCTGGGCGTAGGGGCCTGCCACCCCTACGTTACGCAACAACGCCGCTTTGATTTTCATGCGCCTGACACCCACGGTAGAGAGAAGACGCCCCGGTCTGTGCGGGGCCTGTCGAAAACGATCAGACGGTACGGCCGCCGTCCACGGGGAATTCCACGCCGGTGATGAACTCCGCCGCATCGCTGGCCAGGAACAACGCTGCCGCCGCCACGTCCGACGGCTGGCAAAAGCGGCCCAGCGGAATGGTGGAAACGAACTTGGCGCGGTTCTCGGGCGTGTCGGGCAAGCCCATGAACAGTTCGAACATGCCGGTGATGCCCATCACCGGGCAGATGGCGTTGACACGGATGCCGTCGGGACCCAGTTCCACCGCCATGGACTTCGACAGCACGTTGACCGCGCCTTTGGACGCGTTGTACCAACTGAGCCCCGGGCGCGGACGGATGCCGGCCGTCGAGCCCACGTTCAGGATCACGCCGCGCTTTTGCTTGCGCATCACCGGCACGACTGCCTGGGCCATGTGGTAGATCGACTTCACGTTGATGTCGAACATGCGGTCAAACATGGCCTCGTCCACATCCAGCATCGGCTGGTTCTTGTGGGTGATGGCGGCGTTGTTGACGACGATGTCGACCGAGCCAAATGTCTCTTGGCAGATGCGCACCACGTTGTCGATGTCGGCGCGGCTGGACACGTCGGCCTTCACGGCCAGCGCAGCGGCGCCGACTTCAGCCGCCACGCGGTCGGCGGCTTCCTTGTTGATGTCGGCGATGACGACCTTCGCCCCTTCCTTGACGTACAGCTTGACGATGCCTTCGCCGAACCCGCTGCCGCCGCCCGTGACGATGGCGACCTTGCCTTGCAACTGACTCATGACTTGTCTCCGGATAGCGTGGCGATCATTCGCCGTAGAATTGGATCAACGTTTTGGTCGTGCTCATTTCTTCCAGGGCGATGAAGCCCTTCTCGCGTCCGTGGCCGCTTTTCTTGACGCCGCCGAACGGCAGTTCCACGCCGCCGCCCGCGCCGAAACCGTTGATGTAGACCTGGCCGCACTTGATGCCGCGCGCAACCCGCTGCTGGCGTCCGCCATTCTCCGTCCAGACCGCGCCCAGCAGGCCGTAGTCGGTGGCGTTCGCCAACCGGATGGCATCGGCCTCGGTGTCGAACGGCAGCGCCACCAGCACGGGCCCGAAGATCTCTTCGGTCAGCAGCGTGCTGTCATGCGATGGAGCGCTGAACAAGGTCGGTTTGACGAAGTAACCGCCCGCCGGCACGCCGTCGGCGATAGCGCCTTCAGCCGCCACTTTCAGGCCGTCGGCCAAGCCCTTGGCGATATAGCGGTTGACGCGGTCGAACTGCGCCTTGTTGACCACCGGGCCGCAGGTCAGGTCCATGTCCGGCGTGCCGGCACGGACTTTCGAGAATTCTTCCGCCAGCGCTTTCATGAAATCGGCGTAGATGCCTTTTTGCACCAGCAGGCGGCTGCCGGCGGTGCAGGTCTGGCCCGCGTTGTGGACGATGCCTTTCACGATGGCGGGGATGGCCAGCTTGTAACGGGCATCGTCGAACACGATATGAGCGGACTTGCCGCCCAGTTCCAGCACGCACTTGACCGCATTGACAGCGGCGGCCTGCTGGATCAGCACGCCGACCTCGTTCGATCCCGTGAAGGTAATGAAGTTGATGTCGGGATGGCGCGACAGGCTCGCGCCCGCCTCTTCGCCCAGACCCGTCACGATGTTCAGCGCGCCGGCGGGGAAGCCCACTTCCAGCGCCAGCTCGGCCACGCGGACGATCGACAGGCAGGCGTCTTCGGCCGGCTTGACCACGGCGGCATTGCCCATGGCCAATGCCGGGGCGACGCTACGGCCGAACATCTGCGCGGGGTAGTTCCACGGGATGATGTGGGCAGTGACGCCCAGCGGTTCACGGATCAGCTGGACCGAATAGTCCTTCTGGAACGGGATGGTCTGGCCGTGTACCTTGTCGGCCGCGCCGCCGTAGAACTCGAAATAGCGCGCCAGCACGGTAATGTCGGCACGCGCCGTAGACATCGGCTTGCCGGTGTCGCGAGATTCCAGCTGGGACAATTCTTCGTGATGCGCCAGCACGGATTCGCCCAGGCGCAGCAGCAGCCGGCCGCGTTCCAGCGCCGTCATGTTGCCCCAACCTCCATCCAGCGCGGCGCGCGCGGCCTTCACGGCGGCATCGACATCGGCTTGCTGGCCGCGCGGGATGGTGGTGAACACTTTGCCGTCCACCGGCGACACCACATCGATGGTGCGTCCGTCTGCGGCATCGGCCTGGCGGCCGTCGATAATCATCTGCGTCATGGAAAGTCTCCGGGTATTCAATTCAAGGTGATCGAGCCGCGCTCGATCGTCCATATCTGGTCAGGGATCTCGCCAAGCAACTTCACGTTGGACTCGGTGATCACCACGCATAGGTCGGGCTGCAATTCCTTCAACCGCGCCAGCGCTTCGGTGTAGTCGCGCGCCAGCTTCGGGGCCAGGCCCTGGAAAGGCTCGTCCAACATCAAGAGACGGGTGCCAACCATGATGGCGCGCGCCAACGCCACCATCTTTCCCTGGCCGCCCGACAGCGCGGAACCGGACCGGCCCAGCATGGGTGCAAGCTGCGGCACCACCTTCAGTACCGTGGCGATGCGCGCGGCGATCTCGGCCTTGGATTGGCCTTGCACCTCGCACGGCAGATTCAGGTTTTCTTCGACCGTCATGGTCGGGAAGATCACGCGGTCTTCTGGCGCGTAGCCCACCTTCAAGGCCGCGCGCTTGTGCCCGGGCAAGGTGGTCAGGTCCGTGCCGTCGAAGGCGATCTTGCCGGACTTGATCCGAGTCAGACCCATGATGGTGCGCAGCAGCGTCGTCTTGCCTGCGCCGTTGCGGCCCACGATGCCGATGGTCTTGGACGGTTCAAAGCTGGCGCTGACGTCGCGCAAGATGCGGTTGCCCGCCAGGTCGACGTTAATGGCCGATAGATTCAACATGATTCAGGCCCCCAGCACTTCGCTTTTGATCTGCGGGTTGTTCAAGACCTCGTCGGGCGTGCCGTCGGCGGCCACCTTGCCCGCGATCCAGGCCGCCACCCGCGTGGCATAGCGCGACACGATGTCCACATCGTGTTCGACGAACCAGCTTGTCACGCGGCGTTCGTCCAGTGCGTGCATCACGGTTTCCATCAACGCAAATTTGTCTTCGGACGCGACCCCGCTGGTCGGCTCGTCCATGATGAGCAGCTTGGGCTGCAGCGCCAGCGCCATCGCTACGTCCAGCAGCTTGCGCTTGCCTTCCGGCAGTTCGATGGAGGCTTCGTCGGCCTCGGGCAGCAGACCCACCAGATCCAGCGTGGCGTCCACTTCCTTGTCGTCGATGGTGCTTTCCAGCGACCGGAACCAGCTGAGTTCCTTGTTGCGCCGCGCGGCTGCAATCTGCACGCACTGGCGCACCGTGTGTTCGGTGAACAACTGCGGCAGCTGGAACGACCGCCCCAACCCCAGCCGCACGATCTTGCGCGGCGCCATCGCCGTGACGTCGCGCCCATCGAAATACACCTTGCCCTTGGACGGCGCCAGGTAGCCCGTGCAGATGTTGATGAACGTGGTCTTGCCGGCGCCGTTCTGCCCGATCACGGCCAGCCGTTCGCCTTCGTGCAATTCGAAATCGATGTTGTCGGCCGCGACGACGCCGCCGAAGGCCAGGTACAGGCCGGTGGTTTGAATGAGGGGTTTCATCTTCAGTTCCTCGCCGATGCTTGCGCGCTGGCCTGGACCCGCGCCGCCATGGTGGCGCCCGCGCGGGCCTGGGCACGGGCCAGGTCGCGTTTGCGGATCGCGGCGCGCTTCATGATCTGGCCGACGAACCCGGTGGGGAACATGAAAATCACCAGGATCAGCGTCAAGCCCAGCAGGAACTGCCACAGACCGGGAAAGTACGCGGCAGACACCAGCTTGACCGTTTCGAAGCCCACTGCCCCCAGGAATGCGCCCGCCGCATGGCCGGCGCCGCCCAGGATGGTGATGAACACGAATTCGCCTGAGCGCAGCCACGATCCGATTTCCGGTGTGACCAGGCCCTGCATCAAGGCCAGGATGGCGCCCGAGAAGCCCACCACCACGGCCGACAGCAGATAGCCCTTCCACATGATGAAGTACGCGGAAAACCCCAGGTATTCGATGCGCGTCTCGTTTGTCTTGATGGCCGACAGGGCCTGCCCGCTGCCCGACCGGAAGTAACGCTGCACCCACCAAGCCAGCGCCATCGACAGCACCAGCGTCAGCACCAGTAGCGCGCGTTCGAACGATTCGCGCTCCATCAGCACGCCGGCCATGGACGGACGCACGATGCGCAGGCCGTCCGAACCGCCCGTCAAGGTGTAGAGCTTGCCCAGCAGCGCGAACAGCACCATGCTCAGCGCCAGGTTCAGCATGCCGAAGAAGATGCCGCGATAGCGAACCACGAACAGGCCGATCACGACGGCCGAAGCGAAGCTGGCGACGACGCCCGCCAGGATCAGCACCAGCGCGTCGGTGCCCGGCATGGCGCGCGCCAGGAAGGCCACGGTATAGGCCGAGATGCAGGAATACATTGCGTGGCCGAACGAAATCTGTCCGGCGCGGGCCATCACCGACACGCCCAGCGCGGCGATGGCGTAGGTCAGGCCGATGACGATCGGCGTGATGGTCCAGGAATAGGTATAGCCCAGGAATAGCGTGGCCAGCGCGGCCACGAGGCTGAGTACGGCGACTTTCATCAGATCCTCCGCGCCTGGGCGACCGTGAACAGGCCATGCGGCCGGATGATCAGCACCAGCACCATAATGATGTACGGCACCGCCACTTCCAGTTCAGGCGCGGCGTAGACAGCAATGGCGCGGATGATGCCGATCAGCAGCGCGGCGATCAGAGCGCCCGTGATCTGGCCCAGGCCGGCGGTGGCCACCACGGCGAACGACAGCACCGTCATGTCCGTGCCGGCGCCCGGCACCAGCGACGTGGTGGGCGCCGCCAGCGCGCCGCCCAGGGCGCCCAGGATGGTGGCGATCACAAAGGTGACGTAACCGATCTTCTTGGCGTTGATGCCCAGTGATGTCGCGACCTCACGGTTGTGCGTGGTCGCCACCGTCTGCTTGCCCAGCTTGGTGTGGCGCAGGAAGAACTCCAGGCACACGTAGGCCAACACCGCCGTCACCGGCACTACCACCAGTTGGTAGGTCGTGTAGGTGATGTCGCCGATTTCGATATTGCCCAACCGGTTGACGACTTCGCTGGCGCTGTAGGGCTGCGCGCCCCACAGCAGGCGCTGGATGTCTTCCAGCATCAGGAAGCCGCCGAAGGTGATCAGCAGCTTGAGAATGGGGTCGTAATTCTGGGCGCGGCGGATCAGCACGAATTCCATGATGCTGCCCAGCGCCAGGCCGACGGCGATGGCCGCCACGAACAGCGCCGCAAACAGCAGGAAAGGGGAGTCGGTTTTGGGCGCCAGGAACATGACCAGGCTGGCCGCGGCGTAACCGCCGAATGCGTAGAAGGCGCCGTGGGCGACGTTCAGGATGCCCATCACACCGAACACCAGGGTTAACCCCATCGACACCAGGAACAGCAGACTGGCGTACGCCACGCCGTCCACCAAGGCGAGAGGCAATAGATCCAAGGTCAAGCGTCTTCTCCCAATACGCTAAGCACCTGCCGCACCGGTGGATGCGTTGCCGCGGCAACGTGGATCCCCTGCACGGCGGTACGGGCATGTCGCCCTGGACGCGCCTGGCGCGTCCCTGTCTCGTTATGGACCTTGCCGTACCCGCCTTCGATGCGATGCGAAGCGGGCCGGAAGGCGCTTATGTGGACGGGCCGCCGGCCGGTGAAGGCGCCCGATGGTACCCGTCCGATAATGGAAACGAAGTATAGGGATGGCCCTTTTCAGCGCCTATTTATCTTTGTGCAAGCCGGGCTTCACAAGCGATAGAGTGGCGGTCCGCTAGGGGGTTTCCGCATTCGGGTTTTCCTGCAGCATTGCCGCCATCGGCGTGCGCGTCTGGTAGTCGGGGATGATGCGGATGTGCGCTTCGCCCGGCAATTGCACATAACGGCCTAAGCCATCCGGCGCCAGCGCCCCCACCGCCATATGGGCGAGGCGCTGGCCGGCGGCGTCGCGGATGTCGATCCACAATTGGGGCGGATTCAATCCATACGATTCATCGGCATGGGGCACCAGCACACGGTCGCTGCGGGCCTGCGAGAACAAGGCCAGGAACTGCACCGCATCGAAGCCGTCGGCGCGCCCCCCGGGCGTGGCTGCCCAACCTTGTCCGCCGCGGACCAGCGTGACCGACGCGGCGGCCGTGGCCAACGTCACTTGCGCGGCTTGCGCGGCATCCCATGAATACAGGCGTGCCGGTTTTCCGGCGTCGTCGTGCAGATGCGTGTGGCCGCCGTGGCCGGCCGGCCCCTCGGCCGCCTCGCGCCATTGCCAGGCCGACAAGCCCACGCCGGCCGCCAGCAATAGCGGCCACAGGGCGCGTGCCGCCATCACCGGCGCCTCCACCACAGCAACAGTCCGGTCATCAACGCCAGCAGGGGCAAGGCGACGGTGCTGGTCCAGAACACCGTGCGCATCTGCCGGTTGGTGAGTTCGACACGGCGGCCTTCGTAGTGGCGCGGCCGGATGGTCAGCAGCGCATCCTGGCCCGCCAGCAGCGTCACCGCGCTGGTGAACAGCGCGCCGTTGCCCAGCGTGGCGAAATGCCGGTTGGTGGCAAAGTCGCTGTCGCCCGCCACCAACAAGGTCGGGTGCGCGGCCCCGTCCGCGCTGGCTGCCTGCGCGTTGCGTGTCGCCAGCGCCATCAGGGTGTAGCGCGACGCAGGTTGCCCCGGCAGATGCGCTTGGCTGGACGTCTGCGCCAAGGGGGTCACGACGACGCCCTTGGGCAGGCTGTCGCCAGCGGGCTCCAAGCCCGCCGCGCCGGGAAAGAAGCTCAGGGGCAGGCCGCGTGTCATCTTGTGCCGCGTGTAGTCGCTGACGGCAGGGCTGCCCGGATCATTGCGGTAGTGGCTGCCCGGATCCGCAAGCGCCCCCGGCGGGCGGGCGATACCGAAGTCGCCCAGCAGCGCGTCCAGGCCATGGGGCGCATCGGGCTCCAGCAACAGCAGGGTCTTGCCGCCCGCGGCCGTCCAGCCGCGCAGCGCCTGCGCGTCATCGTCGCCGAACGGCGTGCGCGGCCCGGCCGCCACGACGACCG
>NZ_JABBJN010000055.1 GCF_012928505.1 Achromobacter sp. Bel | reverse complement strand
GCACCCGCGGCCGTGCCCGCACCGGCGGGGGCGCCGGCCGCGCCCGCTGCCACGCCGGCCGATCCCGGGCCGGCCGGGAGCGCAAGCCCCGATACCGATTCAGAAACAGCACAAGGACAAGATCAATGACCTCACGCGGACGCTTCATTACGCTGGAGGGCGTGGACGGCGCGGGCAAGAGCACGCATACCGTCTGGATCGCGGACTTTTTGCGTGGGCAGGGCGTGGACGTGGTGTCCACGCGCGAACCCGGCGGCACGCCGCTGGGCGAGAAGCTGCGCGCGCTGGTGCTGACCGACACGATGGGGCTGGACACGGAAACCCTGCTGATGTTCGCGGCCCGCTGCGAGCATGCGCGCCAGGTGATCGAGCCGGCGCTGGCGCGCGGCGCGTGGGTCGTGTGCGACCGCTATACCGACGCGACCTACGCCTACCAGGGCGGTGGACGCGGCTTGGGCGCCGCGCGCATCGCCGTGCTGGAGGACTGGATGCAGGCGGGCCAGCCCGATCGCACCTGGCTCTTCGATGTGCCGTTGGACGTGGCGCGCGCCCGTTTGGCCGATGCGCGCGAACCCGACCGCTTTGAACGCGAGGGCGCGGCATTCTTCGAGCGCACCCGCGAGGCCTATCACGCCCGCGCGAAGGCCGATCCGGGCCGCATCCATATCGTGAATTCCACGCAGTCCATCGAACGGATCCGCACGGAATTGGAAGCCGGGCTGCGCGAATTGCTGGCTGCCGAGGCATGAGCGCCCCCCAATTCCTGCCTTGGCAGATGGACACGGCACGGGCCTGGCTGGGCAATCGCGACCGCTTCGCCCACGCCTGGCTGGTGCACGGCCTGGCCGGCATCGGCAAGCTGGACTTCGCGATCGCCGCGGCCGCGAGCCTGCTTTGCGAAACGCCCGAGAACGGTCTGGCCTGCGGCCATTGCGCCGCCTGTGCCTGGTTCGCCAGCGGCAACCACCCTGACTTGCGCCGTATCCGGCCTGAAGCCGTGGCCGTGGAAGAGGGGGCTGACGCCGCCGAACCTGCTGAAGACGCGGAACCCGCCACCGGCTCCGCCAAGCGCGCACCGTCCAAGGAAATCCGCATCGACCAGATCCGTTCGCTGGAGTCGTGGTTCAACACCGCGACGCACCGGGGCGGGTGGCGCGTGGCGTTGCTGTACCCGGCGCACGCGCTGAACGTGGTGTCGTCCAATGCCTTGCTCAAGGTATTGGAAGAGCCGCCTCCGCATACGGTTTTCCTGCTGGTGGCCGACGCCCCGGACCGCCTGCTGCCGACGCTGGTGTCGCGCTGCCGGCGTTTGCCGCTGCCGGCGCCGGATCCGGATACCGCGCTGCAATGGCTGCGCGGCCAGAACGTCGAACCCGCGCGGGAATGGTTGGCGGCTGCTGGCGGCGCGCCGTTGGCCGCGCTGCGCCTGGCGCAGGCGGGCGACGCGCCGTGTCCGCCGTGGTTGTCGCAACTGATCGGCCCCCTTGCGCAGGGCCAATCGCCTGATGTTGGCACGTTGGCCGAATCGCTGGAAAAAGTGCCCGCCACTGAATGGATCGACGCGCTGCAACGCGTGTATACCGATCTGATGCTGGCTAGCGCAGGCGCACCGGTGCGTTACTTTCCGGCCCTGGCCACGGGCGTCGTCCAGGTCGCCGCCCGCATGGACCGCGCGCGCGTGGCCGAAGCCGCGCGCTGGCTGACGCGACAGCGCGCGCTGGCCACTCATCCGCTGAACGCCAAGCTTTTCGCGCACGCCACCCTGCAACGCGTGGTGCTATCCTGCCAGGCGTAAGTCCCTGATCCAGCGGCGTTTCTCCCGGCAACGGGATGAGGCGCCGCGGCTCCTTTCTCGTAGTCAAAACATGTACGTCGATTCCCACTGTCATTTGAATTTCCCGGAACTGGCTGCTGATCTGCCAGCCATCCTTGACCGCATGGCCGCCAACCAGGTGACGCACGCGCTGGTCGTCAGCGTCAATATGCCCGAATGGCCCGGCCTGATGGCGCTGGTCGAACCGCATTCCAATCTGTGGGCTTCGGTGGGCGTGCATCCCGACTACGAAGACACGCCGGACCCGACCCCGGAAGCGCTGGCGCAGTTGTCTGAGCATCCGAAGGTCGTGGCCATCGGCGAGACTGGTCTGGACTACTACCGCCTGTCGGAACCGCTGGATTGGCAGCGCGAGCGCTTCCGCCGCCACATCCGCGCTGCCCGCGATACGGGCTTGCCGCTGATCGTCCACACGCGTTCGTCCGCCGAGGACACGGTGCGCATGTTGCAGGAAGAGAAGGCGGCCGAGGTGGGCGGGGTCATGCACTGCTTCACCGAGAACTGGGACGTGGCGCAAGCCGCGCTGGACCAGAACTTCTACATCTCGCTCTCGGGCATCGTTACGTTCAAGAACGCCCAGGTCGTGCATGAAGTGGCCGCCAAGGTGCCGCTGGACCGTCTGTTGATCGAGACGGATTCGCCGTATCTGGCGCCGGTGCCGTACCGGGGCAAGCTCAACGATCCTTCCAAGGTGATCCATGTGGCCGAGAAGATCTCCGATCTGCGGGGCATCACGGTAGCGGAAGTGGCGCAGGCTTCCACGGACAATTTCTTCCGTCTTTTCAGTAAGATAAATAAATAAGTTAAACCTGATTATTTAATGTGATTTCTAGGATAGCCATGACCGCCCACGCTTTTACCGCCCGTCACATCCTGTTGTCGCATTGCCGGGGAGCGCTGCTGGCGCTGGCCATCGGGTTGGCCGCGCCTCTGGCGCACGCCGCCAACGCGGGCGACTGGTGGGTGTATGTCGCCAATGACTATCCCGACGACGTCAAGGACCTGCTGGCCCACGGGTCTGATCCCAATGTGCGCTACCAGAACGGCCAGCCCGCGCTGATGCGCGCGGTGGTGGATGGCGCCTGGAAGGTATTCGACGTGATCGCCGCGGACAAGCGTACCGACGTGAATGCCGAGAATCCGGCGGGCGAGACGCCGTTGATGTACCTGGCGATTGCCGGCCAGACCGAACGGGCGAAAAAGCTGATCGCGCGCGGGGCCGAGGTCAACCGGCTGGGCTGGACGCCGTTGCACTACGCAGCTTCCAAGGGGCAGATGGAGATGGCGCGCCTGCTGTTGTCAAAGAAGGCCATCGTCAATGCCCCGGCGCCTGGCGGCGAGACGCCGCTGATGATGGCGGCGCTGGGCGGCAATAAGGCGATGGTGGATCTATTGCTGAAATCGGGCGCCGATGTGACGACGCGCGATCTGAAAGGGCAGAGCGCGGCCGATTGGGCCCGCAACGGTAAGTCGGCGTCGCTGGCGACCGAACTGACGGCCATGGTGGCCAGCGCCGACGATGCCAAGCGCGCGCGCCGGGCGGCCAATCCGGCGCCAGAGGGCGGGGAAGCGGCCTCGGCCTCGGTCCCGGAAGCCGCTGTCCCAGTGGCGACACCCTCGGCGCAGCCTGCTCCGGCGGCGGCCGCGCCTGCGCCTGCGGCATCGCCCAGCGTGGGTGGCGTGTCGGGCGTGAGGCTGAACAACTACGACACGCCGGCCTCCCCCTGAGGCCAGTTGGGTCGGCGGGGCCGCCAGCCAGGGCTGGCCGGCCCGCGCCGCGGCACTCCGCCACCGCTTAAATCACGTAGTTTTTGTAGCGCTCGATATATTCGCGGGCGCTGGCATTCAATTCGCGCACGCAACGTTCGGCTTCGTCGGCGTTGCCGCGAACCATCGCGTCCAGCAGGGCGCGGTATTGCTTGATTCCCATCTCTGAACGGCCCGGCAGCAACGCCACGCGGCGCATCGACACGCGGGTGCGGTCGTAGATGCGTTCGATCATGTCGCTAAGCACGGGGTTGCCCGCCAGTTCTTTCACGTGATTGCGGAATTGCTCGATCGTGGCCACATGGGCCTCGATGTCGCCGTTCTTCAGGCTTTGCTCGAAGGGCTCGCCTAGCAGGGTCTGCATGGCTTCCCAATCCGCGGGCTTCGCATTGGCGATCGCCAGCCGCACGGCCAACCCGTCCAGCGCTTCACGCACCTGATAGAGGCGATACGTGGTTTCCATGTCCACCAGCGCGACGACGGCGCCCTTGTTGGGCACGCGTTCCACCAGCGCGCGGTCTTCCAGCGTGGCCAGCACTTCACGCGCCTTGGCGCGCGGGATGTCGTAGGCGCGGGCCAAGTCCTCTTCGGGTACGCGGGTGCCTGGCAGCAACGCTTGCGAGGCGATGCGTTCCCGCAGATCAAGAATGACGTCGTGGGTCGAGGCCGCCTTGCGCTGTTCTGTCGTGACGGCGTCAGAGGGGGGATGGGCGCGTTTGGTGGGCATGTAGGCACCTGGATTGAGTCGCGGCAAGCATAGCATTATTTTGAACTCAAGATTGTGCACAATCAAGAATGCTAAATTGTAAATTGTCGTTGACACAATAAAACGCACAAGAATATAGTGGTTTCACTTCGTCGGCTTACCCACGCATCCAAGGAGCTCAGGGCAATGAAAGACGCTGTGCAGTCATCTCAATTTCCTGGTCCGCAATGCCCGGCCTGCCTGCAGCGGCCGCATGCCGCCGTGGCGCCAGGCGTGGCCAATGGCCCGCCGGTGTTTCGTGCGCCGCACGCGGCATAAGGGGTATTCCATGCATACGTTGTTGAAACTGAAGAACGCCCGCAAAGTCGTCAGCCAGCTGGGGGCCGCCCGGTCCGGCATGGAAGTGCTGGTGCTCTACGACCTGCATACCGACCACAATGTCGAGCCGCTGGCCATCGCCGTGGACGAGGCGGGCGCGGGTTTGAACCTGCTGCAGATCGCCGGGTCCACGCGCCACGGCCGCCAGTTTTCGCCCGTGGTGGCGCAGGCCATGCAGGCCGCCGACCTGGTGATCGCGCTGACCCGCGCCAATGCCGCACACACGGATGCGCGCCAGCAGGCGACCCGGGCCGGCGTGGGGGTCATCGTGTTGCCGGAATCGCATCAGGCCGACTTTTTCCTGGCCGAGGGCTGGGAGGCTGACTTCGACGCCCTGCGCCCGCAGATCGAAGGTCTGGCCGACGCCCTGACACGGGCGGATACGGCCCGGGTGACGACAGCGCTGGGCACCGACGTCACCATGAGCATCGCCGGCCGCCGGGGCAGGGCCCTGCACGGTTTCGCCAATACAACCGATATTTCGGCCGGGTATTGCCTGGAATCCAGCCTGGCGCCGGTGGAAGGAACGGCCGAGGGCGTGATCGTGGTGAACGCCAGCATCCCCGGCGTGTCGTTGATCCGCGACGAACCGGTGCGCATCCATATCGAGAAAGGGATGGCCGTGGCGATCGAAGGGGGCGCGGTGGCCCGCCAGTTCCGCGACCTGCTGGCCAGCTTCAACGACCCGCTCGTCTACAACCTGGGCGAGCTGGGCGTCGGCATGAATCCGCGCTGCGAGCTGGACGGCACCATGCTGTCGGACGAGTCCGTGTACGGGTCGATCCAACTGGCGCTGGGTACCAGCGCCTACATCGGCGGCACAGTCAAGGCGGCGGCGCATTACGACACCATCGTCACGGACGCCACGCTTACGCTGGACGGCCGCGTGGTGCTGCAAGGCACCGAACTTCGGCTCGCGGAGGCGCCATGAGCATCGATCTGAGCGTCGGGCAGGACGGCGTGGCGACCGTGCTGATGAACCGCCCGGCCAAGCGCAACGCCTTCACGCTGGACATGTATCGGGATTTTGGCCGGATCATGGGCGAACTGGATGCCGATGACGCCGTGCGCTGCGTGGTGCTGCGTGGCGCGGGCGGCGCGTTCTGCGCCGGCAGCGACATTGCGGGCTTTGGCGACGATCGCGACGGCGCGGCGCAGGCGGCGGACTATGCCGCCTTCACGCTGTCGATGACCGACCGCCTGAAGCACCTGCGCCATCCGACGCTGGCCTGCATCGAAGGCGTATGCGTGGGGGGCGGGCTGGAGCTGGCGGCATTGTGCGACATCCGGATCGCCGGGCGCGGCAGCCGTTACGGCATCCCCGTCAATCGGATCGGCCTGACCGTCGACCACCAGGAAATGGCGGACCTGATTGCGGTCATCGGCGCCACGCGGGTGCTGGAGATCCTGTTGGAAGGCCATGTTTTCGGCGCCGAGGAAGCCCTGTCGAAAGGCTTGCTGAGCCGCGTCGTAGATGACGAGCGCGTGGTCGAGCAGGCTTATGCCGCGGCGGGCCGCATCGCCGCCGCCGCGCCGCTGGTGAACCGCTGGCACAAGCGGTTTGCCGGCCAGTTGCGCGCAGGGCGTCCGTTGACCGATGCCGAGCGCCGCGAGGCCTACGCCTGTTTCGGCACCGAAGACTATCGGCGCGGACGCGAGGCGTTCGCCCGTAAGCAGGTTCCCGAATTCACCGGCCGCTGACCGGCCACCGACCCGAGACGGATCCGACATGACTCAAGCTGCATCTCCCTTGGCCGGCATCAAGATCCTGGATCTGTCCCAGATCATGGCCGGCCCGTATTGCACGATGGTGCTGGCCGACCTGGGTGCCGAGGTCATCAAGGTCGAGAAGACCGGCACGGGCGACGATTCCCGCGAGATGGGTCCCTACGTGAACGGGGAATCCACCTGCTTCGCACAGATCAACCGCAACAAGCAGGGCATCGCGCTGAACTTGAAGGACCCCGAGGCGCGCGAGGTGCTGTATGAGCTGGCGCGCTGGGCCGACGTGGTGGTGGAGAACTACCGCGTGGGCGTGACCCGGTCGCTGGGCGTGGACTACGAGACGCTGTCGCGGATCAATCCGCGCCTGGTGTATTGCTCGATTTCCGGTTATGGCCAGTCCGGGCCTTATGCGGGCAAGGGCGGCTTTGATCTGGTGGCGCAAGGCATGAGCGGCATCATGAGCATGACAGGCGAGCCGGGCGGACGGCCGCTGAAGTCCGGCATCGCCATCTATGACGTGGGCGCGGGGCTGACGGCGGTTTACGCCATCCTGGCCGCCTGCATCCATCAGATGAAGACAGGCGAAGGGCAGCACATCGATATCGCCCTGGCCGAATGCGGCTTGCCGTGGTTCGTGTGGGAAGCCGCCGCGTACTTCGCCGACGGCACCGTGCCGGAGGGCACGGGCAGCCGCCATCGGGTGTCCGCGCCATACCAGGCGTTCGGCACGCGCATGGGCTTCATCATGATCGGCGCCGCCAACCAGCGTACCTGGGAGCGCCTGTGCGCCGATGTGCTGGAGCGCCCTGAACTGATCGCCGATCCGCGCTTCGTGACCAACTCCGACCGGTTGGCCAATATCGCCGAGCTGGAGCCCATCCTTGAGGCCGAGTTCGCCCGCGCCGACGCCGTGGAATGGATCTCGCGCTGCGAACGGGCGTCGGTGCCTTGCGGACCCATCAACGATTTCGGCCAGGCGATGCAAGACCCGCACTATCTGGCGCGTGGCATGGTGCAGGAGCTGGACCACCCCGCGTTGGGCACGATGAAGACCATCGGCATCCCCACTAAATTCTCGCGGACGCCGGGCGCCTTGCGCACCGCGGCGCCGGTGATGGGCCAGCACACCGACGACGTGCTGCGGCGTTTCGGCGTCCCCGAAGACCGGATCGCGGGCATGCGCGCAAGGGGAGTGATCGCGTAGTCCGGACATCCGCAGCAGGCAATACCGAAGTCGCATCCAAGCACCAGGGGACGCCGGCGTGGCACGCGCCGGCGGCTATTCGAAGTTGAACAACGATGTTCACGCCGCAAGGAACCTTCATGACGCAGCCTACTCATCTTTCCCGACGCGATTTCCTCACCGCCAGCGCCGCGCTGGCGGCCGCGGGCGCGGTGCCCGGCCTGGCCTGGGCGCAGGCCCAGGCGGCCCCGCCGTTCCGGTTGGGCGCGCTCAATTCCATCACCGGCGTCGGCGGGCCGTATGGTCCGGCCATGCTGGAGGCCATCAAGATCGCCATTGCGGAAGTCAACGGCGCGGGCGGCGCGGCAGGCCGGCAGATCCAGCTGTACGCCGAAGACGACCAGACCAAGCCCGATGCGGCCGTGTTGGCCGTGAAAAAGCTGATCGAGATCAACAAGGCCGAAGCGGTGGTGGGCATCTGGCCATCGTCGGTGGGGCTGGCCGCCATGCCGATCACCAACGCGGCGGGGCTCATCACCATGAACACCTGCGGCGCGCCCGAAATGCTGACCGAGAACAAGCAGGGGCTGGCGTGGATGTTCCAGGCGTCCAATGCCGTGTTCGGCCGCGCGTTCGCCGAAGTGGCGCGCCAGCGCGGCTTCAAGCGGCCGGCGGTGATGGCATTCAACAATTCCACCTTTGTCGGGCAGGCCAACTATTTCCGGGACGCCTGGCGGGAGAAGGGCGGCGACGTCAGCGCGTTCACGGTCTACGAGCCGAACCAGACCAGCTACCGCACCGAGCTGAACAAGGTGCTGGCGTCCAAGCCCGATGTGATTTCGCTGAGCGCCTACCGGCCCGACGCCACCATCATCCTGAAGGAGTGGTTCCAGACCGGCCAGGACTGCAAGTTCATCATGCCGGGCTGGACCGCCAATGAAGACCTGGTCCGCGCGCTGGGCAAGGAGGCGACGGAGGGCATCATTTCGATCTCGAACGTCGCCGCGCACGAACATGCGGCCTACAAGCGCTTCGCCGCCGAATTCCGCAAGCGCACCAAGCGCGAGCCTGACATCTTCGCTTCCCAGTCCTATGACATGGTGATCACGCTGGCGCTGGCCATCGAGGCGGCGGGCGCTCAAGCGGACGTGGCGGCCATCAACGGCAAGATCCGGGCGGTGACGGCGGAGGGCGGCGGCGAAAAAGTCAGCGGCTTCGCCCAGGGGCAGGCGTTGTTGCGCGCCGGCAAAGCGGTGGACTACGACGGCGCGTCGTCGCGGCTGGACTTCGGCAAGCACGGCGAGACCGTGCCCGATTTCGGCGTATTCGACATCCGCGACGGCAAGCTGGTGCTTAACGAAGTCATCGCCGGCAAAGTCTGACGGACTATCCAAGGGGAACATAAGATGGATGCAATCACCGTCATCAACGCCGGGATCAACGGCGTTGTGATCGGGATGCTGCTGGCGTTGCCGGCACTGGCGATTACGCTGGTGTTCGGCATTGCCCGCTTTCCCAACGCCGCCAGCGGCGACTACATGACGCTGGGGGCCTATGCGGCCGTTTTTACCCAGGCGCTGGCCGGCGGATCCATGCTGGCGGGCGGCCTGGTTGCCGTCGCGGCGACTACCGCCGTCAGCCTTTTCTTCTATGCGTGGGTGTTCCGGCCGCTGGAGTCCCGCTCCAATGTGTCGCGGCTGATCGCTTCGATCGGGGTCGCGTTCGCCTTGCGCAGCACGATCACGTTCTTCGCCGGGCAAGACCAATACACCTTCGACCTTCCCCTGACCCGGGCGTGGAACTTCGGCGGCGTGCGGATCCTGCCCACCGACGTCTACATCGTGGGCATCGCCGTGGCGGCGCTGGCGCTGGTCTTCGCGCTGATGCACATGACGCCGACCGGGCGGCGCATGCGGGCGGTGGCCGACAACCCCGAGCTGGCGGCAGCCAGCGGCATTCGCGGTCGGCGCGTCATGGTCACGCTGTGGAGTATCGCCGGGGCCTATTGCGGTCTGGGCGGGGTGCTGCTGGGCGTGAAGGCCGTGGTGATCCCCGAGCTGGGCTGGGAATTGCTGATGCCCATGTTCGCGGCCGTGATCCTGGGCGGGATCGGCAATCCGGTGGGCGCGATCGTCGGGATCATGGTGTTCAGCATTGCGCAGGAAGTGGCCAGCCTGGTGGTGGGGCCGGCCTACAAGATCGTCTTCGCGTTCGCGGTGCTGCTGTGCGTGCTGCTGCTGCGTCCCCAGGGTATTTTCGGCCGGCCGATGGCGGCGAGGTGACATGATGGAAGCCTATCTGATTGCAATCGCCATCGGGATCCTGATCTACATGCTGCTGGCCTTCGGCCTGTCGCTGCACTACGGGTTCACTGGCTTGATCAACTTCGGCCACGTCGGCTTCTTCGCGATCGGCGCGTACACGTCGGCGCTGCTGTCGCTAAAAGGCGTGCCGGTGCCGGCGTCCATGGCGGCGGCCGCCGCGTTCGCGGCCTTGGCGGCCTATCCGCTGGGCATGATCGCATTGCGGCTGGGCAGCGACTACCTGGCCATCGTGACCTTGGGGTTCTCGGAATCCGTGCGCATGGTCTTGCAGACCGAGGAATGGCTGACGCGCGGGATGCACGGCCTGCCGGGCATCCCGCGGCTGTTCGCCGGCTGGGCCTCGCCGCAAACCGTAGACCTGTGGATCATGGTGCTGCTGCTGGCCGTGAATGCGGGCGCGTTGCTGCTGATCCATCTGGTGATCCGCAGCCCCTTCGGACGCGTCATCGAAGCGGTGCGCGACAACGAGGTCGCTGTTCGCGCGCTCGGCAAGGACCCGGCCAAATTCAAGACGCGGTCGCTGATGCTGGGGGCGGGGCTGGCCGGGCTGGCCGGCGCGTTCCAGGCGCACTACCTGACCTTCATCAGTCCCGAGCAGTTCGTGCCGCTGATCACCTTCTATATCTGGATTGCCATCATCCTGGGCGGCGTGGGGCGCTTGAGCGGGGTCGTGGCGGGCACAGTGCTGCTGGTCGGATTCCTGGAAGGATCGCGCTTCGTGCGGGACTTCGTCGGGGGAATTTCCGAAGTGCAGATGGCTAGCGTACGGATCGGCATCATCGGCATCGCGCTCATCTGCGTGGTGCTGTATCGGCCGCAGGGCCTGTTCGGCAACACGTCGACACGCAGGAGAAAGGCATGACGCTGCTTTCCATCACCAGCCTGAGCGCCAGCTTCGGCGGCTTCAAGGCGCTGGACGACGTCACGGTCGAAGTCCGCAAGGGCGAGCTGGTCGGGGTGATCGGCACAAACGGGGCGGGCAAGAGCACGCTGTTTTCAGTCGTCACGGGATACATCCCGCCCACCTCGGGGTGCGTGCGGTTCGCGGACGAGGACATTACCGGCGTGGCTGTGCATCAACGTGTGCGCCGTGGCCTGGCGCGTACGTTCCAGGTGCCGCGCGAGTTCAGTCAGTTGACTGTCTTCGACAACATGATGGCGGCGGCGCCTGACCAGCGCGGCGAAAAGCTGGCGGCGCTGCTATTCGCGCGCCGTGAGGTCGCCCGCGAAGAGGCGCGCAACGCTGAACGCGTGCATGAATTGCTGGCATTCCTGAACCTGTCGCGGGTGGCGGACGAGCCGGCCGGCAAACTGTCCGGCGGCCAGAAAAAGCTGCTGGAACTTGGGCGGCTGCTGATGCTGGAGCCGCGCTGCATCTTGCTGGACGAGCCGTTTGCCGGTGTCAATCCGGTGCTCATCGAAGAGCTGTCGGCGCGCATCGTCGAATTGAACCAGCGCGGCCTGACGGTGGCGATCATCGAGCACAACCTGGACGAATTGGCGCGGATCGTGCCGCGCATGTACGTCATGGACCGGGGACGGGTGATCGCCGAAGGCGCGCCCGATGGCGTGCTGGCAAACGAACGCGTGCGCGAAGCCTATATGGGAGGGGTGATATGAGTCTGCTCGTCATGCAAGGCCTGTCCGGCGGCTATGCCGAAGTGGACATCGTCAGCGGCATCGACATGACGGTGGCCGCCAACGAGATCGTCACCATCGCCGGCACCAATGGCGCGGGCAAGTCCACGCTGGTCAAGGCGGTGATGGGGCTTTTGCCGCGCATCACGGGCGCGATGGCGTTCGACGGCCGGAACCTGCTGGCGCTGCCCGTGGAGGAACGCGTGCGTATCGGCATTTCGTACGTGCCCCAGGTGCGCAACGTGTTCGGTGCCCTGACCGTGCTGGAGAACCTGCAGGTGGTCGAGCACGTGCAGGGGCGCGAGCAGCGCATCCGCGACATGTTCGACCTGTTTCCGGCCTTGGCCGGGCGCCGCAAGACGCATGCCGAAAACCTGTCCGGTGGCGAGCGCCAGCAGTTGGCGTTCGCACGGGCGTTGATGTCGTCGCCCCGCCTGATGGTGCTTGACGAGCCGTCGGCGGCCTTGTCGCCGGCGCTGACCGAGCAGGTGTTCGCCGAGGTGCGCCGCTTGCCGCAGATCGGCGTGGCCGTGCTGATGGTCGAGCAGCGTGCCCGTCAGGCGCTGGCCTTCAGCGACCGGGGCTACATCCTGGACTCGGGCCGGATCGTGCTGACCGACACGGGGCAGGCGCTGCTGGCCAATCAGCACATGAGCGACTTGTACATCGGGCGGGGCGGCCATCCTTCCGGCGCCCGGCCGCCGGCCTGAGGACGGCGCCGTCCTTGCCTGCAACCCTTCATCCTCATTCAGGAGCCGCACTTTGCCCACTTCCGACACGATTGACCGCCCGGCTTCCGCCGTGCGCCGTTCCGCGCCCGGCACCATCGCCGCCTTGACCGCCACGGAGGGGCTGGCGGCGCTTGCGCAGGGCAGCCTGACTTGCGAGGCCTGGGCGAGGGCCTGCCTGGACCGGATCGACGAACGCAACGCCGGCGTCCAGGCCTGGGTGCGGGTGGATGCCGACGGCGCGCTGGCGCGGGCGCGCGAATGGGACCGCCACGGCCGACGGCGCTTGCTGGACGGGGTGCCGCTGGGCATCAAGGACACCATCGATACCGCCGACATGCCCACGGAACTGGGCGATCCGGAGATTTTTCCCGGGCGTCAGCCCGACGCGGACGCACCGGTCGTGACGCAGGCGCATGCGCTGGGCTTTAACGTCTTGGGCAAGAACACGGTGTCGCGGCACGCCATCATGCTGCCCGGGCCCGCGCGCAATCCGCACGACCTGAGCCGCACGCCCGCCGCTTCGTCCGCCGGCTCGGCCGCCGCCGTCGCGGACTTCATGACGCCGCTGTCCATCGGCACGCAGACCGCGGGGTCCATCCTGCGGCCATCCGCCTTTTGCGGCGCGGTGGGGTTCAAGCCCACGCTGGATGCGATTCCCTACGTCGGCATCCGGCGTTATTCGCGCGTCCTGGACGTGATCGGCCCGATCACGCGCAGCGTGGACGATGCTGCGCTGTTCATGCGCGCCTTCACAGGAGACCCGCGTTACGACGCGACGCTGCCGCTGCGGACCGATTTCCGGGCGGGCGTGTGGCGGCCCAAGGACTGGGCCGACGCCGAACCCTGCATGAGAGAGAGCTTCGAGGCGAACCTGCGCGCCTTGTCCGCGGCGGGCGTCACGGTGAAGGAACTGGAGATGCCGGCGGCGTTCGACACGATGGGCGAGGCGCAGGACGTGATCATGGCCTACGACCTGGCTCGCGAGTATGCGGCGATCAAGCGCGATCACGCTGCGTTGTGCGATCCGGGGCTGATCGACTATCTGACGATGGGCGAGGGGGTGTCGGCGGCCGACTATGCCGGCGCGTTGGACTCGGCCGATGCTTGCCGCCGGGCCTTCTATGACGCGGCGCGCGAGGTCGATGCCGTAGTCATGCCGTCCACGCTGGGCGAAGCGCCGCCCGCCAGCAGCACCGGCAGCTCGGCGTTCATCCGGATCTGGTCGCTTTTGCACAATCCGTCGATCACGTTGCCGGTGGCGCGCGGGCCTCACGGCCTGCCGCTGGGATTCCAGATGGTCGGCTTCGTCAAGGAGGACGCCCGGCTGCTGTACTGGGCCCGTTGCGCCGAACGCATCCTGGGGTCGACCGCGCATCGGGCCTAAGCGCCGTCCAGGCCCGCAAACGGATATCGTCCGACGCCCTTCGGCGGAAATGTCGGACGTTTTGGCGCTTTCAGGCGCCTTTTTTCATCCTCAGATTCGGGGTTTTCCCTGTTATTTCTCAATAATCGGGAATCAAAAGCGTAGATTTAGCCGGAAATTGATAATCTCAGCGCCATATTGCTTGGAGTTGAGATTGATGGCGGATCCCTCGGTAGGGGCAGGCGCGGATCGCGTCCTATATGTGCTGGCCACTTTGGCCCGGCACGACGGCACCCTGACCATTGCCGCGCTGGCCGAGAAGACCGGCCTGGCCCAAAGCACGCTGTACCGTCAGGTGGCGTTGCTGAAACGCTGGGGATTCGTGGCCGAACACGAAGGGGAATATGGTCCGGGGCCGCTGTGCGTCCAACTGGCCTGGGGCTTTGACCAGTCGTCGTTCCTGATCCATGAAGCGCAGCCCGACATGGCCGCGCTGGCCGCCGCCTCCGGGGAAACCATAGGCTTGCTGGTGGCCGTCAAGGACCAGGCCGTGTGCCTGGACATGGTGGAAAGCCAGCACCCGCTGCGCTGTTCCTTTACCAAGGGCCGCGGCCTGCCGCTGGCGCGCGGCGCCTCGGCGAAATCCCTGTTGGCGTTCATGCCGCAGGCCCGGTTGCAGACTGCGCTGGCCTATCTGGCCGCCGAAGCCGGCGTCGATGCGGCGCGCCTGGCCGATGAATTGGAAACCATCCGGGCCCAAGGCTATGCCGTGACGGACAGCGAAGTCGATGCTGGCGTCTGGGGTGTCAGCGTGCCGATCTTCCAGCGCCCCCACCAGGCCGTGGCCTCCATCACGCTGATGGCGCCGTCCACCCGCGCCGCCCAGCGTCCCCAGGCCCTGATCGACCTGACCGTCGCCGCCGCCCGGCGCATTTCCGAACGTTTGAAGGTGCACTGACCCGCCGGTTGAGGGATTGCGCCGCCCCTTGAATTCCACGTTGTACCGCTGCTGTCGCCGTATTCATCGCTGTACCCATCCGCCGCATTCATCGCCGTACCTCTTTCCCATAGGACTGATCATGACCACTCGCCGCACATTGCTGACCGCCGCCCTGACGCTGGGCCTGGCCTGGAGCGCCGGCCCCGCGCACGCCCAGGAAACCATCCGCGCCGTCACCGACGCCACCTTCCCGCCGATGGAGTTCGTCAAAGACGGCAAGCGCACCGGTTTCGATATCGAACTGGTCGAAGCGCTGGCAGGCGCCATGGGCAAGAAGGTCGAGTGGATCGACATCGACTTCAAGGGCTTGATCCCCGCGTTGCAGGCCGGCCGCGCCGATATCGCCGTGTCCGCCATCTACATCACGCCCGAGCGCAGCAAGGTCGTGGACTTCACCGACCCGTACTACGCGGGCGGCCTGGTGGTGCTGACCAAGACGGACAGCCCCATCAAGACGCTGAAGGACCTGGATGGCCGCAAGGTATCGGTGCAGGTCGGCACGAAGTCGGTCAACTACCTGAAGGAGCATTTCCCGGCCGTGCAGCGCGTGGAAGTCGAGAAGAACCAGGAAATGTTCAACCTGGTGCAGATCGGCCGCGCCGATGCCGCCGTGACGGGCAAGCCTGCCGCCAAGCTGTTCGCGCAAAGCACGACCGGCCTGACCGTGCTGAACGACCAGGTGACGACCGAGGACTACGGCATTGCCGTGCCCAAGAACAAGCCCGAGCTGACCCGTGAGCTGAACGCCGCGTTGCAGAAACTGAAAAGCGACGGCAGCTATCAGGCTATCGTGAGCAAGTGGTTCGAGGCGCCCGCGAAATGAACCTGGATTTCTCCCCCGTCTTCGCCGACTTCGACGCGCTGCTGCGCGGCGCGTTGGTCACCGTCGAGGTGACCGCCGGCGCCTTGCTGCTGGGCTGCGTCATCGGCCTGCTGGTCGGCGTCGGCCGGCTCAACCCGCAGCGGCGCATCGTCTACCACTTGTGCAGCACCTACCTGCTGTTCTTCCGCGGCACGCCCTTGCTGGTGCAGCTGTTCATCTGGTTCTTCGGGCTGCCGCAGTTTGGCGTGACGCTGCCGGCGTTCGCTTGCGGCGTGCTGGGCCTGGGCATGTATTCCGGCGCCTATGTGTCGGAAATCGTGCGCGGCGCGATCCAATCGGTGGACCGCGGCCAGACGGAAGCGGCGCGGTCGCTGGGGATGTCGTCCGGGCAGGCCATGCGCATCATCATCCTGCCGCAGGCGGTGGTGCGCATGATCCCGCCGCTGGGCAACGAGTTCATCGCGCTGATCAAGAATTCGGCGCTGGTGTCGCTGTTGACCATCCACGATCTGATGCACGAAGGGCAGAAGATCATCAGCGTGTCGTATCGCTCGCTGGAAACGTATCTGGTGGTGGCCTTGATCTATCTGGTCCTGACCACCGCCGCCATGGTTATTTTGCGCAAGGTGGAACACCGTCTGCGCGCCGGAGGGATGGTGCAATGAACCAGTTCGGCAATCCGCAGGAAATGATCCGCATCCGCGGCCTGCACAAGTCTTATGGCGACCATGCCGTGCTGCGCGGGATCGATTTCGACGTGCTGCCTTCGCAGGTGGTGGTCGTGATCGGGCCCAGCGGCTCGGGCAAAAGCACCTTGCTGCGCTGCTGCAACGGGCTGGAAGTGGCGCAAGCGGGCTCCGTGGACATCTGCGGCCAGACCTTGCTGGATGACGGCTTGCTGCTGCCGGAAGCGCAATTGAACCAATTGCGCATGCAGGTAGGCATGGTGTTCCAGGGCTTCAACCTGTTTCCCCACCTGTCCGTGCTGGACAACGTGACGGTCGGGCCGCGCACATTGCGCGGCATGGGCCGCGGCGAAGCCAACGCGCTGGCCGAAGACCTGCTGCGCAAAGTGGGTTTGTCGCAGAAGATGGCGGCCATGCCGGCCAGCCTCTCGGGCGGGCAGAAGCAGCGCGTGGCCATTGCCCGGGCGCTGGCCATGCAACCCAAGGTGATGCTGTTCGATGAGCCGACCTCTGCGTTGGATCCGGAGCTGGTGGGCGAAGTGCTGCAAGTGATGAAGCTGCTGGCCCGCGAAGGCATGACGATGATGGTCGTGACGCACGAAATGGGTTTTGCGCGGGACGTGGCCGACGTCGTGGCCGTGATGGACGGCGGGGTGATCCTGGAGTCCGGTCCGCCGGAAGTGATTTTCAGCCAGCCGCGCGAGCCGCGCACCCGGGAATTCCTGCAGGCGGTCCTGAGCGCGGGGCAGGGGGCGGCGGCATGAGCGTTCCGCAGTTGGACAAGAGCCTGTGGAAGGCGCGCGACGACAGCGCCGAGCAAGGCGACACGCGCCGCCTGGCGCATATCGTCGAAGCGGCCGCCGGGCAGGCCGAAAAAGGCGAACCGGTGCTGCTGGGCTTTGCCTGCGACGCGGGCGTGGCGCGCAACCAGGGGCGCGTCGGCGCGGCCGAAGGTCCCGCCGGCATCCGCAAGTTCCTGGCGGGCCTGCCCGCGCATGGCATGACGCGCTTGCTGGATGCGGGTGATGTCGTGTGCGTGGAGGATCAGTTGGAAGATGCCCAGGAGCGCCTGGGCCTGCGTGTGGCGGAACTGCTGGAGCAGGGCACGCGCCCGCTGGTGCTGGGCGGCGGCCACGAGATCGCCTGGGGCAGCTTCCAGGGTCTGGCGCGCTGGCTGGAAGCCCGCGGCGACACGGATCCCGTCCTGGTTCTGAACCTTGACGCGCACTTCGATTTGCGCACCGGGCGCCCGGGCAGTTCGGGCACGCCGTTCGACCAGATCGCCCGCTACTGTGAAGCGCGGGGCCAGGCACTGCAATACGCCTGCCTTGGCGTGTCACGGCTGGCCAATACGCCGGCGCTTTACGCCCGCGCGGCGGAAGTCGGCGCGGTCTGGGTCGAAGACCACGATATGCAGGAACGCCATCTGGAGGCCCGGCTGGCCAACGTGGACGCCTTGCTGGCACGAGCGCGCCATGTGTACCTGACGATCGACCTTGACGTGTTGCCGGCGGCCGTCATGCCCGGGGTGTCGGCGCCAGCGCCTTATGGGGTGCCGATGTCCGTGGTCGAAGAGATCGTGCTGCGGATCAAGGCCAGCGGCAAGCTGCGGTTGGCTGACATGGCCGAATACAGTCCACGCTTCGACGTGGACGGCCATGGCGCCCGGGCGGCTGCCCGGTTGGCGTGGCAATTGCTGTCGCGTTGAGGGTCAGTTGATGGCGGGTGGAGTTTCTGCGGCGGCGCGTGGGTCGGACGCAGAGACCCACGCCGTGTCCGACGACCCCGCCCCCAGCGCCTTGTACAAGGCAATGCCTCCGCGCAACTGCGCCAACTGGCTGAGGGCCAACGCATCCCGTGTCTGGTTCAGGCTGCGCTGCGCCACCAGCACCGGCAGATAGGCGCTTAAGCCGCGCGCGTAGAGTTGGGTGGCCTGTTCCAGGGCTTGTTGGCTGTCGGCCACGGCCTTCTGCAACGCGGCTTGCCGTTGGCGTTCACCGGTCCAGGCGGTCAAGGCGTCCTCCACGTCGCGCAGCGCCGAACGTACGTCCCGCTCGTAGACGCGCCGCACGGCGTCGGCGTTGGCCTGTGCCGCGGTCACGCCTGCCCGCGCGCGGCCGGCGTCGTAGAGGGACTGGCTGCCCTGCACGGCCGCCGACCACGCCAGGCTGGCACCTGAGAATAGGTCGTGGATGACGCTGGCGGTGGAGCCCAACCCCAAGGGAATACTGAATGTGGGAAAGCGTGCGGCCTGCGCCACGCCGATCTGCGCGGTGGCGGCGGCCAGGCGTCGTTCGTCCGCGCGCAGGTCGGGGCGTTGGCGAATGACGTCCGAAGGCAGTGACAGCGGCAAGTCGGCCGGCATCAGCAAAGCCGGCGCGGGCGTGGCGAGGTCGGCATGCCAATCCCCGGGAAACCCACCCGCCAGCACGCCGATGGCATGGCTGAAACGGGCGATGTCCGCGTCCAGCAAGGGCGGCTGCGCCTCGGCAGTTTCGCGCTCGGCACGGGCCAGGGTGACGTCGGCCAGCGTGCCCAGGCCGCTGCGATGCGCTTGTTCGGCCAAGCGCTCGGCTTCGGCCAGCGTACGAATGTTGTCTTGTGTGATGGCCAGGCGCAGTTGCGCGGCACGCAGCCCGGCGTAGTCGGCCACCAGTTCGGCCACCAGGCTCACTTGCAGCGCACGATGGTCCTCGGCCAACGCCTCGATGCCGGCATCGGCGGCCTCGACCGCGCGGCGCGTGCCGCCGAACAGGTCCAGCTCCCAACTCGCATCGAACCCCAGATGCCAGGTTCGCGCCTGCCCGCCGGACTGCGAGCGGAGTGCCTTGCTGCCGCGTGTGGCCTCGCCGGCGGCTCCGACCGAGACCTCGGGCATGGCGGCCGAGGCGATTCGCACACGTTCGGCGCGTGCCTGGCGCAGGCGCGCCAACGCGATGTCCAGATCCTGATTGTGCGCCAGGGTCTGTTCGACCAGGCGGTCGAGCAAAGGATCCTGGAAGGCGCGCCACCAGGTGCGCAGGTCAACGTGGTCGCCATCGGACATGGCGGCGTCGGCCTCAATCCAGTGCGCGGGCACCTCCAGCGTCGGCGTGCGGTAGTCCGGGCCCACGGTGGCGCAGCCGGTCAGGAATGCCAGCAGGGAGGCAAGCAGTGCCTGCCGAAGGCGCTGTCGCGTGCGAGGGGTGGGTACATGCATGACCTTGTCCTCACATCCAGCGGTGTAGCAGCGAGATCAGCCGGCCCTGGGGCACCGGCGTACCTGCCGAAGGCGTGACCTCGATGCTGCCGGTCATGCCGGCCGCCAGCACGACGTCATGCGGGACATGCTCGAACTCGACGCGCACCGGGATGCGCTGCGCCAGCCGAACCCAACTGAAGCTGGGTTCCACGCTGGGCAGGCCCTGCGCGTCGGCCTGCTGGTTGCTGTCGGTAATGCCTCGCCCGATGCTGGCCACCCGCCCCGGCAACACCTGGTCGAACCCCATCAGGCGGATCCGCGCCGCTGCGCCGGGTTGGATGCCGCGCAGTTTGGTTTCCTCGAAGTACCCGGTGATCCAGAAGCTGTGGGCATCGATCAGGGCGATGTCGGGTTGGCCCGTTACGGCGTAGTCGCCCTTGTTCAATCGCAGGCGCGTGATGTAGCCATCGGTTGGCGCACGCAGTTCGGTGCGTGCAAGATCCAGCTTCGCCCTGTCCACGGCAACCTGTGCACTGCGTAGGTCGGACTGGGCGATGGCGACTGCCTGGTTCGCCCGCTGGATGTCCTCGGCCGGCACCAGGCTTTCCATGCCGCGGCGCCGCCGCGCCTCCTCGGTTTTCTGGCGCAGCGACACCTCGGCTGATGCCAACTGCGCTTCGGCCTGGGCCAATGCCAGTGCGAAGCTGGCATTGTCGATGCGATAGAGCACGTCGCCCTGTTTGACGTATTGATCGTCCATGACCGAGACCTCGACGACGGTGCCTGACACCTCGGGAGCGATACGCACGATCTGCGCGCTGACACGGCCATCGCGGGTCCAGGGGGCGACGACGTAGGCGCGCCACAGCGCGCTGACCAGAAACCCGGCGGCAACGACCACCGCGAGGGTGAGTCCTGCCCGTAGCAGAAGCTTGGGGGGAAATGCGCGTTCAGACATAAAGCACCAACAGGGAAACAAGACAAAGGGAAATGGCGAACTCGAACAGGCCCGGATGCCACACCCAACGCAGCACCCCGCAACGCACCAGCACGAAGCGAAGGCCCATATAGATCGGCAGGGCCAGGCAGGCGTAGACAAGGAACGGCGGCAGGTAAATGCCGGCCAACGAGAATTCACTGAGCATGGGCGTGGCCTACAGAGGGGTTCGGAACGTCGTTCCCATGGCGTTCCAGTAGCGCGGCGATGTCGAGCAGTACGACCGTCACGCGCTGCACGTCATCCGTCGCGGCGCTCGATCGCGCGGGTAAACGCGCCAGGGAGTCCGCCGCGCGGCGGGCATGGCGTGCGGCCCGCGCGGGATCACCGGCCCGCTGGCGCATATGGCGCAGCGTGCGCGCCACCACGCGCGGCCACTCGGCGTCCTGGGGCGCCTGGCGCAGCCAGCGTCGCAGGCGCAGGATTTCCCGGCCCAGATGCAGGCTGGTCAGCGCCTGGGCGATGGCGCGATCCATCGCCTGCGGCTGCGTCCTGAGCAAGGCGCCGAGTTGCGCAATGCGGTGTTGCTGGCGCCATTGCCAAGCCGGTGCATTGGGCGGCTCGTCGCGCAAGGTACCCAGCGCCGCATCGCGGATGCGCTGGCGCAAGCGCGTGACGTCGCGGGCCAGGTTGCGCGGCAGCACGATCCTGAAGCCCAGCAGCGTGAAACCGGTTGCCAGGATCCAGGCCACGGCGCCATTGAGGAACAGTGCAAAGTCGTAGTGCATGGGGTTGTCCGCCGCCGCCAGTGTCGTGAACGCCACCAGATAGGCCACGCCCGCCAGCGCATGACCCGGCACCGTGGTGGCATACACACCAGGCAGCCAGAACAGGCTCAGGATTACCAGCAGCAGCGGCAGGCCCGAGACGTGCGGCAGCACGATGAAGGTGCACAGAAAGGCCATCGCCACGGCGGCCACCGTGCCCTTGATGAATTCGACCGCACCCAGCGCGGGACTGGGCGCGGTCGACAGCAGAGCGCATGCCGCCGCCAACCCCGCCAGCATCATGTTGCCTTCCGTCCAGCCGGTGGCGATCCAGAAGGCGCCGCCCATCACCACAGTCAACAGGGCGCGCACGCCATTCTGGAAAGCCGCCACCGTGTCGCGGTGAAACGGCACGGACACGCTCGCCGGCGTTGGCCTGGGTTGGTGGAAACGTTCGATGCCTTCGATGGCTTGCACGTAATCGTCAAGCTGTTCGATCAGGCGATCGCCTGCGATCATCAGCGCGGCCTGCTCGGAAACATCGTCCAGCGAGGTCGCGGCAAGTACGCCCGCCAGCCGGGCGCGCAGGTCGGTCAGTCGCGCGATGGCACGCGTCCTGCCGGCCGGGCCGGGTTCCTGCCCAAGAGCCTGCGCGACCTCCCGCCATGCTTCCTCCCAGTCCGGCTGCAACGCACCCAGCAGAGCCAGACCGGCGCTGTGGTCGCGCAGGGGCGGCGCGCCGCCCACCAAGGCGGAAAACAGCGACACCATCGTGTGCCGCACCGCGCCGGCACGATGGGCCAGATCGGCGGACTCGGCCTTGCCCAGCGCCAGCAGATCGTCCACGCCATACACCTCGGTGATGAGGGAGCGCCGTACGGCATCCAGGGGCTTGGCGCCCGGCTCGGCGCTGCCTTGAATGGCCTGGTGATGCGTCGCCAACACGCCCGCCGTGGCGGCCGCGAGGCGGTCGAGCAGTGTGGCCAGGCGACGATGCACGCTGCGGCTGCTGAACAGGGCTGACACCAGCGCCAGGCAGACCACGCCGATCAGCACGGACGCGCCGCGCCCCATCACCTGATCGAAGGTGCGTTCCGGATGCTGCATGGCGCCGTAGGCCGCCAAGCCCACGGTATAGCCCGCCAGCGTGGCGCCATAGGCCCGGAAATGACGCAGCAGCGTCATGCCCATCACGCACACCCCCAGCCATGCGCCGAACCCGAACAGAAAGAGCCAGGGCATTTGGCCGAAGGCGCTCATCAGCGCGAACGCCGCCAGCATCCCGACCAGCGTGCCCAGCACCCGCCACACCCCTTTGCCGATCACGCCGCCCTGGACAGGGTTGATAACGAGCAGCACGCTGGAAGCCGCCGCGTAGGGCGCGTGCAGTTCCAGCACATAGGCCACCACCAAGGCCAGGCAAGCGGCCAGGATCGAACGCATCACATAGGTCGCGCGTGGCGTCGTCAGATCGACATAAGGCAGTCCACGCGCCAACCCCTCCCGAAACCGGGAGAGGCGGGGAAAGACGCCCGAATTTGCTTCAGGCACGTTCGCCGAATGCACGATGCAACCCTTCTACAGTGATCAATACGCATCACTGTAGGCAGGCCCATTCATTCCGAAAAGTGAATTTATCGCACTCAGATGATTGCGTAATACGCACGCATAGGGGGGCGCCCGCTATGGCTTGGCGCGCTTGGCCGCCTGCGCCTGGCTCTCGTTGGAGAGCGTATGGATGGTCTGCCGCAGCCATTGATGGGCCGGATCTCCCTCCAGGCGGGGGTGCCAGGCCTGTGTCAGCAGCACCGTTTCCAGCGGCGTCGGCAGGTCGAACACGCGAATGCGCAGGCCCGCGGACAGCGCGCTGCTGGCCAGATGCCGGGGCAAGGGCAGCAGCAGATCCGAATCCTGCAATGCGAACAGCGCCGTGTACGGATTGGGCACCACCAGGGCGACGTGCCGGCGCAGCCCCTGTGCCTCCAGCGCGGCGTCGACCGGTCCGGCGGCCTTGCCGCGCCGCGACACGTTGATGTGCTCCCAGCGCGTGAGGCGTTCGGGCGTGATCTCGTCGTCGAAAATCGGATGGTGGGCGCGCGCGACCCCCACGAACGTCGTGGTGAACAGGGATTGCACACGGATCTCAGGCCCCAGCTTGCGCGAGGCGCTGATGAACAGGTCGATGCGGCCGCTGCGCAGCGCCTCTTCGTCCACGTCGTCTTCCTCAGGCGAAAAGCGCAGCATCGCCCGTGGCATCTCCCGTGCCATCGCATCCAGGAGGTGGCCCAGATGGATGCTTACGAACTCATCGGTGGCGCGGACATTGAAACGCCGATCCAGCGATTTCAGGTCAATCTGGGCATCGGAAGCGAATACCTGCGAGGCCTGTTCCACCGCCACCCGCACCTGTTCGCGCAGTGCCAACGCCTTGGGTGTGGGCATGAGCTTGCGACCGACCTGGACGAACACAGGATCGCCCAGCGCCTCCCGGATGCGGCTCAAGGTGCGGCTCATGGCCGGCGCGCTCAGGTGCATGCGGCGCGCAGCGCCGATGACGCTACCCTCGTCGAGCAACGCATCCAGCGCAAGCAGGAGATTGAGATCGGGACGTGGCATGGCTGCCCCTTTGTGGATTTACCTTTATGCAATCATAGGTTGTTTTGTCTGGTTTTCACCGAGCCGAGAGCGGTGCCGAGTTTGCAATCCGGGTGAGCCTCTTCGTCCCATAACGCGCTTGCTGCCTCTGTGCAGCCTCGGGAAAGGCTTGATAGCGGACATTTTTTCATCACCCGGCAGGGCGCCGCGGCCGGCGGCGACGGCTAGCCAGGCGGGCTGGACGCGTCCCGGTTGGGGGCTTAGGATAGGGGCAGCTTCAAGACCGGGCTTGCGACCCGTACGGTATCCGCAACAACTATATGTCCCTATTTAATATATTTTTAATTTAAATGGGGACGCTATATTTTTCGCGGATAAAATGGCGCAACTTTGTCAGGAGATCATGCTCATGTCTCAAACGCCCACCCATGCCTTGCCGTCTTATCTGAATGCCGATGACCTCGGCCCCTGGGGTAATTACCTGCAACAAGTCGACCGGGTCACCCCGTACCTTGGCACGCTGAGCCGGTGGGTCGAGACGCTGAAGCGCCCGAAGCGCGCGCTGATCGTCGATGTGCCGATCGAACTGGACAATGGCACGATCGCCCACTTCGAGGGCTATCGCGTGCAGCACAACGTGTCGCGCGGTCCCGGCAAAGGCGGCGTGCGTTTCCACCAGGACGTGACCCTGTCCGAAGTGATGGCGTTGGCGGCCTGGATGTCGGTCAAGAACGCCGCGGTGAATCTGCCGTATGGCGGCGCCAAGGGCGGCATTCGCGTGGATCCGCGCAACCTGTCGCAATCCGAACTCGAGCGCATGACGCGCCGCTACACCAGCGAAATCGGCGTGATCGTGGGCCCCTCCAAGGACATTCCGGCGCCTGACGTGGGCACCAACGCCCAGACCATGGCCTGGATGATGGACACGTATTCCATGAACGAAGGCGCCACCGCCACGGGCGTGGTGACCGGCAAGCCGATCGCGCTGGGCGGCAGCCTGGGCCGCGTCGAAGCGACCGGCCGCGGTGTGTTCGTCGTGGCGTGCGAAGCCGCCCGCGACCTGAACATCGACGTCTCGAAGTCCCGCGTGGTCGTGCAGGGCTTCGGCAACGTGGGCGGCACCGCCGCCCGGCTGTTCCATGAAGCCGGCGCCAAGGTCATCGCCGCGCAGGACCATACGGGCACGGTGCATAACGCCGAAGGGCTGGACGTCCACAAGCTGCTGTCGCATGTGTCGCAACACGGCGGCGTGGGCGGCTTTTCGGGTGGCCAGGCCTTCGACAAGGACGAATTCTGGACGCTGGAAACTGAATTCCTGATCCCGGCGGCCCTGGAAAGCCAGATCACGGCCCAGAACGCCGCCAAGGTGCGCGCCAAGGTCGTGGTGGAAGGCGCCAACGGCCCGACCACGCCGGAAGCGGACGACATCCTGGCGGAACATGGCGTTTACGTGGTGCCGGACGTGCTGGCCAACGCGGGCGGCGTGACTGTGTCCTATTTTGAGTGGGTGCAGGACTTCTCCAGCTTCTTCTGGAGCGAAGAAGAGATCAACCAGCGCCTGGAACGCATCATGCGCGAGGCCTACGGCGCCGTGTCGCAGGTGGCCAAGGAACACAAGGTCACGCTGCGCACCGCCGCGTTCATCGTGGCTTGCACCCGGATCCTCCAAGCGCGCCAAGTGCGCGGCCTGTATCCTTGACGACTGAATCGGCGATGCGTTATTGAACGACTCGCCGAGGAGGCAGAGGAAGACAAAAACAGAAATCGCCCCGCAAGGGGCGATTCCCATTTCAGGAGACACGCATGACGCAACACCTGCCGTCCACGACGCTGGCCGTGGACCCCGCCTGGATCGACGCATACGGCCATCTGAACGCCGCCCACTATGTCGGCATTTTCGACCGGGTCGGATTCGAACTGCTCAGCCAGGTCGGTGTGGGGCTGGACTATACGGAAGCGACGCGCTGCGGCATCTATACGATGAACGTGCACGTGGCCTATCTGCGCGAAGTGCTGGCGGGGGATCCGCTGATGCTGCAGGTTCGCCTGCTGGAATCGGACAACAAGCGTTTGCTGTGCCTGATGGAGCTGACCCAGACGCGCGACGGCTATCTGGCGGCCACGATGGAGCAGTTGTCGTTGCATGTGGACCTGAATACACGGCGGGCCACGCCGTTCCCGGAGGATCTGGCGGCGCGGCTGGCGAGCACGGTCGCCGACCACGCCCGGCAACCGCTGCCCAAAGGTTATCGGCGACTGCTGCCGCTGCAAGGGGCCCGCTGAGCGTCGCGCACGGGTGCAGGCATCCTGTCCGGCGCCGGAAAACACGCGCAATGTTGCTTGTTAACACACCCCCATGACAGGTGCGCGACCGAGCCGTACACTGGCTCCGGGTGTGGAGCTCAGGCCACAAGTAGGCATTTTTTTCGAGATCTTGGACGGGTTTTCCTTGCGTCTAGAAAACTGACACATTGCGTCCCTAGAATTCGTTCCTGCCATGCGCCGCACGCCGTTTGCCATGCAAACCCAGCCACCTGCGCAGGTATGTTCAATCAAAGGGATTACGCAATGAAAAAGACTCTGCTCGTCACCGCGCTGTTCGCCGCCCTGTCCGGCGTGGCCCAAGCCGAAACGTCGGTGACGCTGTACGGCTTGATCGATACTGGTATCGGCTTCCAGCAAATCAAGGGCAATAACGACTACAAAGAATCGAAGTTCGGCATGACCAATGGCGTGTCGAGCGGTTCGCGTTGGGGCCTGCGCGGCGCCGAAGACCTGGGCGACGGCCTGAGCGCCGTGTTCACGCTGGAAAGCGGCTTCAACTCGGCCAACGGCCAATCGGGCCAGAGCAGCCGCCTGTTCGGTCGCCAAGCCACGATCGGCCTGAAGGCCGATTCCTGGGGCTTGCTGGAATTCGGCCGCCAGACCAACATCGCCTCGAAGTACCTCGCCGCGATCGACCCGTTCGCCGGCAGCTACGGCCAGGCTAACGTTGGCGTGGCCTTCAGCGCCGCCAACACCGTCCGCTACGACAACATGGTGCAGTACTCGACCCCGTCGTTCAGCGGCTTCCAGTTCGGCGTCGGCTACTCGTTCAACGCGGCCGACACCACCGCCGCGCAAACCGGCTTCAAGACCGCCGACAACACCCGCGCCATCACGACCGGCCTGCGCTACGTCAACGGCCCGGTGAACGTCGCGCTGACGTATGACCAGTTGAACCCCGCCAGCCAGTTGAACAACGACGCCACGCCCAAGTCGTGGACCGTCGCCGGCGCGTACGACTTCGAAGTGCTGAAGCTGGCGTTGGGCTTCGGCCAGACGCGTGACGGCTGGTTCACCGGCCAAAGCATCAACTCGTTCGGCAGCGGCACGCCCACGGCCACCAGCTTTGGCACGAACGTCGCCGTGTCGGGCTTCAAGGCCAATTCGTACCTGGTCGGCCTGACCGTGCCGCTGGGCGCCAGCAGCATCCTGGCGTCGTGGCAGCGTGCTGACCCGAATGGCAGCAACCCGCTGACGGCCGGTAACGAGTCGACGATGAACGTCTACAGCATCGGCTACACGTACAACCTGTCCAAGCGCACCAATCTGTACGCGCTGGGTTCGTACTCCACCGACTTCGCGTTTGTCGACGGCCTGAAGAGCTCGGTGGGTATCGTGGGTATCCGTCACCGCTTCTAAGCGCCTGACGTGAGCCGGCGGCGGGTGCGCACAAGCGGCGCGCCGCCGGTTCCTTCAGGCCGCGGTTGCATTGAGCGGACTGGGCGTCTTACCCGGCCACAGACGCGAAAAAAGCGGCCACCTCCCTAGCTCCACCCTCAGTCCGCTCACCCGAACCCCGGTCTCGAAAAGACCTTGCGCGCCGCGGCGCGTGCAAAAGGCCGGCAACAGGCAGATGCCTGTTGCCGGCCTTTGCGTATCGGGGGCGCAAACCGTTGCGCCCGACGGTCTGCGTGTCGAGTGCCGCAAGCGGTACCGGCTACGACGTCGGCAGCAACTCCGGTTTGAAGATGCCGCGCAGGTCCGCGTTCGGGATGCTGAGCTCGGGCTCGCCGTGCGAGTAGGGGGCGATCGAGTAGGCGTCGTACTTCACGACGATGCCGTCGCGCGTCAGGGCGAAGTTGTCGCTTTCCTGGAAGGGCCACATCTTGTTGTAGGCCGCGGGATCCCGTTTGGCGTCCGGATTGCCCGCCAGCCACTTGGCGTGGGCACGCTGCAGCGCTGCGACGTATTCGGCGCGGCGGCCGGGGATCAGCGCTTCGTCCAGGCTCATGACGCGGTTGCGGCTGCGCTCCCAGTTCAGATATTGCGTCGCCGGGATGCCGTGCGCGGCACCGGTCAGGAACTGTTCGGTGTGCAGTTCGATCGACACGATGTCGCCAACGGTGTCTTTGACGCTGGCCTTGAAATAGGTGGCGTCGCGTGGCCGCGCGGTGGACCAGAAATACTGCGTGTATTCCGACAACGTGTTGTAGGGGCCGCGGCGGTTGGCGTCGGTGCCGGTCATGTAGGCCAGCACGTGGTCCACCAGGGCCGTCAGCTTCGGGATGCCCGGGAACGCGACGCTGTCAATCTCGATATGCGGGCAATCGCCTTCGCAGCCGGGCTTGTTCGATGCCCATTTGATGCGTTCCGTGGACAGGTCACCCACCTTTTCCGGGGTGGAGGACGTGGGGCTGGCCAAGGTGATGTTCGCCGGCGGCGCGCTGCCGCAGCCAGCAAGCGCCAACAGGGCCGTGCCCAGGATCAGACCGCTTATCGCGCCTTGCGGCGTGAATGTGCGACGCATTGAATTACCTCCAAGAAATCAAGGCTTGACGGCAACAGGCCCTCAGGGCACCACACCGGTCCAGTCGGGGGTGGAGAACTTTTCGGCGGCCTGCTGCTGGGCACGCGCCAGCGTGTCGCTGCCGATCTGCCCGGGGGTCAGACGGTGCAAACCCGCAAAAGTTTCCACCATGCGGTCGATGATGACCTCGCGCGCCAGGCCGGTCTGCGTGCGCAGCGGGTCGACGCGTTTCTTGGCGCTGGTGGTGCCCTTGTCGGACAGTTTTTCACGGCCGATCCGCAAGACTTCCACCATTTTATCGGCGTCGATGTCGTAGGACATGGTCACGTGGTGCAGCACGGCGCCGGCGCGGCGGGCTTGTGCCGCGCCGCCGATCTTGCCGATGTCGGAGGCGATGTCGTTCAGCGGCTGGTACCAGGCCTTGATGCCCAGGCCTTGCAGCGCGGTCAGTACCCAGGCATCCAGGAAAGCGTACGACTCCTGGAAACTCATGCCATGCACGAGCGCTTGCGGAGCGCTGAGCGAATAGGTGATGGAGTTGCCGGGTTCGATGAACATCGCGCCGCCACCGCTTACGCGGCGCACGACCTCGATGCCGTGGCGCTTGGCGCCGTCGGGATCGACTTCATTCTTCAGGGATTGGAAGCGGCCGATCACGACCGCGGGGGCGGACCATTCCCAGATGCGCAAGGTGGGCGGCCGCTGGCCAGCGCCGACTTCATCGGTGATGACGGCGTCCAGCGCCATGTGCAGCGACGGCGCCTGGGGGCCTTCGTGGATCAGTTGCCAGTCGTAGTCGTTCCAGTCGGTGCGGGTCATGCCAGCGCTCTCCGCAGGACGACGGCGACGGCTTCGGCGGAAAAGCCGAACAGCTCGGCATCGGCGGGCAGGGCGGATTGCACGGCCACCGCCAGTTCCAGTTCACCGGAATCGGCCGGCATGCCGTTCAGGCCGTTGTTGATGGCCTCAAGCGCCTCGGGGGGTTCAAGAAAAAAATCGCCGCTGATGCGGACATTGGCCAGGCGGCCGTCGCGCACTTCCAGGTCCGCGACAACCAGTTTTCCGCCGGGGACTTTGTATTCGCCATGCATGGACGCTCCTTGCAAAATCATCTACTAGCACTACAGGCTGAGCTTCATGCCATCGTGGCTGGCGGTGAAACCCAGGCTTTCATAGAACCGCCGCGCATCCGGGCGCGCGCGGTCGGTGGTCAGCTGGACCAGGCCGCATCCCTGGATGCGGCACTGTTCGATCGCCCACTCGAACATGGCGCGCCCCAGGCCTTGGCCGCGCGACGACGAGGCGATGCGCACGCTCTCGATTTGTCCGCGCCATTGGCCCTGACGTGACAGGCCGGGTATGAACGATAACTGCAAACAGCCGACCAGGTGCGAATCGCGCTCGACCACCGCCAGGAATTGGTTGGAATCCTGGTTGATCGCCGTGAACGCGGCGGCATAGCGCGGATTTGGCGGAACGGAAGGGTCTTCGCGCGTGGCGCCCAGTTCGTCGTCGGCCAGCATTGCAATGATATGCGGCAGGTCTTCGGCGCGGGCGCGGCGGAACGCCAGTTTCGGTGCTGTCATGGGCAGTCTCCGGGGATTCAGCGGGCGACTTGCTGCGAGGTTTGGCCGAACAGGATGCGGCGGGATTCCTCGTCGCTGATGGACGGAGCGGTATTGATGGTGTCAGCCAGCGCATAGGCGCGTTGGGTGGCCGGGCGCGCGGCGATCGCGTTGAACCAGCGCTGCAGGTGCGGGAACTCGTTCAGGTCCTGGCCTTGCTTGGCGTGCGGCACGATCCAGGGGTAGGCGGCCATGTCCGCGATGGAGTAGTCGCCCGCCACGAATTCGCGGTCGGCAAGGCGTTTGTTCAACACGCCGTACAGGCGGTTGGTCTCTTTGACGTAGCGGTCGATGGCGTAGGCGATGCGTTCTTGCGCATAGCCCGAGAAGTGGTGGTTCTGGCCGGCCATGGGCCCCAGGCCGCCCATCTGCCAGAACAGCCATTGCGAGACTTCGGCGCGGCCCCGCACGTCAGCGGGCAGGAAGCGGCCGGTCTTCTCGGCCAGGTACTGCAGGATGGCGCCGGATTCGAACAGCGAGATCGGCGCGCCGCCGTCGGTGGGCGCCTGGTCGACGATGGCGGGAATGCGGTTGTTCGGCGCGATGGCCAGGAATTCGGGTTTGAACTGATCGCCGCGGCTGATGTTCACCGGATGGATCTTGTAGGGCAGGCCGGTTTCTTCAAGGAACAGCGTGATCTTGTGGCCGTTGGGGGTGGTCCAGTAGTAGAGATCGATCATGGGGAGCGTCCTGGGAATCTTGGCGCCGCCGGCGGGTGCCGGCGGATGGAAAAGCCATGATAGCGGGGACGGCTTGGCCCCGGCCTGAATAACCGGGGCCGGGGTGCGGGTTTCCGTCGCGGCGCGTGTCAGGCCGCGCCGGCCCCGGGGCGCGCGCTGCCGGGCAGGCGCCAGGTCCAATTCAGGCTGACCCCCGCGGCGGCCAGGAAGATCATCGCCACGCCCACGACCTGGGTGGCATCCATGCGATGGCCGTAGACGAGGAAATCCAGCATGATGGCCACGGCGGGGTAGATGAAGCTGAGCGCGGCGGTGGACGTGGTGGGCAGCTTCTGGATAGCCGAGTACATCAGGATGTACATCAGGCAGGTGTGAATCAGGCCCAGGGCCACCAGGTAGCCCCATTGCAAGGGCGCGGCGGGCAGGGCGTTGAAATCCGCCATGGGCAGCAGCATGAGGGCGCCGAGCGTCACCTGGACCAGCGCCAGCACCTGGGGCGGGATGCCCGTCAACCGCTTGACGATGATGGCGGTGGCGCCGTAGAGGGCGGCGGCCCCCAGGCCCAGCATCAGCCCCGTCAGGTAGCTGCCGTCCGCGCCGCCCGTGTCCGACAGGCGCAGCACCAGCAGCAGCCCGGCAAAGGCCACGACCGACCACGCCAGCTTGCCGCGCGAAGGACGTTCGCCCAGGAACAGCACGCCCAGGCCGATCAGGAAAAAGGGCTGCACGTTATAGACCGCCGTGGCCAGCGAGATCGATGCCAGCCGGTATGCCGAGAACAGCAGTACCCAGTTCAGCACCAGCGCGGCGCCGGCCGCAAGCGCCAGGGCCAGCGTCCGGGCCGTGAACAGGCCGGGCTTGAGCAGCCCGCGCACCCAGCAGTACAGGAACAAGGACAGCGCGCCGAAGACGCAGCGGAAGAACACCACGTTCCAGGCGCTTTGGCCGGACTCGATGACGAAGACGCCAAGCGTGCCGGACAGGGTCATGGCGGCGGCCATTTGCGCCAGGCCGAGGCGTTCTGATGCGGAATTCATGTGGGTTCTCCGAGCGGTCGATCCGCGATGTACGATGGAGAAATTATCCCAGGCAGATAAACGCGGTTATATGATGTTCTTGTGGTGCTTTTACCGTCATACCTTCTTTTAGGTGGAATTTATGCAAAACGACCTAAAAAACGAAAACCCTGTCCTGGACGGCATCGACCGCCGGCTGGTTGAGACGCTTTCGGCCAACGCGCGCACCACCACGGCCGACCTGGCCCGGCAGGTGGGCATGTCCGCGCCCAGCGTGGCGGACCGGTTGCGGCGGCTTGAGGAATCGGGCGTGATCCGCGCCTACACGCTGGATGTGGATCCGGTGGCGTTGGGCTACACGCTGGAAGCCATCGTGCGCATCCGCCCCTTGCCGGGGCAACTGCGGCACGTCGAGGGATTGATCCAGGAGATTCCGGAATTCGTAGAGTGCGACAAGGTGACGGGGGATGATTGCTTCATCGCCCGCGTGGTGCTGCGGTCGATTTCGCACCTGGACGGCATTCTTGAGCGCGTGACGGAATTCGCTGAAACCAATACCGCCATCGTCAAGGCGCACACGGTGCGCCGTCGCCTGCCGCCGTTGCGGTAGGCGGGGCGCCTGGCCTCAGACGGGCGCGGAGAGCGCCTGGACGATGTCGTCCTTCAGGCCCGAGGGCGTGTCGGTGGGCGCGTAGCGCTTGATGACCTGGCCGTCGCGGCCGACCAGGAACTTGGTGAAGTTCCACTTGATGCCTTCGGTGCCGAAGACGCCGGGCTTTTCGCCCTTCAGCCAGCGATACAGCGGGTGCGCGTCGGCGCCATTGACGTCGATCTTGGCGTACAGCGGGAAGGTGATGTCGTACTGCGTCGAGCAGAAGTCGCGGATCTCGGCTTCAGTGCCGGGTTCCTGGTGGCCGAACTGGTCGCAGGGAAAGCCCAGCACCGTCAGGCCGTCGTCGCGCAGCGAGCGGTAGAGTTCTTCCAGGCCCGCGTACTGCGGCGTGAAGCCGCACTTGGAGGCGACGTTCACGACCAGCAGCACGCGGCCGCGGTAGCTGTCCAGCGACCGGTCCTCCCCGTTGATGTCGCGGGCGGTGAAATCGTAGATCTTGCTCATGCGGGCTCCTGTGTCAGGCGTCTGGACGCGAGGGCGCCAGTGCGTTGCCTGCCGTCGAGTGTAGCGCCTGGGCCCGCTAGCGCGGGAGGGGCTCAGACCAGCTTCAAGTCCAGCGGCGCCACGCCCGGGAACACCTGCGCCAGGCGTGCCTTGTCCAGCCCGTACAGCCGCGAGAACAAGCCGGCGAAGACGGCCCGGTATTCGTTCAGGACGGGGTAGTCGCGGTCCTGGAAGAGGGTGTCGCGCTTGACCGCCACCTGCCGGCCCGCGATCCGTCCGCCCTGCACATTGCCACCCATGACCCAATACACCGTGCCGTGCCCGTGGTCGGTGCCTTTGTTGCCGTTTTCGCGGAAGGTCCGGCCGAATTCGCTGATGACGACGACGGTCGTCTGCCGCCATGCAGGGCCCATTTCTTCGGCGTAGGCGGCCAGTGCGCGGCCGAGTTGGCCCAAACGGTTGGCGAGCCCGCCGGATGCGGCGCCTTGCCCTACATGGGTATCCCAGCCGCCGACATCGACAAAGCCGAGGTTGTAGCGGTCGGTCATGAAGCGGGCGATGCGCCGGATCTCAAGTTCAAGCTTGTCGGTGGAGATGGCGTTGCCGTTGGCAGCCTTCATTTCGGCATCGATTTCCGAGCGTGCGGCGCCCATGACGCGCTGCCCTTCGGTGACGGCTGCGTGCAGATCAGTGCCTTCGTAGAGCGAAGCGATGACGCGCGCATCGTCGTCGCTCAGGCGGGATTTGCTTCCTGCTCCCATCAGGTCGATGTTGGGAATGCGGGCGTCGCCCCGGAATATCTGTGGCACTTCAGAGGTGAAGGCGGCGGGCTGAGACCGTTTGGCATTCAGCGTGGCGGCAAGCCGGTTGAGGAACCCGGATCGGTAGTTGCTGTTCTGACCCCCGCCTACGCCGCGTTCAATGCTGCTTTGCGTTTCGAAATGGCTGCGGCTGAGGTCGTCGGTGCCCGCAAACGGCACGAACGTCAATTGGCGCTTTTCATAGAATGGCAGCAAGCTTTCGGCCAGTGCTGGATGCAATGCCCAGCCGTCGGCCAGCGGCAGTCCTGACCCTGGGCCACCGCCGGGCCGGGGTATTGCGATGGTGGGCCGGGACTCATAATAGAAGTCGCTGCTTGCGGGCACCAGCAGGCTGGCTGCGTCGTACGCGCCGCGCATGAAGACCACCAGCAGGCGGTTTCCCGAAGTCGCAGGGGCGGCATAGATGCGGCTGCCCCCCAGCACCAGCGGGGCGGCTGCCATCGATTGAAGAAGTCGGCGTCGATCCATGAGGGTTCCTAACGGCGCATAAACTCTGGCGAAGCCAGCAGGTAGGTGTTGGCGAGTACCGTCGATTTGGCCTGTGCGATCACTTCGCGCGTACGGGGCGACAGCATCGAGAAAAGGCTGTTCGAGTCGTGGGTTTTCAGCAGATTCGGTGGTTGCGGGACGTTCTTCGGGCGATCGTCGGGGCTTTCACGATAGAGAACTTGGGGGGCACTGGCTATGAAGTTGGCGACCTCGAAGCGCATCGTCATCTGCCCCGATCCGGACCAATCCGATTGGGCTAGGGGATAGCCATCTGGCGTCAGGCGTTGATTCAAAGGCTGGCCGAGGCGCTTAAGCAGGACGACGCCCGCCTGGCTGTTGGTGATAGGCGGCATGCCGTCATAGGTCAGACGCAGTGACGAGTACACGTAGTGCACGGGGTCTTTGAACACACCGTGTTTGAGCGACGCTGCGAATTCTGGCGACGCAAACAGTGTCTGCAGCGTTGCGGAAATGTCGCCGTCCTTTTCCAGGAATGTTCGGCGCATCTTGTCGACCAGGGACGCGGGCGGTGCGTCTCCGACGAAGTAGGCGGCCAGTTTTCTACTGATGAACGCTGCGGTGGCAGGCTGACGGGCCAAGAGGTCTGCCGCCTGTTCGGCTTCCCGCATGCCCCCGCCGCCAATCGTATGCCCCAGGAACATCTTGGTGCCGTAATCGTGGCGGGCGGGATTGAAAAGGAAATAGCCCTGCTGCACGATCTGTCCGCGCAACGCCGGCTTGACCTTCGGCGGGTCCAGAGTACTTCCGACACCCAGGCCGGTGAGGATCCGTGCGAGTTCCTGCACATTGTTCTGGGAATAGCCGCCGCCCACGCCCAGCGTGTGCAGTTCCATCAACTCGCGTGCGTAGTTCTCGTTGATCTTGCCCGCCGAGTTCTGGGTGTTGTCCAGATAGATCAGCATTGCCGGCGACTGCATGGTGGCGACCAGCAGGTCGCGGAATTTTCCTAGCGCGTGCGGGCGGATGGCACGGTCTTCGTATTGGGAAAGAAAAACGCCGATGTCGCCTTTCTGAAAGTTCACGTTGAAATGATTCATCCAGAACCATGTCATCTGGTCCCGTAGCTGATTATTGCCGTACACCGCCCGCCACAGCGCGCGCGCGTTCACATCGGCAGCACGCTGGTTTGCTATCTGCCGTGCTTCGCGATTCGCCTGCAACTTTTCATCTTCCGGCAGTTCTTTTGCCTTTTGCCGGATGGCTATCTGGATCGTCCGTGCGTCTTCGTCCGATTGCCGCGAGATCGACAAGGCGTCGACGTGCCGTTGTATCGCCGCCGGCAGCTTGTCCGGCGCTGTCGGGTGCAATTGGGCTTGCAAGTAGCGGTCAATCCCCATCTTCTGAGCACCTGCCAGTTCTGCCGGCGTGGCGCCCCAGGTCACCCGATTCACCAAAGCGGCATCACGCGCTTGCGGTTGGATTTCCTGTTGGGCGAACGCGCCGACAGCCAGCGGGAGCAGAGCCAAGGGAAAGACGCGGGAAAGCCAAGAGGTCAACCGTGCCATCAGGCGGTTCCTTCAACGACGAGACTCAACATCAGACAGAGTATTCACGGAAGCATTCCCTGGCTGCGTATTCTTGAAACGCAAGGAAACGGATCGTTTGTTGCCGACGGGATTATTCCCGCGTGCGCAAGGGGCCATTCGTGCTGCTGGGAGAGGACCGTCCTATCATGTCGCCATGATATTCAAGTGTCAGCAGGAGCACCGCGATGGAAGGAATGATTGAACGTCTGGAGGCCATGCTGGCCAAGGGCACCGACAACATGCTGCTGCGGTTTTCGCTGGGCAAGGCCTATGTCGAGCAGGATTGCTTTCGCGAAGCGGAGCCGCACCTGCGGGCGGCGTTGGCGTTTGATCCGGCTTACTCGGTCGCATGGAAATGGCTGGGCAAGGCGTGCCAGGGGCAGGGCGACCTGGACGGCGCCCGGGCGGCGTGGACCGCCGGCCTGCAAGCCGCCCTGGCGCGCGGGGACAAGCAGGTGGAAAAGGAATTGCAGGTGTTCATCAAGCGCCTGGACAAGCAAGCCGCGGCCGGCGCCTGAGCCGGCCTTTGTGCCGGCGCGGGAGCCTCAGGGTCCCGCCCGGGCCGATCGCCCCGTCGGCCTGCCTTGCCGATCAGGCCTGACGTTCCAACAGCGGCCGGACGCCGGCTGCCGCGATCAATCCCGCCGGCCCAGGCGCGGGCGCGCGTCTGGGTAGCACGGTCTGGCCGCCGGCCACGCGGAACACTTCGATGGCGTGGCGCAATTGCGCGCCGCGAGTGCGCAGGTCGTCCACGGCCAGCGCGGCTTGCTCGACCCGCACCGCATTGTGTTGCGCAGCCGTATCCGTCTCCGAAATGGTGCGGCTGACATTGTCGATGCCGGTGTGCTGTTCGGTCGACGTCGCGGCGATCTCATTCATGATCTGCGTCACCTGCTGCACGGAATCCACGATATCCAGCATGGCTTCGCCCGCCCGTTCCACGTGCCGCACGCCGGCGTTGACGCGGTCATTGGAGGCGTCGATCAAGGCCTTGATTTCGCGGGCGGCGGTGGCGCTCTTCTGCGCCAGGCTGCGCACTTCGGTCGCCACCACCGCGAAGCCTTTGCCGGCCTCGCCGGCGCGCGCCGCTTCGACGGCGGCGTTCAACGCCAGGATGTTGGTCTGGAAAGCGATGCCGTCGATGAGGCCGACGACTTCGGCGATGCGCGAGGAGCTGTCGACGATCCCTTGCATGGCGGCCACGGCGTCGTTCACGACTTGGCCTCCGCGCCTGGCCACGTCCGAGGCCTGGCTGGCCATCCGGTCCGCGCCATGTGCGTTCGACGCGTTCTGCTTCACGGTGGCGGCCAGTTGTTCCATGCTGGCCGCGGCTTCTTCCAGCGACGCGGCCTGGCGTTGCGTATGCGCGGACAGGTCTTCGTTGCCGTCGGCGATTTCCGAGGCGGAGTGCAGCGCGCTTTCGATGCCGTCATGCACGTCGCGCGTGATGCTGACCAGGCTCTTGCGCATGACTTCCAGCGAGAACTTCAGGGCACCGATCTCGTCGCGCAGGCTGGCCGAGGGCAGGGGCGTGCTGAGATTGCCCGCGGCGATCTGCCGGGTGAAGTCGGTGGCCGTCGCCAGCAACCCCGAGATGCTGCGCGCGAATCCCCAGCCCGAGGCGAAGATGAGGACCACGCCAGCCGCCAGCACGGCCGCGGCGATGGCCAGTTCTTCGGGTTGCATGCGGTCGAACATGCCGTACAGCGCGACGCCGGCCGCGCCCAGGAACAGGGAGGACGCCAGTATCGCCCAGGCCAGCATGCGTGAGCGCACGCCCGTCAGGCGCCACGGTCTTGCCCACGCCAGCACGCCGGCGACCCCGGTTGGCCGCGCCTGGCCGCGCACCAGCCGCACGCGTCGCGCCGTGCCGTCGCGAAGTCCGGCATATAGCTTTGCCGCTGCGTCTATCTGCGCGGCGGTGGGCTTGACGCGCACGGACGCATAACAGACGGTTTCCCCACGCTCGATGATTGGGGTGACGTTCGCCAATACCCAGTAATAGCCGCCGTCCTTGCGGCGGTTCTTGACCACGCCGGTCCAGGATTCACCGCGCTGGACGGTGCACCACAGGTCCTTGAAAGCCGCTTCGGGCATATCCGGGTGGCGCACGATGTTGTGGGCGGCGCCCACGAGCTCCTCGCGCGAGAAACCGCTGACTTCCACGAACGCGGGATTGGCATAGATGATGCGGCCACGGGCGTCAGTGCGGGAGATCAGGTACTGCTCGTCGTGAAGCGTGTATTCCTTGTCGTATACCGGCTGATTGTTGCGCATGCGTCTGTCGTCCTGTGATGGGCGGGGCGGGGGGCAAGCCCGGGATCATCGGGGAGGGAGACGTACGCGGGGTTGATCCACATCAATATATTGAAATGTTATTCAAAAAGTAAGCAAGAATGCCCAGGCTCACGCGCTGGGCAGGTTGCCAAACGCCTCCAGCGCGCGCAACCGGCTTTGGGCAAGATCCACGATGGGCAGGGGATAGCCGGCGGCGGCGCGTTCCATCGGGCTGGGGTCGTGGATGGCCTGATCATCCAGGTGCGCCAGTTCGGGCAGCCATTCCCGCAGGAATACGCCGCGGGGATCGAAGCGGCGGGACTGCGACAAGGGGTTGAACACACGGAAGTAGGGCACCGCGTCGGCGCCAGTGGACGCGCTCCATTGCCAGCCGCCGTTGTTGGCGGCCAGGTCGCCATCCACCAGTTGCGCCATGAACCAGGCTTCGCCCAGCCGCCAATCGATCAGCAGGTTTTTCGACAGGAACATGGCGGTGACCATGCGCAGCCGGTTGTGCATCCAGCCCAGCGCCAGCAACTGGCGCATGGCGGCATCGACGATGGGGATGCCCGTCTGCCCGCTCTGCCAGGCGTGCAGGTCCGCGGGCGCATCGCGCCAGGGCACCGCGGCGGTTTCCGGCTTCATGGGCTGATGCATGGACAGCGACGGGTAGGCGGCCAGCAGATGCTGATAGAACTCGCGCCATAGCAGTTCGTTGATCCAGGTGGCGGCGCCGGCCTTGCCGCTGTCCAGTTCGCCATGGTTGGCGGCAAGCGCCGCGCGCAGCGCCTGGCCGGGCGACAGCACGCCCGCCGCCAGATAGGGCGACAGGCAACTGGTGCCGGGCAGTGAGGGGAAGTCGCGCTCGTCCTTATAAGCATCGATGGCGCCGTCGGCAAAGGCGGCCAGCCGGTCGCTGGCCGCTGTTTCGCCGGCGGGCCACAGCGCGCGCACCG
>NZ_JABBJN010000054.1 GCF_012928505.1 Achromobacter sp. Bel | reverse complement strand
CGACAAGGCCGCGGCACTGACTGAAGCATCCGCTGCCGCCGAGCAGGTCGCCAAGACGTTGCGCGGCCTGTACTCGCCCGCGAAGATCGTCGAGGCCGTGCGCGCCGCCATCGAACAACCTTTCGACGAGGGCCTGCGCACCGAACGCGCCCTGTTCCTGCAATGCCTGGAAAGCCCGCAGCGCGCCGGGCTGGTGCACGCCTTTTTCGCGGAGCGCGAAACCGCCAAGATCCCTGAATTGAAAGAAGCGCGGCCCCGCCGGCTGGAGGAAGTCGGCGTGGTGGGCGGCGGCACGATGGGCGCGGGCATCGCCGTGTCGGTGCTGGATGCCGGCCTGCCGGTCGTGATGGTCGAACAGGACGAGGCCGCGCTGGAACGCGGCCGCGCGCGCGTGGCCCAGGTATACGACCTGCTGGTCAAGAAAGGCCGCATCACGCCCGACGAGCGCGACGGCCGGATGGCGCGCTTCACAGGCGCGACCACCTATGACGCGCTGGGCGACGCCGACCTGATCATCGAAGCCGTGTTCGAGGACATGGACGTCAAGCTTGCCGTCTTCGCCCAACTGGACCGCGTGGCCAAGCCCGGTGCCGTGCTGGCCACGAACACCTCGTACCTGGACGTGAACCGCATCGCCTCGGCCACGCGCGGGCCGGCCGATGTGCTGGGGCTGCACTTCTTTTCCCCCGCCAACATCATGAAACTGCTGGAAATCGTGGTGGGCGATCAGACGGCGGCGGACACCGTGGCCACCGGGTTCGAACTGGCGCGGCGGTTGCGCAAGACGCCGGTGCGCGCCGGCGTGTGCGACGGCTTCATCGGCAACCGCATCCTGGCCGTGCACCGCCAGGCGGCCGACATGATGATGGAAGACGGCGCATCGCCTTACGACATCGACGCGGCAGTACGCGAATTCGGCTATCCGATGGGGCCCTACCAGATGGCGGACCTGGCCGGCGGCGACATCGGCTGGGCGACCCGCAAGCGCCGCGCCGCCACGCGCGATCCGGCGCTACGCTATGTGCAGATCCCCGACCGCCTGTGCGAACGCGGCTGGTTCGGTCAAAAGACGGGGCGCGGCTTCTACCTGTATCCCGACGGCGCCCGCGTCGGCACGCCCGACCCCGAGGTGCTGGCCATCATCGACGAAGAACGCCGCCGCGCCGGCGTCGCGCCGCGCCCGTTCTCGCGTGAAGACATCCAGCGCCGCTATCTGGCCGCCATGATCAACGAAGCGGCCAACGTGTTGCATCAGGGCATCGCGCTACGGCCGTCGGACGTCGATGTGGTGTTCCTGTCCGGCTACGGCTTCCCGCGCTACCGCGGCGGCCCCATGCATTACGCCGACAGTGTGGGCCTGGACCAGGTGCTGGCCGACATCCGCAGCTACGCCCGCGAAGACCCCGCGTTCTGGAAGCCGTCGCCGCTGCTCGTGCAGCTGGTCGAGTCCGGCCGCAATTTCGCCAGCCTGAACCAGGCTGGCTAAGCCGCGGATTCCGCTTCCCCCGCTTTCGATCCGACCTCATTCCACAGGAACCTCCCATGCGCGAAGCCGTTATCGTCTCTACCGCCCGCACCCCCATCACCAAGGCGGGGCGCGGTGAATTCAACCTGATCGCCGGCCCCACACTGGCGGCCCACGCGGTACGCGCCGCGGTCGACCGCGCCGGCATCGACCCCGCGCTGATCGAAGACGCCTTCATCGGCTGCGGCTATCCCGAAGGCGCCACGGGCCGCAACATCGGCCGCCAGGCGGTGATCCGCGCCGGCCTGCCCGTCAGCGTTGGCGGCGCCACCGTCAACCGCTATTGCGCATCGGGCTTGCAAGCCATCGCCTCGGCCGCCGGCCGCATCGTGACCGATGGCGCGCCCGCCGCGATCGCGGGTGGCGTGGAACTCGTGTCGCAGATCCGCACCCGTGACGACGGCGTCAGTGGCATGGACCCGTGGATCGTGGCCAACAAGCCCGAGCTCTACCTGCCCATGATCGAAACCGCCGACATCGTGGCAGCCCGCTACGGCATCAGCCGCGAAGCCCAGGACCGCTTCGCCGCGCAAAGCCATGCGCGCACCGAAGCCGCCCAGGCCGCCGGCCGCTACCGCGAAGAAATCGTCGCCGTCACCACCACCATGTCCGTCACCGACCGCGCCACCGGCGCCGTCAGCGAGCGTGAAGTGACGGTGGACAAAGACACCTGCAACCGTCCGGGCACCACCTACGAAGCCCTGGCAGGGCTTGCACCCGTGCGCGGCGACGGCCAGTTCGTCACCGCCGGCAACGCGTCGCAGTTGTCCGACGGCGCGGCGGCCTGCGTGCTGATGGAAGCAGGCGACGCGCAACGCGCCGGCATCCGCCCCCTGGGCGCGTTCCGTGGCCTGGCCATCGCCGGTTGTGAACCCGACGAAATGGGCATCGGCCCCGTCTACGCCGTGCCTAAGCTGCTGGCGCGCCACGGCCTGAAGGTGCAGGACATCGACCTCTGGGAACTGAACGAAGCCTTCGCGTCGCAAGCGCTGTACTGCCAGGAAAAGCTGGGCATCCCCATGGACCGCCTGAACGTGGACGGCGGCTCCATCGCATTGGGCCACCCGTTCGGCGTCACCGGCGCACGTCTGGCCGGCCATGTGCTGATCGAAGGCCGCCGCCGCGGCGCCCGCTATGCCGTCGTCACGATGTGCATCGGCGGCGGCATGGGCGCGGCAGGCCTGTTTGAAATCTATTAAGGACCGACATGGACCTGGAATTCACCCCCGAAGAAAACGCCTTCCGCGACGACGTCCGCGCATTCCTGGCGGCCAAACTGCCCCAACGCCTGTCCGACAAGGTCGGCCAGGGCAAGCTGCTGGCGCGCGCCGACATGGTCGAATGGCACGCCATCCTGAACCAGCAAGGCTGGCTCGCCAGCCACTGGCCGGTGGAATACGGCGGCACCGGCTGGAGCGCCACGCAGAAATTCATCTTCGACAATGAATGCGCGTTGGCGGCGGCGCCCCGCATCGTGCCCTTCGGGCTGAGCATGCTGGGGCCCGTGCTGATCAAGTACGGCACCGACGCACAGCGCCGGTACTGGCTGCCGCGCATCCTGGATGGCAGCGATTGGTGGTGCCAGGGCTACTCCGAACCGGGAGCGGGCTCGGACCTGGCTTCCGTCAAGACGACCGCCGTCCGCGACGGCGACAGCTACATCGTCAACGGCCAGAAGACCTGGACCACGCTGGGCCAGTACGCCAACATGATCTTCTGCCTGGTGCGCACCTCGCAGGAAGGCCGCCGCCAGGAAGGCATCAGCTTCCTGCTGGTCGACATGAACAGCCCCGGCGTCGAAGTGCGCCCCATCATCACGCTGGACGGCGAGCACGAAGTCAACGAAGTGTTCTTCTCGGACGTGCGTGTGCCCGTCGAAAACCTGGTGGGCGAAGAGAACCGCGGCTGGACCTGCGCCAAGTACCTGCTGACCTACGAACGCACCAACATCGCCGGCGTGGGCCAATCCGCCGCGGCGCTGGAACGCCTGAAAGCCGTGGCCGCCCGCCAGAAGAAGCACGGCCGCCCGCTGGCCGAGGACCCGGATTTCGCCGCCCGCCTGGCGCGCGTCGAAATCGAACTGGCCAACATGCGCACCACCAACCTGCGCGTCGTGGCGGCCGTGGCCGGCGGCGGCGCGCCGGGCGCCGAGAGCTCGATGCTGAAGATCCGCGGCACGCAGATCCGGCAAGAGATCACCGCGTTGAACCGTCGCGCCATGGGCCCCTATGCGCGCCCGTTCGTACCCGAGGCGCTGCATGACGGCTATGACGCCCCGCCCATCGGGCCGGAAGGCGCCGACAGCGCCGCGGCGCAGTACTTCAACAACCGCAAGCTGTCGATTTTCGGCGGCTCCAATGAAATCCAGAAGAACATCATCTCGAAGATGATCCTGGGACTGTAAGGGCCGGCCATGAATTTTGAACACACTGAAGACCGGCGCATGCTGTCCGACATGCTGCGCCGCTTTGTCGCCGAGCAGTACGACTTCACCACCCGCGAACGCCACGCGCAATCGGCGCAGGGCTACAGCGTGGATTTCTGGCGCCGCTACGCCGAACTGGGCGCCATCGGCGCGCTGTTCTCCGAAGCCGACGGCGGCCTGGGCGGCGCCGGATTCGATATATCGGTGGTCTTTGAAGCACTGGGCCGCGGACTGGTCGTGGAACCCTTCCTGGACGCGCTGATGGTGGGCAGCGCCATCGCCGCAGCCGGCGCGCCGGCGCAACGCGAGGCGCTGGACGGCCTGATCGCGGGCGCCATCACCGCCGCGCTGGCGCACGCCGAGCCGGAATCGGGCTATGACCTGGCGCAGGTGCGCACCCGCGCAGAACGCGCGGGCGCCGGCTGGGTGCTCAACGGCGCCAAGGCGGTCGTGACGGCGGGCGAACACGCGGACCTGTTCCTGGTGTCGGCCCGCACGGCGGGCGCGGAAGACGACGAGGCCGGCATCAGCCTGTTCCTGGTCAGCGCCGGCACGCCCGGCCTGTCGGTGCGCGGCTACGGCCTGATCGACGGGGGACGCGCTGCCGAGGTCGGCCTGGACAACGTGCAACTCGCACCGGAGGCGCTGCTGGGCGAAGCCGGCGCGGGCTTTACGCTGCTGGAAGGCGCCACGGGCCGCGGCATCCTGGCGTTATGCGCGGAAGCCGTAGGCGCGATGGAATGCGCCCGCGACGCCACGCTGGAATACCTGCGCACGCGCCGCCAGTTCGGCACACCCATCGGCAGCTTCCAGGCCCTGCAGCACCGCATGGCGGACGTGCTGCTGGAAATCGAACAGGCGCGCTCGGCCGTGATCAATGCCGCCGCCGCGCTCGACCACCCCGACCGCGCCTTCCGCGAACGCGCGCTGTCCGCCGCCAAATACACCATCGGCCGCATTGGGACGCTGGTGGCTGAAGAGAGCATCCAGTTGCATGGCGGTATCGGCATGACCTGGGAACTGCCGCTGGCGCACTACGCCAAGCGCCTGGTGATGATCGACCACCAGTTGGGCGACGAAGACCACCACCTGCGCCGCTACATCGCGCTGGGGCAGGCTTGAACAGAGGACGCCAGGACATGACGCAGGCTTATACCGCCCCGCCCTTGTCGCGCCCCTTCGCGGCGCCATTTCCCGTGCGCAGCGCCGCCGACGTGCAACGGCTGCAATCGCGGCCGCTGGCCGAAACGCTGACGGTGCAAAGCACCTACGAGCTCTTCCGCAATTCGGCCGCAGCCTTCGGCGACAAGACCGCGCTGACCTTCCTGCGCACAGCCGACCCGGACGACGAGGCGGTGCGCTGGAGCTATCGGGAACTGCTGGCCGGCATTCACCAGACCGCCAACCTGCTGCATGACCTGGGTGTGCGCGCGGGCGACGCGGTCGGCGTGATGCTGCCCGGCTGCCTGGAATACCATCTGGCGTTGTGGGGCAGCGAGGCCGCCGGCATCGTCCAGCCGCTGAATCCGTTGCTGACCGAAGACAAGCTGGCCTCCCTGATGACGACGGCCCGTGCCAAGGTGCTGATCGCCTATGGTTCCGACGCCGAATGCGGCACCTGGTCCAAGGCCCTGCGGCTGCGCGAACGCGTCCCCACGCTGCGGACGCTGCTGCGCGTGGCGCCGCTGGACGAACCCCTGTCGGCCCGCCCCGCCCTGCCCGACCATGCGCTGGACTTCAATGCCAACCGCTCGGCGCAACCCGACGACCGCCTGCTGAGCGAACGCGTGATCCGCGCCAGCGACGTCGCGGCGTACTTCCACACGGGCGGCACTACGGGCGCGCCCAAGCTGGCCATCCACACGCATGCCAACCAGGTCTTCACCGCCTGGGCCGCCGTGCAGTTGCAGAACGCCGGGCCGGGCGACGTGGTCATCAACGGCTACCCGCTGTTCCACGTGGCGGGCGTGCTGCCGGCCTCGCTGGCCGCCCTGTCGGCCGGCGTGGAAACCGTCATCCCCACCACGATGCTGCTGCGCAACCGCGACGTGTTGCGCAACTACTGGCGGCTGGTGGAGAAGCACCGCGCCACCTCGCTACAGGGCGTGCCGACTATCCTGGCCGCGCTGGCGGAGGTGCCGCTGGATGGCGCGGATATCTCGTCGCTGCGCTATTGCCGCACCGGCGCGGCGCCGCTGCCCGCCGAGCTTGCCGCGCGCTTCAAGCGCCTGTTCGGGCTGCATGTGAACGAAAGCCTGGGCATGACCGAAATGGCCGGTATTTCGTCCATCACGCCGCCGGGCTCGGAGTTCCCCGTGAACTGCGTGGGGTTCCCGCTGCCGTATGTGCAGGTGCGGATCGTGGGCCTGGACGTCCCATCGGGCCAGGCGGCGCGCGACCTGCCCGTGGGCACGGCCGGCATGGTGCTGTTCAAGGCGCCCAACGTGATCCCCGGTTTCCTCGACCCCGAAGACACGGCACGGGCCTTCACCGAAGACGGCTGGCTGATCAGCGGCGACGTGGGGTTCATGGACGAACAGGGCCGGCTGCATCTGCAGGGCCGCGCCAAGGACCTGATCATCCGCGGCGGCCACAATATCGACCCCAAGACCATCGAAGACGCGTTGGCCACGCACCCCGCAGTGCACCTGTGCGCCGCGGTCGGCGCCCCGGACGCCTACGCGGGCGAACTGCCCGTGGCCTTCGTGACCCTCGCCGACGGCGCCCAGGCGACCGAAGCCGAACTTGTCGCCTATGCCGCCGCGCATGTCGACGAAGGGCCGGCGCGGCCCAAGCGCGTCATCGTGCTGGATGCCATGCCCATGACCAACGTGGGCAAGATCTACAAACCCGATTTGCGTCGCCTGGCCACTGCCGTGTCGGTAGAGGCCGTGGTGGCGCGAACCTTGCAAGCGGCTGGCCTGACGGAAGACGGCAAGATCTTCCGCGTGCTGGCCGATGCGCAACCGGACGTCGCCGTCGAAGCGGCGCCCGGCACGCCCGCGCCGCTGAAGGAGCAACTGCGCGACGCCTTGGCGCGACTGCCGGTGAAAGTCGCCCTGCGCGACTGATCCGACGCCGCCCCACGCACCATCACAAGCCATAACAACATCACTGGAGACAACCCCATGCTCAAGAAGCCTCTGCGACGCGCCTGCCTGGGCGCCCTGCTGTTCGCCGCCGCCGGCGCCGCGCTGCCGCTTGCCGCTAGCGCGGAATCCGCGTTCCCCAGCAAGCCGATCACGCTGATCGTGCCGTTCCCGGCCGGCGGCTCCACCGACCGCCACCTGCGCATCGTGGCGCAGGACGCCTCGAAGTACCTGGGGCAGCCCGTCATCGTCGAGAACCGCCCGGGCGCCGGCGGCACGCTGGGTACCGCCACGATGGCCCGCACCGCCAAGCCCGACGGCTACACGATCAGCCTGTACACGCTGGCGATGCTGCGCATGCCCTATATGCAGAAAAGCAGCTGGGATCCCATCAACGACTTCAGCTTCATCATCGGCCTGTCGGGCTATACCTTCGGCTTCACGGTGCGTTCGGATTCGCCGTACAAGACGTTCAACGAATACATCGAGGCGGCCCGCCAGAACCCCGGCAAGATCGATTACGGCTCCACCGGCATCGGCTCGTCGCCGCATCTGCTGATCGAGGAAATCGCCATCAACGCCAAGGTCAAGCTGAACCACGTGCCCTTCAAGGGCAATGCCGACATGCAGCAGGCGCTGCTGGGCGGCCACGTCATGGCGCAAAGCGACGCCACGGGGTGGGACCAGTTCGTGGACGCCGGCAAAATGCGGCTGCTGGTGACCTTCGGCGACAAGCGCACCACCCGCTGGCCCGATGTGCCCACGGCGCAGGAGCTGGGCTACAAGGTCGTGTCCACCTCGCCCTACGGCCTGGCCGGCCCCAAGGGCATGGACCCCGCCGTCGTGAAGACGCTGCATGACGCGTTCAAGAAGGCCCTGTTCGACCCGGCCAGCGTCGAGGTCATGAAGCAGCTGAACCAGGAACCGGCCTACCGCAATAGCCAGGACTACAAGGATTGGGCCCAGGCCACCTACATTAAGGAAAAGGACCTGATCGAGTACCTGGGGCTGATGGCCAAAAACTGACGCGCCCCACGCGACTTCAGTTGCCCGCTGCTTCCTGAATGACCGGGAAGCAGCGTTTCCACGCGCTGAAAGGGAAAAATCCGGCCAGGATTGCATGCCATTTTTGTATTCAAAAAATGTCTGCCTTTCCTGTTCGGCTTTTTGATAGACTGGCTGCCCGATGGTTTTTCCCTCCCGGCAGCCCCTGCCGCGCCCCATGACCCAGGAAGTCCAGCCAGATCCCAGCGCCGACGATATCGCCCGCGAAGTGGCCGCCGCCATCGTGGCGCACAAGCTGCCGCCCGGCACCCGGCTGCGCGAAGAAGCGCTGGCGCGTGTCTACAAGGTCAGCCGCACCAAGATCCGAGCAGCGCTGCTGATGCTGTCCAAAGACAAGCTGATCAACATCGTGCCCGACAAGGGCGCCTTCGTCAGCAAGCCAGACGCGAACGAGGCCCGCGAGGTCTACGCCGTGCGCCGCATCCTCGAGGCCGCGCTGGCCAAGGAATTCGTGGCCACCGCCACTGCCGCCGACTACCGCCGCATCGACGCCCATCTGGCCGAAGAGCGCCGGGCGCTGGAAAGCGGTGACGTGCAGAAGCGTAACTATCTGCTGGGCCATTTCCATATCCTGCTGGCCGAGGCCGTGGGCAATTCGGTGTTGACGGGCATGCTGCGCGAGCTCTCCGCGCGTAGCGCCGTGATCACGGTGCTGTATCAAAGTTCGCACGACGCCAGTTGCTCGTCGCAAGAACACCACGCCTTCATCGAGGCCGCCCGCGCGGGCGATGCCGAACGGGCCTGCGCGCTGATGGACGAACACCTGGAGCACGTCCAGACAGCGCTGAACTTCACGGACGACGTCCAGGCAGGCGGCGACCTGGTCACCGCCCTGCTCAGCTAGGTCCCCGCCCCCAATAGTTGGCCCATGCGCTGCTGCAGCCAGGTTTCGGTGGCGGTGAGCGATGCGCCTTGCAGCCATAAGGTCCGCACGGACAGCATCGGCAAAGACAGGCCCACGCACGGCACGCGCGCGAGCGTCGTGCGAAAGCTCTCGTATTCCGCGATGTTCAATGGCAGGATCGCCCAGCCCAGACCGTCCGCCACCATGCCGGCGATGCTATAGAAGCTGTCGGTGCGCCACACGGCCGGACTCAGCACCACGTCGTCCACCCCCTCCATCTGCATGACCAGTTGCCGATAGCGCGCCAGATCGCTGCGCGTCACCTCGGCCAGCGCCGCCAGCGGGTGCCCCGACGCCACGAAGATGGCCTGCTCCACATTGCCCAGATAGCGGTGCGCGAAGGCGCTGCCGGGATCACCCCGGTCAAAGTGGAAGGCGATGCTGGCGCGGCCTTGCCGCACGTAGTCCGCCACCTCGGTCGCCGTGCCATTCAACTGCGTCAGTTCCAGCGCCGGAAAGCGCGCGGCAAGCTCAAGCACCAGTGCGCCCAGCACCTGATACGGCAAGGCTTCGTCCAGCGCGATGGACAGCCGCGCGTCCTGCCCCGCGGCGAACGACAACGCGCGCTGGTCCAGGCCGCTTGCCTGACGTAGCAGTTCGCGGGCTTCTTGCAGCATCACTTCGCCCACGGGAGTCAGCGTGGCATTACGCCGAGACCGGTCGAACAGTTCCACGCCCAGGTCCGCTTCCAGCAGCCCGACCGAGGTGCTGACGGCGGACTGGGCGCGGCCCAGCCCGCGTGCCGCGGCGGAAAACGAGCCGGCGTCCGCCGCCGCGACGAATTGGCGGAGTTGATCCAGGGTCCATTGCATGGCGCCTCCTTATATCCATCTATTTTATAGATGGAATCAAACTTCTTTTGGCAAATATACAGATGGATAATGCCCGACTTGAAGCCGGCGCCACGCATTGGCGGCCGCCCGGCTTGCAGTTGCCTCACAGGAGTAGAACCATGCAGCGGATTCATTCGAACGCTGTCGCCACGGCCGATCCGCGCCGTTGGCTGGTGCTGGCCATCGTGTCCATCGCCTTGCTGTTGATCGTTGTGGACATGACGGTGCTGTACACCGCATTGCCCCGGCTCACGCATGACCTCGGCGTCAGCGCGTCGGCCAAACTATGGATCGTGAACGTCTACGCGCTGGTCGTATCCGGCCTGCTGCTGGGCATGGGCACCCTGGGCGACCGGCTGGGGCACAAGCGCCTGTTCATGATGGGCCTGGCCGTCTTCGGCGTGGCCTCCCTGGCCGCCGCCTATTCGCCCGCCGCCCCCGCCTTGATCGCGGCGCGCGTGCTGTTGGCGGTGGGCGCCGCCATGATGATGCCGGCCACGCTGTCCATCATCCGCCTCACCTTCGCTGACGAACGCGAACGCGCGGTCGCCATCGGAATCTGGGCCTCGGTCGCTTCCGGTGGCGCAGCGCTGGGCCCCGTCGTGGGCGGCGTGCTGCTGGAGCATTTCTGGTGGGGCTCGGTGTTCCTGATCAACGTGCCGATCGTGTTGCTGGCGTTGCCGCTGGCCTGGCGCTGCATTCCCGCCAGCCGGCCCAGCGCCGCGCGTCCCTGGGACCTGGCCGGTTCGTTGCAAGTCATGGTCGGACTGATCCTTTGCGCCTATGCGCTGAAGGAACTGGGCAAGGCCACCACGTCCTGGCTGCACGCCGGCGTGGCGTGCGTGGCGGGCGTCGCGATGCTGACGGTATTCGTGCGCCGCCAACGCCGCCGCCCGTATCCGCTGATCGACTTCGCCATTTTCCGCAATGCCACGTTCAGCTCGGGCGTCGCCGCCGCGCTGTTCGCGGGTGCCGCCTTGTTCGGCATGGAACTGGCGTTCAGCCAACGCTTGCAACTGGTGCTGGGCATGTCGCCGATCGAGGCCGCACTCTACATCCTGCCGCTGCCGATAGCCGCCTTCGTCGCGGGCCCGCTGGCGGGCTGGCTGCTGGCCTACATGCGCGGCCCCCGCCTGATGTTCCTGGCGCTGACCGTCTCGGGCGCCGGCATGGGTGGCTACCTGTGGAGCTATGACGGATCGTTCATCGCGCAGATGACCAGCCTGACCGTGCTGGGCATGGGCATCGGCGCCACGATGACGGCGGCGTCCAGCTCCATCATGCAAAGCGCCACGCCGGAACGCGCGGGCATGGCGGCCTCTATCGAAGAGGTGTCGTACGAGCTGGGCGGCGCCCTGGGCGTGACGCTGCTGGGGTCGATCCTGACTGGCGTCTATGCGCAGACCTTGGACGTGCCCGCCGGCGTGCCGCAGGCCGCAACCGTGCGCGACAGCCTGGACGATGCGCTGATGGTGGCCGAAGGCCTGCCGGCCGATCTGGCGGCGACACTGACAATGGTTGCCAAGTCGGCCTTCGATACCGGCTACGCGGTGGTAATCGCGACCGCCACGGTGATGCTGCTGGCGACCGCCGGGTTCGTGCTGCTGAACCGCCCGCGCCGGCCGGCGCAAACCGCATAGGCGTCTTCAAGCTGCAGGACGGCGCGCGCCAGGCCTGGCCCTGGCGCACGGCCCGGTCAGCGCTTGCGGAAGGCGTTGTCCATGTCCGCGATCAAGTCCTCTTCGTGCTCCAGCCCGATCGAGATGCGGATCAACCCTTCCGACACGCCCGCCGCATCGCGCTCGGCCGCCGGCACGCCCGAATGCGTGGTCGACGCCGGATGGCAGACCAGCGATTCGGTGCCGCCCAGGCTGACCGCCGACTTGAACAGGTGCAGCGCGTTGATGAAGCGGAAGGCGCGCTCGCGCCCGCCGTCCAGCACGAAGGCGAACGTCGACCCCGGCCCGGTGCATTGACGCTTGTAGACCTCTTGATAGGCACGGTCCGTCATCATCTCGGGATGGAAGATCTGCACCTTTTCGTACGGGTTGCCCGCCAGCCACTGCGCCACCTTGGTGGCCGTGCGCGCCGCCTGTTTCATGCGCAGCACCACGGTCTCCATCGACCGCGTGATCATCCAGCACGAATGCGGATCCAGCTGCGAGCCGAACGCGCTGCGGATCGCGCGCACCTTCTTGATCAGGTCCTTCGTGCCCGTGACGGCGCCCGCGACCAGATCGCTATGGCCGCCCACGTACTTCGTCAGCGAATACACGCACAGGTCCACGCCGTGCTCGGCCGGCTTCTGGAAGATCGGACCCAGCAGCGTGTTGTCGCACACCGAGATCGGCCGGTAGCCGTGGCGCGACTCGAACGCGTCCAGCTCGTTCTTCATGGCCTCGAAATCGATCAGCGAATTGGTGGGGTTGGCTGGCGTCTCCACATAGAACACGCGCACCGGCCCCTTGGCCGCGGCGGCTTCCAGCGCGGCGCGCATGTGCTTGGGCGACAAGCCGTCCTGGATCGGATGCGACCCGATGCCCCACTCCGGAAAGATCTTCGCAATCAGTGTCTCGGTGCCGCCATACAGCGGCAGCGATTGCACCAACTGGTCGCCGGGCCGCAGGAAAGCCATCAGCACCGCGCTGATGGCCGCCATGCCGCTTGAGGTCACGGCGGCATCCTCGGAACCGTCCAGCAAGGACAGCCGGTCTTCCACGATTTCCAGGTTGGGATGATTGAATCGGCTGTACACCAGCCCGGCCGATTCGCCCTGCGGCAGCGGCTTGCGCCCGGACACCAGATCGAAAAACGCCGCGCCGTCCTCGGCCGAGCGGAACGCGAACGTGGACGTCAGGAAAACGGGCGGCTTGACCGCCCCTTCCGACAGGAAGGGATCGTAGCCATACGACATCATCTGCGTCTCGGCATGCAGCGGACGGCCAAAAAACTCTTTCTTGTGATAGGTCGAATACGTCATGGTGTGCCTCTTGCTCTGGGGTTCCAGCCGACCGGGCAGGCGCGTTTCGCATTCGAAGACGATAGCGCCGGCTGCCTCGGGATGTCTTGCAGTATGGGCGCAGGCCAACCCAATATTCTTTCCATTTCAGTCACAAGACCGCGATAATAGGAAACGTTATTTCTTACCAGAACCGATTTATGAAAGACAATGCCCTGTTACATCAACTTGACGCGATCGATTGGAAAATCATGAAAATCCTTCAAGAAGATGGCCGCCTGAGCAACGCGGAACTGGCCGAGCGCGTCTCGCTGTCGGCATCGCCTTGCTGGAAACGGTTGAAGCGGCTGGAGACGTCGGGCGTCATCCGCGGGTATCAGGCCATTCTTGACCGCCGCGCGCTGGGGATGGGAGTGGTGGCGTTCGTCAGCATTTCGCTGGAAAACCACACTGAAAAGCTGTGCCACGCGTTCGAGGCAGCCGTGGCCGCCATGCCCGAAGTCCTGGCCTGCCACAACACGACCGGCCAGCACGACTACCTGCTGCACATCGTGGCGCGGGACTTCGACGCCTATTCCGAATTCGTGCGCAACCGCCTGCGGACGCTTCCCGGCGTGAAGGAACTGCTAAGCACGCTGTCGATGCATGAAGTGAAGTCGTCGACCAAACTGCATCTGTAGACCGCGCGGGTCCGGCGGCAGCTTTACCGGCGCAACGCGCCGCCGCGCGAGCCGGTCCTGGCCGTGCTGGGCTGGCGGCCTACTCCGCCGCAGGCGGCATCTGGCCTGGCACGACGCGGTTGCGTCCCTGGCGCTTGGCCTGGTACAGCCCGCGGTCGGCCACCAGGATCAGGTCGGTGCACGGCTGGTCGCCGGTCGGCACCGCCGTGGCGGTGCCGATGCTGACCGTCAGCCAGGGGCCCGAACCCGTGTCTTTCTGTGGAATCTGCATGGCTTCCACGGCACGCCGCAGCTTCTCGGCGGCCAGCCTCGCGCTGCCCGCGGGCGTGCCCGGCAGCACCAGCGCGAACTCTTCCCCGCCAAAGCGCGCCGCCAGGTCGGTAGACCGGTCGCAGCTGGCGAAAATGGTGTTGGCCACGCGCTTGAGCGCTTCGTCGCCCGCGATGTGGCCGTAGGTGTCGTTGTAGGACTTGAAGTGGTCCACGTCGATCATCAACATGCTGATCTCGCGGCCGTCGCGGCGCGCGCGCTGCCATTCGGCGTTCAGGTATTCGTCGAAATAACGGCGGTTACCCAGCCCGGTCAAGCCGTCGGAGTTCGTCAGGCGGCGCAGCTCCATATTGCTTTCCAGCAACTGCTGCTGGCTCTGGCGCAAGGCCTGGTAGGCCTCGTCGCGCTGCACCAGCGCCAGATAGGAGCGCGAGTGATAGCGGATCCGCGCCACCAGTTCGATGGAATCGGGCAGCTTCACCAGATAGTCGTTGGCGCCAGCCGCGAAGGCCGCGCTCTTGATCGCCGGATCTTCCTTGGTGGACAGCACGATGATCGGAATATCGCGCGTGACAGGGTGGTTGCGGTACTCCTGCACCAGACTCAGGCCGTCCACGCCCGGCAGCACCAGATCCTGCAGGATGACGGTGGGCCGCGTCTGGATCGCCACCGTCAGCGCCTTGTAGGGGTCAGAGCAATAGTGGAAATCGATATTGCCCTCCGTAGCCAGCGCCCGTCTGATCGCTTCGCCGACCATCACCTGATCGTCGATGAGCAGCACCATCGCCGCGTGCGCATTCAGGTCCGCGGAGGCCGAGCTGTCAATGGGAGGGTGCATAGTGAGTCCTTGATGTCTTGCGATATCGGGCCGCTCAGGCAAACGCCTGGATCAAGCGGGTTGCGATCTGGTTCAATGGCCTGATTTCCATGGCCGCCTGCATGGCGGCGGCCGCCTTCGGCATGCCATACACGGCGCTCGTGGCCTGGTCCTGCGCGATAGTGAGGCATCCGCGTTCGCGCATGGCCTTCAGCCCCCGCGCGCCGTCCTGCCCCATGCCGGTCAGCAACACCCCCACCGCGGTACCGCGCCAATGTTGGGCCACGCTGTGGAAGAACACGTCGATGGAAGGCCGGTACAGGCTTTCCTTCGGGTCTTCGGTGTACCGTAGCGTGCCGTCGGCCAGCAAATGCAGATGGTCGTCGGTGCCTGCCAACAGGATCTGTCCGGGCAGCGGCCGTTCGCCTTCGCGCACCAGCCGCACCGGCAACGGTACCTGATCGTTCAGCCAATCCGCCATTCCCGCCGCGAACGACGCGTCCACATGCTGGACCAGCACGATCCCGGCAGGGAAATCCAGCGGTACGTCGTGCAGCAATTGCGCCAGGGTCGCGGGGCCGCCCGCAGAGGCGCCAATCACCAGCAAGCGCTGCGAAGTCGGCCTGGGCGCGGGCTTGTCCACGGGGGTCAGTGCCGGACGATTGCCGTAGCGGCCGATCAACCAGCCGATATTGCGGATCTTGCGCAGCAGCGGCGCGGCGGCCGTGCGCATATCGGCGTCGCCCACCACCGGCGTATCCACCGCGTCCAGCGCGCCGTAGCCCATCGCGTCGAATACGCGCGCGGTATGGCGGGCCACATCGGCCGTCACCACGACGATGGCGCACGGCGACTCGGCCATGATGCGGCGCGTGGCCTCGACCCCGTCCATCACAGGCATGATCAAGTCCATCAGCACCACGTCGGGCCGGTCGCGGGCGCACTGCGCCACGGCCTGTTCGCCGTCCGACGCCACCCAGGCGACTTCCAGCCCCGGCTCCAGCGCAATCGCGCGCCGCATGGTCTCGACCGCCATTTGCAGATCGTTGACGATCCCGATTCTCACGTGAGTGCCTTTCCGATCAGGTCTTCGACGGCTTCCAGCAGCGCATCGTCGTGGAAGCTGCCCTTGGCCAGATAATAGTCGGCGCCAGCATCCAGCCCGCGCCGCCGGTCCTCTTCACGGTCCTTGTATGACACCACCATCACCGGCAGGCTTTGCAACCTGGCGTCGGCCTTGATGCGGGTCACGAGCTCGATGCCGTCCATGCGGGGCATGTCGACGTCGGTCACGACCAGGTCGAAGTCTTCGCCGCGCAGCATGTTCCAGCCATCCATGCCGTCCACCGCGACCGCGACTTCGAACCCCCGGTTCAGCAGCAACTTGCGTTCCAGCTCGCGCACCGTCAGGGAATCGTCCACCACCAGCACGCGCTTGCGGCGGCGCGGCTGCACGACAGGCCCCCCGCCGTCCACGCGCGTCAGGCGTCCCCCTTCGATCAGCTTCTGGACCGAAAGCAGCATGTCTTCGACATCCAGGATCAATAGCGGCGTACCATCGTCCATCAGGGCGCCCGCCATCACATCCTGCACCTTGCCCAGGCGCGGATCCAGCGGCTGCACCACCAGCGTGCGCTCGCCCACGTAGCGGTCCACGGCGATGCCGTAGAGCTTGTCGTGATCGCCCACGACCACGACGGCCATCGATTCCGCCGCCGGCGCCGGTTCGCCCGCGCGCAGGATCTGGCGCGCCGACACGAGGCCGATCTGCTTGTCCATGAAACGGAAATGTTGATGCCCTTCCAGTTGCTCGATGTCTTCCGAGCGTACCTGCAGGGCATGGCTGACATAGGCCAGCGGAAATGCGTAGATCTCGCCCTGCACTTCCACCAGCAGGCTGCGCACCACCGACAGCGACAACGGCATTTCCAGCACGAAGCGCGTGCCCTGCCCCGTTGTCTGGTGGATGCGCACGGCGCCGCGCAACTGTCTGACCATGGTCTGCACCACGTCCAGGCCCACGCCGCGGCCCGAGATCTCGGTGACTTCACCGCGCGTACTGAACCCCGACAGGAATAGGAACTCCAGCAGCTCGGCCTCGCTCAGCCGGGCCGCCGTCTCCGCATTCGTCAGCTTGCGCTGCACGACTTCGACACGCAGGCGATCCAGCGAAATGCCCGCCCCGTCGTCGCTCAGTTCGATCAGCAGCATGCCGGCCGCGTGGCGTGCCGCCAGCCTGATCAAGCCTTCCGGCGATTTGCCGGCGTCCATGCGATCCATCGGCATTTCGATGCCATGGTCCACCGCGTTGCGCAGCAGATGCATCAGGGGCGCGTCCAGTTTTTCCAGGATGTCGCGGTCCACCTGCGTCGCATCGCCCTCGATCTCCAGCCGCACCTGCTTGCCCAGCGAACGGCCAAGGTCCCGCACCATGCGGGCCATGCCGGCCAGCCCGTCGCCGAAAGGCCGCATCCGGCAGGCCAGCGCCGTGTCGTACAGGCGTTGCGCCAGGTGGCTCATGCGCCAGCCGAACTCATCGACCTCGCTGGTGCGTTGCACGAGTTCGTGCTGGCACTGCCCGACGATGCGCTGGGCGTCGTCCAGCGCGGCCTGGACGCGCGCATCCACCTGCTGGCCGCCCAACGCGGCACGCACGCCGTCCAACGCCTGCACCGCACCGGACTGCAAGCGCCGCAGGCGCAGCATCGACGCGCCGAACGGCCCGATCCAGTGGGATTCCACCAGCGTTTCACTGGACAGTCCCAGCAGTTTGTTCAGCGTATCCGCCGTCACGCGCAGCACGCGCTCGCTTTCGGATATGCCTTGATCCGAACTCCGGCGCACCATCGCTTGCGGCGGCGTGGCGGGCATGGCCGCAGAGGTGGGCAGCGCAGGCGGCGGATCCGCCGGGTCATCATCGGGCCGATGGATCGGGGGCAGGAAGTCCGACGGCCGGGGCGGACGCGGCGGCGCGGCAGGCGCTACGGGCAGTGCGTTGGGCGCATTGCTCAACCGGACGACCAGCTCGTCGATCTCGCCGCCCAGCTCGACGCCCGGCGTGGCCACGCGCTGCAGCAGGTCCGTGCCCATCAGCAAGGCGTCGATATCGGTCGCCTGCAAGCGCAAACGCCCTTCCTGCGCCGCCACCAGACAGTCTTCCATGGCGTGCGCGATGCGCACCGCCGGGTGCAGGTCCACAATGCGGGCCGCCCCTTTCAGCGAATGCGCCGCCCGCATGCAGGCTTCCAGCTGAGCAGCCGAAGTCGGGTCGTGCTCCAGCGCCAGCAGGCCGTTATTCAACACCTGCACCTGGGTGCGGGTCTCGAGTTGGAACAGCTCTAGCAGCGACGCGTCGCGCATCTCGTCCGGATTCACGCCAGACTCCGTTCCAAAGCTTGCATCAGCAGATTCTCGTCCAATACGCCTACGCTGCGCCCACCACAGCGCGCCACGCCGCGCGAATACTTCAGGCTTGCGCCCTCCACGGTCGCCGGCAAGGGCTCCAGCGCCTCCAGATCCACGGCATGAATGCTTTCCACTTCATCCACGGGCAACACCACCGCGCGGCCAGCGCCCCCGAATATCAGCATGCGGGCGGCGGCCCGCTCGCGCGCATCCGCCGTCGCGGCATCCAGATTGAGCAGGCGCGCCAGCGAGACACAGACGGTCAGCGTGCCGCGCATGTTGGTCACCCCCAGCACCGCCGGATCGCGGCGATGCGGCAACGTCAGGACGGGACGCGTGCCGGCCACCTCGTCCAGCACTCGCGTCGGCAAGCCCAGCCATTCCCGACCCAGTCGGAACACGAGCAGCGGCGACAGTCTCGTGCTTTGAACCGCTTCCGGTTCGTGGTCCTGCACGTCCGTTTGCGGCGGAAGGCGGTCCAGGATGCGTTTGGCCGCCTGCGCGTAGACCGGACAATTGCGGCAATGCACATGCCCGGGCAACTGCCCGCAGCTTTTGTCGCCCCGGATGCCGATGCGATTCCAGCAATCGTCGACGTCGGACAGAAGCGCAGTGGATTCACTCACGTCGGGCCTCCTGTCGCGCGGCGCGCGCTTGCAGGCGGCGGGCGCCTTCCACATCGCCCGCCGACGCGATCAGCGCGGCCAGATGCAGTAGCGCTTCGCGGTGGGTCGGGTCCAGGTACAGCGCCTTGCGATAGGCGGCCTGCGCCTCGCGCGCATCGCCCGCCGCGTCCTGCAGCAGGCCCAGCAGATGCAGCCCGTCGGCACTGGCGCCATGGATCTCTAGATGGGCCCGGCACTGGGCCAAGGCATCCTGCACGCGCCCCTGGTCCGCCATCGCCTCGATCTTGCGCAAGGCCGCATCGGCGCTGCCGACGCTTGCGGCAGGCTCGGGTGCCGCCACGGCCGGCGCGATCGCCGCATGCGGCAAAGGCAGTCGTGCCGCAGGCGGTTGCGCGACCGGCCGCCGCGGCGGCGTCCAGGCGTGCACGATCGGCTTGGGCGGCGAGTACGTCTCGACGGGTGGCGGCATGGCCTGTGCCGAAAAGGCAAAAGACCGCGCAATCGGTACAGCGGGCAGGCGGCGCCCCGTCATCAGGCTGGTCTCGGCGGGGCCCACGAAGATCACGCCGTCGCCGCGCGTGAAGCGCCGCAGCACCTGCACCGCGCGCTCTTGCGTGGCCGTGTCGAAATAGATCAGCAAGTTGCGGCAGAAAACGAAATCGTAGGGCGCGGCGCCCAGCAACAGATTGGCGTCGAACAGATTGCCCTGCTGGAAGCGCACCCGTTCCCTGACCATCGTCGACAACTGATACCCGTCGGCCGTCTCGGTAAAGTGGCGATCGCGATAGGCCAGATCGTCGCCCCGGAAGGAATTGCGGCCGTACACGCCGCGTCGGGCGAATTCGACCATGCGCTCGCTGATGTCCACGGCATCCACCTGGAAGCGGGTGGCGGGAACGCCGGCGTCCAGCAAGGCCATGGCGATGGAGTGCGGTTCTTCGCCGCTGGAACACGGCACGCTCAGCACCCGCAGCACGCGGTCGTCGGCCGCGCCCGCCGCAAACAAACGTTCGCATGCCAGCGCGGCCATCGCGGCCTGCGATTCCGGATAGCGGAAAAACCAGGTTTCCGGCACGATCACGGCTTCGATCAACTGCTGCATTTCGGCAGGCGATGCCTGCACCCGCATCAGATAGTCGCTTTCGTCCGCCGCGTTCACCGCGCCCATGCGGTGGCGCACTGCGCGTTCGACCGCGGCTTTGCCGATCGAACCGCTGTCCAACCCCATCTTGCGCTTGAGCAAGGCGCTGAAATCGTCAACCAGGGTCATGGCGACACCTCGCCGTCATGGCTGCCGCCGGCGGCTGGGAACAGCAACGCCCGGACCGGGGCCGGCAAGAGGTCTCCCACATTGACGGCCTGCACCATCCCACGGGCGTCGCTCAGCACCGGCCCCAGATACCGGGCGTCGGCGTTGTCCAGGCCATATGGCCGGAACACCGCCGGGTCGTAGTGCACCGTCTCGGTCGCCTGTTCCAGGATCAGGCCCAGCAAACGGCCTTCCCCGCCCGCATCCGGGCGAAAGCGCACCAGCGCCAGCCGGGTGCTGGTCACCATGACCGCGGCACCGCGGCCGGCCAGTGCGCTCATGTCGATCACCGGCACAGGCACGCCACGGCGGTCCAGCAGGCCGGCCACCCAGGGCGGCGTACCGGGCACCTGCTTTAGCGCGCGCAGGCCCAACACTTCGACCACATCCGCCGCGTCCAGCGCATAGCGGTCTTCGCCGATGCGAAACAGCAGGTACAGCCGCCGCGCCGCGGCAAGCGCCGCGCCGGGCTCGGACGAAGAAGGGGCCAGCGCTGCCATGGCGGGGCTCACACCTTGAAGCGCGACACGCCGCTGCGCAGGTCGTTCGCAACCAGCGTCAGCTCTTCGATGGCCAGGCTGGACTGGCGCAGCGATTCCACCGTCTGCTGAGCGGCATCGCTCAGTTGCTGCAAAGCCTGGTTGATCTGTTCGGCGCCGGTCGCCTGCGCCTGCATGCCTTCGTTGACCATCTGCACGCGCGGCGCCAGCGTCTGCACCTGCTGGATGATCTGCGACAACTGCTCGCCCACCTGCTGCATGTCGGCCATGCCGCGGCGCACTTCTTCAGAGAACTTGTCCATGCCCATCACGCCCGCCGACACCGACGACTGGATCTCGCGCACCATCTGCTCGATATCGTAGGTCGCGACGGCGGTCTGGTCGGCCAGGCGGCGGATCTCGGTCGCCACCACGACAAAGCCGCGGCCGTACTCGCCCGCCTTCTCGGCTTCGATCGCCGCGTTCAGCGACAGCAGGTTGGTCTGGTCCGCCACTTTCGTGATAGTCGTGACCACTTGCGTGATATTGCCCGCCTTCTCGTTCAGGATGGCCAGCTTGGCGTTGACCGAACCGGCCGCGCCCACCACATTGCGCATGGTGTCTTCCATGCGCGCCAAGCCCACCTGGCCGCTGCCCGCCAGGGATGCCGTCTGCTCGGCGGCGCTGGACACTTCGGTCATGGTGCGCACCAGTTCGCGCGAGGTCGCCGAGATCTCGCGCGACGTCGCGCCAATCTCGGTCGTGGTGGCCGCCACCTCGGAAGCCGTCGCCTGTTGCTGCTTGGACGTTGCGGCGATCTCGGTGACCGAGGTCGCGACCTGCACGGCCGATCGCTGCGTCTTGCCCACCAGGCCGGTCAGCTCGTCGACCATGCCGTTGAAACCCGTTTCGATGGCGTTGAATTCGTCTTTGCGCGCCAGCGACAGGCGGCGAGTCAGGTCGCCGCCCCCGGTGGACTCCAGCGTCTTGACGATATCGCGCATCGGATTTGCGATAGCCCGCATCAGCAGAAAGCCGCACACGACGGCAGCGGCGATCGCCAGCGCCAACGAAACCAGCATCCCGCCCTCGGCCGTGTCCACGGACTTCTGGATGCTGACTGCGGAATCGTCCGCCTGCTTCTTGTTTTCAGCCACCATCTTGGCCAAGATGTCGCGGCCTTTGTAGAAAGCCGGCCGCAGCTCCGCCTTGATGCGCGCCTGCGCCTGGGCCACATCGCCTGCCGTGGCCACCGACAGGATGTCGGCGCGGACCCGCTTATATTCCTGCAGTTCCTTTTCGAATTCGTCGAACATCTTGCGGTCGTCGCCGCGCGATATCGTGCGGCGGTACAACGCGATGTTCTCATCCAGCTGCTGATCGTTGTTGGGCAGCGCTTCCAGCGCGGCGCGGCGCTCTTGATCGGTATCCGAGTTATAGGCGTCCTGCACCACCACGAACCCCGCGAACCACGAAGACCGGATCGAGGTGCTGTAGTAGATACCCGGCACCGCGTCGGTATTGATCGTGGCGACTTCCTCCTCGATATGCAGCAAGCGCCGGTAATCCACCACCACCATCAACGCCATGATGGCCAGGATGACCAGGAAACTGGCCAGGATGCGCTGGCGGAGTGTCAGATTCTTCATGCCGGGAGCCCTTTGTGCTGGTTCAACGCGTCAACGCCCCAAAGGACGCCCCTGAACGATCGATCGGATGCGCTGCGGTGCGCGCCACACCCGTCCATGACGGGATGTGGGTAATTTCACTAATTATTGCAAAGGCTTGGCCTGTCAGCCACGAAAATGCAAGGGAAACCCTAGTGAAAAGGCCGGTTCGTCGGAAAAATGCAAAGCCTGCTTACAAAGCCTTGTATTTTACGGTGACAGTGCGTACCGGAAGCGCTTTTCAAGCAGCGTCGCGCCACAAGGTTTCCGGCTGCCGCGCGCGCACCCAATCGCTGGCCTGCTCATAGGCATGCGCCAGGCGCAGCACATCGAGGTCGGCCTGCGGCGGCCCCACCAACTGCATGCCCATCGGCAGGCCCTGCGCATTGAACCCGACCGGCACGCTGATCACCGGGCAGCCCGCCAGCGTCCACGGCGTCACCGTCTCCATCCAGCGGTGATAAGTATCCATGGTGCGCCCCGCGATCTGCTTGGGCCAGTCCAGCGACACATCGAACGGAAAGACCTGCGCCGACGGCACGGCCAGGAAATCCACTTCGTCGAACATGCGCAACACGGTCTGATACCAGGCGCTGCGCTCTTCCGTGGCCTGGTAGACCTGCCGCGCCGTCATGCCTTCCAGCCCCTCCACTTCCCAGATCAGCGCCGGCTTGACCAGCTTGCGGGTCTCGGGGTTCTCGACCAGCGCATGGAACTGGCCGCCCACCATCAGGTGGCGGTGCGCCAGCCAGATGCGCCACAACCGGTCGCCCGCGAAAGGCACCTGGTAGTCGACGACGTCGCAACCCGCGGAACCCAGCGTGGCCAGCCCCTGGCCGCACAGTTCCAGGATGCCTGGCTCCATCGCCAGATAGCCGTTCCAGTCGCCCAGCCAGCCGATGCGCTTGCCGCGCATGTCGGCCTCCAACGGCGCGGCGAACTGGGCCGGATCGTCGCGCAGCGACAGCGGCGAACGCTTGTCGTGCCCCGCCATCACGGACAGCAGCAGCGCCACGTCGCGCGGCGTCCTGCCCATCGGCCCCTCAAAGGACAGCTGCTTCAAGAACACTTCGGGCGACGGGCCAAACGGCACGCGCCCCGCCGACGGGCGCATGCCGTAGACGTTGCAGAAGGCCGCGGGGTTGCGCAGCGAACCGCCGAAGTCGCTGCCGTCGGCGACCGGCAGCATGCGGGCCGCCAAGGCGGCTGCGGCGCCGCCGCTGCTGCCACCGGCCGTCTTCGAGGGATCGTACGGATTGCCGGTGGCGCCGTAGACCTTGTTGTAAGTATGCGAACCCAGGCCGAACTCCGGCACGTTGCTGCGGCCGATGAAGATGGCGCCGGATGCCCGCATCCGCTCGACCATGATGGAGTCGTGCGGCGTGACCAGATCCTTGTAGACCAGCGACCCCATGGAGGTGACCATGCCACGGACGGCCGTCAGGTCTTTGGGGGCCTGCGGCATGCCGTGCATCCAGCCCAGCCATTGGCCGGCATCCAGTTGCGCGTCGCGTTCAGCGGCCTCGCGCAGCAATGCGTCGGCATCGCGGCGGGCAACGATGGCATTGATCTTGGGATTGACGCGGTCGATGTGCGCCAGATAGCTGCGCATGACCTCGACGCAGGACAGTTCGCGCCGCCGGATCGCATCCGACAGGGCATGCGCCGGCATGGCGACGATAGGGTTCAGGCTGGCGGGGGCGGCCGGCGTGGCGAGGGGCATGCGGTCTCCTGGTTTGTCGTTTTAGGCGCCGGCGGTTAACCCCCGGCGCAACCGACATACTACGCAAACCGGGCGAAATGCGCCCGCCCCGCCAGACGCCCGGCCCCGTCTACGCGAGCGGCCGGCACGCCGCCGCGCTCCAGCGCGGCGGCAAGGATGGCAATGGGATCTACGGCCATCAAGGCCGTTTCTTTTTCAAGCTGCGGCAACGGCCGGCGCCGGCCGCGCAAACACCAGCAACGTGGACGTGGCGGAGGCCAGCAGGCGGCCCTGAGCGTCCGTCAATTTGGCTTCGGCATAGGCCACGCGCTGGCCCATCGATAGGACCCGGCCCTCCGCGCGCAGCAGGCCGCTGTGGCGCGTGATGGCCTTGTGATAGGCCACTTTCAACTCCAGCGTGGTGTAGGCCTGGTCTGCCGTCAGCTGCGAGTGCGCGGCGCAGCCACAAGCCGAATCCAGCAGCGTGGCCGCGTACCCGCCGTGCACCGTGCCGATCGGGTTGTACGCCTGCGGCCCGGGCGTGCCGGCGAACACGGCGCGCCCCGTTTCCACTTCCACGAAGTCGAAATCCAGCGTCACCATGATGCCCGGCTTGCGGCCGGAAGCCAGCAAGGCGCGCAGTTGCGCCAGGCCGTCCAGGCCCGCGCCGGTCTCGTCGACCAGACTGGGTTCGCGATGGGGGGTGGAGTGGGTGGTCATCAGCATTGCTCCAGGCCCAGCCGGGCCTTCAAGAGCCGGCGGACATCCGCCAGCATGGCATTCGCCCGTTGCGCGTCGGTCTCGCAACGGGCCAGGGATACGGCGCCGACCAGTTCGGACAGCACCGAACGGGCCAGCGGTTCAGGATCGGGGTAGCCGGCCGCGGCCAACCGGCCCGCCAGCGCCTGCACCAGGCGGCGCATCCCGGTGGCGTAAGCCTCGCGGCAGGCTTCGGATTGACGCGGCAGATCGGACGCCAACGCCACCAGCGGGCAGCCATGCGCCCGCGCCTCGCAATGAGCGGGCGACAGGTAGGTGTCCACATACGCAGCAAGACCTTCAGCCGGCGGGCGCCCGTCCAGGCGCTTTTGGGCACGCGCCAGCGCCTCGTCGAACATGTGTTTGATCGACGCTTCGACCAGGGCATCCTTGGAATCGAAATGCGCGTAGAAGCCGCCGTGCGTCATGCCTGCCTGGCGCATCACCGCTGCCACGCCGATCCGGTCGGGGCCATCGGCACGCACCGCATCAGCCGCCGTTTTCAGAATGCGTATCCGCGTTTCCCGCTTGTGTCCGTTGCCGTAGCGCATGACGAGCCCGCCATTAAATGATGCCGGTCATACTAATATGATGAGCATCATCCTACAAGCCCGATCACGCCGGACTCAGGGAAAGAGATGGTGCGCCAGATGGTCGATGAACACCCGCAGTTTGGGCGACGCATGGCGGCTGGCGGGCCACAGCGCCCACATCGTGCCGCTGCCCCGCGTGCGGTCATCCATCACGATCTGCAATTGCCCCGAAGCCAGTTCGCGGCGGATCGTGAAGTCCGGCAGGCAGACGATGCCCTGCCCGCCCACTGCCAGCGCAATCCGCATTTCGACGCTGTTGCAGACCAGCGTCAGCGGCAAATCGGGCGATTGCGCGTCAGGACCCAGCTTCAGCGGCCATTTTTCAAGCCGGCCCGTCGCGGGATATCGGTAATGCAGGCAGGCGTGGCGCAGCAGGTCGACCGCGCGCTTGGGCGTGCCATGCTGGCGCAGGTAATCAGGCGAGGCGGCCAGCACGCGCCGGAACGGCCCCAATCTGCGGCGCTTCAGACCCGAATCGTCCATGTCGCCAGTGCGGACCACGGCGTCATAGCCTTCGCCGATCACGTCCACCATCCGGTCGGTGAACTCCAGGTCCAGCTCCACGTCCGGATACTGGCGCATGAAGCTGGCGATGGTGGTTTCGAACAGCCCGCTGTAGCGCGGCAGGCTCACCCGCAGCTTGCCGCGAGGCGCATCGGCCGCTTCGGAAAGTTCCAGTTCGGCCGCCTCGACCTCGCACAGAATGCGGCGGCAGCGCTCCAGGAACTTCTCGCCCTCGGGCGTCAGTGCGATATGGCGCGTGCTGCGATGGAACAACCGCGCCTTCAAGCGCTCTTCCATGCGCGCCACGCTTTTTCCCACCGCCGACGGGGACACGCCCAGTACCCGGCCCGCCTCGGAAAAGCTACGCGTCTCCGCGACCAGCACAAAGATACCGATGCCTCCAAGACTATCCATTGCCTCTCCCAACTACGGACATTTATGTCCTGAATATTCGGAATCCTAGCCTATTTTTCTTTTATCCGATGCCTCCTAAGCTTGCCGTCATCGTGTCGCCGCTCCGCAATCCCGCTGCGCGGCGCCCTTGTTTCAACCGGCACGCCCATGCATCTATCCCAATCCCCCTCCCCCGGCCACCGCTGGCTGCAACTGCTGTCCGCCTGCCTCACGGCCCTGCTCATTCCGTTGTGCTTCACCGGCCCCGCCGTGGTCCTGCCGTCGATCAGCCAGGCGCTGGGCGGCACGCCGGTGGAACTGAACTGGATCCTCAACGGCTACATCCTGGCGTACGGCAGCGTCATCATGGTGTCAGGCAGCCTGACCGACCTGTACGGCCCGCGCCGGGTCTGGCTGCTAGGCCTGACCGGGTTCTGCGCCGCCACTTTCGCCATTCCTTATATGCCCACCACGGGTTGGATCGACATCCTGCGGCTGATGCAAGGCACGGGCGGCGCGGCCGCATTCGCCGCCGCGATGTCGTCGCTGGCCCCCCTGTTCCATGGCGTGGCGCGCACCCGTGCCTTCAGCTTGCTGGGCACCACGTTCGGCATCGGGCTGTCGTTCGGGCCGCTGGCCTCCGGATGGATGGTGCAGGCCGCGGGCTGGGAATGGGTCTTCCTGGCGACTGGCGGCGTAGGCGTACTGGGCGCCATCATGGTGGCCGTCAGCGTGCGGCCGGCCCCAGGCGCCGCCCAAGGCCGGCTGGACTGGCCGGGCGCCATCAGCTTCACCGGCGCGCTGGGCCTGTTCACCTACGGCATGTTGCTGGCGCCCGAAGCGGGCTGGACGGATGCGCACGTCATCGGCGCGCTATTGACGTCTGCCCTGCTGTCCGGGGTGTTCGTGCGCGTTGAGCGCCGCGCCGCCCGCCCCATGCTGGACCTGAGCCTGTTCCGCGACGCGCGCTTCGTCGGCGTGCAAGTGCTGGCCGCGTCGCCCGCGTTCCTCTTCATCGTGCTGATCGCGGTGCTGCCCGGCCGCTTCATCGGCATCGACGGCTACAGCGCGCTGGCTGCCGGCCAGTTGATGATTGGCCTGGCCGCGCCCCTGCTGGTCGTGCCGTTCATCGCCGCCATGCTGACGCGTTGGGCCAGCCCTGGCGCGCTGTCCTGCGCCGGCCTGCTCGCGGTGGCGGCGGGCCTGGTCTGGCTGGCCCGGGTGCTTGCCGGCGAGGGCGGCGCGCTGTGGCAGCCCATGAGCCTGATCGGCATCGGCATCGGCCTGCCGTGGGGCCTGATGGACGCAATGGCGGTCAGCGTGGTCGAGCGGGAACGGGTGGGCATGGCCACCGGCATCTTCAATACCGTGCGTGTCTCGGCCGATGGCGTGGCCATCGCGGTCGTCGGCGCCCTGCTGGCCACGCTTATCAACGCCCGGGTGGCCGCCGTGCTGGCGGACGCCTCTGACCAGAACCTGCTGCAGGCCGCGAACCGGGCCGCGCTGGGGCAATTGGCCGAGGCCGCCGCGCTATTGCCCGCGGCCCAGGACTTGCTCCGCCAGGCATACCAGCATGCCTTCGGGCAAGTGCTGTATGCGCTGGCGGCGCTCTCGGTGTTGCTGGCCGCCCTGGTCTATGCCCTGCTGGGGAAGTCCGCCGCCGTGGCCGCTCGCCCTGCCCCCGCCGGCACAACGAACGTCTCCTGACGTCTGCCGCTCAGGGTTGGTTGGACACCGTAGCGAACCCCAACGTCCCGTTGTGGCGGAAAAGGCAGGACGCGACAAATTCGCGCTTCTTGCCTTGGGCGTCCTTGAAGGTGTAATCGGTGCTGATCATCCACGCCAGCGGACCGACGTCGCGCATCACATCGTAGACGTCAGGAATATCCAGATCGGTCGCCTGGTAGAGCTCGGAATGCTTGTCCTCGGCGACCATCTGCCTGATCAGCGCCGGCGTTTCCTTCCGGCACAGCGCGACCAGCTCGTCCGCGTTTTTCTCGGACCACATGTCCGCATCCGTGTATGGCAAATCGCGCGCCAGGACAGTGGCGGACGCCATGACGCAAAGCAAGCCGCAGACGGCCAGGAAGCGGGTTCGGATCATCGGTGCCTTACAGCTAAGGTGGAAAGGGCAGGATGATACGCGACGTCCCGCTCACCATGAGGCGATGGCCAAGCGCAGGGCGCCGCGTTCAGTCCACTCGCCACCAACGAGGCAACAGGCCGCGCACTTTGGCGCGGCGATAGCGGTCATCGATCAGGTGGACCGTGCCCACGTCCTGTTCGGTACGGATCACCCGGCCGGCCGCCTGCACTACTTTCTGCATGCCCGGGTACAGATAGGTGTAGTCGTAGCCGTTCTCTTCGCCATAACGCAAGTCCATGGCGCGCTTCATGTTTTCGTTCACGGAGTTCACTTGCGGCAAGCCCAGCGTGGCGATGAACGCACCGATCAACCGCTTGCCTGGCAGGTCCACCCCTTCCGAGAACGCACCGCCCAGCACCGCGAAACCCACCCCCTGGCCGGTCTCGGTGAACCGGGCCAGGAACGCCGCGCGGCCCGGCTCATCCATGCCCGGCGTCTGCAACCAGATCGGCACCGTGGGATGGCGTTCGCGCATCAGGTCAGACACCTGGCGCAGGTAGTCAAAGCTGCTCAAGAACCCCAGATAGTTGCCGGGCCGTTCGGCATACTGGGTGGCGATCAGGTCGACGATCGGCGCCAGCGAACGTTCGCGGTCGCGATAGCGCGTAGAGACGTTGCCGACGACCCGCACCGCCAATTGCTCGGCCTGGAACGGCGCGGCCACGTCGATCCACGGCGTGTCCTTCGGCATCCCCAGCGTGTCGCGGTAGAACTGCTGCGGACTCAGCGTGCCGGAAAACAACACCGTCGCGTGTGCCGCCGCAAAGCGCGCCGCCAGATACGGCGCCGGCACCACATTGCGCACGCACAAGATCGACGGCCGCGTCTTGACGCTGGCCACGCCCGCGTCCGACAGCGTCACGTCGAACAGCGCGTGCGAACCGAACTGCTCGGCCAGGCGCATGAACTGCAGCGCTTCGAAGTAGAACGTCAACACCGGGTCGTCTTGCGGCAACGGCGATTCCGCCATGTGATCCATGATCGCACCCACTGCCTTCTGCACGGCGGCCAGCACGCCCGGCGCCACCATCTCATAGGCCTGATATCGCTCGGCCTGCTTCTTGTTCAGCGCGTTCCATGACCGCTGCAACCCATCCAGCGACTTCTTCAGGGCCTTGGGCGCCGCATAGCGCGCTGCGGACAATGACGCCTGGTCCAGTTCGCCCGTGTACATGCGGCGCGCCCGATCCACCAGATTGTGGGCCTCGTCCACCAGCACCGCCACCTTCCACTGGTAGGCCTGCGTCATGGCGTACAGCATCGCCGTGGCGTCGTAGTAGTAGTTGTAGTCGCCCACCACCACGTCGCTCCAGCGGATCAGCTCTTGCGACAGGTAATACGGGCACACCTGATACTCGCGGGCAGTCGCGCGTACGGTGGGCGCATCCAGCCGGACGTGCTGCAACGCCGCTGCGCGCGCTTGCGGCAAGCGGTCGTAGAACCCTTTGGCCAAGGGGCAGGAATCCCCGTGGCAGGCCAGGTCCGGATGCTCGCAGGTCTTGTTGCGCGCCTGCAGGTCCAGGACCCGCAGCGCGGGCGCGGCCGGCTGCGCATTGACGGTGTCCAGGGCGTCGACCGCCAGCCCGCGCCCCGACCCCTTGGCCGCCAGGAAGAAGATCTTGTCCAGGCCCGTGCCGGGGCTGGCCTTGAGCAACGGAAAGATCGTGCCCAGCGTCTTGCCGATGCCGGTGGGCGCCTGTGCCATCAGGCAGCGGCCGTCGCGCGCCGTGCGGTACACGGCCACCGCCAGGTCGCGCTGCCCGGCGCGGAATTCCCCATGCGGAAATGCCAGACTCTCCAGCGCCGCGTCGCGCGACCGGCGATGCGCAAGCTCGGTCCTGGCCCAGGCGAGGAAGCGGCCGCATTGTTCCTGGAAGAAGGCGGCCAGCGCCGCCGCCTCGTGCGTTTCCACCAGCACCGTTTCTTCTTCGGTGACCACATTGAAATACACCAGGGCCACGCGCACCTGTGCCAGCCCGCGCGCCTGGCACAGCAGATGGCCGTAGACGCGCGCCTGCGCCCAATGCACCACACGATGGTTCTCGCGCACGCTATCCAGCTGGCCGCGGTACGTCTTGACCTCTTCCAGCTGATTGGCCACGGGGTCGTAGCCATCGGCCCGCCCTCGCACCAGCAGGTTTTCATGCTGGCCCGACAGCGCCACTTCGGTTTCGTAGGCAGGGCCGCGCCGGCCCGTCACCACGGCATGGCCCGCCATGCCCTCCAGCCCGGTCGGCGCCGGCGTGAAACGCAGGTCCAGATCGCCCGCCCGCGCCGTGAATTCGCACAGCGCGCGCACCGCCACGGTGTAGTTCATGCCGCCTCCTCCCGCCAACTGACGTGGCAGACGCGCACCGGCATCGCGTGCGCCACGCAATACTGCAGCCAGCGGATCTGGTTGTCCTGCAGCTTGTCGCCAGGCCCTTTGACCTCAACCAGTTCATAGCGGCACTCTGCTGGCCAGAATCGGATCAGGTCCGGAAAGCCAGAGCGGTTGGTCTTGACGTCCCGCAAGAGCCGGGCGAAGAACAGCTTCAGATGCGCGGCGGGCAGGCAGTCCAGCGCCTGCGCCAACAACGTGTCCGACAGCGCGCCCCAGAACACGAACGGCGACTGCACGCCCGATTTCTCCGCATAGCGCTGCCAGATCACCTCGCGATACGCGGGCGTGTCCAACTGCGCCAGGCAATCTGCGAACAAGGCCTTGCGGCGTTCGTGGAAATCCGGCGCATCCAGGTCGGCCGGCCCCCGCTGGAAAGGATGGAAGAACGCCCCCGGCAACGGCGCGAAGACCGCCGGCCAGCACAATAGGCCGAACAGCGAATTGATCAGCGCGTTCTCAACGTAGTGCACCGGCGCATCGTCCTGGTGCAGATGGTCTCGGGTCACGAATTCCACAGGCATCGGCTCGGTCGGCCGCGGCAAGGTCAGATCCGTGCGCAGCAAGGCCGGGGCCGCCGCCCGCGCGGGCACACCCTGCCCCGCCCCCCGGTACAGTCTTGGCAACATCCGCGCCAGACGCTGGCTTTCTTCTTCGCTTTCCGGCGCGGCTTGCGCCTGCAGGGCCAACGCCAAGGCCTCGTCGAACCGCGCCATGCGTTCATGGACGCGGATACGGCGATGCCGCGCGCCTGGGTACGCGCAACGTTCATAGACGCGTTGCGCCGCCGGCCAGTCCTGCGCCCGTTCGCACGCCTGCCCGATCCGCAACAGCACCTTTGCGCGGCGCTTTTCCAGCCACGGGTTCTGGCTGGCGCAACCCTCCACGGCCTGCAGCAAGGCGTCCAGCTCGGCCCCTTCTTCCAGCGCCGCCCGGCACGCATGCAAGGCCAGATAGCCATCCACGTCGGCACGTGTCTGGAACGCCCGTGACGACGCCTCGAACGGCACGGTCTCGTACTGGAACACGCCCAGGTCGGCCAGCACGAATTCCGACCAGTCCTGGTACAGGTTGCCAAAGAACATCAAACGGAAGCGTTCGCAAAGGTCGCCCACCGTCACGCGCCAGACGGGTTCGTCGGCCGCCGGGTTCCAAGCGGCATAGGGCTGGGGCGCATCGTGCCGCGCGCGCAAGGCCTCCAACAGATCCGCCTTGCGCGCCGCCGGCTTGACCGGGGCATCCACGAACAGGCGGCAAAGCTCGGGCTTGGTATGCAGGGCGAACAGCTCGTCCAACGTCATTGGCGCATCGGCGTCCAGCCACCCCAGCGCCCGCAGCGGCGCCGCGGCGTCCGGCGTACTGGCGATTTCTTCGTAGACGAGCCGACTGGCGCGAAACCACGGTCCGCGCCGCATCAGCATGCGCACCATCAACGCCTGGGACGCCTGCGGCAAGACCTGGAAGTCGCCCAGAAAACGGCGTTCGCCGGCATCCAGCAGGTCGGCGTAGCGGTCAGAGACCCACGCCAGCGCGCGCTGGAAATTGTGAAGGTAGTAGTAACGGTGCGGGGGAAACATCGGCCAGGCCGGATAACTGGTGTTTTATCCAGTAATCATAGCAGGCAGCCGCGCCCGGTGCCTGCCCTTCACCGGCGATCTGGGCTCGGCGCATCCATAAAAAAAGCGGCGCCGGAAAGCTTGGGCTTTCCGGCGCCGCCATCGCGCGGATCCGGGATGCGGAACCGCCGGGCGTTATCGCGCGGGCTGCGCGGCCGCCCCCACTTCCTTGCGTACCTTGGCCACGTCCGACGCGCTGACTGCCGCGCCCTTGTTGCCCCAGCTGGACCGTACGAAGGTCACCACATCGGCGACTTCCTTGTCCGTCATGCGCCAGTCGAAGCCGGGCATCGCGTAGGCGGTCGGCGCCGCCGTCGTGCCCGGCATCTGCGCGCCCTTCAACACGATGTGGATCAGCGAGGCCGGATCGGCGGAGTTCACCGTCGAGCTCAGCGCCAACTGCGGGAACGTTTCCGTATAGCCCTTGCCGGTGCTGCGGTGGCAGGCGGCGCAGTTGTTCAGGAACGCCATCGCGCCATCGCTCTTATCCTTGCCGGTGCGCAGCGCTTGCGCCACGGACGCGTCATAGGCCAGCGGCTGGGTCGCGTCCTTGTTGACCGGCGGCAAGCTCTTCAGATACACCGCAATGGCGTTCAGATCGGCGTCGGACAGGTGTTGCGTGCTGTCTTCCACCACTTGCGCCATGCCGCCGAAGGCGGCCGAATGACCGTTGCGGCCCGACTTCAGGAACACGGCGATATCTTCCTTCGTCCAGCTGCCCAGCCCGTCGGCGACGTCGCCGCGCAGATTCTTGGCCAGCCAGCCTTCGACCACGCCGCCCGACAGGAAGGCCGAGCCGTCCGCGTCGCTCAACGCTTTTTCCTGCAAGGCGAAACCGCGCGGCGTATGGCAGGTGCTGCAATGGCCCAGGCCTTCGACCAGGTACTGGCCGCGCAGCAGCGCTTCGCGGTCGGCGCCCTTCAAGTCGCTGGCGGCCGGGCCGCTGACGACATCCGGCGCGAACATCCAGCGCCACACGGTCAAGGGCCAGCGCATCGACATGGGCCAGGAAATGTCCGTGTCCTTGTTTTCCTGCTTGACGGGTTCCACGCCATGCATGAAGTAGGCATACAGCGCCTTCACGTCATCGGGCGTGACCTTGGCGTACGCGGTGTACGGCATGGCCGGATACAGCGAATGCCCGTCGCGCGCCTTGCCGTGGCGCACGGCCAGGTCGAAGTCTTCGTACGTGTAGTTGCCGATGCCCGTCTCTTTGTCGGGCGTGATGTTGGTCGAGTAGATCGTGCCCAGCGGCGATTCGATGCCCAACCCGCCGGCAAAGGGCTTGCCGCCCCGGGCCGTATGGCAGGCAATGCAGTCGCCGGCGCGCGACAGGTATTCGCCCTGCTTGATCATCTGCGCATCCGCCGCGGCCGGCGTGCCGTCCGCCGCGAAAGCAGCACTGGCGATCAGGGCCGAAAAGGCCGCAACAATGGTTTGCTTCAACATTGTTCCGTCTCCTTAAGCCTGGACCAGCGGGCCGGGGTTCTTCAAATACTGGTCACGGATCGCCTGCGCGGCCCAGAAGGCCAAGGCGCCCACCAGCCCCGTCGGGTTGTAGCCCATGTTCTGCGGGAACACGCAGGCGCCCATCACGAACACGTTCGGCACATCCCAGCTTTGCAGGTACTTGTTGACCACACTTTCCTTGGGGTTCGCGCCCATGATCGCACCGCCCGTGTTGTGCGTGCTCTGGTAGACCCGCGTGTCATAACGCGCGCCCTTCTTGCGCACCGCCACGAAGTGCTTCTCGGGATTCATGGCCTTCGCCACAGTTTCCATGCGCTTGCCCATGTAGCCCAGCATGTCGAACTCGTTGTCGTGCCAGTCGAACGTCATGCGCAGCAGCGGCTGGCCATAGGCGTCCTTGTACGTCGGGTCCAGCGACAGATAGGCGTCGCGGTACGACATCACCGAACCGGAAATGCCGATGGTCATGAAGCGCTGGTACGCGTCCTGCACGCCGGCCTTCCAGGCGGTGCCCCAGGTGGGCGTGCCCGGCGTCGTCGGCGTCTGCTTGATCGGACGGCCGCCGTAGCGCACGTGGCGGATGCTGGCGCCGCCCACGAAACCCAGCGGGCCGTGGTCAAACTGGTCGCCATTCAAGTCATCCATGCCCACGCCGCCCGCGCCGGTGCCCACGAAGGGGTTCAGCTGGGTGCCCTTGGGCAGCAGCACGTTCACCGCGCCGTTCATCTGGTACGCGTAGTTCTTGCCGACCACGCCTTCATTGGTCTTCGGGTCATACGGTTTGCCGATGCCCGACAGCAGCAAGAGGCGCACGTTGTGCATCTGATAGGCGGACAGGATCACCAGATCGGCCGGCTGGTCGATCTCGCGGCCTTCGGCATCGATGTACGTCACGCCGACGGCCTTCTTGCCGGTGGAATCCAGGTTGACCTTGATCACCTGCGAATGCGTGCGCAGCTCGAAGTTCGGCTTTTTCAGCAGCACCGGCAAGATGGTCGTCTGTGGCGAAGCCTTCGAATACATATAGCACCCGTAGTTTTCGCAGAAACCGCAGAAATTACAGGGCCCCAGGCGCACGCCGTACGGGTTGGTGTACGGGCCGGAAGCATTGGCGGCAGGCGCCGGATACGGATTGAACCCGACCTCGCGCGCGGCTTTCTCGAACAGCTGTGCGCCATAGGTATTAGGCAGCGCGGGCAACGGGAATTCCTTGCTGCGGCGGCCTTCCAGCGGGTTGCCGCCTTCGACGATCTTGCCGTTCAGGTTGCCCGCCTTGCCGGACGTGCCGCACACATACTCGAACTTCGAGAAGTACGGTTCCAGTTCGTCGTAGGTCACGCCGAAATCCTGGATGGTCATGCCTTCCGGAATGAAACTCTTGCCGTAGCGCGTTTCGTAGCGCGTGCGCAGTTCCAGTTCTTCCGGCAATACGCGGTAGTGCATGCCGTTCCAATGGAAGCCCGCGCCGCCCACACCCGTGCCCAGCAGGAACGAGCCGTTCTGACGGTACGGCACGGCCACGTCATCCACGCCATGGCGGATCGTCACGGTTTCCTTGGACAGGTCCTGGAACAGCTTGCCGCGCACGGAATATGCCAGTTCGTCGACCACCTTGGGATACTCGGCGTCCTTGGGCGTGTCCTGCATGCCGCCGCGCTCCAGCGCCAGCACGTGCAGGCCGGCTTCGGTCAGTTCCTGCCCCAGGATTGCGCCGGTCCAGCCGAACCCGACCAGCACCGCATCCACTTTGTCTTTTTTGATCGCCATGATTAACCCTTCTCCCCAGAGATCGACACGGGGCCATAGGGGTACTTCACATTGGGCTGGTCGACCCAGTCCATATAGTCGGCGCGCGCGCCCGGAAAGCCCACCATCTTCCAACCCACCATGTTCTTGTTGCCGCCGTAGATCGGATCGGCAAAGAACCCTTCCTTGGTGTTGGACAAGAGGAAGCTGAAGAACGTCCGGGCAGGTACGGTCCCGAGCTCGATCTTGCCGCCCTGCAGATCCTTCAGGATCTGTTCCTGCAGCGGCTTGTCCAGCTCGGCGTACACCTTGCCGTGCGTTTTGACGCACCAGGCGTTGCAGGCTTCGATGCCGTGGCGGTAGACCTCGCGGGGATTCTGGTTCAACTGATAGCCCAATTCCGGCACCTGGTCGGTATGGAACGGGCCCTGCATGTACCAGAGCTTGCCGTGGCCGAAGGGCGTTTCCATCTGGCGGTCGATGAACTCGGGCACGCCAGCGGCGATGGCGCCCGGACCATACTCGTCGGCGGGGATCAGGTGATCCACGGCCGCCACGATGAAGGTCCATTCAGGCTGGGTGAAATAGGTGGGTGCGTAGGGCTTGGCGGCCTGAGCGGCCTTGCCTTCGTCGGCGCTGGTACAGGCCGTGGTCAAGGCCCCTACCGCCATCGTCGACGCCGGCACAATGGCCAACGCTTGCAGAAACCGCCGGCGCGGCTTTGCATCTTCTGTCATAGACATCTCCGTGAATACTCCAAGTTGTCCTAGCGCGCTACCGAACATGAAACCTGGAAACACGAACTGCCGAGCTAGTGACAACACGCTCTTTGCTTACAGAAAATCGAACCTGCTCTTGAAAAGGGACGTAAGAGAAGGTGTTGGCATTATGCGCCTTTTCGACCATCTGATCCGCTCATATGACCATATCAGTTCGATTTTCTTGACATGGAAATATCTTTTGCATTAAGGACAATGTAAGAAGCCCGCAAAAGCGGGCTTTTCTGACAAGCGGGTTAACGGATTCTGTATATTTCACGACAGCAACAGCAACGGATCCCCCATGAACGACAAGACGAAGACCTGGCGTAGTTCGACGACCACGCGCAGCTGGAGTTCCACCACGGACCTCACGCCCGAACAGCGCGTCAACATTGAAGACCTGCTGGACGGCAAGATGGACGGCGTCAGCGTCAGCCAGGAATGGAGCTACGCAGGTGTTGAGAACGGGGAAGTATTCAAGGTCGAGATCAAGGACGGCGCGGTCACGGTGAACGGCCGCAAGTACGACAGCCTGGACGAGGTCCCGCGGGCCACGCGCGAACGCATCGAAGCGTTGCGCAGCGGCCAAGACCTGGGCGGCCTGTGGGACATGCTGAAGAACGCCGGCGTCGACATCAAGGACCTGGCCGCCCCCACGGGCAAACCCGCATTCACGATCGAAACCGACACGCCGGACCAGGAAATCGGCCGCCCGGCGCGAAGCGTGCCTGCGGACGACGCTGTACGCAGAGCCGCAGCCGACCCCTCCTTGTCGCCGGGCGCGGTGCGCTCGGGAGGAGGACTGCGCCGCACGCTGCTGATCGGCATCGCCATCGGCCTGGCGCTATGGGTGGCGCAGGCGCTGAACCTCTTCTGATGGGTTCAGGCTGCGCCTCAAGTCGTGGTCTGGACGTGCAGACGGCTGGATTTGCAGCGGTGCAGCGCGCGGTAGTATTCCAGCGGCCGGCCATTAGCGCCATACGCGATGGACTCAATGCGCAGCAGCGGTTCCGCGCTGGCCATGCCCAATAGTTCGCACGTCGGCGCATCTGGCGCCACCGCATCAATCCAACGCTCCGCGCGCACGATGCGCAAGCCGTACTGGCGGCGCAGCACGTCATACAGCGACCGGTTCTCCAGGCGTGTGCGGTGCAGGCCAGGCGCCAGATCCGCCGGCACGGCGGTTTCCACCAGCAATTGCAATTCGCCGTCGACGCTGCGCAGCCGCTTAAGCCCCACCACCATGTCCGCATCGGCCAGCGCCAGGGCCGAGGCTTCCTGCGCGGTCGGCGCGCGCAGTTCCTGCACCAGCACCTGCGTGCGGACCGTGCGGCCCTTGCGCGCCATCTCGTCTGAAAACCCCAGCACCGTCGAGACGAAATCCTCGTCGCGTTCGCGCGCCGACACGAAGGCGCCCTGCCCGCGGATCTTGTAGATCAGCCCGTTGCGCACCAGATCCGCCAGCGCCTCCCTGACCACGATCCGGGAAATGCCGAACTGTTCACCGAATTCGGCCTCGGTAGGCAGCTTGGCCCCTACCGCAAGCTCCCCCTGAAGGATCTTGCCCCGCACCACATCGCGGAACTGCGTCCAAAGCGGGGCGCTGGCGGTTCGGTCCAGTACGTCTTGGGTCGGAATGGGGTTGCTCATGTCGTGATAAGGCTAGAAGTCGAATCAATATCTACAAAATGCCGGTCGCGCAGGATAGCGGCGCAAGCCAGCCATTCGTCGCGCCGACGCGTGTCCGTCCAATCCAGCGCCGCCGCAACCAGATCGGCCAATTCGGCCAGCAAGCCGTCGGTCACGCGGCCGCGTATCGCCAGCAAGGTCCTGCGGATCACCAGATCCGCCAGATGCTGCACGCCGGTTTCATGGCACAACCTGCGGATCTCCGCTTCGGAATAGTCCGGCGCATGCCGCAGCGGAACATCGCCCGCGCGGGCAAAGCCTTGCGCCAGCGCGCCAGCGCGCGACCCGTAGCGGCCGACCAGCACGTCGATGCGCTCACGCGGCAAGCCGGACCGGCTGTGGATCACGTTGACCAGTTGCTCCCTGGCCTGTCCGTCCGCAGGCATATCCGCGCCGCCGCCGATGGCCAGCGTCTCGGTCAGGCGCAAGCGCGGCCGGCCCAGTTGCGCCAGCACCTGATTCGCCGCCATTTCCGCCAGCGATCGGAAAGTGGTCCATTTGCCGCCCACCAGGCACACCAGCGGCACCTCGCGCACGGCGTTCGGCGGGTCGACCACCACCGCGTGATCCCGCGATATCTGGCCGGGCTTGTCGGCATCCGAGTACGCCAGTGGGCGCACGCCGACGTAAGTGTAGACGACGTCTCCGCGGGCAAAACGCAGCCGCGGGAAGACCTCGCCCAGCACGTCCAGCAGGTAATCGATCTCGGCGGGCTCGGTGGCCGCCTGGTCGGGATCGTCCACCGGTATGTCGGTGGAACCGACCAGCACGCGATCCATGAAGGGATAAACGATGCAGACTCGTCCGTCCGACGCTTCGAAATACACCATGCGCCCGTCCAGCGCCGTGCGCAACGCGGGATGGTCCAGGATCAGGTGCGAGCCCTTCGTGCCCATGACACGCGAACCCGCCCCTTCCAGCACGCCGGCCGACCGGTCCAGCCAGGCGCCCGTGGCATTGACCACGGTGTCCGCTGTGACCTCGACCGTTTCTCCTGTGATCTCGTCTCGCAAGCTCAGCGTCTTGCCGCGGCAAGCCATCACGTTGCAATAATTGGCGGCCAGCGAGGCGGGTTGGTCAGCATGTGCATCGGCCATCAGTTCCAGGATCAACCATTCGGGGTGGCTGATCCAGGCGTCGAAATACGTGGCCGTCCACCCCACTGAATCCCGGAACAAGGCGCCGTCTGCGGCTGAAGCGCGAGCGATCCGGTGTTCGGGCATCACACGCTGGCACCGCCCCAGCCGGTCATACAGGCGCAGGCCCAGCGCCACCACGAACAAGCCGCGCGCGCCGGGCGACGCCGTGAATCCCGCAAACCGCAACATGCTGCCCAGCAAACCGCCGAACCGGCTGGACAGCGGCACGACCGTTTCCAGCGGATGCACCAGATGCGGCGCGTTGCGCAGCAGCAGATTGCGTTCGCGGGTGGCTTCGGCCACCAGCGCGAACGCGCCGCTCTCCAGGTAGCGCAGACCACCATGGATCATCCGCGACGGCGCGCTGCTGGCGCCGGCCGCGAAATCGCCCTTGTCGACGATCAGGCAGTCCACGCCTTGCAGCGACAAATCACGGAACACGCCCACGCCATTGATGCCCGCGCCGACAATCACCGTTGAAAAGTGGCGGCCCGCCAACGCCGAGGGGCGGACATAGGGCAAAGCGGCCGTCGTCATGGCGCACGCCCCGCCAATTGTCCGAACACGGGCGCCATATTGCCGATCAGCGCCTCAAATTCCGAATAGAACGCCGCGTGGGCCTCGGCGGCCGTCGCGTCCGGCGCCTCGGCCACGCAGCGCACCGGCAAGACCTCGTCCGCGCAAGCCCCTTGCGACAATGCCGCATAGCCGGCCGCCCCGCGCGCCCCGGTCTCGTCATCGCCGCAGCGCTCCACCGGATGCCCCAGGAAATCCGCCAGCAAGCGCACCAGCCGCGGATCCCGCGCGCCGCCGCCCAGGGCGGCCACC
>NZ_JABBJN010000053.1 GCF_012928505.1 Achromobacter sp. Bel | reverse complement strand
CGCGTCCTGCCCCGCCAGCAAGGCGGAGAGCTCGTCGCGCAGCGCCTGGCGATGCTGCAGGCGGTCGGCGTTGGTGGCATAGCGCGGGTCTGTCGCCAGGCCAGGGGCCTCCAGCTCCTGGGCCAGCAATGCGAACTGCCGGTTGTTGCCGACTGCCAGGAAGATCGGGCCGCTGGCGGTGGGCAGTGTTTCGTAGGGCGCGATGTTCGGATGCGCGTTGCCACTACGCTTGGGCACCTTGCCGCTGTAGAAGTAGTTGGCCGCATGCGGATGCAGCAGCGACAGCGCGCAGTCGTACAACGTGATGTCCAGGAACTGGCCCAGGCCGCTGCGGCCCCGTTCATTCAGGGCCAGCAAGATGGCCACCGCCGCGTTCAGGCCAGTCACCATGTCCACCACCGGCAGGCCGACGCGGGTGGCGTCGCCGTCGGCTTCGCCGTTGACGCTCATCAGGCCGCACATGGCTTGCGCGCAGGCGTCGTAGCCGGGCAAGCCGCCCAGCGGGCCGTCCGATCCGAAGCCGCTGACGCGGCAATGGATCAGCTTGGGGAAGGCCTGGCTCAGGGACTCGAAGCCCAGGCCCCACTTCTCCAGCGTGCCGGGCTTGAAGTTCTCGACCAGCACGTCGGCGTCGGCCAGCAAGTGGCGCAGCAGCTCCTGGCCGGCCGGCTGCGACAGGTCCAGCGTCATGCCTTCCTTGTTGCGGTTCACGCCGATGAAGTACGACGCCGTGTCGCCCAGGAAGGGTGGGCCCCATCCCCGCGTCTCATCGCCGCCGGGCGGTTCGATCTTCAGCACGTCGGCGCCGTGGTCGGCCAGGATCTGCGTGCAATACGGACCGCCCAGCACGCGGGACAGGTCGATCACCTTGCATCCGGCAAGCGCGCCGGCATTCGGTAGGGTGGGGGCCATGGAGAGTCAGCTTCAGTCGATGGAAACGTTGGCGCTGGTGATGAGCTCGCGCCACTTGGGGACTTCGGTGGTGATGAAGGCGGCCAGGCCTTGCGGCGTCTGGTCCTGCGCTTCGACAATGCCCTGCGAGTGCAGGGTCTGCTTGATGGCGGGATCGGACAGCGCGGTCTTGAACGCCTGGTTCAGCGTGTTCACCACATCGTCGGGCGTGCCCTTGGGGGCGACGATGCCGAAGAAGACGCTGACGTCATATCCCTTGAGGCCCTGTTCGGACAGGGTGGGCAGGTCCGGCAGGGCTTCCGAGCGCTGGGCGCTGGCCAGGCCGATGGCGCGCAGCTTGCCGGCCTTGATGTAGGGCAGCGCGGTCAGGATGTCGGTGAACGACATCGATACCTGCCCGCCCAGCAGGTCGTTCAGCGCCGGCCCGGTGCCTTTGTAGGGGATGTGCATGATCTGCGTGCCGGCCATCTTGTTGAACAGGATGCCGGCCAGGTGCGACGACGCGCCGTTGCCCGACGAGGCGTAGCTGAGCTTGTCCGGATTCTTCTTGGCGTAGGCGATGAGCTCTTGGGCGTTGTTGGCCGGCACCGACGGGTTCACGACCAGGATGTTGGGCAGGTGGCCCAGGCGGATGATGGGCGCGAAGCTGGTTTCGGGGTTGTAGCCTTGTTTCTTGTACAGGCTGACGTTGATGGCCAGCGGGCCGGACGTGCCGAACAGGAGCGTGTAGCCGTCTGGCTTGGCCGAGGCCACGTACTCGGATCCGATGTTGCCGCCCGCGCCGCTGCGGTTTTCGACGATCACGTTCTGCTTCAGGGGCTCGCGCAGCTTCTCGGCCAAGCGACGCGCCATGGCGTCGGTCGGGCCGCCGGGCGGGAAGGGCACGATCAGCGTGATGGGGCGGGCCGTGGGGAAGGCGTCCGCGGCCAAGGCGGGCGTGGACGGGGCCACGGCGGCGGCCGCCAGCATCAGGGGGGCAAGAAGGCGTTTCATGGGGGTGTCTCCTGGGGGACGCGCCGGCTGTGCCGCCGGCGTCGGTTTACAGCGCGTATTGCAGGATGGCCTGGCAGGCCGCGCTTTCGTTGGGGGGAATGGCATAGGGGTCTTGCGGTGCCAGGCGGTGCAGCAGCACCTGGTCGGCCAAGTGCGCACGGCTTTCCAGGCCGGCGCCCGTGGCTTCCCAGCGCAGCGCGGCCATCGATACCGCGTGGTACAGCAGCGATGCGGCCTGGCGGGCCAGTTCGGCATGGTCGCCTTGCGCGGCGTGTTCGGCCAGCGCGAAGGTCTTGTCCAGCGCCTGGGCCTGCCGGTCGGCCAGCGCAGGCGGGCAGGGCGCGCCGTCGGCCAGCAGACGGTCGATATGGGCGCGCAGCGCGGGCAGGGAGTTTTCTTTCTTGATGGCGCGCAGCACGTCCAGCGCGACGATGTTGCTGGTGCCTTCCCAGATGGAACCCAGATGGGCGTCGCGCACCAGGCGCGGCTCGGTCCATTCTTCGATATAGCCGCAACCGCCGCGCACTTCCATCGCGTCGCCCGTCACTTTGCGGGCGTCTCGACAGGCACGGAATTTGATCAGCGGCGTCAGGATGCGGGCCAGCGCGGGATCCGCCGCGCCGTGGTCCGCGTCGGCCAGCGCCCGCGCCGTCTGGAACATGACGCTACGGGCTTGTTCAGCCCACACCGTCATCTTGACCAGCTGGCGCTGCATCAGCGGCATGTCGATCAGGCGCTTGCCGAAGGCGCGGCGATGCTGTGACACGTAGATGGCTTCGGTGACCGCGCGGCGCATCAGGCCGGCCGCGCGCATGCCGTTGGACAGGCGCGAGTTGTTGATCATGTCGGCCATGTGCTTGAAGCCGCGGCCGCGGTCGCCCACCAGCCAGGCGACGGCCCCCTCCAGTCGGATTTCACCGCTGGCCATGGACCGCGTACCCAGTTTGTCCTTCAGGCGCAGGATGCGGTAGTGATTGTGGCTGCCGTCGGCCAAGTCGCGCGGCAACAGGAAGAGCGACACGCCCTTCAAACCGGGCTGCGGCTCGCTGCGCGCCAGCACCATCGCAAAGCCGGCGTCGGGGTTCGAGCAGAACCATTTGTCGCCGTGAATGCGCCAGGTGCCGTCGTCCTGGGCCTCGGCCGTGACTTCGGTGGCGCTGACGTCCGAGCCCGCCCCCTGTTCGGTCATGAACATGGCGCCTTGGCGCAGCGTGTCGAAATCCTGCGAGGTGACTTGTGGCAGCACACGCTCGACCAGCGCCGGATCGCCGAACTTGCGTAGCGTGCGCGCCAGCGAGTCGGTCATGCTGACCGGGCAGCACAGGCCGAATTCCGCTTGTACGAACAGGTGGCTAAGCGCGTACTTGGCGGCGGCCGGCATGGGTTCCGGCCAGCCCAGTACCCCGCCGCGGTGCGAGAGCGCCGCCAGGCCGAATTCGCTGTAGGCCAGGCGCTCGAGTTCGACATAGGCCGGGTGCTTGTCGACACGGGATTCGTCGGTGCCGGCGCGGCTGCGCACGGACAGGGTGGGCGGATGCTTGTCGGCCGTGGATGCCAGCTCATCCATGACGCCGCCGGCCAGCCCGCCCAATCGTTGCAGGTGGGGCAGCAGGTGCGCGTGCAGCGCGGACGGCAGGTAGCGCTGGCTGAGGGCGGCCGCATAGGGGTCGGCGTTGAAGAGGTTCAGGCCGCGGGAGTCCGGAACGGGTGTGACGGCGGCGGCGGTCGGGGCGGTCTTTGGGGTATCCATGGCGGCATCCTGCGGAAAACGGGAGAAGATGGCCGATGTTGCGCGGGTGAATTAATCTACGCAAATACCGTTTTTGTGTAGAACAATCCATAAAAAATATAGATTGGAAGGCACCCATGGATCTGGACCCGCGCCTGTTGCGCTATTTCATCGCGGTCGCCGAAGAGCGCCATTTCAGCCGCGCCGCCGCGCGCCTGCACATTTCGCAGCCGCCGCTCAGTTATGCCATCCGCCAGCTTGAAGACAACGTGGGCGCGCGCCTGCTGGCCCGCACCAGCCGCCACGTGGCGCTGACCGACGCCGGGCAGGTGCTGTACCGCGAAGCCCTGACGCTGCTGCGGCAGGCGGAGGAGGTGCGCACGCTGGTGCAGCGGGTGGACGCGGGCTTGCGGGGCCGGCTGCGCATCGGCTTCGTGGGGTCGATGCTGTATCGCGGCCTGCCCGCGCTGCTGAATGCGATGCGGGCCGAGCTGCCCGATGTGGAGCACGTGCTGACCGAACTGAACTCTTACGAGCAGATCGAAGCCGTCCGGCGCGGCGAGCAGGACCTGGGCTTCATCCACGCCAATCCGGTGCCCGACGAGGTCCACGCGCGCGATCTGATGGCCGAGCCGTTTGTCGTGTGCCTGCCGGATTCGCACCCGCTGGCGCAGCGCGAGTCGCTGCGATTGGCGGACCTGGCGGGCGACGATTTCGTGTTCTTCGCCCGCGCGGCATCGCCCAGCTATTACGAAACGGTACTGTCGATGTGCGTGGCGGCGGGATTCATGCCGGGGATCCGGCATGAGGTGCGCCACTGGCTGAGCGTGGCGTCGCTGGTGTCGCAGGGGCTGGGGGTGTCGATCGTGCCGGCTTGCCTGTCGCGCAGCGGCCTGGCGGGCACGCGCTTCATCGCCTTCGCGCACGAGGCCCGTTCCGTCAGTCAGGTGATCTGGCCGGCCGGGGCGCGTTCGCCGCTGCAGCAGAAGGCGATGGCGCTGGTGGCGCGCCAATATCCGCCCGCTGCAACGGGCTGAGGATCAGCGGAACACGACGGTCTTGTTGCGGTTCAGCAGGATGCGGTGTTCGACGTGGCTGCGCACGGCGCGTGACAGCACCAGGGATTCGATGTCGCTGCCGACCTGGGTCAGGTCCTGGGCGGTCATCGTGTGGTCCACGCGTTCGATGTCCTGATCGATGATCGGGCCTTCGTCCAGGTCGGAGGTCACGTAGTGGGCGGTGGCGCCGATGATCTTCACGCCGCGCGCATGCGCCTGGTGATAGGGGCGGGCGCCCTTGAAGCTGGGCAAAAAGCTGTGGTGGATGTTGATGGCGCGGCCGTTCAGGGCGCGGCACATGTCCGCCGACAGGATCTGCATGTAGCGGGCCAGCACCACCAGGTCGGTGTTTGACCGTTCCACGATTTCCAGCACCTGCTTTTCCTGTTCGGCCTTGGTGTCGGCCGTGACGGGCAGGTAGTGGAACGGGATGCCGTAGGACGCCGCCAGGCTCGCGTAGTCGTTGTGGTTCGACACGATCGCGGCGACTTCTGCGTGCAAATGCCCGCTATGCACGCGGAACAGCAGGTCGTTCAGGCAATGGCCCTGCTTGCTGACCATGATCAGCAGGCGCTCTTTGCGCCGCGCATCGTGCAGCTTCAGGTCCATGCCGTAGTCGCCGGACAGGGTGGCCAGGCGGGCGCGCAGGTCGTCGGCAGCCACGGCGGCGGGCAGGTCGAAGTGCACGCGCAGGAAGAACTGGCCCGTTTCTTCGTCGCCGAACTGCTGCGAATCCAGGATGTTGCAACCCAATTCGAACAACAGGCCGCTGACGCGGTAGACGATGCCGGTGCGGTCGGGGCAGGACAGGGTCAGGATGTAGTCGTTGTGCTGCATGGTGCGGAAATAGGCCGTGGTAAGAAGGGGGGGGGCGGAATCAGGCGGTCAGGCGCGCCAGCGTTTCTTCCGCCAGGGCCAGGCTGGAGGTCAGCCCGGGGGATTCGATGCCGAACAGATTCACCAAGCCGGGTACGCCATGCACGGCGGGTCCGGCGATGACGAAGTCGGCGGCGGGCTCTTGCGGCCCGGAGATCTTGGGCCGGATGCCGGTGTAGCCGGGGGCCAGCGCGTTGTCGGGCAGGGCGGGCCAGTAGCTGCGCACCGCCTCGTAGAACACGTCGGCGCGGGCCGGGTCCAACGTGTAGTCTTCGGTGCCGACCCATTCGGTGTCGGGGCCGAACTTGGCTTGGCCGCCCATGTCCAGCGTCAGGTGTACGCCCAGGCCGGCGTGTTGCGGCACGGGGTAGATCAAGCGCGAGAACGGGGCGCGGCCGGACAGGGTGAAGTAGCTGCCCTTGCACAGGTAATCGGTGGGGATGCTGGCGGGCGGCACGCCATCGATGCGGCGGGCCAGCGCCGGCGCCTGCAAGCCGGCCGAATTGATCAGCACGTTGCAGGTCAGGGTCATGGCTTCATCGCCGCCGAATTGCAGGGCGAAGCCGCCTTCGGGGCGGACGCGGCCGGATACCAGCGGCGTATGGAACACGCATTGGGCGCCGGCGTTCTCGGCGTCGCCCTGGAACGACAGCATGAGCGCGTGGCTGTCCACGATGCCGGTCGACGGCGACACCAGCGCGGCCGTGCATTGCAGCGCGGGCTCCAGGCGCATGGCGTCTTCGCCGGAAATGTATTGCAGGTCGTCCACGCCGTTGGCGCGGGCGCGCTGCGCGATGCCTTCCAGCTGCGCGGCCTGTTCGCGGTCAGTGGCCACGATGAGCTTGCCCAGCCGCTTGTGCGGGATGGCGCGTTCGGCGCAGTAGGCGTACAGCAGGTGCTTGCCACGCACGCAAAGGCGCGCCTTCAGGCTGCCTGCGGGGTAATAGATGCCGGCATGGATGACCTCGGAATTGCGCGAGCTGGTGCCGGTGCCGATGGCTTCCGTGGCTTCCGCCACCAGCACTTCACGGCCGGACTGGGCCAGCGCGCGGGCGATCGCCAGGCCCACGACGCCCGCGCCAATGACGACGCAATCGACATCCACGCTCATGGCGCTTTCCTTTCAGACCGCGATCCGGCCGGGGTCAGGTCGAAACCGCCCGCATGGAACACCAGCGGCGGTTCGCTGCTGTGCCCGCAGCGCTCGACCTCGCCCACCATGATGATGTGGTCGCCTTCTTCGTAGCGGCTGCGATTGCGGCATTCGAACCAGGCGGCGCAGTGGCCGTCCAGCATCGGCGTGCCGCCCGGCGCGTGGTGCACGGTCAGGCCGGCGTAGCGGTCGGGCGTCTTGCCCGTGGCGAAGCGCCGCGCCAGCGCGATCTGCTCGGCGCTGAGCACGTTGACCACATAGCGTTCGCATTGCTCGAACGCCGCCAGCGAAGACGATCCGCGCGACAGGCTCCAGAGGATCAGGGGCGGGTTCAGCGACACCGAATTGAAGGAGCTGACCGTCAGCCCGATGGGCGCGCCGTCGAGGCCGGCGGCGGTGACCACCGTTACGCCCGTGGCATAGCGGCCCAGCGCGGTACGGAAGAATGAGGCGTCAAAATCAGGGGAGGAGGCGGGCATGCAATCGTTAAGTCGGGCGGGCGCGCGGGGCGCCCGGCATCAAGGCGACAGGCGTTCGATATTCCAGGCCGTGCCGTCGGCGACATAGCGCAGGCGGTCGTGCAGGCGCGATGGCCTGCCCTGCCAGAACTCGAAAGCGGTGGGCTTCAGGCGGTAACCGCCCCAGTGCGGCGGGCGTGGCGGCTGATCGCCGAAACGCTCGCGGAATTCCTGCTCGCGGGCTTCCAGCGCTTCACGGGTGATGGGCTGGCTTTGGCGCGAGGCCCACGCACCGATGCGCGAACCGGCAGGGCGGCTGTGGTAATACGCGTCCGACTCTTCGGCGGCGACTTTTTCCACCACGCCTTCGATCCGTACCTGGCGCTCCAGCGGCTGCCAGAAGAACAGCAGGCAGGCGCGCGGCTCGGCCGCGAGGTCCTGGCCCTTGCGGGATTCGTAGTTGGTGAAGAACGTGAAACCGTGCTCGTCAAAGCCCTTGATCAGGACGATGCGCGCGCTGGGCTGGCCGCTGCCGTCCACCGTGGCGAGCGTCATGGCGTTGGGTTCCGGCACCTTGGCGGCCAGCGCTTCGTCGAACCAGCGGGAAAACTGCTGGAACGGGGAGGCGGCGGCCTGGCTTTCCAGCAGGACGTTCTTTTCGTAGCTTTGACGCAGATCGGAGACGGACATGAGGCGTGGGATTCAGCGTTGATAACAGGGAGTTTATACCGCTTGGGGCATCGCTCCCTTATTGACCCCGCGCAGGTCTCAGGCATGTTTCCCGCCGGAAGGCGGGCAGGGGCTGTCAGGCGCCTTCGGGCAGCGGCCGCCCATCGAGTTCCAGCCGGCGGGCGATGGCGTCCAGGCGGGCGTCATGGATGCCGGCGGCGCGCAGCGCCTGGGCGGTCTGGACCACATAGTCGGTGCATGGCCCGTAGCGGCCGGCGGCCCGTCGGACGATGGCCAGCAGTTCGGCGTCGGGCAGGGCGCGGATATAGGCCGGATTGTCCCGGTTCATGATGAAGACCAGCGCGCGGACGGGGCCGGCGTCGGTCGCGCAATTGATCCAGCGCGGCAGATAGGCGCCGGTGGACATTTCGCGTTCCCAGAGGGCGGGGAAATAGGTGGGGACCTGGTCGCCTGCCAGGCGGTAGACCACGCCCCGGCAGGAGCCGCCGCGGTCCAGCCCGAACACCAGCCCAGGGCACTCCGGGGTGCCGCGGTTCACGCGCGACCACAGGCACAGGGCCCGATGGTGCCCGCGCAAGGTCGCCAGGCGGCGTTCCATGAAGTCGAAATCAGGGCGCCAGATAAGCGATCCGTACCCATATACCCAGACGTCTTCCCCGGATTGCCAGTGTTGCAGGGCATGGTCCAACGAGGCCCGCCTTTCCTCGGGCGTCCAGAGACGGAAGGGCAAGCTGGCGCCGGCGATGCCGGGGGCGGGAGGAGAGGACTGCGTGTTCACGACTACGGCTTCCGGTCAGACTCGAGCGGGGGATTGCGGTTGGCCCAGCCGCCCGCCATCAAGGCCAGCGAATAGGCCCAGAACAAGGGGGCGACGCCGATCACCGCACCCAGCGCGCCGAAGGTCAAGGGCAGGGAAACCTGAGACCCGTTGATCAGCGCCATCCGCAAGCCCACGGCCTCGGCGGCCCGGCCCGGCGGCGAATGCTGGTGCAGCAGGGATAGCATACTCGGTTGGCAGCACCCCAAGGCAAGGCCCAGAACGAACGACAGCACGATCAGGACGCTAACATCGGTGAACAGCGGGTAAAGCATGAAGTCGATGGCTGCCGTCGCCATTGCCACCCGGACCAGCGTCCAGGACCGGACGCGACGCATGATCAGCGGCAATACCAGCCGGATGACGAACGTTGCCGCCGCGAACGACGCCAGAATGACGCCGATCGTGGTGGCCGACAGACCGATCGCGACACCGAAGATGGGCACCACGAACAAATGGGTGTCCCAGGCGCCAGACAGGATGGTGTTGACCATCAGGATGCGGCGCAGCGCCGGCACCGCCAGCAATTCGGTCACCCGGCGGCGTTGGGCTTCCTTGGCGCCGGAAAGCTGGGCGTCCACGGCCTTCAACTGGTGACGCATCGCGTACAGGCCGATGCCCGACAGGATGGGCCCCAGTGCCAGCAGGCCGAAAGCGGTGCGCGTGCCCAGATGGTCGATCGCCAGTCCGGCGATCAGCGGCCCGGAAAATCCTGACCCGGCCAGCGCCAGTGACATGAACGAGAAGTTGCGCAGGCGTTGCGCGGGTTCGGCGTGTCCCAGCAGGTCTTGCGTGGCGACCTGATGCAACATGAATCCGATGCCGATGCAGCAGGACGCGATCAGCAGGGCGGTCTGAGTCTGCGAGATGAAAGGCAATGCGGTGCCGATCGCCACCAATGACGTCCCGATGACGAGCGGGCGCACGATACCCACCCGGTCGACCCAGCGGCCGGCGCGCACCGAAAACAGCATCGGCAGCACGGCGAATACGGCGACCAGCGTGCCCACCTTGAAGGTGGACAGGCCCATCTGCAGCGCGGTCAGCGAAACAGTGATCCGTCCCCCTGTCAGCGCCACGTGATTCATCATTGCCAGCAGGCACAGCAGCACCGCCCCGGAAAATTCCGGGGAACTGGACGGCGAGGAGGGGGATCTGTTAGAGGTAGACACGGCGTAACTGCATTCATTCTGTGCGGATCGTCGGCCTATGTCGAGACGAGGATGGTTTGCACTGCCGCAAATTGTTTCAGCGGGTGGCGACAAGATGGGCGCCATCTAGCGGGCAACTGGCGTGCTTAGGGTGCAAGATGGCGGCACGTTCGCAGAATGTGCGCAAACCGCAGTTCCGCGCATGCGCCGTAGTCGTTGTATCGTTCTCACAACGGAACAATTGGGCGAGAGCTTGACGGACCGGTATCGCTTTACTGTTTTTCACCGTTTTGCCACAGATTGGCAGGCGATTGGCCGGGAGGCCCGTTTAGGATGGGCACCTATGCTTCGCAATACCGGCGCGGGTCCGCGGCCCTCGCCCCCTATCATCAGGTTCAATGAAAAAGTCCCGCAGCAAATTCAAGCGTTATGCGCTGATCGCCGTCATCGTCCTGCTTGTGGCGTTCGCGCTGCGCGCCGTCTTTTTCTCGGCGCCGCCGCCGCCCACCTTCGCGGTGGGCGAGGTCAGCCGGGCGAACCTTGAAGACAGCGTCCTGGCCAGCGGCACCATCGACGCCATCGAGCGCGTCAGCGTCGGTGCCCAGGCCACCGGCCAATTGAAGTCCCTGAAAGTGGAACTTGGCGATCGCGTCAAGAAAGGCCAGTTGGTCGCCGAGATCGACGACCTGACCCAGCAGAACGAGCTGCGCAACGCCGAAGCGGCCTTGCAGACGCGACGCGCCGAACGCGCGGCCAAGGTCGCCACGCTGAAGCAGGCTGAACTGGCCTTCAAGCGCCAACGCCAGATGCTGGCGGCAGACGCCAGTTCGCGCGAGGCCTATGAGACGGCCGAGGCCACGCTGGCCGTGACGCGTGCCGAGATCGCCTCGCTGGACGCGCAGATCGCGCAAGCCGAAATCCAGGTCGACACCGCCCGCGTCAACCTGGGCTACACGCGTATCGTCTCGCCCATCGACGGCATGGTGGTAGCGGTGGTGACCAAGGAAGGCCAGACCGTCAACTCCATCCAGAGCGCCCCCACCATCATCAAGGTGGCCCAGGTGGACACCATGACGATCAAGGCGCAGATCTCGGAAGCCGACGTGACCCGCGTGAAGGCCGGCCTGCCCGTGTACTTCACGATCCTGGGCGAACCCGACCAGCGCTACCAGGCCAAGCTGCGCGCGGTGGAACCGGCGCCGGACTCCATCCAGAAAGACGATGCGACATCGTCGTTGACGTCTTCCACCGGCAGTTCGACCACCGCCGCCGTCTACTACAACGGTCTGTTCGACGTGCCCAACCCCGACGAAAAGCTGCGCATTTCGATGACCGCCCAGGTCTTTATCGTGCTGGGCGAGGCCAAGGACGCCGTCGTGGTGCCGGCCTCGGCGCTGGGCAAGCGCGGCGAAGACGGCCGCTATGCCGTGCGCGTGGTCTTGAAGGACAACAAGACCGAAGTGCGCCAGGTCAAGATCGGCATGAACAACAACGTGCAGGCGCAGGTGCTGGAAGGGCTGGAGGTGGGCGAGCGGGTCGTGACGGCGGATTCCGCGCCTGCGGCCGTCGCGGCGCCGGGAGCCTGACATGGGCGGGCCGCTGATCTCGCTATCCGGGGTGCGCCGCGAGTTCCCCGCGGGCGAGCAGACCATTGCCGTCCTGAAGGACATCAACCTGACCATCGAGGCCGGTGAAATGGTCGCCATCGTGGGCGCGTCAGGTTCGGGCAAGTCCACGCTGATGAACATCCTGGGCTGCCTGGACCGCCCGACCCGTGGCGACTACCGGGTCAGCGGCCGCAGCACCGGCGAGCTGGATCCCGACGAGCTGGCCGAGCTGCGGCGCGAGCACTTCGGTTTCATCTTCCAGCGTTATCACCTGCTGTCCGACCTGACCGCGCAGGGCAATGTGGAGATGCCGGCCGTCTACGCCGGCAAGCGCCGCGAAGCCCGGACGGACCGTGCCGAGGAATTGCTGAAGCGGCTGGGGCTGGGCGATCGGTCCGAACACCGCCCTGGCCAGCTGTCGGGGGGGCAGCAGCAGCGCGTGAGCATTGCACGCGCGTTGATGAACGGCGGCGACATCATCCTGGCCGACGAACCCACCGGCGCGCTGGACACGCACACCGGGCAGGAAGTGCTGCGCATCCTGGAGGAATTGAACGCGGCCGGCCACACCATCATCATCGTCACGCACGATATGAACGTGGCGCGCCACGCGCAGCGCATCATCGAGATCAGCGACGGCGAGATCGTCGCGGACAAGCGCAATCCCGACGCGCGGCGCAGGCAGGCCGAGCGCGACGCATCGCCGGCATTGCCCAAGCGGCCCGCCTGGCAGTCGTACCTGGACCGCTGCGGCGAAGCGCTGCGCATGGCGTTGCTGTCCATGAACGCGCACCGGCTGCGCACGTCCTTGACCATGCTGGGCATCATCATCGGCATCGCGGCCGTGGTGTCGGTGGTGGCGCTGGGCGAAGGGTCGCGGCGCAAGATCCTGGAAGACATCAGCGCCATCGGCACCAATACCGTCGAGGTGTTCCCCGGCAAGGACTTCGGCGACGAGAAAGCCGTGAACATCCGGACGCTGGTCGCCGCCGACGCCGACGCCCTGGCGCGCGAACCCTACGTGGACAGCGTCACGCCCGAAGTCGTCACCAGCAACACGCTGCGCTACCGCAACGTGTCCGTGAACGGCTCGATCCAGGGCGTGGGCGAACAGTACTTCCGCGTGCGCGCCATCAAACTGGCACAGGGCAAGTTCTTCGACGACACCAGCGTCGTGCGCCGGGCGCAGGAAGTGGTGATCGACGAAGGCACGCGGCGGACTCTGTTCGGCTCGCATACGGAACCGATCGGGCAGGTGGTGTTCCTGGGGTCGATGCCCGCCCGCGTGATCGGCGTGACCCAGAAAAAGGAATCCGTCTTCGGCAACAACGAATCGCTGAATGTCTGGATCCCATACACCACGGCGCTGTCGCGCGTGCTGGGCCAGCAGCACCTGAAGAGCATCACGGTGCGCGTCAACGACGCCACGCCGCCCGCCGCGGCCGAACGCGCCATCGAACGCGTGCTGATGCGGCGTCACGTGGTGAAGGATTTCTTCGTGTTCAACACGGATGCGATCCGCAAGACCATCGAGCGCACGACGGCCACCATGACTTTGCTGGTGTCCCTGATCGCGCTGATTTCGCTGATGGTGGGCGGCATCGGGGTCATGAACATCATGCTGGTGTCCGTCACCGAGCGCACCCGCGAGATCGGCGTGCGTATGGCAGTGGGCGCGCGGCGCAGCGACATCATGCAGCAGTTCCTGATCGAAGCGGTCCTGGTGTGCCTGATCGGCGGCGCACTCGGCATCATCCTGTCGCTGGCGTTGGGCGTGCTGGTGTCCAAGGCCACGGGCGGTTCGTTCCAGATGATCTATTCCACGGCATCGATGGTGGCGGCATTCACGTGCTCGACGCTGATCGGTGTGCTTTTTGGCTATTTGCCGGCGCGCAATGCGGCGCGCCTGGATCCCGTCGAGGCGTTGGCCCGGGAATGAAGACAATGAAAGCGGTTTCCCTGATTCGCACACCCGCCGCCCTGGCGCTGCTTCTGGCGCTGGGCGGTTGCGGCAGCCTGCTGCGCAGCGACTACGAGCCCCCGCTGACCCAGGCGCCCGCCGCCTGGACGCATGGCGCGCCGGGCGATGCGCAAGCGCCGCTGGCCGACGGCGGCGCCTGGTGGCGCAATTTCAATGATCCCGTCCTGAACGGACTGGTCGATGCCGTGCTGGCGCGCAACAACGACCTTGCCGCCGCGGCGATCCGGGTACGCCGCGCCCAGTACCAGGCGGGGCTGACCGAGGATCAGTTGATTCCTCAACTGGGGGGCAGCGCCAACGTGTCGCGCAACCGCAACCTGTACGGCGACCGCGCCATCGCGCGGACCAATGCCGCCGAGCTGACCGTGAGCTACGAGGTCGACCTGTGGGGCAAGCTGTCGCGCCAGCGCGATGCCGCCCAATGGGAAGCGCTGGCCACCGAGCAGGACCGTCAGACCGCGGCCTTGTCGCTGGTGAGCACCACCGCCACGCTGTACTGGCAGACGGCCTTCATCAACCAGCGCATTGCCAGCAGCGAAGAAAGCATCGCTTACGCCCGCCGCACGCAGGACCTGGTGCGCGCGCAGTACGCCGCGGGCGGCGCATCGGCCCTGGAACTGGCCGAAGCCGAGCAGACCGTGGCCAGCCAGCAGGCGGCGCACACCTTGCTGGTGCAGCAGCGCGTGGAATACACGAATGCGCTGACCATCCTGTTCGATGGCCCGCCCGACCGCAGCATGGCCGACCCGGCCCGGCTGCCGCAGTACCCGCTGCCCGAAGCGCGCGCGGGCGTCCCCGCCGACCTGCTGGGCCGTCGGCCGGATCTGCGCGCGGCGGAACTGCGCCTGCGCGAAGCGCTGGCCACCGTGGATGCCACCCGCGCCAGCTTCTACCCGCCGGTCACGCTGACGGGCGCGGTGGGCAGCGCCAGCCCGACGCTGTCCAACATCCTGCAAAACCCCGTCGCGTCCCTGGGCGTGGGGTTGACGCTGCCGTTCCTGCAATGGAACCAGATGCAGCTGAATATCAAGATATCCAAGGCGGACTACGAAGAACGCGTCGTCAACTTCCGGCAGTCGCTGTATCAGGCGATGGCAGATGTCGAAAACGCGTTGTCGAATCGCACGCAGCTGGCGTTGCAGGCGGAGCAGCTGGCGGTGTCGTTACGGGCGGCGCGTGACGCGGAACGCCTGTACGAAGTGCGCTACCGCGCTGGGGCCGTGTCGTTGAAGGACTGGCTGGACGCGCAGGAGAAGCGGCGCACGGCGGAGATCGCGCGGGACGAGAACGGGTTGAATCGCTTGGTGAACCAGGTGACGGTTTATCGGGCGCTTGGCGGGGATGACGTTGTGGTTCGTTGATAGCGACGATGGGCGACCTACGAAGCACAACGCCGGCGCTCAAACACCCACAACGCGCCGCCCTATAAAATACCCGCATGAACTCCCCCGATCCCCCGATCCCCCCCGCCGACCTGGACCGCCGTTTCGGCGGCCTGTCCCGTCTCTATGGCCCACAAGCTCCCGCGCGTCTGCAAAACGCCCACGTCGCGGTCGCCGGCCTGGGGGGCGTCGGTTCCTGGACCGTCGAGGCCCTGGCGCGCTGCGGGGTCGGCGCATTGACGCTCATTGACCTGGACCACATCGCCGAATCCAACGTCAATCGGCAGATCCATGCGCTGTCGTCCACGCTGGGCCAATCCAAGGTGGATGCCATGGCCGAGCGGGTGCTGGCGATCAATCCGGAATGCCGGATCACGCGGGTGGATGATTTCGTGTCGCCGGAGAACGTCGCCGAGGTCTTGCCCGGGCCTTATACCGTCATCATCGACTGCACCGACCAGGCCACGGCCAAGATTGCCATGATCCTGCATGCCCGGGCGCTGGGCATGCCGATGCTGCTGTGCGGGGGCGCAGGCGGCAAGACGGATCCGCTGGCGTTGCGGGCGGGGGACTTGTCGGCTGCGGTGAACGACGCCTTGCTGGCCAAGCTGCGCAACAAACTGCGCCGCGAGCATGGCTTTCCGCGTGCTTCCGACCAGAACGGCAAGGCGCTCAAGCGCGTGCCCAAGATGGGTATCCACGCGCTGTGGTTCGACCAGCCCGCCATCCTGCCTGACGCCTGGACCCGCCCCGTCGAGGGCGAGGACGATCTGGGCGCCTCGGGCCAGAACATCGCGCCGCAAGGCCTGTCGTGCGCGGGCTACGGTTCGGTTGTAACCGTGACAGCCGCCATGGGCATGGCGGCCGCCAACGAGGCGCTGCGGCTGGCGATCTGAACGCCTGCCGGTGGGCGCGTCACGGCGTACCGGTCGCCATTGGGCCGTATGGCCTTTGCCTCATAGCGCCACGAACACCATCCCGTCCTCGATCCTGACGGGGTAGGTCGCCACGTTTTCCCGCAAGGGGGAACACAACGCCCGGCCGTCGCGCACGTCGAAGCGGCCCTGGTGCAACGGGCACTCGATCTCGTGGCCTTCCAGGAAACCGTCGCACAGGCGGGCATTGCCGTGCGTACAGAGATTGGAGGTGGCGTAGACCTCGCCGTCGACGCCGTACAAGGCGATCTCGCGGCCGCCCGCCTGCACGGCGATGACGTCTTCGTCCGGCACATCGGCCCGGGCGATGGCCTTGATCCATTGCGTACTCATAGCGATTGTCCTGGTCAGATGGGATAGATGAGCGAATTGGGGATCAGTTCGCTATCGAAAATGCACAGCCGCGATTCGAATTTCAGGCCGTCGGGCGTCTGGCGCACCACGTCCAGGTAGCGCCCCACGTTGAAAACCGTGGTCAGCTGGCTGGGCTTGGTGCGGAACACCGCGTAGCTGGCCTCGGATTCGATGCGGTCGCCGTCCACCGCCAGCACGCGCGGCGCGCCCACCACGTGGCGCTGGTAGTACGGGTCGTGGAAGATCGTGTCGGTGGCGCCGTAGATGCGGTCCTTCAGCATGCCGCGGCTTTCGAACGCCATGGTCGCCAGCGGATAGCCGCGCTCATGGTTTTCGCGGGGCAGCACCTTGTAGGTGCAGTCTTCCAGGAAAAAGTCCGGCCATTTCTCCCATTCCTCGGCGTCCAGCGCGGCGGCGTAGTCGGCGTACAGGCGGGTCAGCTGGTAGTAGAGCGGAAAGTCCAGCATCGTCATGCCTCCATCACGCGGCGCCAATACGCGTACATGCCGCGGATCAGCGTTTCGGTCACCATGTGGTCGGTGTTCTCGGCGGTCTTGCCGCCCAGTTCCGCCACGCTGCGGTGCCACGGCTTCTGTTGAAAACCCGCTTGCGAGAATTCGATGACTTCGCCGTCGTCCGCCGACACGAAGCCGGCCGGGCCGAACAGGTTGGCCTGGCGCAGGCGCCGGCGCGTCATCTCGGGCGTGTCGTCGGCAAAGCCGAAGTGGGTCCAGACGAAGTCGAAGGCGTCATGGCCCACGGGCTGGATGTGGCGGGTGGACAGCGAATTCACCTGCTGCTGGATGATGACGCTGGGGAACAGTGTCATGAGCACGGCGGTGGGGCCGTTCCACCAGGGCTCCTGGACGATGTCGAGGAAGCGGTCATCGTTCAGCGACATCTGTTCCTTGAAGCTGGACACCCCGCTGGTGACGCTGCCTTTGCCGCCCTGGCCGCGAGTGGAAATCATGGCGGCGTGGCGAAAGTGCTGGTCCATCTTCAGTTCCGACCGGTTGTCCGCGCGCCACAAGCCGAAAGTGACGAACCAGGTGTGCAAGAGGCCCGGGTGATAGGGGTCCTTGATGTTCTCCTGCATCAGCTTCCAGTTGCCGGGGATGCGCTGGCGGCTGTAGCCGTGGATCACCAGTTCGCGGCCGTCGAAGACACGGTCGAAGTAGTGCAGGATGTCCGGACCCAGGTAGTCTTCCAGCGGCTCCACGCCCGGGTCGAACGAGGCGAACACTACGCCGTTGCGGCACGCCACGGTCAGCTTGGTCAGGCTGTGCTCTTCCGGCTTGAAATCTGGCGGCATGCCGCCGTTCACCTTGCCATCCTGCTTCACGCCGCGCCGGAAAGGCACGCCGATCAGGTTGCCTTGCAGGTCGTAGTTCCATTGGTGATAGGGGCACACGAATTCGCTGCGGTTGCCGGACCGTTCGCGGCAGAACTGCACGCCGCGGTGGGCGCAGACGTTTTCCACCACGCGCACCTGGCCATCGTTGTCGCGCAGCAGGATGACGGACCTTTCCCCCACCGCAGTGCGCTTGAAGTCGCCCGGATTGGGGATTTCGGCCTCCAGGCCCACGTAGCTCCAGTGCGCGCGATAGAAGAAGCGTTCCAGCTCGCGTTGGTGCAGAGCGGCATCGGTGTAGACGCCGAAAGGGATGCGGTGGGAGCCGTCGCCTTGCCAGGGCGGGACGAAGGCAAGCGGCTGTTCGGGGGCGTTCATGGGCGGCCTCGTGCTTGGCCGCCCGAACGACAGGGCGTGGCGGGTTGCATGGTTTGTCTCCATTTCCGTCTGGCCCGCTTGGGGCGGGCAGGGCCGGCGCGGCATCGGCGCGGGCAGTTGTCGCCTCATCATCGGGCACGCGGTGGAATAAATAAATAGAATCTGCTTGATAAGGCTAATCACCAAAATCAATATTGGTGGAGACAAGCGCATGAACCTGAAAGACGTGGACCTGAATCTGCTGGTCGTTTTCAATGAACTGCAGAAGCACCGCCGGGTGTCCGCCGTGGCGCAAAGCCTGGGCATTTCACAACCGGGCGTCAGCAACGCGCTGGGCCGGTTACGCAAGCTGCTGGGCGACGAATTGTTCCTGCGCACGTCGCGCGGCATGGTGCCGACGCCCTACGCGGAATCGCTGGCCCAGCCCATCGCCGACGCGCTGGGCGCGCTGCATGTCACGTTGAGCGCGCGGGCGCGCTTCGATCCGGCAGACAGCGAGCGGGCCTTCGTGATCGGCGTGAACGACGTGGGTGAAACCTATTTCCTGCCCCGCTTGATGCGGGCGCTGGACGGCACGGCGCCCGGCGTCACGATCCGGACCGTGCGCACCACGTCCCTTGACGTGAAGGACGAGATGGAGCGCGGCCGCATCGACCTGGCCATGGGTTTCCTGCCGGGCCTGAAAGGCGGCTTTTTCCAGCGCAAGCTGTTCAGCCAGCCTTATGTGTGCATCTTCCGGCGCGACCACCCGCTGGCGCGCTCAGGCGTGTCGGCCAGGCAGTTCCGCGCGGCCGAGCATGTGGCCATCGTGTCCGAAGGGACGGGCCACGGGGTGGTGGACGACGTGATCGAGCAAGCCGGCATCCGCCGCCGCCTGCGGCTGACGGTGCCGCATTTCATGGCGGTGGGGCCTGTGCTGGCCGCCACTGACATGATCGCGGTGGTGCCGCGGCGCTTTGCCGACTGCGCCTGCCAGCCTTTCGGGCTGGCGACGGCGCCCTGTCCGGTGAAGATCCCGGAATCCGTCATCAACGTGTTCTGGCACGCCCGCAGCCACCGCGAACCGGCCAACCAGTGGTTGCGGCAAGTGGTGGTGGACGAGTTCGCGGACTGAGGCGGGGCCGGAACCGGACCTGGACGGACAGCGCAGGGATGCAACGCAGGCAGGCGCCGCGTGGCGGGGGGATCAGGTTTCCCGCAGCGTGACCGTGAACCAGCCCCGCAGGGCGTTGGACAGGCGGATTTCGTCGGCGGCGTGCAGATCGGCCAGGGTCAGCACGCGTTCCTGGACGTTGCCGGTGTCCAACAGCTCGCCGCGCTGCACGCCGGGCAGGCAACCGCTGTCCACCGGCGGGGTGAGCCAATGGCCGTTCACGCGCAAGTACACGTTGCTGCGGCTGCCCTCGCACAGTTCACCGCGCTCGTTCAGGTAGAGCAGGTCAAAGATATGCGGATGCGCGGGCAGCCATTCGATCGTCTTGGTGTACCAGGGGCGGTGCGTGGTCTTGTAGCGCAGCAGCGGTTCCGAGGAGCGCAGCGCCTCGGGCGCCAGCATGACTTCCTGGACGGAGGGCAGTGGCGGCAGCCGGGCGGTCTGGATATGGCGGGAGCCGTCCCGGGCCACCAGCAGGCGCAGGCGGTGCGGCCCGGGGGTAACCAGACCCATCGCGGCGATCATGATGTCGCCTTCCACCGCGCGGCCGCCCCAGGCGTAGCCCAGCGCCTTGCACGACGCCTCCAGGCGTTGCAGGTGGCGGGCCAGCAGGGGCACGCGTTGTTCGGCATCGACCAGGATGGTCTCGATCAATTCGGGTTGCATGGGACTCTCCTGGGAAATGGCGGTCGGAGCCGCGCTCTATGCTACTACCGCTGCCGCAGTTGTATCCAGCACCGGCGTGGCCTGTGGGATGGGGACACCGTCAGGCGCGCAGGATGCGGGCCTTCCAGTGGCATTCCTGCCATTCCTCCGCAGGATCCGAGTCGTGCACGATACCGCCGCCCACGCTGTAGACGCCGCCGCCGGCTGGGTCCAGCACCAGGGTGCGGATCGCCACATTCAACGAAAAATCGCCGTCAGGCGCCAGCCATCCCACACTGCCGCAGTACAGGCCGCGCGGGGCGGTCTCCATCTGGCGGATGCGGCGCATGGCGGCCACCTTGGGGGCGCCGGTGATGGAGCCGCAGGGGAACAGGGCGGTCAGCACGTCCTGCAGCGTGGCGTCCGGCGCCAGCGCCGACACGGTGGACGTCATGGTCCAGACGGTGGGGTAGCGTTCCAGCGAGAACAGCGCGTCCACTTTGACCGAACCGGGCTGGGCCAGCCGGCCCAGGTCGTTGCGCAGCAGGTCCACGATCATCAGGTTTTCGGCGCGGTTTTTTTCGCTGGCCAGCAGTTCCTGGCCCAGCCGCGCATCCTCGACGGGATCGGGGTGCCGTGGTGCGGTGCCTTTCATCGGGCGGGTCGTCAGCCGGGGACCGTCACGCCGCACAAAGAGCTCGGGTGAAAAAGACAGCACCGTGCGGTCGCCGTCCTGGATGAACGCGCCGTGGGCCACCGGATTGCGGGCGGCGATGCGCCGGTAGAGCGTGGCCGGATCGCCCTGGTATTGCAGGTCGAGCGGTTGCGTGAAATTGACCTGGTACAGCTCGCCGTCGCTGATCAGGCCGCGGATGGCCTCGATCTGGCGCACGAAGCCGGCTTCGGTCATGCGAGGCGCGGGCAGGCTGATGGAGGCGGGCGCGCTGCCGGCGTCCGGCGCGTTCCAGGGGGCTTCGTCCCTCTTGCGGTCGAACACCAGCGCGGTCAGGCGGGGGCGGCCGTCGTCGCGCGGCGGCGTCCAGGGGCCGGCGGGCGCGGCCAGCGCGGCTTCGGGCAACAGCCATTCGCCCAGTTCGTAATCCAGCAACAGGGCGATCCATCGCCCCTGCCGCCGTGCGGCCTCGATGGCTGCCAGCGCGGGGGCGATGTCGGCCGCGGCACGCGCTTCGATGCGCGAGCAAAAGCCCTCTAACCGCAGCGCGCGACCGGCCAGCCGGTCTTCAAAACGACAATCCATGCGTGTTACTGCTGTTGTTGTTGCGCCAGGAATTCCGTCAGGACGCGTCCGGTGTGGGAGTGGCTTGCCAGGGTCATCACATGTTCCGGCGAGCCTTCGCCCACCAGCTTGCCGCCGCCCGTGCCACCTTCCGGGCCCAGGTCCAGCAGCCAGTCGGCTTCGGCGATGACGTCCAGATTGTGCTCGATCACGACGACGGTGTTGCCCGCTTCCACCAGACGATGCAGCACATGGATCAGTTTCTCCACGTCGGCCATCGACAGGCCCACGGTGGGTTCGTCCAGTACGTACAGCGTATGCGGGATGCGCGAAGCGCGGCCGGTCTTGATCAGACCGTCGGTCAGGCGCGCCTTGGACAGCTCGGTCACCAGCTTGATGCGCTGCGCTTCGCCGCCCGACAGGGTGGGCGACGGCTGGCCCAACGTCAGGTAGCCCAGCCCCACATCCTGCATCAATTGCAGCGGTCGGTGGATCTTCGGGTGCGCCGCGAAGTAGCCGATGGCGTCGTCCACTTCCATGGACAGCAGTTCGCCGGCGTTCTTGCCGCGCATCTGCACGCTGAGTGTGTCGCTGTTGAAGCGCGCGCCGTTGCAGGCGTCGCACGGCACCTTCACGTCCGGCAGGAAGTTCATTTCGATGGTGCGCATGCCCTGGCCTTCGCAGATCGGGCAGCGGCCGTCGCCGGTATTGAACGAGAAGCGCGCCGCCGTCCAGCCGCGCATGCGGGCTTCGCGGGTATCGGCGAACTGCTTGCGCACGTCGTCCCAGAAACCCACATAGGTGGCGGGGCACGAGCGCGGCGTCTTGCCGATGGGCGTCTGGTCCACTTCCAGCACGCGGTCGATGGCTTCCCAGCCCTTGATGCTTTCGCAACCCGCCCAGCCCGGAGACTTGCCTTGCGAGACGGCCTGGCTCAGGTTGTCCAGCAGCACCTCGCGCGCTAGCGTCGACTTGCCGGAACCCGATACGCCGGTCACGACACTCAGGCGGCCCACCGGAATCTTGGCATCCACGCTGCGCAGATTGTGCAGGCGCGCGCCGCGGATCTCGATCATCGGCGTGTCGGCTTCAACCGGCCGACGGCCTTGCAGCGGGTGCTGCAGCGGCGTTTTCAGATAACGTCCGGTGATGGATTCCGGCGCGTCCATCAAATCCTGCACGGAACCTTCCGCCACGACGCGGCCGCCGCGGATGCCCGCGCCCGGCCCGATGTCGATCACGTGCGAGGCGCGGCGGATCGTGTCTTCGTCATGTTCCACCACCACCAGCGTGTTGCCGTTTTCTTCGAGGCGTGCCAGCGCGTTCAGCAGGATGCGGTTGTCGCGCGGGTGCAAGCCGATGGTGGGCTCGTCCAGCACGTAGCAGACGCCCTGCAGGTTGGAACCCAACTGCGCGGCCAGCCGGATGCGCTGCGCTTCGCCGCCGGACAACGTCGGCGCGGCGCGATCCAGCGCCAGGTAGTTCAGGCCCACTTCCTGCATGAAATTCAGCCGGCCGCGGATTTCGGTCAGGATGTCGCGGGCGATCTCGCCTTCGCGGCCGCGCGCCACCAGTCCCGTGAAGAAGGTGTGCGCGTCCGATACCGGCAGCGATGCCAGTTCCGCGATCGACTTGTCGCGCCAGCGCACGGCGCGCGCCACACGGTTCAGGCGCTGCCCGTCGCACTGCGTGCACGCACGGGCCTCGCCTTCATACCAGGCGTTCCAGGCGGTTTCCTCGCCGGTCTGCTCTTCGTCGAAGCCTTGCAATTGCAGGCCAGTGCCGAAGCACCCCGTGCACCAGCCGTGCTTGGAGTTGTACGAGAACAGGCGCGGATCGGGTTCGGGGAAGCTGGTGCCGCAAGACGGGCAGGCGCGCTTGACCGAGAAGTGCTGCTGTTGCAGTTCGCTGTTCAGCGCTCCGTGCAGCTTGTTCACCGGCCAGACGACCGACATCACGCCCTGGCCGTTTTCCAGCGCGCTCTTGACGGCGGCGCGCAGGTCGGCCTCGTTGGCGGGGTCCACCACCACGTCCGCCACGGGCAGTTCGATGGTGTGTTCCTTATAGCGGTCCAGGCGCGGCCATGGCGCCACGGGGATGAATTCGCCGTCCACGCGCAGATGCGTATGGCCCTTGGAACCGGCCCACTTGGCCAGGTCCGTGTAGTAGCCCTTGCGTGCCGTGACCAGCGGGGATAGCAGGCCGATGTGCTCGCCCTTGTGGTCGCGCAGCAGACGGGCCACGATCTGGTCCGTGTTCTGCGGTTCGACCGCCACATTGCAGTCCGGGCAGTACTGGGTGCCCAGCTTCACATAGAGCAGGCGCAGGAAATGGTGGATTTCCGTCATCGTGGCCACGGTGGACTTGCGGCCCCCGCGGCTGGTGCGCTGTTCGATGGCGACGGTGGGCGGGATGCCGAAGATGGCGTCCACGTCCGGCTTGCCGGCCGGCTGCACGATGGCGCGCGCGTAGGCGTTCAGCGATTCCAGGTAGCGGCGCTGGCCTTCATTGAACAGGATGTCGAAGGCCAGCGTGGACTTGCCCGAGCCGGACACGCCGGTGATCACGGTGAATTTGTCGTGCGGGATCTCGACGCTGATGTTCTTCAGGTTGTGTTCGCGCGCGTTGCGGATCTCGATCGCCATGTTGCCCTGACGGCGCGCGCGCATCACGGACTGCAGCGGGGTGCCTTCGCCCGCGCCGTTGGCTTCGCCATACGTCGCGGCGGGTTCGGCGATGCGGGCCGTCAGGCCGGCCTGCTCGACTTCCTGCGCGTCGGCGTCGCTGGTCACGACCACGTCGGCCGGCAGGATGCTGACTTCGTAGTCGCGCAGCGCGGCGCCCGTGTGGGACTTGGGGTTGTCCATCAAGTCTTGTGGCGTGCCCACGCCAAGCACCAGGCCGCCGGCGTCGCCGCCTTCCGGACCCAGGTCGATCAGCCAGTCGGCCGCGCGGATCACGTCCAGGTTGTGTTCGATGACCAGCAGGGTGTGGCCGGCGGCCAGCAGCTTGCGGAAGGCGCGCATCAGGCGCGCGACGTCGTCGAAGTGCAGGCCGGTGGTGGGCTCGTCGAACAGGAACAGGCTGCCCTTCTTGGCGACCTTGGCGGTGGAGATGCCGCTGCGCGCGGCTTCGGCCAGGTGGCCCGCCAGCTTCAGGCGCTGCGCCTCGCCCCCCGACAACGTCGGCACAGGCTGGCCCAGCCGCACGTATTCCAGGCCCACGTCGGCCAGCGGCGCCAGGCCCGTCTGCACGTCGCGCAGGCCCTTGAAGAAGTCCAGCGCTTCGCTGACCGTCATGGCCAGCACTTCGTCGATGGACGCGCTCTTGCCCAGATGTTCGACGCGCACTTCCAGCACTTCCGGGCGGAAGCGCTTGCCGTCGCAATCCGGGCAGCGCAGGTACACGTCCGACAGGAACTGCATTTCCACGTGTTCGAAACCGGTGCCGCCGCAGGTCGGGCAGCGGCCGTCGCCGCCGTTAAAGCTGAACGTGCCGGCCGTGTAGGCGCGTTCGCGCGCCAGCGGGGCCTGGGCGAACAGCTTGCGGATGGCGTCGAAGGCGCCCACATAGCTGGCGGGATTGGAGCGCGCCGTCTTGCCGATGGGCGTCTGGTCCACCATGACAACGTCGGCGATCTGCTCGGCGCCCAACAGGCGGTCAAATGCCCCGGGCGCTTCCGACGGCTTGCCCTTCTGCTTGAGCAGCGCGGGGTACAGCACGTCCTGCACCAGCGTGGACTTGCCCGATCCGGACACGCCGGTCACGCAGACCAGCCGGCCCAGCGGCAGTTCCACCGAGACATTCTTGAGGTTGTGCGCGTTGACGCCTTCCAGCAGCAGCCGCGGCGTGTTCTGGGCGACCGGCATCGGACGCGGCGCTTCCACGCGCTGGCGTCCGCCCAGGTAATTGCCCGTCAGCGTGTCGGCGGCGCGCAGCTGCTTGGGCGATCCGTCGAAAACGATGTAGCCGCCGCGTTCGCCGGGGCCCGGGCCGATGTCGATGATGCGGTCCGCGGCCACCATGACCTGGGGATCGTGTTCCACGACCACCAGCGTGTTGCCGGCGTTGCGCAGCCGGTGCATGACTTCGACCACGCGGTGCATGTCGCGCGGGTGCAGGCCGATGGACGGCTCGTCCAGCACGAATAGCGTGTTCACCAGCGAGGTGCCCAGCGCGGTGGTCAGGTTGATCCGCTGCACTTCGCCGCCCGACAGCGTTCGGCTCTGGCGGTCCAGCGTCAGGTAGCCCAGGCCCACGTCGCACAGGAACTTAAGCCGCGCGCGCACTTCGGTCATGAGCAGGTCGGTGGCCGCGTCCAGTGCGCCCGAAAACGATAGCTCGTCGAAGAAGCGGCGCACCCGTTCGATGGGCAGCAGCATCACGTCATGGATCGACAGCCCGCCCAGGTGGTTCAACTGGTCTCGCGTCCAGTTGGCGCCGACCGGCATGAAACGCTGGTAGCGGCCGTCTTCCGGCGGCAGCACCGTGTCGGCTTCTTCCTTGGTGCCCAGGCGCCACAGCAGCGCGTCGGGTTTCAGGCGGGCGCCGTTGCAGGTGGGGCAGGGCGTGTAGCTGCGGTATTTCGACAGCAGCACGCGCACGTGCATCTTGTAGGACTTGGTTTCCAGCCAGTCGAAGAAGCGCTGCACGCCGTACCACTGGTGCTTCCAGGCGTCGTTGCCGCCTTTCCAGTCAGGGGTGCCGTAAAGCACCCAGCGCTTGTGCTCTTCGCTCATCGCCTTCCAGGGCACGCCCAGCGGCACGCCCGCGCGCGGCGCGTACTTCTGCAGTTCGTCCTGGCACTCCTTATAGGACGGCGTCGTCCATGGTTTGATCGCGCCTTCCAGCAGGGTCTTGTTCTCGTCCGGGATCACCAGGCCGAAATCGATGCCGATCACCCGGCCGAAGCCGCGGCAGGATTCGCAGGCGCCCAGCGGCGAGTTGAACGAGAAGCTGCTGGGCAGCGGGTCGGTGTATTCGATGTTGCAATCGGCGCAATGCAGGCGGTCGCTGTACTTCCAGATGTCCGCGTCGCCGCCTTCGGCGTCCATGACGTAGACGGCCAGGTGCCCGGCGCCCATGCGCAGCGCGGTGTCCAGTGCTTCCATCACGCGTTCGCGTTCGGTGCCCGCAAAGCGGAAGCGGTCCTGGATGACGTGCAAGATGCGGCGTTCCTCGCCGGCGTCCTTGGCCGCCTTGCCTTTCTTGGCGCCTTTCGCCGCTTTCGCGCCCTTGGCCGCGGCGGTGGCGCGGGGCACGGCGGTTTCCTCGGCGTGCACGCGGGTGTAGCCCTGCTGCTCAAGAAAGCCGCGCACTTCGTCTTCGGTGAAGTTGGCGGGCACGGCGATGGGAAAAGTCACCACCAGACGCGGATCGCCCGCCACCGCCGCGCGTTCGGCCAGCGAATGGTAGATGGAGTCCGGGGTGTCGCGGCGCACCACCTTGCCGCAGCCGCGACAGTACAGCCGGGCGCCGCGCGCAAACAGCAACTTCAGGTGGTCGTTCAATTCGGTCATCGTGCCGACCGTGCTGCGCGAGCTGCGCACCGGATTGGTCTGGTCGATGGCGATGGCCGGCAGGATGCCTTCGATGCGGTCTACCTGCGGCTTGTCCATGCGGTCCAGAAACTGGCGCGCATAGGGCGAGAAGGTTTCCACGTAGCGCCGCTGTCCCTCGGCGTACAGCGTGTCGAACGCCAGCGAACTCTTGCCGGAGCCCGAAACGCCCGTCACGACGACCAATTCGCCGGTGGCGATAGTCAGGTCCAGGTTCTTGAGATTGTTCTGGCGTGCGCCAACGATGCGGATTTGGGAGCTCATGGACGGTATCGTAGCCTGAGGAAGGCGCCTGCCCGAGCGATAACCCTTCGCTGGTTTCGAGCGCGCCGATATGGAATAATTGCCTACATAGTGAGCCATCTGTCCATAATATGGACACTAAGCGGCTAACTAGCTGTACAAATAAACAGTATCGCAGATTCGTCTGACATTCGCGCTGTTTGCCTTGCGAAATCTGTTTGTTCATAGTTAAAGGCTGGTTGCCACTATTTGGGGACGTTCTTGTCGGAAACCAAGGTCGCGGGCGCTGCGGCGTTCGCCAAATTCATGACGGTCCTGCAGGCGGTGGCCGATGCGCCCCAACCGCCCACGGCCGCCTCGCTTGCGCGCAGCTGCGGCTACCCGCGACCCACGGTCTATCGCATCGTGGCCGCGTTGGCCGAGCAAGGCATGGTGGCGGAAACCGACGGCGCCTATCGCCTGGGCACGCGCCTGATGTCCCTGGCCAGCCGCGCCTGGTCGCAGTTCGACCTGCGCGCCGCGCTGGCGCCTGATCTGCAGGCGCTGCGCGACGCCACCGGCGAAACCGTGCACCTGGCGGTGCCCGCCGGACAGGAAATGATCTATATCGACAAATTGGAAAGCCCCGGCCCGGTGCGCATGGTGTCACGCGTGGGGTCGTCGGTGGCCTTGCATTCCAGCGCGGTCGGCAAGGCGTATCTGGCCGCCCTGGACGAGGCCGCCCGCGAGCGCCTGCTGCACGGCCTGCCGCTGCCGGCGCGCATGCCGGGCACCGTGACCAGCCTGCCGGCCCTGCGCGCCGTGCTGGACGCGGACCGCGCGCGCGGCTACGCCATGGACAACGAAGAAAATGAAGCCGGCATCGTCTGCTACGGCGTCGCGCTATGCGACGCGGCCGGCCGGCCCGTTGCGGGCGTCAGCGTCAGCACCCTGCTGTTCCGGCGCCGCGACGACCCGCAAGCCGCCTATATCGATCCCTTGCTGCGGCTGCGCGACGCCGCCGCGGCCAAACTCGCCGTCCTGCCGGCATCGTCCGGCGGCATCTGACCGCCCGCCCCAGAGGAATTCCATGACCGCATCCGCTCCCATCGCCTCCAAGCTTTCCGCCCTGCTGGCCGCCCGGGTCGTGCCCGTGCTGCGCTATACCGACGCGGCCACCGCCGCCTATGCCGCCGAAGTCGCCGTGGCGGCCGGCTGCACGACGCTGGAGCTGACCTGGACGATTCCTGGCGTGACCGATCTGGTGCGCGCGCTGCGCGACAAGCACGGCGCCAGCCTGCTGCTGGGCGTGGGCACCGTGCTGGACGAAGCCCAGGCCCGCGACGCGCTGGTGGCCGGCGCCGACTTTCTGGTGTCGCCCGCCCTGGCGACCGAGATCGTGGACATGGCGCACGCGGCCGACGCCCTGTGCCTGCTGGGCGCCTTCACCCCGACGGAAGTGCTTGCGGCCCGCCGCGCCGGCGTGGACGTGGTGAAGGTGTTCCCGGCCGACACCGGTGGGCCCAAGCACCTGGCCGCGCTGAAGTCGGTTTATCCGGACACGATCTTCTGCCCCACGGGGGGCATCACCCAGGACAACATGGGCGCATACTTCGCGGCCGGCGCCGGGTTGGTGGGCATCGGCAGCAACCTGTACGACAAGGCCGCATTCGCCGCGCGCGACACGGCCGCCCTGGTCGCCCAGATCACCCGCACCCGCGAGGCCGCCCATGGCTGATTTCGACATCGTCGCGTTGGGCGAACCGCTGGTCGAGCTGAATCAGACCCACAAGGGCCAGTTGCAATACCTGCAGGGCTTCGGCGGCGACACGTCCAACGCGGTCATCGCCGCCGCCCGCCAGGGCGCGCGCTGCGCCTACCTGACCCGCGTGGGCAATGACACGTTCGGCGCCCAGTTCCTGGACTTGTGGCAATCCGAAGGCGTGGACACGACGGGCGTGCAGACGGACGACGATGCCCACACCGGGCTGTATTTCGTGCAGCACGGCCCCGACGGCCACGCGTTCAGCTATCTGCGCCGCGGCTCGGCCGCCAGCCTGATGACACCGGCCTTGCTGCAAAGCGGCCTGATCGAACGCAGCCGCTTCCTGCACGTGTCGGGCATCAGCATGGCGATCAGCACCAGCGCCTGCGATACCGTGTTCGCCGCCATCGCCCGCGCGCATGCCGCGGGCGCCGAGGTCAGCCTGGATTCGAACCTGCGGTTGCGGTTATGGCCGGTGGACCGCGCCCGCGCCGTCCTGCGCGAAGCCATGCGCGAAGCCGACGTGTTCCTGCCCAGCATGGACGACATGCAGCACCTGACCGGCAATGACGATCCTGAACGTACGCTGGACTGGATCCGCGACGGCGGCGCGGCAGGCGTGGTGGTGCTGAAACTGGGCAAGGACGGTTCCATCATCGACGACGGACGCACGCGGACGCCGGTTGCCGCCTTGCGGGTGGACGCCGTGGATGCCACGGGGGCGGGTGATTGCTTCGCGGGCAGCCTGCTGGCGCGCCGCTGCCAGGGCGATTCCTGGGAAGACGCCGTGCGCTACGCCAACGCGGCGGCCGCGCTGTCCACGTTGGGCTACGGGGCGGTCGACCCGCTGCCGCGCTCGGAACAGGTCTGGGAGCGGTTGAGATCGCTGACAGACTAGGGCGGACACGGGACGGGTGTTCACGGGGACGGATCAAGTCGCGGGCGCTCCGCCCTGTATTCCACCCCAATTGGCATGGTCTTCGGTTTTCAGGCTAAAATGCCAAGTTATCCGAATTTTTTCCGCCAGCCCGATTTCCGGTTGTGCGGGCCACTTTCCGCAAATTCAACAGGAGAATCAACATGGCTGAACGCAAACGCGTGCGTCGTAACACCCTGGAACGCCGTTGCCTGGGCAAGGCTTTCAAGCGCTTGTTCGTCAAGTCGCCCAAGGGTGTTTTCAAGATGCTGGAAAAGATCAAGCGCGTCTAATCAACGCCCTGATCTGAAAAATCCCCGCACGGCGCCAAGCTGTGCGGGGATTTTTCTTTTGGGGGGAGCGAGATGGCCTGCCCCCCGTCACTCCAGGGCAGGCCCGAGCTTTGGCTTGATGAAATCCATGAACGCCCGGGTCTTCGCAGGCTGGATGCTGGACGGGTACACCACATAGATCGAGATCGGGTCCACCGACCAGCCCGGCAGCACGCGCCGCAGCGAGTTGCGCTTGATGATCGGGTCCAGCGCCTGGCAGTGCGGCATGCGCGTGATGGCCAGGTCCAGGCCCGCCAGGGTGCCGGCGATGCTCATGTTGTTGGCGGCCAGATGGCCGCTGACCGGTACGCGTTCGCTCACGGTGCCGTTGTGCAGCGTCCAGTGCGAATGCGCGTCGTCGATGGTGGTGCGCAGGCATTGGTGCTGTGTCAGGTCGATGGGCGTCTTGGGTTCACCATGGCGTTCCAGATAGCGGTCGGAGGCGTACAGGTAGTTGTCCAGGGACACCAGTTCCTGCACCACGGCGCCGTCGCTGCGCGCGACGGGCGAGCCGTTGCCATTGCCGTTACCCGTGTCGATGGCCGCCAGGGGATAGTCGGTGTTGCGGCCAAAGCGCAGCACCACGTCGAACGGGGTGCCTTGCGCATCGGACGCGGTCATCATGCTCAGGTCGAACTCGCACTCCACTTCGGGATAGCGGTCGGTGAAGTCGTTGATGGTTTCCGGCAGCAGCCAGATCGCCAGGCTATAGGGCATGGACACCCGCAGGTTGCCCGACGGGCCCCCGGACAGCGACAGTAGCTGTTCGTGCGCCAGGCGGGCTTCGTCGATCAGGCCCTGGCAGCGGCGCATGTAGGCCGCGCCGGCCTCGGTCAGGTCCAGCCTGCGCGTGTTGCGGTTGATCAGCCGCAGGCCGATCGCGCGCTCAAGTTCATTGATACGGCGCGACAGCGTCGACGTGGGCATGTCCAGCGCGCGCGCGGCCAGGCTGAAGCTCTTGCGCTTGGCGACCTCTACGAACAAGGCGATGTCATTGAGCTGGACGGTCGAAGCTTCCATAGGCATTCCGGATTTGGCCGCCCGAGTTTACGCCACTCCCGCACGCCGCCCAACGCATAATGGTCCGGAATAACCGCTAAAAAATGCACGGGTTGACAGATTTGATTGCAAATTCGAATGCGCCGCCATCGGTTCACGCAGGCATATCCCCTACACTTCAGGCGAAAACAGTTAGACCAAGACCGCAGCGGTGGCACGGAGATCGCAAAGGGGCATAGCAGGCATGACCGATACACCAACGTTTTTCACCGTTCTGACGCCCACCTACAACCGGGCGGGTACGCTGCACCGGGTGTATGAATCGCTTTCCCGGCAGACATTCCGGGACTTCGAGTGGGTGGTGGTGGACGATGGTTCCACCGACAACACCCACGATTCCATCCTGGATTGGCAGACGCGCGCCGATTTTCCGATTCGCTACATCTGGCAGAACAACCAGCACAAGAAAACCGCGTTCAACCGCGGCGTACGGGAAGCGCGCGGCCAACTGGTCGTGGGCCTGGACAGCGACGACGAAATGCCGCCGGACGCATTGGCCACGTTCAAGGACGCCTGGGAAAGCATCCCGCCCTCGCGGCGCGATTCCTATGTGGCCGTGACCGGCTTGTGCGCGCGGCCCGACGGCAGCATCGTCGGCGACCGCTATCCGCAGGACGTGTTCGACAGCACGGCGGTGGACGTGTATTTCCGCTATCGCATCAAGGGCGAGAAATTCGGCTGTATGCGCACCGACATCCTCAGGAAATACCCCTTTCCCGAAGACGTGGCGGGTTTCGTGCCGGAAAGCCTGGTGTGGTGGGCGGTCGCGCGCGCGGGCTATCTCAGCCGCTTCATCAACCGCGTGGTGCGCACCTACCACGACACCCCGGGCGGCCTGAGCCAGGGCGCCGTGTCGGTGGCCAACAATGCGCAGGGCCTGTACCTGCTGGCCTGGGACATGCTGCAGCACCACCTGGAATTTTTCCGCTTCCGGCCGCGCGAATTCATCATGGCGGCCGCGCGCTATACGCGTTTCCGGCTGCACCTGAAGCACTCCGGCGTGCCCACGGCCGTCCAGGCCTATCGGCTGACGAATCCGTGCGCGACCTTCATGGTGGCGGCGATGTGGCCCGTGGGATACGCGTTGTACCGCCGCGACCGCCGGCGCGGCGTCGTCTAGGGGCAGGCGGGCGCTGCCGCCGGCGCGCCGTGGCCCAGCCCCAGATATACCTCGACCACGCGTGGGTCTACCGCGACTTCCGCCGCCGGGCCTTCCAGCGTGACCGTGCCGGTCTCGAGCACGTACGCGTAGTCGGCCACCTGCAGGGCCGCGCGGGCGTTCTGCTCGATCAGCAGGATGGACACGCCCATTTCGCGCAGCCGCGCGACGATGCGGAACACTTCGCGCACGATGCGCGGCGCCAGTCCCAGGCTGGGTTCGTCCAGCATCAAGAGGCGCGGTTTGGCCATCAGCGCGCGTCCCACCGCCAGCATCTGGCGCTCGCCGCCGGACAGGGTGCCGGCCAGTTGGGCGTGGCGTTCCTTCAGCCGGGGAAACAGCTCGTAGACCTCGGCCAGCGTCTTGTCCTGGTCGCGCAGGCCGCAGCGGAAACGGTGGAACGCGCCCAGCATCAGGTTGTCCTCCACCGTCATTTCGGCAAAGAGCTCGCGCTTTTCAGGCACCAGGTTCATGCCGGCCGCTACCATTTCCTCGATCTCGGCATGCGCCTGCGCCTTGCCGCCGAACACGATCTGTCCCGTGGACGGCAGCACGCCCATGATGGCCGACAGCAGCGTCGTCTTGCCGGCGCCGTTGGGGCCGATCACGGTCACGATCTGGCCTTCGCCGACCGTCAGGCTGATGCCGGACACGGCCTCGACCTTGTCATAGGCGACCCGCAGGTCGCGCACTTCCAGCAATGTCGCAGTCATCATTCCACTCCGCCCAGATAGGCTTCCAGCACGGCGGGGTTGTGCTGGATCTCGGTAGGCAGCCCCTCGGCGATCTTCTCGCCGAAGTCCATGACCACCACGCGGTCCACCAGTCCCATCACGAAGTCCATGTCGTGTTCGACCAGCAGGATGGCCATGCCTTCCGCGCGCAGTTTCTTCAGCAGCTCGGCCAGTTCGCACTTTTCTTGATAGCGCAGGCCGGCCGCGGGTTCGTCCAGCAGCAGGATGCAGGGGTCGGACGCCAGGGCGCGCGCGATCTCCAGGATGCGTTGCTGGCCCAGCGCCAGCGAACCGGCTTCGTCATGCAGGTGCTTGCCCAGGCCCACGCGCTCGACCTGGCGGGCGGCCTCGGCCAAGAGCCGCGATTCCTCGGGGCGGTCCATCCGCCACGCGGCCGGCAGCACGCCGCGGTGCCCGCGCAGATGGGCGCCGATGGCCACGTTCTCCAGCACGCTCATGCGCGACAGCAGGCGCACGTGCTGGAAGGTGCGCGACAGGCCCAGCCGCGCGATCTTGCGCGCGCCGGCGCCGGCCACGGGCTGGCCCAGCAGCGTGACCTGTCCCGACGTTGGCGTGTCCACGCCCGATATCTGGTTGAACATCGTGCTCTTGCCGGCGCCGTTCGGGCCGATCAGCGCCAGGATCTCGCCCGCGCGGATCTCCAGGTTCATGGCGTTGTTGGCGACCAGGCCGCCGAACTTGCGCGTCACGTCCACGGCCTTCAGCACGACGTCGCCACGCGGCGGCATGGGCTTGCGGGGCAAGGGCTCGGCGTCCATATCCAGGCGGCGTACGGGCTTTTTCACGCGGATCCAGCGCGTCAGCACCGGCCACAGGCCGCTGCGGGCGCGGTGCAGCAGCAGCACCATGCCGAAGCCGAAGACGATAACCTCGAAGTTGCCGGTCTGGCCCAGCAGCTTGGGCAGCCAGTCCTGCAGCCATTGCTTGAGCACCGTGAACACGCCCGCGCCGACCAGCGCACCCCAGACCTGGCCCGCGCCGCCGATGACGGTCATGAACAGGTATTCGATGCCCATCTGCAGGCCGAACGGGTTGGGGTTCACGAAACGCTGCATGTGGGCGTACAGCCAGCCCGACGCGCAGGCCTGCAGCGCGGCGATGATGAAGATCACCATCCGCGATCGCGCGGTGTCCACGCCCATCGACTCCGCCATCACGCGTCCGCCCTTGAGCGCGCGGATGGCGCGGCCTTCGCGAGAATCCAGCAGATTCTGCGTGGACCACACCGCCACCAGCAGGAACGCCCAGATCAGGTAGTAGATGCTGCCGCCCTGGTTCAGCGACCAGCCGAACAGGTTGATGGCGGGGATGTCCGGAATGCCGGTGTGGCCGCCCAGGCCTTCGACGGAGCCGAAGGCGAAGTACAGGGACAGGCCCCAGGCGATGGTCCCCAGCGGCAGGAAGTGGCCCGACAGCTTGAGCGTGATCGCGCCCAGCAGATAAGCGATGACGAGCGTCAGCGCCAGCCCCGCCAGCAACGTCAGCCAGGGGGAGGCGCCCAGCCACGCCAGCCACGTTGGCAGGGAGTCGGCGCGGGTGGTGAGCAGCGCCGTCGTGTAGGCGCCCACGCCCACGAAGGCGGCTTGCCCGAAACTCGTCAAGCCGCCCACGCCGGTCAGCAGCACCAGGCCCAGCGCCACCAGCGCATACAGGCCGATGTAGTTCAGCAGGGTGACGTAGAACGGCGGCAAGGCCAGTGGCCCCAGCGCCAGCAGCGCCAGGAATACGAAGAGGATGATGCGGGGGTTCATTCGTCTTCTTCCTCGACGTGATGGCTTTTCAGCGAGCGCCAGAGCAGCACGGGGATGATCAGCGTGAAGACGATGATTTCCTTGTAGGCGCTGGCCCAGAACGACGAGAAGGCTTCGATCAGGCCCACCAGGATGGCGCCGGCCGCGGCCAGCGGATAGCTGACCAGCCCGCCGATGATGGCGCCCACGAAGCCTTTCAGGCTGACCATGAAGCCGGAATCGAAGTACATGGTGGTGATGGGCGCGATGAGGATGCCCGACACCGTGCCGATCAGCGCCGCCAGGAAAAAGGTGGCGCGGCCCGCGAAGATGGGGGAAATGCCCATCAGCCGCGCGCCCAGCCGGTTGAAGGCGGCGGCGCGCAAGGCCTTGCCATACATCGACCGTTCAAAGAACTGGTAGAGCACGATGATCAGCACCGCCGACACCGCCACCACCCACAGCGCCTGGCTGTTGATGTTGATGGGGCCCAACGCCAGGCTGGCATCGCTGAAGGGCGCCGTGCGCGCCCCTTCGGCGCCGAAGGCCAGAAGGCCCAGGCCGACCAGCGCCAGGTGCACGGCGATGGACACGATCAGCAGCACCAGCGTCGAGGCTGACGCGATGGGCTGGTAGAACAGGCGGTACAGCTGCGGGCCCATCGGCACCACCAGCAGCAAGGTCAACAGCGCCTGGACCGACATGGGCAATTGCGCCAGCGGCAGCCGATAGAACAGCGCCGCCAGCACCAGCGGATAGATCGCCTTGGCCGCGATGCGCCAAAGGCCGCGGGTGCGGCCCGGACGCCTGGCGCGCGCCACCAGGTCGGCGACGGCTTCGGCCAGCGCGAACGCCAGCAGCAGCCAGACCAGCAGCACGGGCTTGCCGGCCTGGATGGCCGCCATGGTCAGCGCGCCGAAGGCGACGAATTCGCCCTGGGGGATGAACAGCACGCGGGTAACGGTGAAGACCAGCAGGATCGACAACGCCAACAACGCGTAAATAGCGCCGTTGGTGATGCCGTCCTGCCCAAGTATCAAGGCGATCTGAGCATTCATGCGGAATCCGTGGCTTTACTTGACGAGCGCCCAGTTGCCGTCTTTCACGGTAATGAGTTCGCGGCCGCGGTCATCGAAGCCGCTGTGGTCCGCCGCGCTCATGTTGTAGACGCCCTGCGTGCCCACCAGCTCCTTGGTCTGTTCCAGCGCGTCGCGCAGGGCGCTGCGGAACTCCTTGGTGCCCGGCTTGCCGGCCTTTTCCGCCAGCGGCACGGCCTTTTCCAGCAGCAGGCCGGCGTCGTAGACGTTGGCGCCGAAAGTAGCGGGCTTGGAGCCGTTGAGCTTTTCATAGGCCGCGATGTAGTCGCTGGCGACCTTCTTGGACGGATTGCTGTCCGGCATTTCGGGCAGCACCAGCATCAGGCTGGCGGCCAGCACCGTGCCTTCGACCTTCTTGCCGCCCAGCTTCAGGAAGTCGGGCAGCGCGGCGCCGTGGGTCTGGTAGAACTTGCCCTTGTAGCCCTGGTCGAACAGGGTCGTCTGCGGCAGCACGCTGGCGGCGCCGGGCGCGGCCACCAGCACGGCGTCCGGCTTGGCGGCCAGGATCTTCAGCGCCTGGCCCGTGACCGAGCTGTCGAAGCGCAGATAGCGTTCGTTGGCGATGACCTTGATGCCTTTCTCGGTGGCCAGGCCCGAGAACACCTTGGACCAGTTTTCACCGTAGGGATCATTCAGGCCGATGAAGCCGACCGTCTTCACGCCCGTCTTGACCATGTGGTCCACCAGCGCGCGGGCGATGATGTCGTCGTTCTGCGTGGTCTTGAACACCCACTTTTTCTGCTCGTTCATCGGCAGCACGACGGCTGCCGTGCCCACCGGCGCCAGCATCGGCACGCCGGCCTCCGCGGCGAACTGGATCACGCCCATGGCGTTGGGCGAGCCCGACGGGCCGATCAGCGCATCCACGTTCTGCTCCGAAATCAGCTTCTTGAAGGCGGTGACCGAGTTGGTGGAATCGCTGGCGTCATCCAGCGAGATGTATTCCACCGTCAGATCGCCGATCTTCTTGGGCAGCAGCGGCACGGTGTTCTTCTGCGGAATGCCGACCAGCGCGGTCGGTCCGGTGGAAGACGTGACGACGCCTATCTTGACCTGGGCCAGGGCGGGCAAGGCGAACAGAGCGGCGACGGCGGCGGCCGCGGCCAGGGGGAGTTTCTTCGACAGCATGGCAAAACCTCCGGATAGGGAGCAGAGTGAGAGTGCGGCTGGAAAACGGAGAAAACGGGAACTGCGGGAATTGCTTGTTGCTTAAAATTTCTAACACTCAAGGATGAGCACTGTAGACGTGGTACTGATGCTTACCTATCCGTTAAAACCCGACGACAGACGAAGGATGCGCTCGGTCAGATGGTGATGGAACTGACGCTGGCGCCACCGCACACAAACAACGTCTGCCCGGTGACGAAGCTGTTGGCAGGGTCGGCGAAGAACATCACGGCGCGCGCCACGTCGTCCGAACGGCCCAGGCGCTTGACCGGGATGCCGTTGGCCAGCTGCTTTTCGCGTTCGCTGCCGGGTTCGATCACTTCGTAGAACATGTCCGTCTGGATGGGGCCGGGCGCCACCACGTTGACCGTGATGCCGTAAGGCGCCAGTTCCAGCGACCAGGTGCGCGCCATGCCGACCATGCCGGCCTTGGTGGCCGAATACGCGGTGCGGGTGGGCAGGCCCAGCGCGCCGCGCGAGGACATCATCACGATGCGGCCGAAATTGCGTTCCTGCATGCCGGGCAGCGCCGCCTGCACCAGGGAGATCGCCGCGCCCAGGTGTATCTGCGTCAGGCCATGCAGTTCTTCCTGCGTGACCTGCGGGAGCAGATTGGGCCAGATGACGCCCGCGTTGTGGATAACGTGGCTGATGGGGAACTTGGCGGCAGCTTCCTGCCCGGCCTGGGCGGTGGCGTTGGCGTCCAGCAGGTCCACCTGCATGTTGTGCAGGCGGGGGTGGCTGAAGTCGGCCGCGCGGCGCGCCATCGAAATCACTTCATAGCCGGCGTCCAGCATGCTGCGGCAGATTTCCGCCCCGATGCCGGCGCTGCCGCCGGTGACGAGGGCAACATTCGTTTGTGTCATGGAATCCCTTTATTCGTTGTGGCCGTGGCCGCTCAGGCCTTGGGCGCCAGCGCCAGCACGCGCAGGGGGCTGCCCGACCCACTGCGGATCTTGAGCGGGGCCGAAAAGATCACCGCGCCGGTGGGCGGCAACTGGTCCAGGTTCGTCAGGCACTGCAGGCCGTAGCGGTTGTTGCCGTGCATGTAGTAGTGGCAGGGGTAGGGCGGGTTCAGGTGATGGGCCTGGCCCGCGTCGGTGCCCACGGATTCGGTGCCGAAGCCGTGCACGTCGCGCTCCTTGATCAGCCAGGGCACGACCTCGGCGTCGGGGCCGGGCGAGTGCGCGCCGTCCGCCTGCATGTTCAGGTATTCGGCGGGTTTGGCGCGCTTGGACCAGTCGGTGCGCATCAGCACCCACGAGCGCGCCGGGATGCGGCCATGTTTTTCTTCCCAGGCCTTCACGAAATCGATGGTCAGGAGGAAATCGGGGTTGTCGCGCGCTTCGGCGGAACAGTCGATGACAGAGGCGCTGGCGATGAAGGACTCAATGGGGATCGTGTCCACCGTGTTGTCGGGCTGGTCCTTGCCCGTGACCCAGTGGGCGGGCGCGTCGAAGTGCGTGCCCGTGTGTTCCGAGCACGAGAAGTTGTTCCAGTACCAGGCCGGGCCGCGCTCGTCGTAGCGCGAAATCTCTTCCATGCGGAACGGCCATGCCTGGCCGAATTCCGGCGGCAGCACGATAGTGGGGAATTCCGGCGTCAGGGTTTCGGTCAGGTCCACCAGGCCGATGCGACCCGACACGAGTTCCGACATGAATTGGGCAAGAATGTTCTGGCTCATGCTGTTGCTCCTCTTGGTTCGTGCGTTGTCGGGAAGGGGCCCTCAGGCGCCCAGTTCCCGTTCCAGTCCCTTGGGGTTCTCGGCCAGCCGGGCGCGGAATTCCTGCGCCACGTCGCCAACGTAGACGTCTTCGATCCCATCCTTCAACGCACGCACGATGGCTGCGGCAATCGTGGCGGGCGCCACGCGCGGCGGGGGTGTGCGTTGTTCCCATTCATGGTCCACCGGGCCGGGGAACACGTTCACCACCCGCACGCCCGCGTCGCGTAGTTCGGCGCGCAGGCATTGGGACAACGACAGGGCAGCTGCCTGGGATGCCGACCACATGCCGCGCGCGGGCAGGTTCATGTGCGCGTAGATGGACAGCACGTTGACCCAGGCGGTGGCGCTATTCACGCCGTCGGCGGCGCGGCCGCACAGGGCCGGGCCGAAGCACTGCGCCAGTCGCATCAGGCCCAGCACGTTCACATCCATGGCGTCGCGCGCCGTGTTCACATCCTTGCGGCCGAGCAGGCCGCCTTCACGTTCCAGATCGGCCGTGTTCACCAGGATTTCGACCTTGCCGCCGATGGAGGCGGCCAGGCGTTCGACGGAATCGGTATCGGTCACATCCAGCGTGACGGTCTGCACGCGCGGGTCGGCGGCCAGGGCGTCGAACGCCTCGTCGCGCTTCCAGGCCTGCGGATCGCCCAGGAACACGGTCGGGCAGCCCGCGTCCAGCAGGGCGCGCGCCACGGCCTGGCCCACCGCGGACTTGCCGTCCGTGACCAGGGCCCGGCGAAACTTCGGGTCGCACGAGGTCTCGCGCAGGGTTTTGTCGTCTTCCATGTTCGGGGTGTTCCTTTCTGGCAGGGCGATCATCACGGCCTGGCCGCCGCGGTCCAGTTTCAGCGTCAGGCGCACGCGCGCGCCGTCGACGCAGTCCTGGTGGACGTGCGCCACGACGGAGGGGCCGGCGTCCATGTGCACGGTGCCCACGCGCCACGGCAGGCGTTCGCGGAAGTACAGGTCGTTGCTGTGGTGCAGGACGGTGCTGACCAGCAGCACGCCGTTGGGATCGGCCGGGCGCCACGGCAGGTGTTCGGACAGGCAATGGCCGCAGACCTCGCGGGGCGGGTACTGCACCGTGCCGCAGTCGGCGCAGGTCTGCAGTTCGAAGCGGCCTTCGGCGGCGGCCGCGGTCAGCCCCAATGCGCTGCGGCTGCGCCAGCCGGGCGGCAGCGTGGGCTGGCGGGTGCGTGCAACCGGGTTCTTCCGGGGCGGCTTGGCTAGCGGCTCGGTCATGCGTCGCTCCTGGCCAGAATGGCCGCGGCAGTGCATAGCCCGCGGTCGTAGTTGATCATGCCGAAGCCGCTGACCATGCCGATGCGGGCACCGGTTACCTGAGTGCCGCCGGCCGTGCCGGTCAGCTGGCGCAGGGCTTCTATCAGGCCCAGATAGCCACCGGCCGCGCCCGCCTGGCCCACCGACAGTTGGCCGCCGTTGGTGTTGAAGGGGAAGCTGCCGTCGACGGTAAAGGTATTGGCGCGGACGAACGCCGGGGCGGCGCCTTTTTCGCAGAAGCCCAGGTCTTCGATCTGCATCAAGTTGATGACGGGGTAGTCGTCGTAGGCCTGCAGGAAGTCCATGTCGGCGGGCGCCGCGCCGGCCTGGCCGTAGAGCTCGTCCACGTCCATGGTCCAGCCGCCGCGCGTCTGGATCGGGTCGTCGATCCAGGCGTTGTGCCGCTCGATGGTGGACAGGATGCGGGCATACGGCAGGTTCAGGGCGCGGGCTTGCGTCTCGCGCATGACGAGAAAGGCGTCCGCGCCCGCGCAGGGCATCACGCAGTCGAACAGGTGGATCGGGCCGGTGATGACGCGCGCGTCCAGGTACTGCTGCAAGGTCAACGGCTTTTTCATCAACGCGTGCGGATAGCGCAGCGCGTTGTCGCGCTGCGCCACGCACAGCTTGCCGAAGTCATCGCGGGTGGCCCCGGTGGCGCGCATGTAGTTTGCCGTCAGCAACGCGAAACTGGCGTTCGGTCCGCCCGCGCCATAGGGATAGACGGCGTCTTGCGCAAAGCGCGAGAACTGGCTGACCGTGTTGCGGAAGGAATCCACATGGTTGGTGTCGCCCGCGATGCACGCCACGATATTCGCGTCGCCGGCCTGCACGGCGCGGGCCGCGCGGCGCAGGGCCGC
>NZ_JABBJN010000052.1 GCF_012928505.1 Achromobacter sp. Bel | reverse complement strand
AGTTGCCCCGGGGCAACTCGGCCTCGGCCGCTTCGATCCGCCACGGCTGAGGCGCCACGCCGCCCAGCGCGATCCGGCCGCTGCCGTCACGCTGCACCACCGCGCCCACGGCCACCAGGGCGAACGCGAACGACGCGCGGTCCCGCACTTTCCGATAGAAGTGCACGCCGCCGATCGGCTTGGGCAGCGTGACCGCCGTAATGAGTTCCCCCGCCTCCAACGCGTTGTCGATATGGGGCGTGTTTCCTGGCTGACGGTAAAAGTCCGCAATCGGGATCACGCGCCGGGAGCTGTCGGCACGCACGGTTTCGATGCGGGCGTCCAGCAGCCGCATGCCTACCGCCATGTCGCTCGGGTGCGTGGCAATACAGGCATCGCTGGCGCCGATCACGGCCAATTGCCGGGTGACGCCGCCGATGGCCGAGCAACCGCTTCCGGGCGCCCGCTTGTTGCAGGGCATGTTCGTGTCGTAGAAGTACGGGCAGCGCGTGCGCTGCAGAAGGTTACCGGCGGTCGTGGCGCGGTTGCGGATTTGTCCCGATGCGCCGGCCAGGATGGCGCGCGCCAGCACCGCATAATCGCGCCGGATGCGGGCATCCGCCGCAAGATCCGTGTTGCGCACAAGACTGCCTATCCGCAGGCCGCCTTCCTGCGTTTCGGTGATGCGGTCCAAGTCCAGACCGTTCACGTCCACCAGGTGCGTGGGTGTTTCGACTTCCAGCTTCATCAAGTCGAGCAGATTCGTCCCGCCCGCGATGAAGCGCGCGCCACGCACCCGCGCGGCACCGGCGGCCGCTTCAGCGGGCGTGCGGGCGCGCTCGTAGGTGAAGGGCTTCATGTTTTGCCCCCCGCCTTGCCCTGCGCGACCTCGACGATGGCGTCGACAATATTCGAATACGCGCCGCATCGGCAGATATTGCCGCTCATGCGTTCACGGATCTCGTCCACGCCAAGCGGCGGGCGCTCGGTCAGGCTGGCGCTGACGTGGCTGGGAATGCCCTGCTCGACCTCTTCCAGCATTGCGACGGCCGAGCATATCTGCCCTGGCGTGCAGTAGCCGCACTGATAGCCATCATGCTTGATGAACGCGGCCTGCAGCGGATGCAGCGCCGTCGGCGTGCCCAGCCCTTCGATGGTCGTTATGTCGGCCCCGTCATGCATCACGGCCAGCGTCAAACAGGAATTGACGCGCCTGCCGTCCAGCAGCACCGTACAGGCGCCGCATTGCCCGTGGTCGCACCCCTTTTTGGTTCCGGTCAATTGTAGATTTTCCCGCAGGGCATCCAACAGCGTGGTGCGCATGTCCAGCGACACTGCGCGCGCGGCGCCGTTGACACGCAGCGTCACCGTGACAGCCGTGGGCAGCACGGCGCCTTGCGCGGCCTGCTGCGCGCAGGCGACCGACGGGGTGGCCATCGCCGTGGCCGACACGGCGCCGGCTTTCAGCAGATTGCGCCGAGTGATCTTGATTGAGAGCGAATTTTCCAAAACAACCCCTTTGTTGGGCCGGACAGGATGCGGGCCATGCCGCAAGCGGCGGCGTCTGGCAGCAAGCGGCATTCCCGGCGCATCCGCGCCTGTCGGCAAGACGCGTGCCTGAACCGGACACACTGGCGAGCGCTAAAGGCCACAGCAGAAAGTGTGTAGTTGTTTAAAGCGCGCCCGTCCGCTTCTTCACACTCCTTAAAGGGATTCAAGAAAATCCCGGGACGCTTCCCGATACATTGCCCGCCAGCGGTCGCCCGGCCGCATCGCAAGCGAGGGAGGGAGGCCGCCCGTGTCGGAAATCGTTGTCTATGTCAGAAGCCAGCCGCAACTGGGCGACCAGATCGTCGCGCTGCCGACGCTGTATCAGTTGAAAAAATGGTGGTCTTCCAGACGCATCAAGGTGGTCGCCCGCGACGATGTGGGCGGGTTCTACCAGTCGTTGCCCTGGGTGGATGAATTCGTGCGCGCGTCCACGTTCGGCGATTACCTGCGCACCCTGAAAAAAGAAACCCGGGTATCGGTCAGCCTGCATCACAGCAGCGAACGTTTCGGTCTGGTCAATCTGCTGCGCCTGCCGTCGATCCGGCTGGGGTTCCGCAATGCGCGGATCAGCGATCTGATCTGGACGCATTCCCATCGCAAGGACACGGGCGAATACATCGGCCAGGCGAATCTGCGCCTGCTGGCCGCATACCGCCCGTTCGACCCTGAAAGCGCGGCCCGGGAGTGCTTCCAGGCGCTGGGTGGAACACACCTGCGCACCATTCAAACCGCCGATGTGGTGATGATCCCCGGCGGGGGCGCGGGCGCGTTCAAGCGATGGAGCCTGACAAACTACCTGCGCCTGGCGGACCGACTGAAGCGGCTGCTGGGCGGCGGCACGCGTTTCCTGTTCGTGCTGGGCCGGCAAGAAGCCGCGGAACGCGACGCCTTGGAGGCCATGCAGCGCCCCGACATCGCTATCGCCTATTGCCGGCCGGTTCCCGAACTTAGCGCCATCATGCTGCGCGCGCGCCTGGTGGTGGCCAACGATTGCGGCCCCTCACATATCGCCCAAGGTGCGTGTGTGCCCTACGTCGGGATATTCAACGAACCGAACCCCGAATGGTTCTGGCACCGTGCCGGATCGGCCGCCGTCGTTCCGCGACATCCACACGACGGCATCGACGCCATAACGCCTGACGACGTACTGGGCGCGTGCCGCAATGTACTGGAGCATCATGCGCATACTGCATACGCTGGCTGAATACAGCCTGGGCGGACTGGAATTCCGCACCTTGGAGCAGGCAAGCTGGCTGCAAAGCCATGGCTACGACGTCGCGATCGCATCCCCGGCAAGCAGCGCCGTCAGCCGCCAAGCCCGCGAGCGCAACCTGACAACGGTGGACATCAACTTCAAGCCCGCCTATTCGCCGTCGACGGTGCTGACGCTGCGGCGCGCCATCAAGGCGTTGCGCATCCAGGTCATCGACAGCCATAGCCGCGCCGACGGCAAGACCGCCGCGCTTTGCCGAGACCTGTGCGCGGTCGTCAGGACCCGCCATTTCGCCAAACCCATGCGAACCTCGCCGCGCCGCCGGCTGGAATGGAAGATCGGCTGTGATCACGTCATCGCGACCAGTAACGTCGGCAAACAGGAATTGGTGGCGGCACGCCTGGTTCCCGAAGACCGGATCAGCGTGGTAGGCGAGTGGGCCCGCGACGATTTCTTCGGTCCGGCCAGCACGCCCGATGCGTCCCTGCGCGTACGTCAAGACCTGGAAATCGCCGCGCCCGAAACCGCCTACGTCATCGCCACGGTCGGTATGCTGCGGCCGGAAAAAGGCCAGGCTGACCTGTTGCGCGTTGTGCAATGGCTACGCGTCCAGGGCGTACCCGCCGTCGGCCTGGTCGTAGGCATGCCAACGGCGGGCACCAAGCCTTATGCCTACGAGCTGTACCGCTTGGCGGTGGATCTCGGGATTGCGGAACATGTGGTCTTCGCCGGCCATCGGACCGATGTCGCCGACATGATCAAGGCGGCCGACGTGGTCTTGGTGCCGTCGGCCACTGAAGCGTGGTCGCGCATCGTGCCCGAGTCATTTGCCGTCGGCCGACCGGTCGTCGCCAGCCAGGTCGGCGGCTTGCCTGAGATTGTGAGGCCCGGCCAGACCGGTTGGCTGGCCGCGCCGGGCGACGTCGCGGGCTATGCGGGCTGCATCATGCAGATCCGCAACCGCCCGTGGCTGGCCGCGGCCATCGTCGATAACGCCAGAAGGTTCGCGGAAACGAATTTCCGCTTGGGGGGAAAGATGTTCAGCACGCTCGAGGCGTATCGGCGGGCCACGGGCGGCGGGTGATCCGGCAAGCCGGTCAACCGCGAATCCCCGTCACGATACGGATATGGCTATCGTTTTTTTCCTGGGCGTTCCTGCAGCCGGACTTCTGCGGCTGACTCCACTGCAGAAAAACGTCCTTTCTCATCAGCACGATTATCTTTGCCTGCACTGGCGGCGTCACGCAGATTATCTCTTCGATTATTTTTTGCGATGGCCAGACCGCAAGCAAAGAAGCCACAGACACTACCCACGCCCTGTTCAGCATCCCGGATTCGCATTTCTACACGGACCGCGCAGTGTAGAGAGAGATACAAAAGGCCGCCGCTAGTAAACGCAAATAAAGTGGACAGAAAGTATCTAACCCGTTAACTATGTTTCGATTTATTCCGCAATATAGTTTCCCAGGTTTTCGCACGACGGCGTCACCCGCTTACTGGGCAAACGCGCGGCGAAGCCGTTCCAATTCGGCCTTGTTCAGGCGCTTGGCTTCCTGCTCCGCATAATTGCGCTCACCGGCGTCATACGATCCTTCGTAAATGCACCGGCTGCGCAGAAACTTGCAGTTGTCGCTGACCACCCGCTCGGAGGCGGCGCTTGAACTTGCGCCTGAACCGGAGCTTGATGCCCCGGGGAGGATCGACGAACACCCCGAAACGAGTGCGACGAGTAAAAGCGCCACCGTATAGCGACTCAGTGTTTGAATGGACATCTTCCTGCCTGGATAGCTGTTGCAGGCATCTTTATAGCAAGCTCCGGCCGCGATAGGGGTTCCAAAAAGTACCGGGCGGCCCGTGCGGAAGGGACTTGCCGGCTATTCGGCGCGCAAGACCTTGCGGCGCACGCGCAGACTGCCGCGCATCGTGCCGCGCCGGTCATCGGCAGGCCGGTCCCCGCGCCTCTTGCGCCGCTCAGACCGCGCCTGCAGCCTGGCTCGCGCCGTGCAGGCCGCCGCCAGCGCGAGCAGCTTGTCTTCGTCCAGCCGTTCGGCATCCACGAGCCCCTCGTCCGCCCCCTTCAGCGCGATGAGCAGTTCGTCCAGTTTCAGGTGCAGCGCCTGACCGTCCTTGTTCTGGCTCTGTTGAATCAAAAAAACCATCAGGAACGTGATGATAGTGGTGCCGGTGTTGATCACCAGCTGCCAGGTTTCGGAATACCCGAACATGGGGCCGCAAGCCGACCAGACCAGCACCGCACCCAGCGCCAAACCGAAGGCGACGGGAGAGCCCGCCCACTTCGTGACATGGGCGGCAAAGTGATCAAAGAACCTGGCGACGGCATTGCTCTGCCGACTGTGCTTTTTTTCGGGCATGGCCGTCTCCACGGAAGGAATCGTCGACCCCGAGCAAGTTCCGTGCCGCAGCCCGGTCGGTTGCACTAGTCCGTATAGCGCTGCAACACTATTGCAGGACCGCCCACGGCTGCGTAATACTGATTGCCCACTCATCTACTTTTGGAGGTGCGGCAATGCACGATGACATCCGAAAGCTGGGCGCCCAAGCCGCTCGTGATGGATTGACGTTGTGGGATTGTCCCTACTATCAGGCGGCCGTCATGCCGGGGCACACCGGGGAACCGATTGCCGAATGGCGCGAAAAAGTTGAGGCCTGGGAAGCAGGATGGATGGCCGAAACGAAATCCTGGAAACCTCCTAACGAGCTCGTCAGATATGTACCGCGTGCAACCGAAAGACGCCGTCATTGAATGATGCCCGGGGGGTGCCTGGGGTGACGCATAGGATGACGGCAGGATGCTTTCGGCCTGGGCGCCTGGTTGCTGGTGGCGGGCATGGAGAAAACGATGAATCTTTTTTATGCGAGCAGTGCGCCGCGTGAGCCTGGCAAAGGCGATCCGCTCCCCCCTCAACATCCCGCGGAGATCCCGCCTGCCCAGCCAAAGCGGGACGATCCTCCGCAGCGAGAAGGCGGAAAGCAAGCCCCCTGGCCACCCGATAGCATCCCGAACCCCATGCCCGGTGTCGACCCTCAACAGACGCCGGGCATTGACCGGCTAGGATCCGCCTGCGCCCGCGTGGCTAACCGCTAAACGGTGGAGGTCTTCAAGGACGGCCGCCCGTGCTAGATTTGACGCGGCACGCCCAACTGGCGCGAATGTTCTTGGAGACTCACCGCAATGGCCATATTCGGCGCATTTGTCCTGCTTCACGGCATCATCCTATTGCCCTTTCTGCTTTAGCTACGCGCACACGCCTGAAACCATCGGAGATCGAGCCGGGGAAAATGTCCGATGGCCCCGCATGGGTCTTTGCCCTTGCCGGGACCTGCGAAGCAGCCGCAAAGCCTTCAGGGTTCGCGGCCGTACTTCTGCCGATAATCCCTCTCCATGCGCTCACACGTGCTGGCGACGAACTGTTTGTCGGACGCGCTTAACGATTTTCTTTCGTAATCTTTCCAGCATAGGGCGATGCCGCCTCTCAGGGCAGCCTCGGGCTCTGCCTGCCCCGAATTCCTGCCCATAACGCTGAAAATCAGAATCGCCCCGAACAGGCCTCCGATCACGAGCACCGCCTTGCCAATAAACGGCATGCCTTCTTTCTGCTTGGCTGCCGAGGGAATCGCTTCAGCAGGCTGAGGCGTTACGAGTGCGTCCAGGATTTTCGCCTTTGCCCGGTCGAACTCTTCTGCACTGAGCACGCCACGATCCCTCAAGGCGGCCAGCCTCTCCAATTCGTCTACGTCGGTCATTCATCCCTCACCGCTAACGGTTTTACCAAGCCTCTGGATCGCCCGTTGAAAAAATTACTTGGGCGATTTGACCGCGAGACTATAGCCGACCACCGTCAACTGGGGACGCGACGGCCGACGCCCCCGCTTCCGGAACCTTAAACCGATTCCAGCTCGCGCGTCCCCGCTCTGAACTGCGCGAACGTGGGGCCGCCGGGATGCATGCGCAGGTTGTCGCGCAAGTTGGTCCAGGGCAAATCCAAGGGATTCATCGGCATCGGTCCCGGGGCCGCGCAGATCAGGATGTCTGCCGCGATGGGTGTGAAATCCGCCCGGAAATGCGTTGTGCTCTTGAGCACCAGGATGTTCTGCTGGGTAGGTTCGATTCCCACGTAGCGGAACATGGCCTGATCAGCCATCTGCGCCTTATGGGACGCCACGACTACGCGCACTTCGCCAATACGCAAGCAGGCGCTCGGCCCCAGCTCCATGCGAAAGCCGGAGTAAAAGGGACCGGTTGCGACAAACTTCCCATCGGACAGCCGCTCCACCAGGAAATCCGCCTCGAAAGGCGCATCGCCTGGAATCCGGGAATGGCCGCCGAGCGCGATACGCACCGTTGCCCCCTCCCCCGCCTTGTGCGCCAGCAGGGCCGCCTGGGGATCCACCATCAACCCCAATGCGCTGCCCGGCAAGTTGTAACGCACGAGCGCGCGCAGAATTGCCGTGGTGTCGGAGTCGCCGCCGGCGCCGGGATTATCTTGCGCGTCCGCAATGACGACCGGTTTATCGGCGCTGGCAGCCAGCGCCGCCGCATGCAGCACCGCTTCTTCCGGTGAATACAGCTTGCCCGCAAACGCGGCTTCGGCCGCCTCGACATCCGCGCTCAGCGCATCCGCCGCGGCATCCGCCGCCGACTGCGTATCGGCATAGGCCCACACGAGCGCGCCACAGTCCGGAAAATCCGCGGCGGGAAAGCCCATGCAAAAGGACATGCTGGAAATTCCCGCTGCGGCCTCCAGCGTTTCAAGACGCTCGTAAAGTCCTTTGGCCGGCATGGCCATCGTGCTTTGCCAGCAGGTTGGCAGCAAATAGGAAATGCGGCGGGCGGCGACCCTCGGACGCGGCATGCCGTCGAAGCGCTTTTGCATGAAGGCAAACGCGCGGGCGCCCGTATCAGCCATGTCCACGTGTGGATACGTGCGATAGGCGATCAGTGCATCTGCCTCTTCCAGCATGCGCTCGGTCACGTTGGCGTGCAGGTCCAGGCTGGCGACCAGCGGCACATCCGGCCCGATCAGTTCGCGCACGCGGCGCAGCACTTCCCCTTCCCCATCGTCGTAATGCTCGGCGACCATTGCTCCATGGAGATCAAGATAGACCCCGTCCACAGGCAGCGCAGCGGCGATGTCCGCAAGCAGGATCGCCGCAATGCGCTCGAAGGCATCGCGCGTGACGTGCGCCGAAGGGCTGGCGGCACACCACAACGTGGGGATCAAGGTGTGCGGGTGTCCACGCGCCGCATCCGCAAAGCCCGCTGCGGGGATATTGGCTCCCTGGATAGCCGGGAAGACTTCCTCGCCGCGCGCCATGCCGGGCCAGCCGCCCCCCAGTTTGAAGGCGTCCCAATCTGCCTTGCTTGGTGCGAACGTATTTGTTTCATGCTGAAAGCCGCCAACAATAATGCGCATCTTGCGCTCCTGTGCAAAGGGAAAAACAGTTAGATCACCGACATGCCTGGACGAGAGGCCCAGCCTCGATCCGGGTCCTGTGAATTGAATGCTTGGCCAGCGCTTCATGCCGCGCGCAAGGCGCGGAAATTGCGGAAATCCCAGTCCCGCCCGGGTGCCGCCTCGATCAATTCGCGCGTGTATGCCTGCTGGGGAGCCGTCAACACGCGGGCGGCAGGGCCGGACTCAACGACACGCCCCTTCTGCATGACAACAATGCTGTCGCAGATCTGGGCTGCCACGCGCAAATCGTGCGTGATGAACAGGATCGCCACGCCCGTACGGGCACGGATCTCCTCCAGCAGCTTGAGAACCTGATCCTGTACCGACACGTCCAGGGCGGAAACCGCCTCATCGGCCACCAGCAGATCCGGTTCCATCACGACAGCGCGCGCAATGCACAGGCGTTGACGCTGCCCCCCCGAGAACTGGTGGGGATAGCGCTGCATCACATCGCGCCCCAGACCCACCAGTTCCAGTGCCTGCGCGGCCTTCTCGCGGGCGTCGGCGTTTGCGACGCCAAAGTTGACCAAGCCCTCGATCAACGAATCGCCCACCTGACGCCGCGGATTCAACGAGCGATAGGGATCCTGGAAAATCATCTGCACACGGGTCCGCCGCAGTCGCATCTGGGCACTCGAAACCCGCACGATGTCCTCGTCCTTGAGAAAAATGGCGCCCGCGCTCGGCTCAATCAACCTGACGACACAGCGTGCGACGGTCGACTTGCCCGATCCCGATTCACCCACCACGCCGGCGATTTCACCGCGTCTTACCGTCAGGGCCACGTCTTTGGCTGCCGCAACCACACGCGCCGCGCCAAAAAAAGGCTTCTCCGTGTAGGTCTTATCGAGTCCCATGATCTCCAGCACTTTCTCTCCGCTGGGCAATGGCCGCTGCTGCGGCACAAGGCTGGGCACCGAAGATACCAGCATGCGTGTATACGCTTGCGACGGCCGGGCAAGAATCTGATCGCGCGTGCCTGTCTCCACGACGCTGCCCCGGTTCATGACCACGATGCGATCGGCAATCTCGGCCACCACGCCGAAATCGTGCGTGATGAACACCACGGCGGTGCGCTGCCGTTCCTGAAGCTCCCGGATCAGCGTCAGGATCTGCTTTTGCGTGGTCACGTCCAATGCGGTGGTGGGTTCGTCCGCGATCAGCACTTGCGGCTTCAGAATCAAGGCCATCGCAATCACAATGCGCTGGCGCTGCCCGCCAGACAATTGATGCGGGTAGGCGTTGTAGACCCGCTCGATGTCCGGCAAATGCACCGACTCCAGCATCGCCAATACCTGTTTACGCCGCTCGGATGCCCCCAGGCGACTGTGCAAGCGCAACACCTCGTCAATTTGCCGGCCCACCTTTTGTACCGGGTTCAACGCCGTCATGGGCTCCTGGAACACCATGGCGATCCGGGAAGCCCGCAGGGCGCGCAGTCGGTCAGGCGTCGCCCGCAGCACATCATCATTGCCAAGCAGGATGCTGCCGGCCGTTGCGGTCAGCACGCCCTTGGGCAGCAGTCCCATGGCGGCCAACGAGGTCACGGATTTGCCCGAACCGGATTCGCCCACCACGCACAGGGTTTCGCCGGGATAGACCTCGAACGATATGTTCTCGATCACCGGACGACGGGCGGCGCCATGGCCAGCTTGCACGGTGAGTGCCGAGATCTTCAGCGCAGGCGCCTGGCTCGTCTCGCGAGTAGCGGATGTCGTTTTCATACAGTCGTGATTCCTCGGTAAACCATCAGAAGCGGCGCGAGAATCGCGGATCGAGCGCGTCGCGCAACGCGTCGCCAAGAATGTTCACGCTCAGCACGGTCAACGACAACAAGAGTCCCGGATACAGGATCAGGCCTGGCAGCATCTGGAAGTACACGCGCCCCTCGGCCATCACATTGCCCCAAGACGGCGTTTCCGGCGGAATCCCCGCGCCCAGAAAGCTCAGTACCGACTCCGTCAGAATCGCCGCGGCGAAGATATAGGTGCCTTGCACGATGAGCGGCGCATAGGTATTGGGCAGCATGTGCCGCAGCACCAGAACCGGCACCCGGGTGCCCAGCGAAATCGCCGCTTCAACGTAGGGTTCGTTGCGAACGGACAGGATGACGCTGCGCACCATACGCGCAACCCGGGGAATCTCCGGAATGGAAATCGCCACCAGCACCGTGAACAGACTGGCCCCGGACAAGGACACCAGCGCAATCGCCAGCAAGATGCCGGGAATGGCCATCACGCCATCCAGAAAGCGCATGATGACGGTGTCGGCGGACTTGAAGTATCCGGCCAGGATCCCCAGGACCAAGCCAGCCAGCAGGCTGGCCACGACCGCCCCCAATCCCACCACCAACGACACACGCGCGCCAAAAAGCGTGCGCGAGTAGACATCGCGGCCATACGCGTCGGTACCCAGCCAGTGCTCGGCGGACATCGGCTTCAGGCGTATGGCTGGATCCATCAGCGTGGGATCCACGGTCCCCAACCACGGGGCAAAAATCGTCCCGACCAGCAACAGGCTCAATAAGGCGATAGCCAGCATGGCCGGCCAGGCCGACATGGTGGTTTTGAGTTGCCCCAGGATCGAAGACGTGGCGGCAGCCTCGACGGCAGGCGCGCCAGGCGCCGGCAAAGATGAAGTCGTAGCAGACATGGCGTGCGCACCTTTAGTAACGAATGCGCGGATCAAGAACGGTGTACGAAAGATCGATCACCAAATTGATTCCGACATAAACCAATGAAAAAAGCAGGATCATGGCTTGGATGACGGGATAGTCCCGCGCCAAGACGGCGTCCACGACCAATCGCCCCAGGCCGGGAATGTTGAACACCGATTCCGTCACCACCACGCCGCCAATGAGCATCGCGATACTGACCCCGATGATCGTGACGATGGGAACGGCGGCATTGCCCAGGGCATGACGCAGCAACACGCCGCTTTCGCCCAGCCCCTTGGCGCGTGCCGTGCGCACGAAGTCTTCCTGCATGACTTCAATCACACTGCTGCGCACAATGCGCGCGATCAGGGCGACATACACCGTGCTCAAGGCGAGCGTCGGCAGGACCAATCGTTGCGCGAACTGCCACCCGCCCTCGGACATCGGCTGATAGCCCTGCACGGGGAACCAGCCTAGCTGCATCGAAAAGACCAGGATCAACACGTAGCCAATGATGAAGACCGGCACGGAGAACCCGACAACCGAGCCTGCCATGATGGCGCGATCCAGCAGTTTTCCCTGCCGCCAGGCCGCCACCACACCCAGCGGAATCGCGACCAGCACCGTAAAGACGATGGTGGACAGCGACAACGCGACGGACGGCCCGATGCGGTCGGCGATAAGACTGGACACCGGCGCATCGGAAATCAACGAGGTGCCCAGATCTCCCCGCGCCAGTTGGCCTACCCATATCGAAAACTGATCCGGAATGGACTTGTCCAATCCCATGTTCTTGCGTATTTCGTCTATCTGAGCCGAGGTGGCCCCGTCGCCGGCAATGATTGCAGCGGGATCCCCTGGCGTCAGACGCAACATGGCAAAAACAATGATGGCGACCACCACCAATACCGGAATGACGGAAAACAGGCGCTTCAAAAGAAATCCAGGCATGGCCGACTCACTTACCGGTTTTCTGAAGGTCCCAGAACACGGGAACCGGCGCGACCACCACACCTGTTATTTGCTTGCCCGTGGCGGACAGGTTTGAAAACTGGCCCAAGGGCACGATGACACCTTCATCGATCACCAGTTCCTGGATCTCGTCGGCCAGGCGCTTCTGCACGGCCGGGTCATTCGTGCGCGCAAACTGTGCGCGGCGCTTTTCGATTTCCGGCACGTCCGGCCAGCCGAACCAGGCATCCTTGCCGTTGGCCGCCACGCCCATGAACGCAAGCGGGTCCCGGATATCCGGAATTACCGTATAGGTGCCGAAGATATTCCATCCCCCCTTGGCGGCCGGTTCGTGAGAAGCGCGACGATTAAGCACCGTCTGCCAGTCCATGGACTGCAGGTCCACCTTGAAACCGGCCTTGCGCAGCGATTGCGCAACCACTTGCAGGATAGGCGCCGAACCCGGATTGTCGGAAGGCATCAAGATCACGACCGGCGTGCCGTCGTACTTCGCCTCTTTCAATAAGGCCGCGGCCTTTACCGGATCGCCCTTCACCAGTTTTTCGGCGCCGATGCTGCTTTCGTAGGGGCCGCCGCAGCCAAATACGGCGGGGCACGTCTGGAAGTACTTGGGATTGCCGATCTGCGCCTGCAGCACCTCTTTCTGATCGACCGCCAGTACCGCGGCTTGCCGAATCAGCTTGTTGTTAAACGGCGGCTGCTCGAAATTGAAGCGGATCTCGGATTGCCCGCCTTGCGAGGTCAGGACGTGCACGTTGATGTCTTTATTGCCTTCCAGCATCGGCAACAGATCGAAGGGCGCCTTTTCGAGGAAATCAATTTCCTTGTTGATCAGCGCATTCACCGCCGTCATCTGATCCGGCATGGTCACCCATTTGACCTTGTCCACCTTGACGACCTTTCCTCCCGCCAAGCCGCTTGCCGGCTCCTTGCGCGGCACATAGTCCGTGTTCTTCACGTAGACCACCTGCACGCCCGGTTTGTATTCCTCGGTCACAAAGCGGAACGGACCCGAGCCGATGGTCTCCTTTATCGGTTGCGACGGCGGCGTATTGGCAACGCGCTCGGGCATCATGAAGGCGGGGATGGCGCTGGGCTTGGCCAAGGCGCGCACCGCCAGATCCGTGGCCTCGGAAAAGCGCATGACAAAGGTCTTGTCATCGACCGCCTCGATACCGGACATCATCGACGCCATCATCTGGCCCATCTTGTCCTGCGACGCCCAACGCTTGATCGACGCGATGCAGTCGGCCGAGGTCACCGGCTTGCCGTCATGCCACTTCAGCCCCTCTCGCAAGGTGAAGGTATAGGTCTTGCCATCGTCCGAGGCTTTCCAGGACGCAAGCATCTGAGGCTGGATCTTGTTGTCCCCGTCCAGGGAGAACAGGGTGTCATACACCATGTAGCCATGGTTCCGGACGATATAGCCGGTGGTGATCACCGGGTCCAATGAACGCAAAGCGGCATGCATCACTGCCGTCACGGTCTGCGCCTGAACGGGCGCCAATGCGGTCGCGCCGAACACCGCGCTGGCGGTCAGCGCCAGGCGTACTGCCTGCAATGCCATCGATTGCTTTTGTGCCATGTTTTTTTCCCCTTGGTCTAAAAGAATGAAAGCTGCTTAGAAGTAAGTGCGAATGGCTCCCACCACGTCATACCGCTCGTCCACCATCAGAATGGCCTCCCACTTGTCGAACGTCAGGCAGGGGTGCGAAATGCCGAAGCACACCATGTCGCCCACGCGCAAGGGCGAATCGGCGGGAACGCTCATGTGGCAGTGCTGGTCATCCAGACCCGTCGCCACGTGGTCTGGCGACAAGGAGGAAGGCGCCGCGCCGGCTGCGGGTACGGCATTCGCGGCCGGCCGGAACCACCCCATCACGGGGGGCATGTGGTCGGGTGAAATATCGCGCTTTCCCAGATTGACAATGACCTTGCCCGACTCCGGCCGAGACTGCACATAGCCCCAGACTTCCAGCGCCGGCCGCAAACCATGGCCCAGGCTGGCAACATCCGGACTGCGATCCTTCAAGCGAGCGAAGGCCTCTTTGTAGAGATGTGAATCGTGCGTCAGATAGCAGCCGCTACGGGTCAACACCATGTGCTCGCGCGACAAGCGCAGCGAGGAAAAGTGCCGGGTCACCAGGTCGTAGAAAGACGAGCCGCCGGCGCTCAGCAGAATCGGGCCGTCGGCAAATGCCTGCTGGGCTTCACATGCCTGCACGGTGGCAATCATGCGGGCAAGGAAGGCGGCGATCTGCGTTTCCACATCCTGGTCGGGCAAAGGCTTGATCAAGCCCTCGAATCCTTCCACCCCACGCAGGGCCAGGTAAGGGGACGCGTGCTTCAACGCGGCAATCACCTCTTGCACGCACGCATCGTCTCGGCACCCGGTACGGCCGCCGGCATACCCCACTTCAAGCAGCACCTGCAAAGGCCTGCCGACATCGGCCTCGCGGGCCGCCTGCGCCAGGGCTTGCACATGCGCCGCGTCGTCCACCAGGCAATAGAAATCGAAGCTCGGATCGTCGCGCAACGCCTGCAGGATGTATGCGACAGATTGTTTGCCGACCAGCTGGTTCGCCAATACGATCCGCTTCGCGCCGAACTGGCGTGCGACCTGAACCTGATGGCAGGTCGCCAAGGTGATGCCCCAGGCGCCATCGCGACGTTGCAGATCAAACAGCTGGGGGCTCATCGTGGTCTTGCCGTGGGGCGCGAAAATCGAGCCGCGCTCTTCCAGGAACCGGCGCATCCAGTCGCTGTTGTGATGCAAGGCGTCTTGCCTGATCACGGCCAGCGGCAGCGGCAGATCCTCGCGCAAGACGTTCCATCCCTGCTTGGCGATGTCCTCGACGGGCACCGGCCCGATCAGGCCCGGCATTCCTTTCACGCAGGCATCCAGGGGAGCATGCGCGCGCGTGGCTGCTTTCTTGTTCAAGGCTGGACCCACGCCCTTGCGCTCGACAATCAAGCCGTAGTGCTGCGGCTCGCGATGGCGCTCGAAATCAAAGAATGTCTCGCGATACACCTTGCTCATGTCCAGATCGCAGCGCGCGGTCACGAGTTCGTCTTCGAGCGTTGTCGCCATCGCCACGATTTCGCCGGAAGGCGCGATGATGGCGCTCTGCCCGATCATCTGGGACCCCTCTTCGCGGCCGCACTTGGCCGTGCCCACCACCCACGTGCTGTTCTGATACGCCCCCGCCTGCATGGCCAAGTGGTTATGGAAATTGGACAAACCATCCACCGCGCCGTCGCCGGTATGGTCATTGGGCGTGTTGTAGCCCAGCACCACAAGCTCCGCGCCTTGCAGGGCCATCACCCGATAGGTTTCGGGCCAGCGCCGGTCATTGCACAAGCACATGCCCACCACGCCGCCAAAGGCATCCCATACGGGAAAACCCAGATTGCCCGGTTCAAAATAACGCTTCTCCAGATGCTGGGCATCGCGGCCGGGCTGCGGCTCCGCATGCCCGGGCAAATGGATCTTGCGATACTTGCCAATGATTTCGCCATCTGCACCGACCAGAATGGACGTGTTGTAGTGGTGCGTCTTGCCGTCTTCGACGGCCAGCTCCGCATACCCAATATAGAAGCCGATGCCTAAGGCGCGCGCCTCATCGAACAAGGGTTGCGTCTGCGCGTTTGGCATTTCGGCCTCGTACCAGGCGTCCAGCTCGGGGCCGCTTTCAATCAGCCAGCGCGGAAAGAAGGTGGTCAGGGCCAGCTCGGGAAAAACCACGAGTTCGCAGCCGCGGGCACTGGCTTGCCGAAGCAATGCGATCAGCCGCTTGACCACCGCCTCCCTGCCCTCTCCCCTGGCAATCGGGCCAAGCTGCGCCGCGCCGATCGTGATATGCCGTGCCATCTTCATCTCCGTGAGGTCGACCTGCATGTGGTCGCTGATGGCTGCATAGTCACCTTGATCAGAAGGCGATACAAACGACTTATACTGGCCCAGCCCATTAGCCGCACTAATCTCAGGCCGGACAATCGCCGGGATCGGGCAAAGCACGATTTGCTGCACCGCGATGAGGTTTTTTTCGCACCGTCTCATGCCAATCCTGCACCACGCCGGGGAACGGCCACCCAACTAACGAAGCAGATGATGAAGACGCGTTTCTCACCCTCTCTATTGACTTGGTTGCGCTGCTTCGAGGCCGTTGCGCGCTGCGGCAGCTTCACGCGTGCGGCGCAGGAACTTCACATCACCCAGGGCGCCGTAAGCCAACAGATCAAGCAACTTGAAGGTTGGCTTGAAGTCCCCGTGCTCCAGCGATTACCCCGGGAAGTCCTGCTTACCGCGGAAGGCGAACGATTGCGTTGCGTGGTCAGCGATGCCTTTCGCTGCATGGATACGGTCATCGGTGAAATCCGCCAGGAACGCATTGCCGCGCCCATGGAAATGATTTGCGCGCCCTCGTTTGCCATGCGCTGGCTGATGCCCCGCATGGGAGACTTTTTTCGATGCCATCCTGATATACCCCTACGCGTGCAGGCCGAAGTGCAGCCCCTGGACGATAAGCACCCTCCTGGCAAACACATCGACGCCATGATTTGCTTCACGCCCGCGCAGACGGCACCCGCCGAGGGCGTGGCAATGCTCGATGAATGGATCTTCCCCGTCGCCAGTCCGGAATTCCTGGCTGCGCACCCCGAGATCCTGACCCCTCAAGACCTGCGGCCGAATTTCCTGCTGCACGACGACTCTGCCTGGTCGGGCGCACCCGCCCTGATCGAATGGCGCACGTGGCTGGAACATGCCGGCGTGGATCTGCCGGACTTGCACCTGGGTCAACGCTTTAACCTGTCGCAATTGGCGGTGGGCTCGGCCATGACCGGGCAAGGCATCGCGATGGGACGCGCAGCGATCGTTTTCGAAGATGTGCTGGCAGGCCGCTTGATCGATGTGTTCGGCATCTTCGCGCCCTCGCCCGCGTCATACTTCTTCGCGACCGCGCACCAGCCGTCCGAACAGATCGCCGCGCTGCAGGGCTGGATGCTTGCCGAGGCCGATGAATTCCGCCACCAACGCGATCAGCATTTCGCGCAGCATGCCGCCGTCACCCGCCATGCCCCGTCCATGCAATTGCAGATGCGGAACAGCGGAAGCTGACCTTGGAACGCAACCCTTTTCGTTGCCCGGTGTATGGAGCCTCAGGCCGGCGCCATCAAATACTGCGTCAATTTCTCCATCATGGCGTCGCAGGCCGCCAGCTGGGAGAGCTCGACGTATTCGTCGGCCTTGTGCGCCACGTCGATGCTGCCCGGCCCACAGATCAGCACGGGCGTGCGCGCCCAAAGCGCCTGGAATAATCCGCCTTCGGTGCCGAACGCGGCCTTGGTGAGCGGCGTGTGCGGCGGCAGCCACGAGGCCAGCAACGCGACGCCCGCGGAGTCCTCCGGCGTGGCAAGGCCAGGATAGCTATTGACTGTCGTGACTTGGGGCGGCTCAGCATCGGGCAAGGCGCCCGCGGCACGCATTTTCGCCCGGGTGAGTTCCAGCACCCGCTCCAGGATCTGGTTCGGGTCGTCCTGCGCAACGTTGCGGATCTCGAAATTGACTTCGCATTCCGCGGGCACGATGTTCAGCGCCGTGCCGCCTTTGATGGTGCCCGCATGCACGGTCGTGTAGGGCACCTCATAGCCGGGCTCGCGCGGCCCGTGTTCGGCAAGATCTTGCTGCACGTCGCGTAGAGCGCTGATCAGGTCGCTGGCCGTATGGATGGCATTGACGTAATGCGGCGCCAGCCCGGAGTGGCCCGCCTGGCCGCAGCACAGGGCCCGGTAGGCCGCCTTGCCTTTGTTGCCGGTGCCGATCTTCATCAGCGTCGGCTCACCCACCACGCAGAGCAGCGGGGCCGGTTTCATGTGCTCCAGTGCGCGCAGCATGTGCCGCACCCCCACGCAGCCAATTTCCTCGTCGAACGACAGCGCCAAATGCAGTGGCCGCGCAAGCGGCAGACGGGCCGCGCGGATCATGGCCATCACGGCGCAGGCGACGAAGCCCTTCATGTCCGCGCTGCCCCGCCCATAGAGGCGCCCGTCGCGTTCGGTCGCCTCGAAGGGCGGCGAGGTCCAGCGCTGGCCCATCACGGGGACCACGTCGGTGTGGCCCGACAGCACGATACCCGGCACGTCAAGGGGGCCCACGGAGGCGAACAGATTGCTGCGCCTGGCGTCCTGCGGATCCGCCACCAGCGTGGACGCGATGCCCGCCTGCGCCAGCAATGCCCGAACCCGGTCGATGAGTTCGATATTGGGCGTCAGCGTGACGGATTCAAACGCGAGCAGCTCGCGCAATAGATCTGGACTGTTGTCCGGAGTCGGTGTGCTCATGACATGGACCTGCAAGGTTGCGAGCGGCACGCGGGCGCGCCGTCCGTTCAGTTGTTTTCGGGAGGCGGCACATAGGGGTCGAAGAAGCTGCCTTCGCTCATGCCTGGAATGTATTGATCAGAGATATAGGCGCGGCAGCGCTGCATGAATACCTCGGTCAGGCGCGACGGTTTCATCGGTTTGTAGGTCGTCAGCCCAAGCAGCATGGGGCGGTGCTCGCCCACCAGGCGCAGCCGCACCAGCCGCTTTCCATCCAGGGCTTGCGTAGACTTCGGCCGCACGTTGAACAGCGCATAGCCGATGCCGTTGGCGACCATGGACCGCACCACTTCTTCGGAACGCGAACGCGCCACGATGTTCGGCTCCAGGCCGACCTTGGCGAACAGCGACATGAAGTATTCACGGCTCAAGGGCAGGTCCAGCAGCACCATGGGCAAGCGGGCCAGCTCCTCCAGCGTCACCGCGATCTGCTGCGACAGCGGATGCAATTCGCTTACCACCACATGCGGCGGCAGGCGCGCCAGCGCCTCGAACGAGATTTCGTCGCCCAGCCTCAGGTCGTAACTGAGCGCGACGTCGATCTCCAGGGAATGCAGCTTGTCGATCAGCAACTGCTGGTCGCCTTCGACCATGTGCAGGTCGACTTTGTCGAAGGCGCGCGAGAACCCGAAGATCACCTCGGGCGCGATCATGGCCGTGAGCGACTGGAAGCAGCCCACGCGCAACGTACCCTGAATGGTATTGCTGGAGACGGACGCGATCTTGTAGAGACGCGACGCGCGCTCGAGCAGGTCTTCGCATTCGCCCATGACCTGTTGGCCGAGCACCGTCAAGGCCAGGCCCTTGGACGGGTGCCGGACGAACAACTGCACGTCCAGCTCGGTTTCGACATGTGCGATGGCGGCCGAAATCGAAGGCGCCGAAATGTGGATCTGGCTGGATGCCGCAGCGATACTGCCGTGCTTGGCCGTGGCGACGAAGTACTCCATCTGGCGCAGCGAAATGCGATTGAGCATAATCCGAAGTGAGAAAACTGGAGCAGGCTGGAGGGAGGTGGCGTTCCAGCTGGCGGGCCGCCACCGTGGCCCGGCGCCGGCATGCGCCGCACCGAGGAAAAATGTCTCCACTATGCCCGGACAGCGGGCATGGCGCTCCTCGGGTTTTCTCGCACTTGCCCCGCGCCAGCCACAGGCTGTCACAGATTACCTGGCACGCCGAAACTCGGCGCAGCGCGCGGATCCCTGGCGCGGGTGATGTAGTCCTGGATCTGCGGCTCGTAGACAGTCCAGGCCTCGTAAAGCGTCTCGACGGGGCATTGTTCCACCCAGTCCATGCGCAGATCGACGATGGGCCAATCCAGATCCGCCACCACCAGCAGCCCGGCCGAATGGACCGGCCCCTCTTCGCCGCCGGCAGCTTGACCGGCCAACATAGCCTGCATCAGACGTTCGGCCAGCGAGCCCGGCGTCCTCTCGAATGCGGACAGCATGGCCGCGGGCACATCCAGCGACGCCAGCATATTGCCGGCGCAGGCGGCGTGCTCGCCTTTTGCGCTGGCGAGCCGGCCTAGCGCGTTCGACCCCGTGAAGATCGCCGGCGCCTGCGTGGCGTCGATAGCCATCAGTTGCCGGTAATTGATGAAAGGACGTTCGGCCAGGGACTGCAGCGCGCGCTCGGGCGAATGGCCCTGGTCCATCGCATCGAGAATGAGCGGCCCCAGGGCCGGGTCGGTGATGTTCTGGCTGACCGCCGCACCCACGCCAGCGCGCGCGCGGACGCAACGCGCCGCCACTGCGGGAGACGAGGACGAGACGGCCGCGCCGAATTGGCCTGTGGCCGGACAACGGGCGATGATCGAGAAAGTCATGACCTGGGCCTCCTGAGGCGTCAATCTGGAATAACAGCCGTCGCGTCGATTTCCACCAGCCATTCGGGGCGCGCCAATGCCGACACCACGATGCCGGTGGACACCGGGAACACTCCCTTGAGCCACTTGCCGACCACCAGATAGACCGCTTCGCGATACCGGGGGTCGATGATGTAGATCGTGATCTTGCAGATGTCCTGCAGTTCGCCGCCGGCCTCCTTAAGCAGGATGTCGATGTTCTTCATCGCCTGCTCCGCCTGACCCGAGGCATCGCCGATGCAGACGCTTTCGGACGTGTCCAGGTTCTGGCCGATCTGCCCACGCAGAAAGACGGTGCTGCCGCGCGCGACGACGGCCTGGCACAGATCGTTGTCGAGTTTCTGTTCCGGGTAGGTTGCCTTGGTATTGAAGGTGCGTATGCGCTTGTGCTTCATGGCTCGACTCTTTATTAGGGTTTATCCGGAGGCCCCGCGCCTGCCTGGCTGGCGGCGTCGCATAAGGCCGTGACCTGCCCGCTGATGGTCGGCCCAAGCGGGGCGGCAGCCTATTTGTTTTTTCCGGCGTCCCGTCTCGGAAATCCTGACGTGGGCGGCACTCGCGGCGATGCGCCTTCGCCATGCCTCGGGGCGCCTCGCCCGGCCATCAGGAAAATCTATCCATGCCAACGGAAAAGGCGACTTGGTCGCTCGGATCGCGTCTCTCATCATTGGTTTTCGCTAGCCGAAGCAACCTCTCTTTGCAGGGAAACCGGATGAACACTGCCTCAACGCCCCTACCCGCTGCCTATCCCCGATTCCGCTATGACGGCTCTGGCGATCTTGCCCGCATCGGGCTGATCTACATCGCCTCCAGCGTCGTGATGGAAGAAGAAATGTGGGCTATGTCCGGTCCGGGGGTTTCTACCCATACCGCGCGCATCAAGCTGCCCAAGGTCACCGTGCAGGGCATCGAGGAAATGATGAATGCGCCGGAACTCGAACAGGCCGCGCGCCTGGCCGGCGCGGCGCCCATCGACGTGCTGCTGTTCGGCGGGACCAGCGCCTCGTTTCTGCACGGCACCGCCTACGACCAGGCGCTTATCCAGAAGCTGCGGCAATGGGTGCCGGGGCCGAAGATCACCACGGCGTCCACCGCCACGCTCGCGGCCTTGAAGCAGGTGAAGGCTGGCAAGGTTGCGCTCGCCACGCCGTATCTGCCGGAAATCCATGAGCGCGCCATCCGCTTCCTGCAGGAAAACGGCCACGAGGTCGTCAGGAGCGCCTGCCTGGGCATCTCGGACGATCACGCCCTGGCCGAGGTGTCCCTCGCGAAGGTCTATGACCACGTGATCTCGGTCGACCATCCCGATGCGACCGCCATCTTCGTTTCGTGCACCAACTTCCGGACCGTCGGGGCCATCGAGGCGCTGGAACAGAAACTGGGCAAGCCGGTGATCTCGGCCATTCAGGCGTCGTTCTGGCACTGCCTTGAACTGACTGGCGCGGCAGGCGCCAAGCCCGGTTACGGGTCGCTGTTCAACGCAAACCTGACCAAGGCCAACACGATGTAAGCGCTTCGCCACGGCGGATAACCAATAAACAAGGGGAAAAAAGATGCATCTGCACAAAACCATTACGGCGCTGACACTCGCAAGCGCTTCGTTATTCGTCCTGACGCCGGCCCATGCCGAGAAGCTGGTGCTTGGCAACGAGGGAAGTTACCCCCCGTTCAGCATGGTCGATCCCTCGGGCCGCCTGACGGGCTTCGAACCCGACCTGGCGCGCGAAATGTGCAAGCGGATGAAGGTCGATTGCGAAATCGTCGTCATGGACTTCAAGGCCCTGATTCCAGCGCTGCTGCAGAAGAAACTGGACGCCGTGGTCAGCCAGACCAAGCCGCTGCCGGAACGCAAGGAAAAGGTGCTGTTTGGCCGCGCGGTGCTGTTCAATCCGGATTCCTACGTGGTACCGGAAGCGAAGAACTACACCTTCACGCCTGAAGGGCTCAAGGGCGTTCGCATCGGCCTGCAACGCGGATCGGCGCAAGCCAAATACGTGTCCGAGACGTTCGGCAACGGGGTACAGATCGTGTTCTACGACAACCCCGACCAGATCCGGCTCGACCTGGCCAACGGGCGGCTGGACATGAGCCTGGGCCCCAAGATCAGCTGGACCAACGAGTTCCTGTCCAAGCCCCAGGGCAAGGGTTGGAAATTCGCGGGCGGCGACTTGTGGACCGGTGGCGGCGAAGCCGGCTCAAGCTGGATCGCCCGCAAGGACAGCGGCGAACTGCTCAACCGCATGAACACCACGCTGGAGACCATCATCAAGGACTGCACTTTCACCAAGCTGCGCAAACCTTATATGGAAGTGGAGCTACTGCCCGAGGAAGCGGCCTGCCGCTAGCCGGATACGTGCCCCCGCCTGAGCCGCCCGCCACGAGGCCGGCGGGCCAGGCGGCATGTTTCATACGCTTGCCAAGGTCTGCGCAAGGCGCCTTTCAATGTGAACAGGCTATAGGAATACCTCATGCCTTCGATGGGTTTCGTGCAGCAACTCGCGACCGGCGCAATGATGACGATCCAGGTCGCCGTCTGTGCCTATCTGCTGGCGCTGGCGATCGGGACATTCTTTGCCCTGATCACGCTACGGCCGACATGGCTCGCCAGGATCATCTGGATCCCGTATGCCTCCATTTTCACCGGCGTGCCTTCGCTGCTGGTGGGATTCCTGTTCTATTACGGCGGCTCGCAGATTGTCGCCGGCCTGCTCTCGCCGTTCGGCATCGGCCAACGTATCGAGATCACGCCTTTCATGGCGGCGGTAGCGGCGCTCGGCATGGTGTACGGCGCCTACCTGGCCGACCTGATACGCAGCGCGATCCAGAACGTGCCTCACGGACAGTTCGAGGCCGCGCGCGTGCTGCTGGTGCCGCGCAGCGCCATTTGGCTGAAGGTCATTCTGCCGCAGATGTTGCGCCTGGCCCTGCCCGGCATGACCAATATGTGGATCGTCGTCCTCAAGGACACCGCGTTGATTTCGTTGATCGGCCTGAAGGAAATCATGGCCTACGCCAAGCTCGCCTCCGGCGTAACCAAGGAACCCTTCGTCTACTACCTGCTGGCGGCGTTCTTCTTCCTTCTGATGACCTGGCTGACCTACTACGTGGCCCGCCGCGTTGAAACGTGGGCCGCCCGCGGCTTCCATCCCGTCGTGACCCGGGGAGCATCTCATGCACTTTGATTTCCAGGTGGCCTGGGAGAGCCTGCCCAAACTGCTGGCCGGCGCCGGCACGACATTCGCCGTACTGCTGCCGGTGCTGGTCATCGGCCTGCTGCTGGCGCTGCCAGTTGCCCTGGCAAGCTTCCGGCCGGGCGCGCGCGCCGTCTTCGCCAGCAGCTATATCGGCTTCTTCCGCGGCGTGCCCAGCTTGGTGCTGCTGTATCTGATCTATAGCGGACTGCCGCAGTTCTCTTTCGTGCGCGATACCTTCCTGTGGAACGTCTTCTCCAGCGCCTATGTCTGCGCCTGGCTGGGCTTGGCGTTGACCCACTCGGGCTTCATGGCGGAGATCATCCGCGGTGGCCTTGCGGCAATTCCGAAGGGCACGATCGAGGCCGCGCAGACGCTGGGCCTGAAGCCCGTGCAAATCCTGTTCCGGCTGCGGCTCCCGCTGGTCGCGCGCTATGTGCTGCGCGCCTACCAGAACGAGTTGCTGATCATGGTCAAAAGCACGGCGGCCGTCAGCGCCATCACGCTGGTCGACCTGACAGCCGCCGCCAATACCGTGTTCGACTACACCTATGACCCGTTTACGCCCCTGATCACGGCGGCGGCCATCTATTGGTGCATTACCAACAGCATACGTCTTGGATTCTCGATCGCGGATCGCAGATTGAACCGCTATCTCGTCAGAGTCTGAACCGCCCGGCCGACCGTCCACCAGAGCGCGAACCATCATGACTGCCATCCTGTCCAGCATCACGCCGCCGTTGTCCTCCGTCCGTTCAGAATGCGCGCCCGCGGTATCCATCTCGGGATTGAACAAGTTCTACGGGTCGTTCCACGCGCTGCGGGATATCCACCTTGAAGTATCCAGCGGCGAAATCGTCATCCTGTGCGGCCCGTCCGGATCCGGCAAGTCGTCGCTTATCCGTTGCATCAACCATCTGGAACAGCACGACTCGGGCGATATCCACGTCAATGGCACCGCACTGACCCGGCGCCCGGAGAGCGTAGAACAAGTCCGGCGCCAGCTGGGCATGGTGTTCCAGAGCTTCAATCTCTTTCCGCACATGACGGTGCTGGAAAACTGCACCTTCGCGCTGAAGATCGCCTTGAAGACGCCGGCCGCCGAGGCCGAGCAGACGGCGCGGGAGTACCTCGCCAAGGTCAATGTGATCGAACAGGCCGGCAAGTATCCGATCCAGCTTTCCGGCGGGCAGCAGCAACGCGTGGCCATCGCGCGCGCGCTCTGCCTGCGGCCGCGCATCATGCTTTTCGACGAACCAACGTCAGCGCTGGATCCGGAATCGGTCGGTTCCGTGCTGCGCATCATGGAAGACCTGGCCCAGACCGGCATCACCATGATCTGCGTCACCCACGAGATCGGCTTCGCCCGCAGGGTGGCCGATCGCTGTGTGTTCATGGAGTGCGGCGAAATCATCGAGACCGCGCCCGCCGAACAGTTCTTTGCCTCGCCCAGGAGCGAGCGCCTGAAGCATTTCCTGGAACAGGTTCTGTAGCCAACAACATAGACAAGGGGTTGTCATGATCAAGAAACTTATTTGCGCGGGCATGCTTGCCGGCGCGGCCTTAGCCAGCACGGCGCATGCGCAGGATGCCCTGGTGGTGAGCACCTGGGGCGGCAGCTTCCGGGACCTTATCGATGAGACCATCTCCAAGGAGTTCACGCGGCAGACGGGGGTGCCGGTGAAGTACATCACAGGCGGCACCATCGACCGCCTGAACAAGGCCAAGCTGGCCACCAAACCGGAAAGCGACATCACGTTCACCACATCGCACATCGGCTGGCTCTACGTCAATGGCGGGCTGTACGAAAAGCTGGACTTAAGCAAAATCCCCAATTACTCGCACCTGGTGGATCGCGCCAAGATCAGCCCATACCATATCGGCAGCTGGGCGTACGTGTACACCATCGGTTACCGCCCCGACCTGGTTCCCGCCGGCATCACCTTCAACAGCTGGAACGATCTCTGGAACCCGGCGCTGAAAGGCAAGCTGTCCGCGCCCGATTTCGACCCCAGCCATATCATCGACGTTTCGGCTTTGCTCTCGGGCGGCGACGCAAGCAGCTGGGAAAAAGGCCAGGAAAAACTCAAGGCCCTGAAGCCCAATTTCAAGGCTTTCTACACCAACGATGCCAACAGCCAGCAACTGATCGCCGCCGGCGAGACGCCCGTGCAGATTGTGCTGTCCATGAACGCCTACTACATGATCGGCCAAGGCGTGCCGATCAAGGTGGCCATGCCCAAGGAAGGCGCGGTGTTGGGGGTGGACACCATGGCTATCATGAAAGGCAGCACCAAGATCGACCTGGCGCACAAGTTCATGAACATCGCGCTGTCGCCGGAGGTGCAGGCCAAGATCGTGGCCGCCAAGAAGGCCAGCCCCGTCATCGACGACGCCAAGGTCTCGCCCGAAGACGCCGCGCTGCCGGGCGTCTTCACGACCAAGCAGCAATGGGATACCCAGGCCATCGTCATCGACGACAAGCTGCGCGCCGAAAAGACCGCCGAGTGGCGCAAGTGGTTTACCGAGAACATCATGAACTGATTGCCGATGCCGCAGCCCCATGGGTCGCGGCGTCGCCACGCTTTCACCGTACACGAAGGATGGGTCCACCATGGATGCGCGTTCCACCCTGCGGGGATGGCTGATATCCCCGGCCAGCTTCATCGCGCTGTGCATCTGCGTCGCCATGGCGGCCGTGCTGCAGTACAGCTTGCGCACTTTCATTCCCGGTTCGCTGGATGTCGGCGGCCTGACGCTCTCGAACTTCTCGGGCATGGGCAAGCAGATCTACGTCGATGCCTTTGTCAACACCTTGCGCCTGAGCGTGGAAACCACGGTTTTCTCCTTGCTCGTCGCGTACCCTTTGGCGTATGCCCTGGTCAGGGTGCGAAACCGCTACATCAAGTCTTTCATCCTGATCGTCTCCATCACGCCGCTCTTCCTGGGCGAAATCGTGCGCACCTATTCCTGGATCATCGTGCTGGGCAGCACGGGCTTCATCAATTCGATGCTGCTCAAGCTGGGCCTGATCGATACGCCGCTTGCGCTGATGTTCAGCCATCTTGGCGTACTGGTGGCGCTGGTGCACGTCACCGTCCCGGTGGTCGTGCTGATGCTGGCTACCGCCATCTCGCACATCGACCGCGATTACGAGAAGGCCGCCGAAAGCCTGGGCGCAGGGCCGGTGCGAACTTTCCTGACCATCACGCTTCCGTTGTCGATGCCGGGCATTCTGGCCAGCATCACGACCTCGTTCGCCTGGACATTCAGCGCCTTCGCCACGCCGCAAATGATCGGCGGCGGCCGTGTCCCGACGGTTTCCACACTGGTCTACCAACTGGGATTCTCGTCGATGAACTTTCCCCTGGCGGCCAGCCTGAGCGTCATGGGCCTGGGCCTGACGGCGATCTCGCTGATGCTGCTCGGTCGCGTCACGCGCCGTCTCAAGGCCATTGGAGGACACTGACATGGGTCTCCGTAAATCCCTGCCCCTGTGGCTGCGTATCGGCGCGCCCGTGCTGATCGGGCTCATCCTGGCCTTCGTGCTGCTGCCCGTGGTGGTGGTGGTGCTGGCTTCTTTCAATGAGAAAGCCTTGCTCACGTTTCCGCCGCAGGCCTGGTCCTGGCGCTGGTTCGAGCGAGTTTTCACCTATTCCGACTTCCGTGACGGCTTTCGCGCCAGCATGGTGGTGACGTTCTGGTCGTCGTTGCTGGCGCTGGTCATCGGCACCGGCCTGGCGATCGCGGTCAAGCGCATGGCGTTTCCCGGCAAGAATATCCTGCAGGCCATTCTGCTTTCGCCACTGGTGATCCCGCACTTCACGGTGGGACTGGGCCTGTTGATCCTGGTGGCCCAGCTGAACATCGATCGTGGCTACGGCATCGTGATCCTGTGCCACGTCATCCTCGTCCTGCCTTTCGTGCTGCGCAGCGTCTATGTCTCGATGGAGAACCTGGACGAACGCCTGGAGCAAAGCGCCGCCAGCCTGGGAGCGTCGCCGGTGCGGGTTCTGTTCACGATCACCGTGCCCCTGCTGACGCCCGGCTTGTTTGGCGGCTGGCTGTTCGCGGCCATCATGTCATTCAGCGAATTCACCGCGTCGCTGTTCGTGACCACTCAAAGCACGCAGACCCTACCCGTGACGATGTACAACTATGTGCGTGAGTTTGCCGACCCGACCCTGGCCGCGTTGTCGGTGGTGTATATCGTGGTGACGGCCAGCCTGCTGATCTTCGCCAACCGCTTCCTCGGGCTGGGCAGGATTCTGAATATCGAGGACAACCGCTAGAGAATTTTTGGGTGGAATGTGGAAGTTTGATTTTGTGACGCCAGGTTCGTTCTTGAGCCACCGGAGTCCGGACTGCGGGATTCCGATGCTCGGCCCGGTGGTCCTGCGCTTCGGATCCCTCCGCCCGGCCCCCGGCTCACGGCATCTGCCCACGAGCGAGTTCAAGGCCACCGGCATCTACCTATGAACGGGTTTCAAAACCCTCGCATTGGGCGGCTGTAAGGCGAGGCCCCCGGAGCCATCCGAAGCGCAGCCCCCAGTGGGGCGAGCATCGGAATGGCGCAGGGCAGCCTCGGCGGGTTCAGAACCCTGACATCCGCAAGCTCTAACATCCGAGCGAGCCCGCTGAGCCCTTCAATAGCCGCGCGCCGGATCGACGCGGTTGGCGGGCTCCAGGCCCTGGCTGACTCGCAGTACGTTGTCGGCGATCTGTCCGGCGGCCGATGCCGGAATGGCCACCGAAGCCAGGTGCGGTGTAATGAGCACGTTGTCCATTCCCCAGAGCGGGTCCCCAGGCGGCAAGGGCTCGCGCTCGAAGACGTCCAGCGTCGCGCCGCCCAGATGGCCGCTGCGCAGCAGGTCGGTCAGGGCGGCCTGATCCACCAGCGCGCCCCGGGCCACATTGATCAAGGCCGCGCCGCGCGGCAGGCGCTGCAGACGGTCACGGTCCAACAGGCCGCGCGTCTGCGGCGTAAGCGGAAGCATCACCACCAGGATGTCGGCGCGCGACAGGACGGTATCCAGCGACGCCATGCCAGCGTGGCACTCAATGCCTTCGATGTTGCGCGGACTGCGCGACCAGCCCAGCACGTTCAGCCCCTGGCGGGACAGTTCCCGCGCCGCATAGGCGCCCAGTTCTCCCAGGCCCAACACCGCCACGCGCACGGCCTCAGGCGAGCGGGGATGGCGATAGGCCCATTCGCCCCGCCGCTGCGCCGCTTCAAAATAGGGAATGTCACGCGCATACCGCAGGGCGGCGAACAGCACATAGCCGGCCATCATGCGCGCCATATTGGGATCGGTGAGGCGCGTGATGGGTACCTCGGCGGGCAGGTCTTCGCGACCGACAATCGAATCCACCCCCGCCCCCAGATTCACGATGAGGCGCAGGTTCTTCATGCGGTCGAAGAACTTCTGCGGTGCCTTCCAGACCAACGCGTAGTGGATGTCGGCCGGATCGTGCGCGTCGTTGCCGTGCACCACGCGCAAGTCCGGCAGGCGCGCCTGCATGGCATCGCGCCAGGCCGTGTAGTCGTCGAAATCGCTATAGAAGATCATTGCACCCGACACGGCGGGGCGGGAGGATGCGGGCATGGTCGGTCTACCTCAGGTGCCGCGGTTGATCAGGCGGGACATGGCCTCGATGGCAAGCTCGTAGCCATCGCCGCCCAGCCCCGCGATGACACCATCCGCGGCCTTGGAAATGTAGGAATGATGGCGGAAGGCTTCCCGCCGCCAGATGTTGCTCATATGGACTTCGATGATCCTGCCCGGAAAGGATAGCAAAGCATCGAGGATGGGCACCGACGAATAGGTCAGGCCAGCCGCGTTGATGATGACGCCCTGAGCGGTGCCACGGGCTTCCTGGATCCAGTCGACCAGCTGGCCTTCATGGTTGGACTGCACGAAGTTCAACTGGATACCCAGCGAGGCGGCCTTGCTTTCGCAGCGCTGCTGCAACACGGGAAAACTGTCGGAGCCATAGGTCTTATTGGCATCCAGTCCGTAGAGATTGGCGTTCGGCCCGTTCAGAAACCAGACCGTGGAAGATGTTGGGGTTGCGCTCGGCGTCGTCATGGAGGCAGTCTCAGGCGTCATGGGGAAGGGTCGCCTGCATCGCAGGCAATGCGTTGAACACGGAGAACCACGCCGCGGTGCGCGGATGCGCGGTGCGCCAGTCCAATTCGGGAAAGCGGAAATCCAGATAACCCAGGGCGCAGGCCAGGGTCAGGTCGCCGATGCTCGGATGCGCTCGCGGCAGGTCGTCTGCCTGCGACTCGATGTCCGCCAGGCAGGCCTGGACTTTGACAAGCTGCGCCTCGCGCCATTGGGGCCACTGGATTTCGGCCGGCCGGGCCGTGTGCTCATAGCGCGCCAGCAGGGCGGCATCCAGCAGGCCGTCGCCCAGCGCCTGGCGGGTCAATGCGACCCAGCGGGCCGGACCCGTCGGAAACAACTGCGTATCGCCGGCAGCTTCGGCCAGGTATTCGCAGATCACGCGGCTGTCATAGAGCGCCCTGCCGTCCGGCAAGATCAGGGTGGGTACCTTGGCCAGCGGATTGTGGGCGGCGATGCGCGTATCGCGATTGACCGGATGCGCGGCGCTGGCCAGCCATTCGATCCGTCCGGCCTGGCCGGTCAAATGCGCGCAAACCATTACCTTGCGCACGAAGGGAGAGGTCGGGGCGTAGAGAAGTTTCAATCCATTCTCCGATTGTCAGGGGGTGAGGACCAGCTTGCCGAACACCTTGCCGCTTTCCAGTAACTGATGCGCGCGCACGGCGTCGGCCAGGGGCAGGCTTTGTGCCATCCTGGGCCTGATGCGGCCCGTGGCGACCAACGGCAGCACATGGCGCCTGAGCGCGGCCGCCATTCGGGCCTTCTCCGCGTCGGCCTGCGGGCGCATGGTCGAAGAATGGAGACTCAACTGCTTCTGCATCAGGGTCAGCAGTTCGAGGTTGATGGCGGACCCCTGCAGGAAGGAAAGGCTGACGTGGCGCCCGCCAAAGGCCAGCGCCTGCAGATTGCGCCGCACATAATCGCCACCGACGATATCCAGCACGACATCCACCCCCCGGCCCTGGGTGAGGGTCGCGCAGGCTTCGACAAAATCCGTGTCATGAAAGCAGATCACCTCGGCGGCGCCGAGTTCGCGCAAGGCGTCGAAGCGGTCGCGGTCGCCGTCCGTGACGATGACCCGCGCGCCAGCGGCATGCGCCATCTGGATGGCCAGCGTGCCGATGCCCCCGCCGCCGCCATGGATCAGCACCGTCTCGCCCATGCGCAGGCGGCCCAGCTCGAACAGGTTGTGCCAGACGGTGAACAGGCCTTCCGGCAGGGCGCTCGCCTGCGCGTCTTCCAGCTCATCAGGCACGGCCAGGGAATGATCCACGCGCGCCACGCACCACGGCGCATAGCCACCGCCCGCAAGCAGGCTCATGAGACGTTGCCCAAGCAAAGACGCCGGCACGCCGGGACCGCAGGCGGCCACTTCGCCGCATGCCTCCAGGCCCAGCACGTCGGTCACACCCGGCGCCGGCTTGCTTACGCCCTGGCGCTGCATGATGTCGGGCCGGTTGATGCCCGCCGAGCGCACGCGCAGCAACACTTCTCCTGGGCCCGGCGCCGGTACCGGCCTGCCGGCCAGCGTCAACACCGTGGCGTCGCCCGGCTCGCGGGCGATGATGGCTTGCATTTCAAGGGGAATCTGGGTCATGGCACTTGTGCCTCGCGGACGAATGAAAACTCGGCGGCTGCGCAGGCGCGGCCGCCAGGAAGGGAACCTCGCGTGAAACCGGCTTCAGGACGACGCGTTGAAGACACTGACCCCGTGGCCAGGCAGCGCAAGTCCCGCCACGGCGCCCACAGGCCATTCATGGAGGCAGTTCAGGTCGAAGGTGCGCACCATCACGTGCTGGCGCCCTTCCACGGGAATGTGAACCTCCAGGTACAGATCGACGTGGTCGCCCTGAAACACGTGGTTGACGACCGTGCCGCTCACGATCGACCCGCTGTGCAGGGGTTCCAGCTTGATATGTTCCGGCCGCACATAGAGATCAAGCCGGTGGCCCTCGTGCGAGCCGCCCACCAGGCGCTGCCGGGGGATATGCGTCAGCCCCGCCCCCAGGCGCAGCTGGATGGTTTCCGCGCTGGAGCCGTGATAGTGCGCGGGCAGGATGTTGACATCACCCAGGAACGACGCCACGAACGGATCCTGCGGATTGCGGTAGAGCTCGTCCGGCGTGGCGACCTGTCGGATCACACCCTGGTTCATCACGGCGATGCGATCCGACATGCTGAGGGCTTCGCCCTGGTCATGCGTGACGAAGATCGTCGTCACGCCCAGCCTGCGCTGGATGTCGCGGATCTCCACCTGCATGGCGCCGCGCAGACTTTTGTCCAACGCCGAAAATGGTTCGTCAAGCAACAACACCTTGGGGCGGATCACCAGGGCCCGCGCCAGTGCCACGCGCTGCTGCTGGCCGCCCGATAGCTCGCGCGGCTTGCGCTCGCCCAGCCCTTCCAGCTTTACCAGGGCCATAGCTTCACGCACCCGCTGCTCGATCTCGGCGGCCGGCACGCGCCGCATCCGCAGGCCATACGCGATATTGCGTTCGACGGTCATGTGCGGGAACAGCGCATAGTTCTGGAACACGATGCCGATCTGGCGCTGATACGGCGGCAGAGCCGTGACTGGCGTGTCGTCGATGAATATCTCGCCGTCATCCGCATCGGCAAAGCCCGCGATCAGGTTCAGCAGGGTGGTCTTGCCGCAGCCCGATGGGCCCAGCAGCGTCAGGAATTCCCCGCGCTCGATCTTCAGGGATACCTGCTGGAGCACCGCGTGACCGCGGTATTTCTTGACCACTCCCTCCAGGCAGACCGCGCTGGAGCTATCGGAGGTAAAGGGAAGATTCGGCATGGCTGCTGCACTCACGGAGTTCAGTCTCCCGGCGCGAAAATTCCGGGAAAAACAGGCGGTGGCCGCATGGCACGCAAGGCTGCGACGCCAGCGTTCTGGTGCAGTCAAGAATACGGTAAAGCCCTATTTCCAGTGCGTTGCCGATGCTGATGGGGGCCATCGGAAAAAAGAAATCACGACGATCGCACGCGCGGCGGCGCGCGCCGCCCGGCAAGACCGGCACCTTTGCTTTTTCCTAAGTCAGCCGTCCGAAAAACGAAGTTATCAACTCGGGCCTTCGGGGTCACACTGCATGCCAATCGTTCAGCGCGCACCGTGATCGTGCACGCGGTTCGCCGGCCTTCTTTTCCTTGATCGTCGTGTCAGCCTCGAGACGCACCAGGGTCTCGGTATTCCTTAGGATCTTCAAATGTCAATTGAAAAAACCAATACGCTGGTGATCGGCGCCGGCCAGGCCGGCATCGCAATGAGCGAGCACCTCGGCGCCATGGGGATTGCGCATATCGTGCTTGAACGCAAGCGGATCGCCGAGCGCTGGCGTTCCGAACGCTGGGACTCGCTGGTGGCCAACGGCCCCGCCTGGCACGACCGCTTTCCCGGGTTGAAGTTCGATGACGTCGGACCCGATGTCTTTCCGCCGAAAGAGCGCATGGCTCAGTACTTTGAGGACTACGCCAGGATGCTCAATGCACCGGTGCGGACCGGCGTCGAAGTCCGGCGCGTCCAGCGCAATGACAAGCGTCCGGGCTTCACCGTCACGACCTCCGAAGGCATCATCGAAGCCCTGCATGTGGTCGCCGCGACCGGCCCCTTCCAGGTTCCCACCTACCCGAACATCGTGCCGGAAAACAGCGGCATCCAGCAACTGCATTCCTCGGCCTACAAGAATCCGGGCCAATTGGCCGACGGCGCCGTGCTTGTCGTCGGCGCGGGAGCCTCCGGCTCGCAGATCGCCGAAGAGCTTCGCCAGGCAGGCCGCACCGTCTACCTGTCGGTGGGCGAACACTACCGGCCGCCCCGCTCCTACCGCGGACGGGATTACTGCTGGTGGCTCGGGGCGCTGGGAATGTGGGATGAAGTGAAGAAAAAGCCAAAGCGCGAACACGTCGCCTTTGCCGTGAGCGGCTATGAAAACGGCAAGACCGTCGACTTCCGGCGCCTTGCCCACGACGGCATCCAGCTCGTCGGCATCACCACTTCGTACGAAAACGGCGTGCTGCGCTTCGCCGACAACCTCGCCCGCGACGTCGCCCAGGGCGATGCCGACTACTTCGAAGTCCTGCGCGAAGCCGACACCTATATCGAGCAGAACGGCCTGGACCTGCCACCCGAGCCCGATGCCTGGAAACTGCTGCCCGACCCGGAATGCCTTGCCTACCCCATCCTCAGCCTGAACCTGGCCGAGGCCGGCATCAAGACCATCCTGTGGGCGACGGGCTTCAAAGTCGATTTCAGCTGGATCGACGTCGATACCTTTGACGAGAAGGGCTACCCCATCCACAAGCGCGGCATCTCCGTCGAGAAAGGCATCTACTTCCTCGGCCTGCCCAACCTGACCAACCGCAGTTCGTCCTTTATCTGGGGCGTCTGGCACGACGCCCGCTACATCGCCGACCATATCGGCATCCATCTGGACTACTTGGCGTACAAGAAGGAGTGACGGACGACGACAGGCGACTGGTGAAAGGGGCTACGGCGACGGAGTGAAGTTCTAATGCAGGCATTTCTATTAATAATTAGCCTGTTCGCGAACCTGCGTCGCCCGTAACGCCCTGTATTTGCTAGAGATTCTGGCGCGGCAGGAGGGGCTCGAACCCCCGACCCCGGGCTTAGAAGGCCCGTGCTCTATCCAGCTGAGCTACTGCCGCGCAGTTTGTTGACGTCCCGGAAGATGTCCGGGCGCCGCATTTTACCTTGTTGCGGGAAAAGGTGGGCGAGCGCAGGCCTGCCCTACTCTTCTTCGATATCCGCGTGCGTGGACACCCAGAGCACGATCGCGTCGTCTTCGCTCAGGCTGATCACCCGGTGCCCCATGCGGCTGTCTATATAGAAGCTCTCGCCCGCCTTCAGCCGGGCCGGTTCGTAGAACTCGGTGTACAGCTGCACCTCGCCTTCCAGCACATAGACGAATTCTTCGCCGCCGTGGCGGCTCCAGTCCTGGAATTCGTCGAAGGCGCGCGCTTTGACGCGGGTGTGGAACGGCATCATGCGCTTGTGCGACAGCGCGGTGCAAAGCAGCCGGTGGTCGTAATACGGCGTTTCGTATTGGCGCCCCTCGCCCTGGCGGCTGAGGCTGCGGCGGCCGGTACCCATGTGGGCGTCGGACGCAGTGAAGAGTTCGGCCACGTCCAGGTCCAGGCCCGCGGCGATCTTGATCAGGTTGTCATAGGTAGGCGACAGCAGGCTGTTTTCGATCTTGGACAGCGTGGACGCGGCGACGCCGGTGGCCGCCGCCGCCTGCTTCAGTGTCCAATCGCGCGCCTGGCGCAGGGCTCGCAGCCGTTGTGCCAATGCGCTCTGTTTGTTGCCTTGCATCCTGTGTACCTTGTCATGCCCGCGTCGTGCGCTCCCGCCACCAATCGCGCGCCTGGTAAGACCAATAGGTCAGTTGAACCGCCGCCGTGCCCAGCCCCCCGCCGTTCCATGCCAGCCCGAAAGGTTGGAATAGCTTGTAGCGCTGGGTGTCGCCCGTGATCCCTTCCGCGACGACACGCCCGCCGATTGAGGTGGTATTCATGCCATGCCCGCCAAACGCCGTGCAATACCAGACGTCTGGCGCCAGCAGGCCGATCTGCGGCATCAGGTGCCGGGCGTAGGCCATGCGCCCCGACCATGCGGTCTCGACGCGCAGCCCCTGCAATTGGGGGTAGACGGACAGCAATTCGCGGCGCAGGGACTCGGCCAGATCGGGCGGGTCGTCGACACGGGTGGTGATTCTACTGCCCCAGCCGATGCGGCCGCCATCCAGGACACGGTAATAGTTGCCGGCGCGGCGGTCGTCGCCGATCGCCGCCGTGCTGCGGATGGCTTCCCGCACGCGGTCGCCCAAGGGTTCGGTCAGCATGATGTAGGTGGCGATGGGCAACATGGCGCGGCGCAGCGCCGGCACGACGTCGCCCGTGTAGCCGCCGGTAGCCAGCACGACAGTGCGGGCGTCGACCTGCCCCTGCGCAGTCCGCAGATGTTTGACCCCGCCGTTCAGCGTGGCGGCGGTGACGGCGGAATCTTCGTGGATGCGCACGCCCAGCCGCGTGCATTCGCGGGCCAGGGCCCGGGCATAGTTCAACGGATGGAAGTGGAACGAGGCGGGGTCTTCGACGCCCTGGTGGTAGACATCCGACACCAGGCGTTCGCGCACCTGATTGCGGGTCAGGAAGCGCACGTCGCGGCCGAAGTCGCGACGCTGCGCGTCGCACCACTGGTTCAGCGCATCGGTGGCTTCGTAGCGCACCACGCGCAGACGTCCGTCGACCTTGTGCGCATCGGCGATGGCCAGGCTGCGGATATTGTCGCGGATGATTTCCACGCCTTCCATGGACAGCCGGTACAGCTGCCGGTAGTGGTCTTCGCTGACGTGCTTCTTGATGGCGTCGGCGCCGGCCGAAAACGCCGGCGAGACCGATCCCCCGTTGCGCCCTGACGCCCCCCATGCGATGCGCTTGCCTTCCAGCAAGGTGACGTTGCACCCACGGCGGGCCAGTTCCAGGGCGGTGGACAGCCCGGCCAGGCCGCCACCGATCACGCAGACGTCCGTGCTGGACGCGCCCGCCAGCGGCGGATAGTAGGTCGCGGTGTCTGACAGCGTGCGCTTGTAATAGGTGTCGATGTACTCGGAGGCCATGCCGGTGGGGTCCGTGTCAGTGCAGGCTTGCGCCCTGCAAACCACCCGTCAGGCGCTTTTCAAGCCAGTTGGCCAGGCGCAGCAACGGGTAGCAATAGATGAAATAGATGGCGGCAATCATGCCGTAGATAAACAGCGACTTGGCCGGAAAGGTGATGATGAACACTTCGCCTTGCCGGGTCAGTTCCGTGATGCCGACCACCGACAGGATGGCGGTGCTTTTGATCAGCATGACGTAGACGCCGCTCATCGGCTGCACGATCAGGCGCATGGCTTGCGGCAGGATGACCAGCCGCAGTATCTGCAGGGGGCGCAGACCCAGGGTCATGGCGCCTTCGGTCTGGCCGCGCGGCACGGACTGGATGGCGCCCATGACGATTTCCGCCACATAGCAGGACGTGTACACCGACAGCGACACGAAGGCCGCGGTGCCGGAATCCCAATGCAGCAGTTCGATGCCGGAGCTGGGCAGCACGAAGTAGAAGATGTAGAGCTGCACCAGGAACGGCGTGCCGCGCAGGACGTGGATGTACAGGCCCAGCAGTTGGTGGATGCCGCGGATGCGGTAGCTGCGGATCACGCCAATCACGAAACCCAGCAGCGACCCCGCGATGATGGCCACGAACGAGATCTTCAGCGTTTCCCAGAAGCCCTTCAGCAGGAAGGGCAACACGACGCCGGCGGTGGAAAGATAGGAATCCAGCATGCTTACCTCGCGTTCCAGGCCGGACCTGCCAGCCAGAGGCTGACGCCCCGGGACAACAACAGCATGACGCCGTAGATCAGCAGGTAGCCCGCAGCGATGGTCAGGAAGCTCTCGTTGGGCACGATGCGGTCGCTGTTCATCTGCACGCCGGCCGCGACCAGTTCAAACACCGTGATCAACGACAGCAGCGAGGTGTCCTTGATCAGCACGGCGGTCTGACCCAGCAGGGGCGGCAGCGTATTGACGAAGGCCTGCGGCAGCACCACATAGCGCAACCGCTGCTGATAATTCATGCCGCACGCCTTGGCGCCTTCGATCTGGCCGCGCGGGACGGATTCGATGCCTACGCGGATGATCTCGCTCATGTAGGCGGCGTGGTGCAGGGTCATCGCCAGGATGCCCAGCACCATCTCGCTCCAGCCCTTCGCCCCCGGGATCAGCATGGGCACGGCGTAATAGACCAGGTAGATCTGGACCAGCAAAGGCGTGGACCGGATGAACTGCACGTAAGCGGCCACGGGACGCCAGATAGCGGCTTTGGACGACATGTGCAGAAGCGCCAGCGGCACGCCGGCCAACACCGACAGCACCAGGCTTGCGCCCGCGGCGATCAGTGTGTTGGCCAGGCCGGTGGCGAATTGGCCCGTGTACTGGCTGACGATGCGCCAGTTGTAGTAATCGATCAGCCAGTCCATGGGCGGTCCGGTCTCCCTGTAGCGGTGCTAGAGCCTGTTGATACTAAGGAGCCTTGCGCAGGCCCGAGTGATTAATGGTCTTTCTTCCAGTCGGTGGAATACCAGTACTTCACCTGCTCGGGCAGCGTGTTGTCGGCGGTCTTCAGCGTTTGCCAGTTGTCCAGCCAGAACTTCAAGCGGAAGGCGTTCGGGCCGACGGCGAAGGCCAGCGGCTCGCGCACCATCACGCCATCCAGCACGCGGAGGTTGCCGAAGTCGACCAGGAACTGGTTGGCGGTGGACATGGACATGATGCCGGCGTCCAGGCGGCCGCTGGACAGGGCCTGGCCGACCGGGGCGCTGCCGCCCGAGAACTCTTTCATGGTGGCCTTGGGCAGCATCTTCTTGCCCACTTCGGCGTAGGTACTGGCGCCCAGCACGCCGACGTTCACGCCCGCCTTGTCCAGTTCCTCGTACGACTTGTACGGCGAATCCTTGGGCACGACCGCCACGGTTTCGGCGTAGAACATCGGCGCCGAGAACAGCACCTGGGCCGCGCGTTGCGGCGTGGGCGTCATGTCGGCGGCCACCATGTCGGCCTTGCCCGACAGCAGCGCCGGCAACAGGCCCTTCCATTCGTAGTCTTGCAGGACCAGCTTCACGCCCAGGTCGTCGGCCATGCGCTTGGCCACTTCCACCGCCAGGCCCGTGCGCTTGCCCGTCTTGTCCATGAAGCTCATCAGCGGACCGGAGGTCTGTACCGCCACCCGCAGTTCGCCGCGCTTGATGATGTCGCCCAGTTCGTCGGCTTGCGCGGGCAGCGCCACGGTGGCGGCCGCCAGGGCGACGCCGGCCACGCCCAGCCATTGCTTGATTTTCAGCATTTCAATATCCCCTAGAGGTGGATGAAACCTTGTCATTCCGGGCAAAGCACGTCGTGTTGCCGCAGGGCCGGCAGCGCCCGGATTAGCCGGACCGGCCTGCTTGGACTACAAAATCTTTTCCAGAAAGGCGCGGGTGCGCGCCTCCTTCGGGTGGCAGAACACCTCGTCGGGCGTGCCCATTTCCACAATGCGCCCCGCATCCATGAACAAGGCCCGGTCGCCGACGTCGCGCGCGAAGCCCATCTCGTGGGTCACGACCGCCATCGTCATGCCGTCCCGGGCCAGTCCGCGCATCAATTCCAGGATGCCGCCGACGGTTTCCGGGTCCAGCGCGGACGTGGCTTCGTCGAACAGCATCAATTTGGGATCCATGGCCAGCGCGCGGGCGATCGCCACCCGCTGCTGCTGGCCGCCGGACAATTGGCTGGGGTAGCGTTCGCCGAAATCACCCATCCCCACGCGGCCCAACAGGTCGCGGGCATAGCGTTCGGCGTCGGCGCGGCTACGGCCGCGGACGACCCGTTGGGGTAGCGCGACATTGTCCAGCGCAGTACGGTGTTGGAACAGGTTGAAGTGCTGGAAGACCATGCCGACTTCCGTGCGCCAGCGGTTGACGTCGGTGGCGGGGTCCGTCAGCGACACGCCGTCCACGCGGATCGTGCCGCTGTCGATGCTTTCCAGGCCGTTCAGCGTGCGCAGCAAGGTGCTCTTGCCCGAGCCGGACGGTCCGACCACCACCATGACCTCGCCCCGGTTCAGCTGGCAATCGACCCCGTCGAGCGCCCGATGCGGCGGCTGGCCGTCGCGCTGGAAGGTCTTGGTGACTGCTTGGACATCAAGTAAAGCGTCTGCCACTGATGTACCCCGAAAGAGGTTTCCGAGCCGGCCCCGGGGCCGCCTCGGGAGGGAAGCGGCGCTTAAGCCGGTTAAGAAAAAAAAGTTTCGCAATTCACACTGGAGTTTCGTATAGTAAATTTTTTTCCCGAATCGCCACATAGGCATAACCCTTAAGCGAAGACATCGGCTTCGCTGGCAATCCAAGGAACCGGCATGGACACCCCCCAAGACATCCTGCGCGCGCTCGGCCTGAACGCGGCCGCGCTTACCGGCGGCACGCTGACCGCACGCAGCCCGATCGACGGCGCCGAACTGGCCCAGGTGCATGAACACACCGTGGCGCAGGCCCATTCGGCCATCACCCGCGCCCGCCAGGCCAGCCTGGCTTGGCGCGACGTACCGGCGCCGCGCCGGGGGGAATTGATCCGCCTGCTGGGTGAAACGCTGCGCGAGAACAAGACCGCGCTAGGCCGTCTGGTCAGCCTGGAAGCCGGCAAGATCGTGGCCGAAGGCGAAGGCGAAGTGCAGGAAATGATCGACATCTGCGACTTCGCCGTCGGCCTGTCGCGCCAGTTGTACGGCCTGACCATCGCGTCCGAGCGCCCCGGCCACCGCATGATGGAAACGTGGCATCCGCTAGGGGTCATCGGCGTCATCAGCGCCTTCAACTTCCCCGTGGCCGTGTGGTCGTGGAACGCGGCGCTGGCCATCGTCTGCGGCAACGCCGTGGTCTGGAAGCCGTCCGAGAAGACGCCGTTGACCGCCCTGGCCTGCCAAGCCCTCTTCGCACAGGCCATGCAGCGTTTCGGTGATGCGCCCGCCGGCCTGTCCGAAGTCCTGATCGGCGACCGTGAAGTCGGCGAAGCGCTGGTGGATTCGCATACGGTGGCATTGGTGTCCGCCACGGGATCGACCCGCATGGGCCGCCAGGTGGGCCCGCGCGTGGCGCAACGCTTTGGCCGCGTGCTGCTGGAACTGGGCGGCAACAACGCCATCATCGTCGGCCCCACCGCCGATCTGGACATGGCCGCGCGCGGCATCGTGTTCGGCGCCATCGGCACGGCCGGCCAGCGCTGCACCACTACGCGCCGCCTGATCGTGCACGAAAGCGTGGCCGACGCGCTGGTCCAGCGCCTGCACAAGGCCTACGCCAGCGCCACCATCGGCAACCCGCTGGACAGCGGCAACCTGGTCGGCCCGCTGATCGACCGCGTGTCGTTCGACGCCATGCAGGATGCCCTGAAGGCCGCCCGCGAACAAGGCGGCAAGGTCACCGGCGGCGAACGCGTGCTGGCGGACGAATACCCCAACGCCTGGTACGTGCGCCCGGCCATCGCCGAAATGCCCGGCCAGACCGACGTGGTCTGCCACGAGACCTTCGCGCCCATCCTGTACGTGATGCGCTACCAGGAATTCGGCGATGCACTGGCGTTGCAGAACGGTGTGCCGCAAGGCCTGTCGTCGGCGATCTTCACCAATGACCTGCGGGAAGCCGAGACCTTCCTGTCGGCCTCGGGTTCCGACTGCGGCATCGCCAACGTCAACATCGGTACGTCCGGCGCCGAAATCGGCGGCGCCTTTGGTGGCGAAAAAGAAACCGGCGGCGGCCGCGAATCCGGTTCGGATGCTTGGCGCAACTACATGCGCCGCGCGACCAACACCATCAACTATTCGCGCAACCTGCCGCTGGCGCAGGGCATCAAGTTCGGCGAATAAGCCTCGCAAGGCTTGAAATACAAGGCCCCGCGCATTGTCGACAATGCGCGGGGCCTTGTTGCATCAGACCGCCCGGCGGGCATGCCGACATCCTGAGTAACACCTGTTTATTACATGCCCTACATCCGATAAGCCTGCCTTACAAACAGTTGCGGCGTGCGATGCTACATTGCCTCGTCACAAAAAAAACCATCGCACGCCATGTCCCGACGCCGTCACACTCGCTTCCCCCTTGCCCTGCGCACCCTTGCCGGCGCCCTCGCCTTGGGTGCCGCGGGTTCCGCCGCCGCTGGCGTGTCGTACCGCCTGGACCGGCCGTCCGCGGCCCCCGGCGAAACCGTCACCATCGAAGCCGTGTACTTCAACGAAGGCAGCGCGCGCGCCAACTGGGAAGCGCCGCCAGAGCTCGTGCTGCAATGGCGCAGCCAGGACGGCCAGATCGTGCGTAGCCTGGCCAAGCTGGCCGGCGACCGCGCCAGCTACAGCGTGCCGGTCAACAATTTCGCGCGCATGGCGTGGACCGCCGTCGTGCCCAGCACGGCGCGCGGCCTGCAAGCCGTCTCCATCGAAGGACAGCCTTCGATGATGGCGCTGGACGCCACCGGCCGCGAAAGCGGCACCGTCGCCAGCACGCCTGCCC